>NZ_BOMZ01000108.1 GCF_016862455.1 Actinoplanes utahensis
GCCGGTGCCGGTGCCCGTGCTGGTGTGGGTGTGGCGGTAGGTAGTGGGGCCTGGATGGCTGGGTTCTGCTGTGGCACCGGGGGTGTGGAAAGTAAGGAAGGCCTACCGATGGATTCGGTAGGCCTTTTTTGGGTGGGCTGGAGTGGGTGGGGGGGGGTTTAGTTGCGGGTTTGGATGGCGGAGCGGAGGGTGCGCATCAGCGGGGCGGCTTCGGGTTCGGTGCGGTTGGGGAACATGGCCAGGGCGAGGCTGCCGTGGTCGGCCCAGCCGCAGACGGTGATGTCGCCGTCGGGGGAAGTGGTGAGGCCGCACTTCATGGTTCCGCCCAATGGGCCGGCGTCGACCTCGTGGAGGTCGGTGACGGCGCCCTGGTCGTCGCTGACCAAGGAGAAGGCGGAGTCCAGGTCGCTTTCGGGGGACCACAGCAGGGTGGTTCCGCCGAAGAAGAGGACGGTCTTCTCCGCGGTGTCGGTGTAGACGGCGCCGACAGCCTTGGTCATGGAGATCTCGGCGGAGAGGGCGCTCTGCAGGTAGTCGGCGGTGGCGGTGGCCTCCTCGCTGTCGTCGAGGGCCAGAGTGCCGATCCTGGTGGGGGTGGAGAGGCTGGTCTGGCGCTGGGTGTTCACCTGCCAGCCGAACCAGCCGATGGTGACGGCGCCGGCCAGAGCCACGACGAGCAGGCTCGACAGGACGATGGTGCGGGTTCGGCGGCTGCCCGGAGCGGCGGCGGGGGCGGACTCGTCGGCCGGAGGGGTCAGGCGGAACGGGGCGTCGTCGGTGTTGTCGCTGTCGTCGGCGGTCAGCTCGAGATGCCGGTCGGCGACCGGGCCGGTCGCCGAGGTGGGCAAGACGGCCGGGATGCCGGCGAGAGGCTCGTGCGGAGAATCCGGCGCCGGGATGCCGACATGGGGTTCGGCCGGGAAGTCCGCGGCCGGGGTGCCGGCGGGAGGCTCGGGCGGGGAATCGTCGGCCCGGATGCCGGAATAGGGCTCGGGCGGGAAGCTCGCGGCCGTGATGTCGGCAGACGGCCCGGGCGGGAAGTCGGCGGCAGGGGATGTCGGGGTTGCGGGGGCCTCGGTGGGATCCGCGGGAGCGGGATCGGGGGAGGCGTGCGTGGGCTGACCGCGGTCCGACATCAGGCGAGCCTATCTCGGGTGACCAAGGGAGGTGGGGTGGCCGGACCGCGATTCATGAGGTGGGCGTCGTCCGGAGGAGGTGCGAATTCGGGGCGGTCGGTGGGGATCCGTAGACTTGTCGGGTGACCGATGCGACCGAAACCCGTACCCCCGACAGCCGGCCCACCGGTGGCCTCTCCGCCCAGTACCAGCCGGGCGAGGTAGAGCAGCGGCGGTACGAGCGTTGGGTATCGGAGGGCTACTTCACGGCGGACCCGAAAAGTGACAAGCCGCCGTTCACGATCGTGATCCCGCCGCCGAACGTGACGGGCTCCCTGCACGTGGGCCACGCCCTCGACCACACGATCCAGGACACCCTGGTCCGGCTCAAGCGGATGCAGGGCTTCGAGGTGCTGTGGCTGCCCGGCATGGACCACGCCGGCATCGCCACGCAGAACGTGGTGGAGCGGCAGCTCGCCGCCCAGCAGCTGTCCCGGCACGACCTCGGGCGTGAGAAGTTCGTGGAGCGGGTCTGGGAGTGGAAGGCCGAGTCCGGCGGCAAGATCCTCGGGCAGATGCGGCGGCTGGGTGACTCCGTCGACTGGTCGCGTGAGCGTTTCACGATGGACGAGGGCCTGTCCCGCGCGGTGCAGACGATTTTCAAGCGGCTGTACGACGACGAGCTGATCTACCGCGCCAACCGGATCATCAACTGGTGCCCGCGCTGCCTCACCGCGCTCAGCGACATCGAGGTGGAGCACACCGAGGACGAGGGCGAGCTCGTCTCGATCCGCTACGGCGAGGGGGAGAACTCGATCGTCGTCGCCACCACCCGGGCGGAGACGATGCTCGGTGACACCGCGGTGGCCGTGCACCCCGACGACGAGCGGTACAAGCACCTGATCGGCACCGAGGTGGAGCTGCCGCTGACCGGCCGGCGCATCCCGATCGTGGCGGACGAGCACGTCGACCCGTCGTTCGGGACCGGCGCGGTGAAGGTGACCCCGGCCCACGACCCGAACGACTTCGAGATCGGGCAGCGGCACAACCTGCCGAGCCCGGCCATCATGAACGAGCGCGCGGTCATCACCGTACCCGGGCCGTTCGAAGGTCTTGATCGTTACGAGGCGCGGCCGGCGATCGTGGCGGCTCTGCGGGAACAGGGCCGGATCGTCGCCGAGAAGCGGCCCTACCTGCACTCGGTCGGCCACTGCTCGCGGTGCAAGACGACCGTGGAGCCGCGGCTGTCACTGCAGTGGTTCGTCAACACGAAGCCGCTCGCGCAGGCCGCCGGGGACGCGGTCCGTGACGGCCGGGTCAAGATCGAGCCGGTGGAGCTGTCCAAGCGCTACTTCGCCTGGGTCGACAACATGCACGACTGGTGCATCTCCCGGCAGCTGTGGTGGGGCCACCGGATCCCGGTGTGGTACGGCCCGGAGGGGCAGATCGTCTGCGTCGGGCCGGACGAGCAGCCGCCCACCGGGGAGGGCTGGCACCAGGACGAGGACGTCCTCGACACCTGGTTCTCCTCGGGCCTGTGGCCGTTCTCCACGCTGGGCTGGCCGGAGCAGACCGCCGACCTGGAGAAGTTCTACCCGACCAGTGTCCTGGTCACCGGCTACGACATCCTGTTCTTCTGGGTCGCCCGGATGATGATGTTCGGTCTCTACGCCATGGACGGCAAGCAGCCGTTCGACGTGGTCAACCTGCACGGCATGGTCCGCGACCAGTTCGGCAAGAAGATGTCGAAGTCGTTCGGCAACGTCGTCGACCCGCTCGACTGGATCGACCGGTACGGCGCCGACGCCACCCGGTTCACGCTGGCCCGCGGCGCCAACCCCGGCTCCGACGTGCCGATCAGCGAGGAGTGGTGTCAGGGCTCCCGCAACTTCTGCAACAAGCTGTGGAACGCGACCCGCTTCGCGATGATGAACGGCGCGACCGTCACCGGTGATCTGCCGGCGCCGAGCGAGCTGTCCGCCATCGACCGGTGGATCCTGTCCCGGCTGCAGCACGTCACCGCGGAGGTCGACGGCTACTTCGCGGCGTACGAGTACGCGAAGGTCTGTGACGCCCTCTACCACTTCGCGTGGGACGACGTCTGCGACTGGTATCTGGAGCTGAGCAAGCCGGTGCTGGCTTCCGACACGGCCGAGGCCGCGCAGAGCCGGCGGGTCCTCGGGCACGTCCTCGACCAGCTGCTGCGGCTGCTGCACCCGGTCATCCCGTTCGTCACCGAAGAGCTGTGGATCGCGCTCACCGGCGGCGAGACCGTGATGACGGCCGCGTGGCCCACCGTCGACCAGGCGCTCATCGACGACGCCGCCGAGGAGGAGCTGGCCGCCCTGCAGAAGGTGGTCACCGAGGTCCGGCGGTTCCGTTCCGACCAGGGGCTCAAGCCGAGCCAGCGGGTCACCGCCGCGCTCACCGGCCTGGGCAACGTCGGCATCGACGCGCACGAGCCACTGATCCGTTCGCTGGCCCGGCTCGACGCGCCCGGCGCCGACTTCGCCACCACCGCCACCCTCGCGGTGACCGGTGGGGTGACCGTCGACCTGGACACCCGGGGCGCCATCGACGTCGCCGCCGAGCGGGCCCGCCTGGAGAAGGACCGGGCCGCCGCCGAGAAGGAGGCGACCCAGTGCCGGGCCAAGCTCGGCAACGAGGCGTTCATCGGGAAGGCGCCGGAACAGGTCGTCGCGAAGATCAAGGACCGGCTCGCCGCGGCGGAAGCCGACCTGGTCCGGATCGCTGCCGCTCTCCAGGCGCTGCCCGCCTCATGAGCGAGTACAACGAGGTCGAGGCCGCGCTGGACAAGCGCGGCTTCACCCGCATGGTCTTCGACATGCAGAAGATCCGGGATCTGATGGACGTGCTGGGCAGCCCGCAGCGGGCGTACCCGGCGATCCACCTGACCGGGACCAACGGCAAGACCAGCACCGCCCGGATGATCGACTCGCTGCTCCAGGCGCACGGGCTGCACACCGGGCGTTACACCAGCCCGCACCTGGAGACGGTCCGAGAACGGATCAGCCTCGACGGGACGCCGCTGTCCGAGGAGGCGTTCGCCACCACGTACGACGAGGTGGCGCCTCTCGCCGAACTGCTCGACGCCCGCAACCCGGAGCCACTGACCTACTTCGACATGACGACAGCGATGGCGTACGCGGCATTCGCCGACGCGCCTGTCGACATCGCCGTGGTCGAGGTGGGGCTCGGCGGCGAGGAGGACGCCACCAACGTCATCGAGGCCGGGGTGTGCGTGCTCACCCCGATCGGGCTCGACCACACCGAATGGCTCGGCGACACCGTCGAGGACATCGCCTGGCACAAGGTCGGCATCATCCACCAGGGCGCCACGGTGGTCACCGCGCTGCAGAACGAGGAGGCCATGCGGCCCATCCTGGAACGCTGCGCGGACATGGGCGCCACCCTCGCCCGGGAAGGCAGCGAGTTCGGCGTCGTCGAACGGGTCCAGGCAGTCGGCGGGCAGCTGCTCACCCTGCAGGGCCTCGGCGGGGTCTACGACGAGATCTTCCTGCCGCTGTTCGGTGCCCACCAGGCCCAGAACGCCGCGATCGCGCTCGCCGCCGTCGAGGCGTTCCTCGGCGCCGGGCCCGGCAAACAGCTCGAAGCCGACCTGGTCCGGGAGGGTTTCGCCAAAACCGACTCGCCGGGCCGGCTGGAACGGGTCCGCAGCGCGCCGACGATCCTGCTGGACGGCGCACACAACCCGCACGGGATGGCCGCCACGGTCGCCGCGCTGGAGGACGAGTTCACCTTCCGGCACCTGGTGGTGGTCGTGTCGGTGCTCGGCGACAAGGACGCGGCCGGCCTGCTCGACCTGCTCGAACCGGTCGCCGCGCGGATCGTGGTGACGCAGAACAGCTCGCCGCGCGCGATGCCGGCCATGGAGCTCGGGCAGCTCGCGATCACGATCTTCGGCGAGGACCGGGTGACGATCACCGAGACCATGCCGGACGCCATCGAGGAAGCCGTCGTCCTCGCCGAAGAGGACGTGTCCGGGGAGCTCAGCGGGGTCGGCGTGCTGATCACCGGTTCGGTCGTCACCGTCGCCGACGCGCGGAAGCTGCTCAGACGATGATCGGTCCGGAGGAGAACGCGACGTCGTCCGAGACGACTCCGGCTGCCGCGGGGCCGCGGCCGTCCGGGCTTCGCAACCCCCAGGCCGCGGTACGGGGCCTCGGCGCCGGAACACTCGCCCTCGAAGTGATCGTGCTGCTTCTCACGATCGCGCCGCTGTCGGTGATCGCGGGGGACCGCAGCGGCCCGGCGATCACGGCGGTCCTCGTCCTGGCGGGGGCCGCGGTCGTGATCGCCGGCTGTATGAAACGGAACTGGGCGTGGGGCGCCGGGACCGCCGTTCAGGTGCTGCTGATCGCCGGCGGGTTCCTGCACTGGACGCTCGCGGCCGTCGGCGTGATCTTCGGGCTGGCCTGGGCCTACGGGCTGCACGTCCGCCGTACCATCCTGGGCTGAGACGCACCCCGGCCTCGACGAACCGCGACCAGCCGGATCACCGGCTGGTCGCGGTCTCTCTGTTCTTCCTGCGCCGTGGCCTGCTCAGCTCTTCCTGTGCCCTGGCCTGCTCAGCCGATGGCCCGCCACTGGGTGATGGCGATGTTGTGGTTGTCCGGGTCACGGAAGGTGGCCGACCACAGTTCCAGCTTGTCGCCGCGGTTCACCGCGCGGGGCGAGTGGACGAACTTGACGCCCTTGTCCCGTAGTTCGGCGTGGACCGCTTCGATGTCGCCGACCTCCAGGTTCAGGTAGATCAGGCGGCCCGCGTCGGACGTCAGATTGTGCACGGTACGCAACACCAGCCGGGTGTCACCGGAGGCCAGCACGGCACTGCCGTCACCGTTGTCGATCTCGAAGAAACCGAGCGTGTCACGGTAGAACCGCATCGACCGCTCCAGGTCCGTGACGAGAATGGTGATGCCCACGCCGTGGATCGCTCCGGCCGGGCCGGGCCGGGCGCTCGGGTAGGCGGTGATCACATCGCCGGCCCGCTCGTCGGGCTGACGGCGGCCGCTGAAGTCACCCCACGGGCTGCCCTGCTGCTTCCCGTCACCGGTCTCGCCGCCGGTCTCGGCGTCGGTCCTGTCGCGGGTCTCGCCGTCGGTCTCGTCGTCGGGCCTGTCACCGGTCTCGGCGTCGTCGAAGCGCGGCGTCGGGAACGCGTCCGGCGAAACGGCCGCCCGCCCCACCGCCACCCCGATGATCCCGTCCCGCAGCGCGGACGGCGTGGGCATTCCGTCCTCTCCGGCCGGCTCCGCCCCGTCCCGTCGGGGTGCGGGCCGCGTGCCGGTCCCGCCGACAGGAGCCTGACCTGCCGCTGAGCCGGCGGCTGCGCTCGACCGGCCGGTCTCCAGGCCGGAACTTGTCCGATCCCGCTGCGACGACTGCGGAGCTTCCGCCGAACCCGCCCGGCCCTGCGGCGACGAGGGCTGCGGGCCGGTCGCCGGGTGAGCGCGGTCGGGCTCAGGCGGTTCGGGCTGCGGGGGCGCGATGATGCCGTCGGACCGGGCGCCGGAAGCGTGCGGCCGATTCTCCGGGGCGGGTTCGGGATTCTCGTAGATCGGCAGGTCGGCGCCGATCGGGAAATCCGGGTCGAGCGGGATGTCGATCTGGTCGATGCCGGGAAGGGAACCGTCGTCGTGGGCGATGGTCGGCCGAGGCGCGCTCGGGAACAGGCGGTCCGGGGCCGGGGCGGCAGGCGGCGGCGACAACGGTGACGGGGTGTGCGGCGACGACGAGACCGGTGACGGGCTGTGCGGCGTCGATGAGGGAGCCCGCTCGGGCCGCGGTTGCGCCGGATGGGCGGTCGCAGCCGGTTCCGGCCGCACCGGCCGGGCGACCGGTGGCGTCCGGTTCTCCTCCGGTCCGGTCTGCGACCGGTCTTCTCCCGGCTCGCGGTAGGGCGTTGCCGCCGGGCGGTCCGCCGCCGGGCGGGGGATCGGCTTCGCCGGCGGCGCGATTCCGTCCGACCATGCGGACGACACGGTTCCGGCCGGTGGGCCGGCCTGCTCGGAGTGTGCTCGCGACGGCGGTGCGGCCTCGTCGGTGCGTTCACGCGCCGACGGTGTGGCTTCCTCGGAGCGCGCTGTCGGCGCGGGTGACGGCGGAGCGTCCGGGCCCGCCGTTGTCGAAGAGGCGTCGGCGTCGTCGCCCGGTTGCATGAAGAAGCGGGTGCGGCTGCCGAGCGGCCGGGCGTCGACGTTCGGTGGGATCGGCGCGGACGCGGCTGCCCGGCCTGTGGCGGTGGGCGGTGCCCACGGGTTCTCGTCCTGAGAAGGGCGTGCCGCCGCCCGTGGATCTGTCTGCGGACCACCGGCGGTCGGTGCCTCCGGCCGGGTCGCGGTGTCGTCGTCGCCGGCCCCTCTGGTCTGCGCCTCGGTGGACTGCGCGGCACCTGCGGGGCCGGCCGTCTGCGGGGTTCCGGTCTCCGGGGCCGAACGGTTCGTTGCCGGGGAGATCGGCTGCGCGGGCGGTGCGGAGGGGGTGCCGGTCTCCGTGGCGGAGTGTTCCGGGGCCGGGTGGGAGGGCGGCGCCCATGGGGGTCCGGTCTCCGGGGTCGAACGGTTCGTTGCCGGGGAGATCGGCTGCGCGGGCGGTGCGGAGGGGGTGCCGGTCTCCGTGGCGGAATGCTCCACGTCCGGTCGGGCGGGCGGGGCCCAGCGCTGGTCCGCTCGAGGGCGACGGGAGCCGGGGCCCTGCAGCGGCGAGAGCGGTTGGGCCGGAGGCGGGCTGATGTTCGACGGCCGGGCCCAGACCTGCTGTTCCCGGGACGGCAAGTCCTGACCGGGGGACGAGGCGGCGGGCCGAGGGCCTTGTTCCCGTGATGCGCCGCCCCGATCCGGGCCCGGCACGTCCTGGCCCCGGAGCGGGGCGGTGGACCGGGTGCCCTGCTCGGGGGTGAGGCGGCTCTGTTCGCGATTCGGTGCGTCAGCCCGCCTGTCCTGGTCGTGACCGGAGGCGGCGGGGCGGGGCGGGCGTGCCGGAGGTGGCGCGGCGGCGTGGCCCGGGCGGGGAACCGGTGGTGGCGGGGGCGCCGGAGCGTCGGCAGGGCGGGGAGCCGGGGGAGGCGGCGGCGTGTCCCCGGCCGGCCGGGGAATGCGCGTCGCGGGAGAGACCGGGTCGACAGGACCTGTGAAACGGCTGCGGCCGCTCGGCTCGGGGGCGCGGCCGGAACCGGCGGCCTGCGATGTGTGGCCGGAGCCCGCGGACTCGGGCGTGGGGCCGGCCGTGCCGGCGCCACTTCGGGACGGCCCCGTGGGCTGCGCTGGGATGTCCGTGCCGGTGGGGCGAGCGGGTGTGGCCTCGGTCCGAAGCCTGGGCGGGTTCGTTCGGGTCTCCGCAGTCGGTTGTGCTGGAGCCGGCGAACGGGCAGCGCCGGCGGCACCCGCGGCGGCGGCAGCAGCAGCGGCCGCAGCGCCGGCGGCAGTCGTGCGCGCCGTCCCTGCATCCGTGGCGGCCCGGTCTGCGGCGGTGCTGTCGGCAGTCGTGCGCGCGGCAGTCGTGCGTGCCGTCCCTGTATCCGTGGCGGCCGGATCTGCGGCGGTGCTGTCGGCAGCGGAGCGCGCGGAGGTGCTGGGGCGGTCGCTCCTGGTGCCGGTACCGGTGTCGGTGGAGGTGCTGGGGCGGTCGGTTGTGGTGCCGGTGTCGGCGGAGGTGTCGGAGAGCCCTGACGTGCCGCGAGCGGTGGCCGCGGTGGCCGCGGTGACCGCGGTGGGCGGGAGCGGCTGCGTGGGCGGGCCGTCCAGATCCAGGTCGATGAGGGCGTCGGGCTCGGTGGCCGGGCTGGTGTGCGACTCGGTGGAGGTGCGCTGAGCCGGTGGGACCGTCGGAGCGGTCTGGGTGGTGGCCCGCGGCGCGGAGTCGGTGTCGACGGGCGCGGCGGTGGCGGTGGCCCGCGGCGTGGCGGTGGCGACCGGCGATGCGGTGGTGCTGGTCTGCGTCGCGGTGACGGTGGTCTGTGGAGCAGCGTTCGTGGTGGGGTCGTCCGGGTGCTCGGTGGGCGTACCGGAGGAAGGGGGTGGGGTGGACGCCGTGGGGCTGGAGGCCGCACGTGGGCGTGGGCTCGGCCGGGCGCCGGGCGGTCGGCCGGAGGCCGCGCCTGAAGCGGTGCGAGGGGTGCTGAACTGGGCGAACGCGGTGTGGCCGGTGCCTCCGGAGGGCTCGTCCGGGGCGGATGTGGCGCCGGGCCGCTCCGCCGGGATCGGGGTGGTGAAGGTGGTGCCGGTCGCGGGGCCGGTGGGTGCGGGGCCCGGGGACCGGGTGGGGCGGGCGTCCTCCGCGAGCCGTGCGTGGCCGCCGTGCTCGACGGCCGGCTCGGGGGTAGCCGCTGAGGAGGCCGGGCGGGAGATGGGCTCCGGACCGGGCTCGTCGTCGAAGTCGGTCCCGGGATCCGGGCCGGCGCCACCGTGCGGGGCGGGTCGGTCGTCCGGGCCGATGTCACCGTGTGGGGCGGGTCGGTCGTCCGGATCGGTGCCACCGTGTGGGGCGGGTCGGTCGTCCGGATCGGTCGACGTCTCCGGGCTGGTTTGAGCGCCCGGGCTGGTGGGAGCGTCCGTGGCGGGCTGATCGTCGGGGGTGGCCGAGGCCGGCGGGGCCGGCCGGGGACCGGGGTCGGCCCATCGGCCCGAGCCGGTGCGGGGGCGGGGGTCGGCGGTGAGGTCGGAGTCGAGGTCGGAGTTCAGGTCCGGATCGGTCCAGGACGGGGGTGGCGGGTCGTCGAGGTCCGCCGGGGTGGCGGCGGCGGGGCGGGCACCGAAGCGGGGGGCGTTGCCGGCCCGGCGGGGAAGCGGTGGCGGCTCCTCGTCGGTGCCGACCACCTGGCCTTCGACGATGGTGCCGGCGGGGGTGTCGCGGACCACGACCGGTGTGGCGGTGCGGCGGGCGTAGGTGGTGGCGGTGGCGCGCGGGCCGGACGCGGGCGGCGGTGGGGGCGGGGGATCGCCGGAGTCGACGTCCCAGTCGTCGCGGCGGCCCTCCCACGGGGCGGGGTCGACGGCGCCGAACAACTCGTCGTCGAGCTCGTCGTCGGGGCGGGACGTGGGCTGCGGCTGCGGCGGAGGCGGCGGGTCCTCGCCCTCGGCGCGGGCCGGCGCGTCGCGCCAGTTGACCCGGACCCGGCGGGTGTCGTCGACGTCGACGGTGATCGGCACGGTGGTGCCGGGCAGCGGCCATTTCTCGACCGGGACGCGGGACTCGCGGACGATCGTGTCGAAGGCGCCGAGCCCGGGCGCGACCACGATGAGTTCGAGGGTGGCGCGGCCGTACGCCCCGGCGAGCGGGGCCGGGGTGATCGACTTGACCTCGGCGCTGCCGGCCACGGTGGCGCGGCCGCGGCGGGACACCTTCATGAACGCGACGACGACGGCCACGGCGAGCACCGCGACGCCGAACACGGCGACCGGCGGACTCCCCATGCCGAGACCGAAAACGATCACAAAGATCGCCAGCGTGGCGATGATCGCCGCCACCAGTCTGCGCGCCGGGGCGATGGGCCGGCCGGTCTGGTTCGCCACTGTGGACCTCCCGGTAGTTCCCGTCAGGTTATGACCCGGCGCCGCGTCCGCGAAAGTGCGCCGGTCCGGACATCGCCGCTCGAGGAGTTCGCGGTACCGATAGGCTGAACTCCCGCGTGTCGGCCTGCCCCCTGCAACGGAGGAACTGCGTGTCCAGCACCACCGAGCGTTCGCTCGTCCTCATCAAGCCCGACGCGGTCCGCCGCGGGCTCCTCGGTGAGATTCTGTCCCGTTTCGAGCGTAAGGGCCTGGTCGTCGAAGCGCTGGAGTTGCGCACGATGGACGCCTCTCTCGCCGACGCGCACTATGCCGAGCATGTGGACAAGGCCTTCTACCCGCCGCTGAAGGACTTCATGACGAGTGGCCCGCTGGCCGCCCTGGTCCTCTCCGGCGACTCGGTGATCGAGGTGGTCCGCGCGATGATCGGCGCGACCGACGGCCGCAAGGCGGCCGCCGGGACGATCCGTGGTGACCTCGCGCTCTCCAACCGGGAGAACCTGGTGCACGCCTCCGACTCGCCGGAGAGCGCCGAGCGCGAGTTGGCCCTCTGGTTCCCCAAGCTCTGACGCGTTTCGCAGGGTGTGAGGTTCCGGGCGCGATCCGCGCCCGGACTTCACCCGCCCCTGCCGGCTCGCCCGCATGGGCGCGGACGCATCCCGGCCCGCTTCTATCGCGGGAGTGATCAGCAGTTTCTGTCCGGCACCGATCATTCGCGCCGCGTCGCGTAACGGATTTCGGGTGTGCGGCGCGCGGCCGGTATCGTGGTGGCGCGCAGGCTTTGAACCGGCCATCACCGGGGAGCCTTCGGAAGAACGGGCTCACCCCCTAGTAGAACCGGGCGGCCACCGGACCGCGCAGGCAGATCCGGCGAAATGAGCGGGCGGGTCTCCCGTCAAGCGAGGTGGTACCGCGGGCCTGGAAGGGCTCGTCCTCGCAGTCACGAGAAGTGAACTGCTTGAGGGGAAACACCGATGGCCTATCCGAAGCACACCGATGCCACGGGCGTGCCGGCGTCGCCCGACCTGCCGGCCGTCGAGCGCGCGGTGCTCGACCACTGGGCCGCCGACAAGACGTTCGAGGCGTCCGTCGAGCGGCGCCCGGCCGGGGAGAACGGCGCGAACGAGTACGTCTTCTACGACGGCCCGCCGTTCGCGAACGGCCTGCCGCACTACGGGCACCTCTTCACCGGGTACGTGAAGGACCTGGTCCCGCGCTACCAGACGATGCGGGGCAAGCGGGTCGAGCGCCGGTTCGGCTGGGACACCCACGGCCTGCCCGCCGAGGTGGAGGCGGAGAAGCAGCTCGGCATCACCAGCAAGGCGCAGATCGTCGACCTGGGCATCGACAAGTTCAACGAGGCCTGCCGCACGTCGGTGCTCACCTACACCAAGGACTGGGAGCGGTACGTCACGCGCCAAGCCCGGTGGGTGGACTTCGAGAACGACTACAAGACCCTCGACCCGGAGTACATGGAGTCGGTCATGTGGGCGTTCAAGACGCTGCATGACAGGGGCCTGGTGTACGAGGGCTTCCGCGTCCTGGCGTACTGCTTCCGCTGTGAGACGCCGCTGTCGAACACCGAGACCCGGATGGACGACGTCTACCGGGACCGGACCGACCCGGCTCTGACGGTGCGGTTCCGGCTGGCGGCGGGCCCAGGGCCGGAGGCGCTTTCAGACGGTGCGGACATCGCGGTGTGGACCACCACCCCGTGGACCCTGCCGTCGAACCTGGCGCTGGCGGTCGGCCCCGACATCGAGTACGCCGTTCTGGCCGACGGGGACGGGCAGCGGCTCATCGTGGGTGCGGGGCGCGTGGCCGCGTACGCCAAGGAGCTCGAGGGGTTCGAGAAGGTCGGCACGGTGCTCGGCAGTGAGCTGGTCGGGCGCCGCTACACCCCGCTGTTCGACTTCCTGGTCGAGAAGGGCGGGGAGAACGCCTTCCAGGTCCTCGGCGCCGACTTCGTGACCACCGAGGACGGCACCGGTGTCGTCCACATGGCCCCGGCCTTCGGCGAGGACGACCAGAACGCCTGCAACGCGGCGGGCATCCCGACCGTCGTGACCGTCGACGACCACACCCGGTTCACCTCGCTGGTCCCCGACTATCAGGGGCTGCAGGTCTTCGACGCCAACAAGCCGGTGATCGCCACGCTCAAGGAGCGCGGTGTGGTGCTGCGCCACGACGGCTACCTGCACTCGTACCCGCACTGTTGGCGCTGTGACACCCCGCTCGTCTACAAGGCGGTGTCGTCCTGGTTCGTCGCGGTGACGAAGTTCCGGGACCGGATGGTCGAGCTGAACCAGCAGATCAGCTGGACGCCGTCGCACATCAAGGACGGCTCGTTCGGCAAGTGGCTGGCGAACGCCCGTGACTGGTCGATCTCCCGGAACCGGTTCTGGGGCTCGCCGATCCCGGTGTGGAAGTCGGACGACCCGTCCTATCCGCGGGTCGACGTCTACGGCTCCTACGAGGAGATCGAGCGTGACTTCGGGGTACGGGTGACCGACCTGCACCGGCCGTACGTGGACGAGCTGACCCGCCCCAACCCGGACGACCCGACCGGGAAGTCGGTCATGCGCCGGGTTCCCGAGGTGCTGGACTGCTGGTTCGAGTCGGGTTCGATGCCGTTCGCGCAGGTGCACTACCCGTTCGAGAACAAGGAGTGGTTCGAGCACCACTACCCGGGTGACTTCATCGTCGAGTACATCGGGCAGACCCGCGGCTGGTTCTACACCATGCACGTGCTGGCCACGGCGCTGTTCGACCGGCCGGCGTTCCGGAACTGCCTGAGCCACGGCATCCTGCTGGGCGAGGACGGGCGCAAGATGTCCAAGTCGCTGCGGAACTATCCGGACGTGTACCGGGTCTTCGACACGTACGGCTCCGACGCCATGCGCTGGATGCTGATGTCGTCCCCGGTCCTCCGTGGTGGTGACATGCCGGTGACCGAGGTGGCGATCCGCGACTCGGTCCGTCAGGTGCTGCTGCCGCTGTGGAACGTCTGGTACTTCTTCAGCCTCTACGCGAACGCGTCCGACTACGTCGCGAAGAACCGGGCGGATTCCACGCACCTGCTCGACCGCTACATCCTCGCCAAGACCGGTGAGCTGGTCAGCGACGTACAGCGGCAGATGGACGACTACGACATCTCGGGCGCGGCCGCTTCGGTGCGGTCCTACCTCGACGCGCTGACCAACTGGTACGTCCGCCGCTCCAGGGACCGTTTCTGGGCCGGTGACGAGGACGCCTTCGACACCCTCGCCACCGTGCTGGAGACCGTGACCCGGGTGGTCGCCCCGCTCGCCCCGCTGACCGCCGAGGAGATCTGGCGCGGTCTGACCGGCGGCCGTTCGGTGCACCTGACCGACTGGCCGTCGGCGGGCACGTTCCCGGCCGACCACGACCTGGTCGCCTCGATGGACGCGATCCGGGACGTCGCCTCGGCGGCCCTCTCCCTGCGGAAGGCGAAGGGCCTGCGGGTCCGGCTGCCGCTGGCCTCGGCCACCGTCGCGTCCCCGTCCGGAGCTGCCCTGACCGGTCTCGGGGACCTGCTCAAGGACGAGATCAACGTCAAGGACGTGATCTTCACCGACGACGTCGCCGCGTACTGCCAGCAGGTCCTCACCGTCGTCCCGCGGGCGCTCGGCCCTCGGGTCGGCAAGCAGGTCCAGCAGGTGATCAAGGCAGTGAAGAGCGGTGACTGGCAGCTCGTCGACGGCGCCCCGGTCGCGGCCGGCGTCACCCTCGCTCCAGGGGAGTACGAGCTGAAACTGGTCGCCGCCGACGTGGAGAACTCCGCTCCGCTGCCGGCCGGTGGCGGCGTGGTCGTGCTGGACACCGCGGTCACCCCCGAGCTGGCGGCCGAGGGCCTGGCCCGGGACGTGATCCGGGTCGTGCAGCAGGCCCGCCGGGACGCGGAGCTGGACGTCAGCGACCGGATCGCGCTGACCCTGTCGGCGTCCGGGCCGGTGCGGGCGGCGGTCGAGGCGCACGGTGCGTTCGTCGCCGGCGAGACCCTCGCCACGTCGGTCGCGTTCGCCGACCTGAACGACGGTTTCGCCGGCGAGGTCGGCGACGGAGACCAGGTCAGGGTGACCGTCTCGGTCGTGTGATTCAACCGATTGGCCCGGATGTTCGCCTGGTGTGGGCGAACATCCGGGCTGGGCCCACGTCGCTGGGTACATCGCGGCGACTGTCAGCTAACCTCACAGCACCACACCCCCCACGCGTCCCGGAGGACGAGTTGCCGCTGCTCTACTCAATCGGCAAGGTCACCCTCGGCAGAGTGCTGATGACCGGCTGGCGGCCGCACGTCGAAGGCATCGAGCACATTCCGCAGACCGGCGGAGCGATCTTCGCGGGCAACCACCTCTCCGTCGCCGACGAGCTTCTCCTCGGCGCCGTGGTTCCACGCCATCTCGCCTTCTGGGCCAAGTCGGACTATTTCACCGGCACCGGCGTCAAGGGCTGGTTCAACCGCCAGCTGATGGCAGGCGTCGGCGCGATCCGCGTCGAGCGGGCCGGTGGGCGCGCCGCCCTCACCGCCTTCGACGCCGCCATCCCCGCGCTGCGCGGCGGTGAACTGGTCGCCGTCTACCCCGAGGGCACCCGCTCACCCGACGGCCGGCTCTACCGCGGCCGCACCGGCGTCGCCCGCCTGGCCGTCGCCGCCGGCGTCCCGATCATCCCGGTCGGCGTCGTCGGCACCGACAAGGTCCAGCCCATCGGCCGGCTCTTCCCCAAGCTCCAGCGCGGCGTCATCACGGTCAAGTTCGGCAAACCGATCGACACGGTGGGCCGCTCCGACGACCGCACCGCGCTGCGCGAGCTCACCGACCAGGTGATGGGCGAGATCCAGAAGCTCACCGGCCAGGAGTACATCCCTCGTTACGCCCCCAAGCGCGAGGAATAAGACCCCGCGTGCCTCGCCGGGACACGGCGTCAGGCGGGGGCGAGGACCGTGTCGCGGAGGCGGGTGACCAGGCCGGCGCTCTCGTCCAGGGAGCGGCGGGTCAGCAGGACCGTGGCCAGGCTGCCGTGGTCGGCCCAGCCGCAGGCGACCACCGACGTCCCGTCCAGCCGGCCGGTCCCGCACTGCTGATGCGCGCCGAACTCGCCGACGTCGTACGCCTGGACGTTCGTCAAACCGAGCGACTCGGACAACCGGCTCAGCTGACCGTCCAGGTCCGAGCCGGGGGTGAGCCGCAGGCCGGTGACACCGAAGACGGTGACCCGCTTGCCCCGAGCGTCGGTGTAGACGCCGGCGAAGCCGTCCCCGTCCGCGCCCGCCTCCTGCAACTGCTCGGCGAGGCGGCGGGCGGCCTTCTCCCCGGCCGCGGTGTCACGCAGGCTGAGGTCGGCGAACGAGTCCGGCAGGACGGCCGTCACCGGGTACTGGTTGAGAACCGGGACGTGCTCCTGAATGTACGGCCGTCCCGCGACCAGGGCGGCCAGGACGACCAGCAGCAGCACGAGCCGCCGCAGCCTGCGCAGGCGGCGCCGTGGTCGTGGCGGGGTGGGCCGGGCGGTCCACGGCGGCGTCGCGGGCGGGCGGGTCTGTCCCAGCGGCGTGTGCGGCTGGACCGGGCCGCGGGGCGCCGCCTGCTGCCGCCGCGGCAGTCTCGCCGCGGCCTGCCGCCGCCAGGATCGGAGCTTGCCCGGCGCGTTCGCCGCCACCTCCTGGCCCTTCGCCGCGGCCTGCCGGCTGTTGGCCGCCGCCTGCCGGCCCCAGGCCCGCAGTCTCTCCGGCGCCTCGGTCGAGGCTCGCTCACTCCACTCGCGGAGTCGCGGCGGCAGGCCGGCGGGCGGGGCCGGGCTGCCGGCGGGCGATGGCGTGCCGCCGGCCCGTGCGGAAGCGCCGGAGGCGGCCGGCCGGTCGACGGCGGTGGGGTTGTCGAACCGGGTGGGAGGCGCCTGGACGGTGGTGGCCGTCACGCCGGCCGGCGACGTGGTGTACGCCTCCGCCCACACCGGGGTGTCCTGACCCGCCCACGGGTCGACGGCCGGCACGGCGGTGCGGTCGTCGTGCTCGCCGTCAGCCGAACCGGTGAATCTGTCGAGAATGCGGGACCACCGCGACCGCCGGGGCGACGGCTCGGGCACCATCGCCGCGCCGCTCCACCGGCCGGGGACGGCCGCGGTCGGCGGCTCGCCCTCGTCAGCTCCGGCGAACCGGGTGGGGTCGGGCATTCCGGCCGCCGGGGTGGTGTCTCCCGGCTGCTGGTCGACCATTTATTCGATCTCCTCCCGCACGCCCGGACACGAACCTCTCGCCCCAGGTTAGGGGCGGTTCGCCACCCGGACGGGAAGGCTGGTTCCGGGCACCGGGCGCCGATGGCGGACAACGGGGGCGATGTGCGAAACGCTCCGGAGTCGTATGGTTACCCGGACCCGCATCGATCGGCCCTTCGGGGCTGGAGAGTGCCCGGAGTCACGATCCGGAGTGCGACACATCATTCGCGTGCAGTTGGGGAGGGAGGGGCGCCCCCGGCTCGGGCGTGCGCCGCCATCGCATGAGTACGACACAGAGAAACGCCGTCACGATCTCGGGGTCCGAGTCTCATCGGCCGATGCTGTTCGCTCACGGGTACGGATGCGATCAGAACATGTGGCGTCTGGTCACGCCGGCCTTCCAGGACACGCACCGGATCGTCCTGTTCGACCACGTCGGCAACGGCCGGTCCGACCTGTCGGCCTATCGCGACTCCCGGCACGGCACCCTGGGCGGCTATTCCGAGGACGTCCTGGAGATCATCCACGAGAACGACCTGCGTGACGTGATCTTCGTCGGCCACTCGGTGAGCGCGATGATCGGGGTGCTCGCCGCGGTCCGGGAGCCGGACCGGTTCGCCGGGATCGTGATGGTCGGCCCCTCCCCGCGGTACATCGACGACGAGACCGACGGCTATGTCGGCGGGTTCCAGCACACCGACATCGAGCAGATGCTGGAGTCCCTGGACAGCAACTATCTGGGCTGGTCGAGCGCGATGGCCCCGGTGATCATGGGCAACCCGGACCGGCCGGAGCTCGGCGAGGAGCTGACCAACAGTTTCTGCATGACCGACCCGGAGATCGCCAAGAAGTTCGCCCGGGTCACCTTCCTCTCCGACAACCGCGCCGATCTGCCCCGGCTGCGGGTCCCCTCGCTGGTCCTGCAGTGCTCGGACGACGTCATCGCGCCCACCGTGGTCGGCGAGTACGTGCACAAGAACACTCCGGAGAGCACGTTCATGGCCCTCAACGCGACCGGCCACTGTCCGAACCTGAGTGCGCCCGAGGAGACGGTTGACGCGATCAAGTCCTGGTTGTAGACAGCGGGCATGATCGGCGGAGCATTGGCGTGAGTGAATCTGGTGGGCCGGACGTGACACAGGAGTTGCGACTGCCCTGGGACGACGATCCCGAGGACCTGTACGAGCATGCCCCCTGTGGATACCTGACGACGCTCCCGGACGGCACGATCGTCCGGGTCAACGAGACGTTCCTGAACTGGACCGGGTATTCGCGGTCCGACCTGATCGGCCTCAAACGGTTCCGCGACCTGCTGACCAAGAGCGACCAGATCTATCACGAGACGCACTACGCGCCGTTACTGAACATGCAGGGCGAGGTGCACGAGATCGCGCTCGAGGTGGTCCGGTCGGACCGGCAGGCGGTGCCCACCCTGGTCAACTCGGTGCTGGAACGCGGGCCGACCGGGGTGCCCCGGATCATCCGCACGATGGTCTTCAACGCCACCGAGCGGCGCAGCTACGAGCGGGAGCTGCTGAGCGCCCGCCGGGCCGCCGAGTCCTCGGAGCAACGGGTCCGGGTTCTGCAGCGGATAGTGGCCGACCTGGCGGCGGCCCCGACCGAGGCGGAGGTCGCGGAGGCCGTGGTACGCGCGCCGGAGCCCGCCTTCCAGGCCACCAGCAGCAGCATCTACCTGGTCGACACCGACTCGGACCGGCTGATCGCGGTCGCCTCGACCGATCCGACCACCGGCAACTGGGACGACATGCCCCGCTCGTCGACCCGGGCGGTCGCCGAGGTGGCCCGGCGCGGCGACCTGCACGTGGTCGGCACCGTGGCCGAGGCCGAGGAGCACTTCCCGGACCTGGCCGAGTCGATGCGCCGGTCCGAGCGGCGCAGCGTGGTGCTGCTCCCGCTGACCACCGGCCCGGCCGACGAACAGGCCGGGATGAACGTGCTGGGCGTCCTGGCGTTCAGCTTCCGTGAGGAGCGTGTCCTCACCGACGGTGAGCTGCGGGTCATCCGGCTGCTCGGGCAGCAGGCCGGGCAGGCGCTGGACCGGGCCCGGCTCTACGACGACGCCCGGCGCCGTGAGGAGCGCTCGTCGTTCCTGGCCCGCACCACGCGGGCGCTGGACGAGGAGCACCGGCTGCTGCAGCGGGCCCGCCGGCTCGTCGAGCGGGTGGTCCCGGAGATCGCCGACTGGGCCCTGATCCGGCTCCAGGTCGGCCCGGCCGGCCTGGTCGAGCACCACGGCGGCCCGGCGCCCGATCCGGCGCGGATCGAGCAGCGGACGGCCGAGGCGGTGGAGACGGCGGCGCCGGTCTTCGCCACCGACGGCGACGCCCTGGGCTGCACCGTGCTGCCGCTGATCGTCCGCGGCCGGGTGCTCGGCACGCTGGCCGTCCGGATGGCCCCGGACCGCCGCGGCGCCGAGGCCGAGCGGCTGTTCCTCATCGACCTGGCCGACCGTATCGCGCTCGCCTGCGAGAACGCCCGCCTCTACGAGCAGGAGCGGGCCATCGCCCGGACCCTGCAGCGCAGCCTGCTGGCCGCGGACGTGCCGGGCGCCGACCCGAGGTTCGCGGTGGAGACCCACTACCAGGCCGCCGCGCAGGACATGGAGGTCGGCGGCGACTGGTACGACGCCTTCCTGATCACCGCCAACAAGCTGGCCGTGGTGGTCGGCGACGTGGTCGGGCGGGGCATCGAGGCGGCCACCACGATGGGCCAGCTGCGCAGCGCGATCCGGGCGCTGGCCTCGGCGGAGAACGGGCCGGCCCGGCTGCTGGAGGACCTGGACCGGTTCTGTGACCGGGTCGACTCGGCCCGGATGGCCACCCTGGTCTACGCCGAGATCGACCTGCTCAGCAGTGAGGTGTCGTACGCCTGCGCCGGTCACCTGCCCCCGCTGCTGCACGAGCCGGCCGGCTCCCCGACGTACCTGCTGGAGGGCCGGTCCGCGCCGATCGGCTCCCGGGCCGGCGACCGCCGCCGCGTCGAGCACCGGATGCGCCTGGCCGCCGGCAGCCGCCTGCTGCTCTACACCGACGGCCTCATCGAGCGCCGGAACCGCCCCATCGACCGCGGTTTCGAGACCCTCGCCCGCGAGTACGCGCGGCTGCGGGACGCGCCGCTCAAGGGCCTGACCGCCAGCCTGGCCGACACCCTGGTCGGCCGGGACCACGGCGACGACGTGTGCCTGCTCTGCCTCACCCTGGGCGCCGAGGAGCGGCTGGAACGCTCGATCGGCGCGGACCCGCTGCAGATCGCCCTGCTCCGGGCCGACATGCGCGGCTGGCTGGCCGGCCACGGGGTGGACACCGACTGCCTCAACGCGGTGCTGCTCGCCTGTTCCGAGGCGGTGGCCAACTCGATCGAGCACGGGTACGCCGACGACCCGTTCGGGGTGGTCGACGTGTCCGCCACGATCAGCGCGGAGACGGTGGAGGTCCGGGTCACCGACCGGGGCGGCTGGCGCGGGGGGACGGAGCCGCCCACCGATTTCACCCGCGGCCGTGGCCTTCAGCTCATCTACGAGTCGATGGACGAGGTGGCCTTCGACCGTGGCGGCGAGGGGACGACGGTGACGATGCGACGGCACAGGACGACGGCATGAGCGACCGGAGGGAGTTCATGGCGGAGCCACCCCGCTCTGGTGAGCACGGCATGAGCGACCGGAGGGAGTTCATGGCGGAGCCACCCCGTTCTGGTGGGCACGGCATGACCGACGAGTGGGTGAGCTTCTCGCGGCGGGGTGTCACGGAGTTGGTCCATCTGAAGGGTGAGATAGACCTCGCGAACGCCAACGACATCGGCCGGGCCGTCGTGGCCCGGACCACCGAGGCGAGCGCCGTGCTGATCGACCTGACCGCGGTCTCGTTCCTGGACAGCGCCGGGGTGCGGCTGCTGGACTTCATCGTCGGAGATCTGGACGACCGGGGGAAACCGATCCGGCTGGTCGTCGGGGAGCGCGGGGCCGCACGGATGACGCTGCAGCTCTGCGCGTTCCGCGCCGACCTGCTGGCGACCGACCTGGACCGGGCCGCGGCGGAACTGGAGCGGTAGTGCCGAACGGCCTCGCGTACCCTGGACACCCATGAGCGTGAGTTCCGTCTTCCCGCAGCTCGAGCAGCTGCTGCCCAGGGTCAGCAAACCGATCCAGTACGTGGGCGGCGAGCTCGGCGCCGTCGTCAAGGACTGGGACGAGACCACCGTCCGGTGGGCGCTGATGTACCCCGACGCCTACGAGGTCGGCCTGCCCAACCAGGGCGTGCAGATTCTGTACGAGGTGCTCAACGAGCAGGCGGACGTGCTCGCCGAGCGGACCTACGCGGTCTGGCCCGACCTCGAGGCGCTGATGCTGGAGAACGGCGTCCCGCAGTTCACCGTCGACGCGCACCGGCCGGTGAAGGCGTTCGACGTGTTCGGGCTGTCGTTCGCCACCGAGCTGGGTTACACGAACATGCTGTGCGCGCTCAAGCTGGCCGGCATCCCGCTGGACAGCGCCGACCGGGACGAGTCGCACCCGATCGTGCTGGCCGGCGGTCATGCCAGCTTCAACCCGGAGCCGATCGCCGACTTCATCGACGCCGCCGTGCTCGGTGATGGCGAGGAGGCGGTCCTGGAGATCACCGGGATCATCCGGGAGTGGAAGGCCGAGGGCTGCCCCGGCGGGCGCGACGAGCTGCTGCTGCGCCTGGCCCGGACCGAGAGCATCTACGTGCCCCGGTTCTACGACGTGGACTACCTGCCCGACGGCCGGATCCAGCGCGTCGTGCCGAACCGGCCGGACGTGCCGTTCCGGGTCGCCAAGCGGACCACGATGGATCTCGACGCGTGGCCGTACCCGAAGAAGCCCCTCGTGCCTCTGGCCGAGACCGTCCACGAGCGGTACGCGGTGGAGATCTTCCGGGGTTGCACCCGGGGCTGCCGGTTCTGCCAGGCCGGCATGATCACCCGCCCGGTGCGGGAGCGGTCGATCACCACGGTCGGCCAGATGGTCAAGGAGGGCCTGGAGTTCTCCGGCTTCAACGAGGTCGGCCTGCTGTCGCTGTCCAGCGCCGACCACTCCGAGATCGGTGACATGTGCTCCGGTCTCGCCGAGCAGTACGCGGACACCAACGTCTCGCTGTCACTGCCGTCCACCCGGGTCGACGCGTTCAACATCGACCTGGCCCAGGAGCTGTCCCGCAACGGGCGGCGGACCGGTCTCACCTTCGCGCCCGAGGGCGGCTCGGAGCGGATCCGCAAGGTCATCAACAAGATGGTGACCAAGGAGGACCTGATCCGGACCGTCGTCACGGCGTACTCGAACGGCTGGCGGCAGGTGAAGCTGTACTTCATGTGCGGCCTGCCCAGCGAGACCGACGAGGACGTCCTGGAGATCGCCGAGATGGCGCACGAGGTGATCCGGGCCGGCCGTGCCGCGGCCGGCACCAAGGACATCCGGTGCACGGTGTCGATCGGCGGGTTCGTGCCGAAGCCGCACACCCCGTTCCAGTGGGCGCCGATGGACCGGCCGGAGGTCATCGACGGCCGGCTCAAGATGCTCAAGAACGCGATCAACAGTGACCGCTCGCTCGGCCGGGCGATCGGTTTCCGCTACCACGACGGCGAGCCGTCCCTGATCGAGGGCCTGCTGTCGCGTGGCGACCGCCGGGTCGGCAAGGTCATCCGCCGGGTCTGGGAGAAGGGCGGCCGTTTCGACGGCTGGTCCGAGCACTTCTCGTACGCGCGCTGGGTCGAGGCCTGTGACGAGGTCCTGCCCGGGATGGGTGTGGACCTGGACTGGTTCACCACCCGCGAGCGCGAGGAGCTGGAGGTCCTGCCCTGGGACCACCTGGACTCCGGTCTCGACAAGGACTGGCTGTGGCAGGACTGGCAGGACTCGATGAGCGAGTTCGAGCAGGACGACTGCCGCTGGACCCCGTGCTTCGACTGCGGCGTCTGCCCGTCGATGGACACCGAGATCCAGATCGGCCCGACCGGCAAGAAGCTGCTTCCTCTGACACCCGTGAAGAACCTGCGGGTCCCCGTTTAGGAGATTTCCGATTCCTCCGAAGAACCAACCCGTCGGCGGTCAGGCCCCGGTCGTCCAGCGGATCCGTCTGCGGTACGCCAAGCGTGGCCCGCTCCGCTTCACCTCGCATCGGGACTTCGCCCGCGCGTTCGAGCGGGCGCTGCGCCGTGCCGCCGTGCCGATCGCCTTCTCCCAGGGCTTCACCCCGCACCCGAAGATCTCGTACGCCAGCGCCGCCCCGACCGGTGTCGGCAGCGAGGCGGAGTACCTGGAGATCGGCCTGCAGGCCCCGGTCGACCCGGAGCAGCTGCGGGTCGCGCTGGACGCCGCTCTCTCCCCGGGCCTCGACATCCTGGAGGCGGTGATCGCCGGCGAGGGCAGCCTCGCCGACCGGATCGACGCCTCGCAGTGGCGTCTGGAGCTGCCGCAGGTCGAGCCCGCGGTCGCGGAGAAGGCGGTCACCGCGTTCCTGGACTCGGCGGAAGTCCTGGTGGAACGCATGACCAAGCAGGGCAAGCGCGCTTTCGACGCGCGGGCGGCGGTGTCCCGGTGCGCGGTGGCTGCTGAGCCGGACCTACCTTCCGGGGCGGTTGCGGTACCGTGTGCGATAATCGACCTTGTCGTACGGCAGGTGACACCCGCCGTGCGGCCCGATGACGTCCTCTCCGGTCTGCGTGTGGTGGCCGGCCTGGAGCCGCCGGTGCCCCCACGGGTCACTCGGCTGGCCCAGGGCACACTCACCGCGCAGGGGGAGATCGTCGATCCGTTGGACGCGGATCGCGGGGGCGTCGGCATCGGAGAGCGCTGACCGGGAGTCCGGTCGGTGTTCGTCGAGCTTTTTTCAGCATGGCGAGGCGGCAACACCCGGCACCGGGCAACGGGCCGGTGGTCTTCGGCCAATGCCAGGTTGAAAAAAGGTCACTGGCAGACTTCGGCAAGCCCGACCCGCACAGGGCTGGGCCCGAAAAACTTTGCAGCGACCCTGCGTGGCAGCGCTCACCCGCGCCCGGGGTCGCCGAGAACTGGAGAGCGCCCCATGCTCGATAACGAGCCCCCAGTCAACCTGGGAGATCAGGGCGGTGAACGGGACGGAGCAGTCACGCCGCCCGCGGATGCCGCCGCAAGCACCACCCCGGCACGCCGGACGCGGGCTCCGCGTCGCAAGGCGGCAGCGCCTCCACCGGAGGCTGACGCGCCGGTGGCTGACGCTCCGGTGGCCGACGCCGCCGGCCCGGCTGCCGAGCCCGGCGCCGGGATCGAGGCCGCTGCCGCGGCTGACCCCGCCGAGGCGCCGCCCGCGCCGGTGAAGAAGGCCACCCGGGCCCGGCGCAAGAAGGCCGAGCCCACTGCCGAGGCTGCCGCCCCGGCAGCTCCCCAAGCTGACGAGCCGGCCACCGTCCAGGCCGCCGAGTCCGCTGCCGTCCCGGCCGCCGCCGAGGGCCCGGCCGCGGAGGCCGCCGAGGTCCCGCCCGCGCCGGTGAAGAAAGCCACCCGGGCTCGCCGTAAGAAGGTCGAGCCGGCTGCCGAACAGCCCACTCTCCTGGAGGACTCGACCCCGGCCGACGTACCGGCCGAGGTGGTGGAGACGCCCGCCGCGACCGCCGAGCCGGCCGTCCCGGAGCTCTCCGAGGAGGACGAGGCCGCTCTCATCGAGGAAGCCGCCGTGGAGGCCGCCGCGGCCGCCCGCGCCGCCGGTGCCCCGGTGGTCGGCATCCTTCCGCTCGACGACGACTTCGTGGAGGAGAAGCCGGCCCGCCCCGCCCGGGGCCGCCGTGGCGCCCTCCCGCCCGCTGTGCTGTTCATGCCCCCGGAGGCCGTGGAGGCCGAACCCGCGCCGGTGAGCCGTCGCCGCCGCCCGGCCGCCGAGCCGGTCGCCGCCGAGGCCCCGGCCGTCGCCGAGCCGGCGCCCGCGCCGGTCGAGGCCGTGGCCGTGCCCGAGGAGACCATCGAGGAGCCCGCCGAGGGCACCCGCCGCAGCCGTCGCCGCCGCAGGGGCGCTGCCGAGGAGCCCGCCGAGGTGGCGGTCGCCGAGGCGGAGCCGGCGCTGGAGGAGGCCGAGGAGAGCGCCGACGACGTCGAGGACGGTGCCGACGACGAGAACGACGACGATGAGGACGGCGCCGCCGGCCGTCGTCGTCGCCGCCGTGGCCGCCGCGGCCGGGGCCGGGGCAAGGGCCCGTCCGACGAGGCCGACGACGCCGACGCCGAGGAGGGCGCCGAGGAGGGCGCGGAGGCGTCCGCCGAGGACGGCGAGGACGAGGACGAGGAGCCGGAGGAGGGCGAGGGCGAGGGCGACGGCGTCACCCGGCGTCGCCGCCGCCGGCGTCGCAAGGGCTCCAGCGGTGACGGCGAGACCGGCGGCATCGAGGACGGCGTGCACACCGTGGTCCGGGTGCGCGAGCCCCGGCGCACCTCCGACGAGGTGCAGGGTGTCTCCGGCTCGACCCGGCTGGAGGCCAAGCGCCAGCGCCGCCGGGACGGCCGCGAGCAGCGCCGTACCCGCCCGCCGATCCTGAGTGAGTCGGAGTTCCTGGCCCGCCGTGAGGCGGTGGACCGGGTCATGGTCGTCCGGCAGAAGCAGGACCGCACCCAGATCGCGGTGCTCGAGGACGGCATCCTGGTCGAGCACTACGTCGCCCGGGCCACCTCCGGCACCATGGTCGGCAACGTCTACCTCGGCAAGGTGCAGAACGTGCTGCCGAGCATGGAGGCGGCGTTCGTCGACGTGGGCCGCGGCCGCAACGCCGTGCTCTACGCCGGTGAGGTCAACTGGGACGCCACCGGGCTGGAGGGCCGGGCCCGCTCGATCGAGCAGGCACTGCGCTCCGGCGACTCGGTGCTGGTACAGGTCACCAAGGACCCGATCGGCCACAAGGGCGCCCGCCTGACCAGCCACATCGCGCTCTCCGGCCGGCACCTGGTCTACGTGCCGAACGGCAACGCGTCCGGGATCAGCCGCAAGCTGCCGGACAACGAGCGCAAGCGGCTCCGGGACATCCTGAAGAAGCTGGTGCCGGACGGTGCGGGCGTGATCGTCCGGACCGCGGCCGAGGGCGCCACCGAGGACGAGCTGGCCCGCGATGTCAAGCGGCTGCAGGCGCAGTGGGAGGACATCCAGGCGCGGGCCGCCGAGGGCAACGCCCCGCGGGCGCTGTCCGAGGAGCCGGACCTGGTCATCCGGGTCGTCCGGGACCTCTTCAACGAGGACTTCCGCGAGCTGGTGGTCCAGGGCGAGCAGGCGTACGCCGAGGTCGAGAACTACCTCGACTCGGTCTCCCCGGACCTGGTGGAGCGGCTGCGGCGGCACACCGGCGTGACGGACGCCTTCGCCGAGTGGCGCATCGACGAGCAGATCCTCAAGGCTCTCGACCGCAAGGTCTTTCTCCCGTCCGGCGGTCACCTGGTGATCGACCGGACCGAGGCGATGACCGTGGTCGACGTCAACACCGGTAAGTACACCGGCGCGGGCGGCAACCTGGAGGAGACGGTCACCCGCAACAACCTGGAGGCGGCCGAGGAGATCGTGCGCCAGCTGCGGCTGCGCGACCTCGGCGGCATCGTGGTGATCGACTTCATCGACATGGTGCTGGAGAGCAACCGCGAGCTGGTGCTGCGGCGGCTCACCGAGTGCCTGGGCCGGGACCGGACGAAGCACCAGGTCACGGAGATCACCTCGCTGGGTCTGGTGCAGATGACCCGCAAGCGGATCGGTGCGGGCCTGCTGGAGGCGTTCAGCGAGAACTGCGACCACTGCAAGGGCCGCGGCCTGATCATCCATCAGGAGCCGGTGCCGGAGAAGCGGTCGAACGGCGGCGGTGGCGGCAACGGCGGCGGGGCGAGCAGCCAGGTCAAGGCGGTCGCGGCGACGGTGCGTACCGAGACGCCCGTGCGTACCGAGACGCCCGTGCAGCAGCCCCAGCAGCAGTCGTCGCGTCAGCGGCGTCGCCGTGGTGGCGGCGACAGCGCCCCGGTGGAGCAGCCGGTGGAGACCGTGGTGGTCGCCGAGCCGGTGGTCGCCGAGCCGGTGGCCGTCGAGGAGGCCGGCCCGGTCGCGGAGGTCCCGCCGGTCCCGGTGCAGGCTCCCGTGACGACGCAGGCTCCTGTCCAGGCGCAGGCTCCTGTCCAGGCGCAGGCTCCTGTCCAGGCGCAGGCTCCTGTCCAGGCGCAGGCTCCGGTGCAGGCGCCGATGGCGGGTTCGGGGATCGTCCGCCCGGCGCAGCCGGCGCTGACCACCTCCGACGCCGACGACGAGTACGACATCAGCGGTTACGACCTGTCCCGTTACGAGACGGAGGCCGAGCCCGCGTCGCGGGAGTCGGCCGCCGAGGAGGCCGAGTCGATGCGGCTGGCCGGGGCGGACGACCCGGACGCGGCCGACGAGGACGAGGACGACGACGAGGACGTGGTGGGCGCCGGCACGGGCACCCGCCGCCGGTCGAGGCGGAGCGCCACGAGGCGGCGTACCCGGCCCTGAGCAGTGTGAACCCGCCCCCGCGGTTAACTAGAAAGAAAGTTAACTGCGGGGGCGGGTTTTCCGTTACCCTCGCTGGGATCGATCCCTTTCCCCCGAGGAGACCGAGTTCCCATGCGTATCCCTGCCCTCGCCACGGTGACGATCTGCGCCGCGCTCCTGGCCGGCGGCTGCTCCGGCGGCGACGAGCCGAAGGCGGCCCCCGCCGCCCCCGCCGCCCCCGCGGCGACCGCTGCGCAGCAGACCGAGAAGCCGACCGACGCCGCGCTCTCCGCGGACACCGAGGCCATCTGCGATCAGGCGAGCCGGACCAGCACCGCCTTCGGCAAGACCGTGGTGGAGAACCGGGTCCTGCTGACCCGGGCGGGTGCGGAGAGCCGGGAGGCCCAGGCGAAGGCCCGGGAGAAGGTCACACGTGACGTGCAGAACTTCTCCTTCGCCCTGCTCGACATGTCGAAGCTGACCGCCGACGCCGAGGTCAAGAAGGCCCTCGCCACGCTGGGCGCGCAGGTGACCGCGCTCAAGGGTGACATCGCGAAGTTCGACGACAAGCGGCTCACCGACCTGCACGGCACGCTGGACAAGGCGTGTGGACGAGGTTAACGGCCCGGTTTGGGTCTCGGCCCGGCGATGAAGTATTCTTTCCGACGGCGCCTTTTCGGCGCCCGCTCCGTGCGCGCTTCAGTGACAGATGAGCGCCTGCCGGATCTTTAGCAACATCCGCCAGCAGCCATGCGGCTGCGTAAGTCTCAGGGAGTCCGCGTCTCATGTACGCGATCGTCAAGACCGGCGGCAAGCAGTACAAGGTTGCCGAGGGCGACGTGATCGAGGTCGAGAAGCTCGCGGGTGAGCCCGGCGACGCTCTGACGCTCGCCGCAGTGCTCCTCGTCGACGGTGACAACCTGGTGACCGAAGCGGCCAAGCTTGCCAACGTTACGGTGTCCGGCGAGATCGCCGAGCACACCAAGGGTCCGAAGATCCGGATCCACAAGTTCAAGAACAAGACCGGTTACCACAAGCGCCAGGGGCACCGTCAGCCGCTGACCCGCGTCAAGGTGACCGGCATCAAGAGCGGGAAGTAGGCGCGCAATGGCTCATAAAAAGGGTGCATCCAGCTCTCGTAACGGCCGCGATTCCGCCGCTCAGCGGCTGGGCGTCAAGCGGTTCGGCGGCCAGCTCGTCAACGCCGGCGAGATCCTGATCCGCCAGCGTGGCACCAAGTTCCACCCGGGCGACCTGGTCGGCCGTGGCGGCGACGACACGCTGTTCGCGCTCGCCGCGGGCAACGTCCAGTTCGGCACCTCGCGCGGTCGCAAGACCGTCAGCATCGTGCCGGTCGCGTAGTAGTTTTCTCTACAGCGGGCCGTGGACCCTCGGGTCCGCGGCCCGCTGTTGTTTTTCCACGGCTTCACTGTGGTGACGTGTGGTTCGCCATCGAGCCGCAGGTCACCACAACACCAGGGTCTCGCAGCAGTAGGAGTCGCAAGTGACCACGTTCGTCGACCGGGTAGTGCTGCACCTCCAGGCGGGTGACGGCGGGCACGGCTGTTCCTCCGTGCACCGGGAGAAGTTCAAACCGCTCGGCGGGCCGGACGGCGGCAACGGCGGGCACGGCGGCAGCATCACCCTCGTGGTGGATCCGCAGCAGCACACCCTGCTGGACTTCCACTTCCATCCGCACATCAAGGCCAGCAACGGCGGCGGTGGCGCCGGCTCGAACCGGGACGGCGCGACCGGCAAGGATCTGATCCTCAAGGTGCCGGACGGCACCGTGGTGCAGACCCTGGACGGCGAGGTGCTGGCCGACCTGGTCGGTGCCGGCACCGAGTTCACCGTGGCCCGCGGTGGCCGCGGCGGCCGGGGCAACGCGTCGCTCGCCAACGCGCGGCGCAAGGTGCCGGGCTTCGCCGAGCTCGGCGAGCCGGGCGACCAGCTGGACGTCGTGCTGGAGCTGAAGAGCGTCGCCGACGTGGGCCTGGTCGGTTTCCCGTCGGCGGGCAAGTCGTCGCTGATCGCGGTGATGTCCGCGGCCAAGCCGAAGATCGCCGACTATCCGTTCACCACGCTGGTGCCCAACCTGGGTGTGGTGCAGGCCGGCGAGCAGACCTACACCATCGCCGACGTGCCCGGGCTGATCCCCGGCGCGGCCACCGGCAAGGGCCTGGGCATGCAGTTCCTGCGGCACATCGAGCGGACCTCGGTGCTGGTGCACGTGCTGGACGCGGCGGCCCCGGAGATCGAGCGGGACCCGCTCGCCGACCTGGACGCGATCGAGGCGGAGCTGGCGGCTTACGGCGGGCTCGAGAACCGGCCGCGGATCGTGGTGCTCAACAAGATCGACATTCCGGACGGGCGCGACCTGGCCGAGATGGTGCGACCCGACCTGGAGGCCCGCGGCTACCAGGTGTTCGAGGTCAGCGCGATGACCCGGGAAGGACTGCGGGAGTTCGGGTTCGCCCTGGCCAAGCTGGTCGCCGAGCACCGGGCGGCCAAGCCGGTCGAGGAGGCGACCCGGATCGTGATCCGCCCGCGCGCGGTCGACGACACCGGATTCACCATCGAGCAGGACGAGGACGGGGTCTTCGTGATCCGCGGCACCCAGGTGGAGCGCTGGGTGCGGCAGACCAACTTCGACAACGACGAGGCCATCGGTTACCTGGGTGACCGCCTCGAGCGGCTCGGCGTCGAGGCCGAGCTGGCCAAGAAGGGCGCGGTCGCGGGCAGCCCGGTGCGGATCGGCGAGCGCGAGTTCGACTGGGCGCCGAACGCGGGCGAGTACATCTCCGGCCCACGTGGCACCGACATCCGCCTGGAGGAGCTGGACACCCGGCCGTCCGCGGCGCAGCGACTCGCCGCGCGCAAGGCCCGCCGGGTGCGCAACGACGACGAGCTGACCCACATGTCGGCCGACGGCACGGTCAGCACCGTCGCCAACGCGCAGCTTCCGGTGCTGGTGAGTGACGAGGATGACAGCGAGGGCGACACCGACGAATAGGCAGTCGGCCAGATCACCGCAACCCGCCGGAAACGGTCGTCACCTAGAGTCACCTGGGTGCTGATCGAAATTCGACCCTCCCTGGACCCGGAACTGGCCGTCCTCGTTACCGCTGAGCAGTGGGAACGGACCGGTTCCGGCATGCCGGCCCGGGGTCGGACGTTCCAGCCGGACGATGACGTCGAGTATCTGGTAGGTGTCGTCAACGGGCGAGCGGTGGCCTGCGGGGGCTGGCAGGCGCTGGCGCCGGGCACGGCGGGGATGCGGCGGCTGTACGTGCGCCCCGCCTTCCGTGGCCGCGGCCTGGCCCGGCAGATGATCGTCGCGATCGAGGAGGAGGCGCTCGCCGCGGGCCGGCCGGTGATCCGGCTGGAGCTGGAGTCCCGGCTGTCCGCGGCGATCGCCCTCTACCGGTCGTCCGGCTACCTGCCGGTGCGGCCGGACCGTCCCGGGCTGGTCACGTTCGAGAAGCGGCTACCGGTCCTGGTCCAGTAGGCCCAGGGCGGCACGCGTACGGCGTACCGTCGCGAAAGCTCGTGGCCGGACCTGCCGTGCGCCCTCCGCCAGGATCTCCCGGACGTGCCCGGGGTCGCCGGCCAGCGCGGCGTGCCGCGAGCGGATCGGCGCGAGCACCGCCTCCACCGCGTCGGTGACCTCCCGCTTCAGCTTTCCGTAGGAGTGTGGATCGGCCGGTTCCCGGCCCGCGCAGGCGGCCAGGATGTCGATCAGGTTGGTGACGCCCGGCTGCCGGCCCGGATCGCGGCGCACCACCGCCAGTTCGTCGGTGACCGCCCGGGCCACCGTCCGGCGCACCACGTCTGGCGGGTCGAGCAGCGCGATCCGCCCGGTTCCGGTGCTCTTGCCCATCTTGGTGGTGGGATCGGCGAGATCCATGACCCGCGCGGCCGCCTCCGGGCGTACCCCCTCGGGCACCGTGAAGGTCCGGCCGTACCGGGCGTTGAACCTGGTCGCGAGGGTGCGGGCGAGTTCCAGATGCTGGTTCTGATCCTCGCCGACCGGCACCTGGACGATGTCGTGGGCCAGGATGTCGGCGGCCATCAGCACCGGGTAGGTCAGCAGGCTCAGCCGCACGTGACCGCCGCCGGACGACTTCTCCTTGAACTGGATCATGCGGGCCGCCTCGCCGAAGCCGGTCGCGCACTCCAGCAGATAGTGCAGCTCGGTGATCTCGGGAACGTGCGACTGGACCACGATCGGGGTGCGTTCCGGGTCGACGCCGGCGGCCAGCATGACCGTGGCCTGTTCGAGCGTGAGCGCCCGTACCCTCTCGGGGTCGTGGTCCAGGGTGAGCGCGTGCAGGTCGGCGATCAGCGTGATCGACGCGGTGCCGTCCTGCGCCGCGATCAGCGGGCGCAGCGCGCCCAGCAGATTACCGAGATGCAGGTGGCCGGTGGGCTTGAAACCGGTCAGGCGGCGGGTGGTCGACATCAGGATCTCCCTACGGGGGTACGGGTGACCGTCTGCTCCGGGAGATCGCGTGCTCGACGAGAAACGGCCGCCCGGATCGGGCGGCCGCGGAAGTGGATTCGCGCGTGTGGGTGAGCCGCCCCGTCAGGGCAGCCACCAGTCGGTACGGCAGACGCGCATGGATCGAGCGTAGCGTGCCCACCGTGGGGACGGCGGCCCCAGACGGGCATGATTGTCGGCATGCCCACCCTGACCCGTGCCGAGGCCGTCGAGCGAGCATCAGTCGTCGACGTCGAGGAATATCACATCGACCTGGACCTGACCGGCTCCGGCGACACCTTCCGCTCCCGTGTGACGGTGCGGTTCCGTGCCCGGGCCGGCGCCGCGACCTTCCTGGAGTTCGAGCCCGCCGAGGTCGCCTCGATGACGCTCAACGGGGTCGCCGTGCCCGCGGCGGCCTCGACCGGCGCCCGCCTGGAGCTGACCGGCCTCGCCGAGGAGAACGAGCTGGTCGTCGACGCCCTGATGCGGTATTCCAACGACGGCGAGGGCCTGCACCGGTACACCGATCCGGCCGACGGGAACACCTACCTCTACCAGCACCTGTTCATCAACAACGCCGGCCGGGTGCTGCCGGCGTTCGACCAGCCGGACCTCAAGGCCGTCTTCACGGTCGGCGTCACCGCGCCGGAGCAGTGGCTGGTCGCCACGAACGGGACGCTCGTCTCCCGGGACGGCTGCCGCTGGCGGTTCGCGCCCACCAAGCGGATCTCCACCTATCTGGCCACCCTGATCGCCGGGCCCTACCACCAGGTCACCAGCGAGCACGACGGCATCCCGCTGGCCCTGTACGTGCGGTCCGCCCTCGCCGAGCACCTGGACGCGCAGGCGCCGGAGATCTTCGAGCTGACCAGGCAGTCGCTGGACCGGTTCCACGAGATGTTCGACATCCGCTACCCGTTCGGGCACTACCAGCAGGCGTTCGCCCCCGAGTTCAACTTCGGCGCCATGGAGTACCCCGGCCTCGTCGTCTTCCGGGACGAGATGATCCCGCGCTCGGCGGTCACCGACAGCGACCGGGAACGCCGGGCCAACGTGATCGCCCACGAGATGGCCCACATGTGGTTCGGTGACCTGGTCACCATGGCCTGGTGGGACGACCTGTGGTTGAACGAGTCGTTCGCCGAGTACCTGGGGTCCCGGGTGACCGCCGAGGCGACCCGCTTCGCCGACGCGTGGACCACCTTCGCCATGCACCGCAAAGCCTGGGGACTGCGCGCCGACCAGCGGCCGTCCACCCATCCGGTCGCCCCGTCCGAGGTCGTCGACACCGAGCAGGCGCTGCTCAACTTCGACGGGATCTCGTACGCCAAGGGCGCCGCCGTCCTCAAGCAGCTGGTCGCCTGGCTCGGCGACAAGGCGTTCCTGGCCGGGCTCAACGAGCACTTCCAGGCACACGCCTACGGCAACGCCACCCTGGCCGACCTGCTGCGCGCCCTGTCCGAGGCGAGCGGCCGGGACCTGTCCGCCTGGGCCGAGGTGTGGCTGCGCCGGGCCCAGGTCAACACGCTGCGCGCCGAGGTCACCCGGGACGGCGCGAACTACGCCGAGGTCGCGGTGACGCAGACCGCCCCGGCGGACTACCCGACCCTGCGGCCGCACCGGATCGGTGTCGGGCTGTACGACCGGCGCGCCGACGGCGGCGTGGTGCTGCGCCGGCGCCTCGAGGTGGAGCTGGACGCATCCGGGCGTACCGTGCTGGCCGAGCTCGCCGGACAGCCCGCGGCGGACCTGCTGCTGCTCAACGACGGTGATCTGACGTACGCCAAGGTCCGCCTGGACGCCGAGTCGGCGGCCGCCGTGCCGCTGCTGCTGCCCCGCCTGGACGACTCGCTGGCCCGTGCCGTGATCTGGGCCGCCACCCTGGACGCCGTGGTCGACGGCGAACGGCCCGTCGCCGAACTGGTCGCCCTGGTCCTGGCCGCGCTGCCGGTGGAGAGCGAGGTGGCGGTCGTCGAGGACGTGCTGAAGGCCACCCGCGGGCTGGTCGACCGGTACGCCTCCCCGGAGACCCGCCCGGCCGCCCTGGGACTCCTCGCCCAGGCCGCCGACCGGCTGCTCGCCGCCGCGCCGGCCGGTGACTCCCGGCAGCTCGCCGCCGCCCGCGGCCTGATCGGCGCCACCGTCGACACCGCCCGGCTGCACGGCTGGCTGGCCGGCGAGAACGTGCCGGACGGTCTGGCCGTCGACGCCGACCTGCGCTGGCTGATCATCTACCGGCTCGCGGTGCTCGGGGTCGCGGGCGCCGACGTGATCGACGGTGAGCTGGCCCGCGACCGCAGCGCCTCCGGTGAGCAGTGGGCCGCCCGCTGCCGGGCCGCCCGCCCGGACCCGGCGGCCAAGGAGGCCGCCTGGACCGCGATCGTCCGGGACGCCTCGCTGTCCAACCGGCTCGCCGAGCTGACCGCGAGCGGGTTCTGGCAGCCGGAGCAACGGGAGCTGCTGGAGCCGTACGCCGAGCGGTACTTCACCGAGATGCCGGAGATGATGCGCAACCGCGGCGGGATGAGCGCCGAGCACATCGCCTCGGTGGCGTACCCCTCGGTGATGGTCTCCGCCCGCACCCGGGAGTTCGCGGCGACCCTGCTCGCCGACCGGGATCTGCACCAGATCCTGCGCCGCGTGGTGGAGGACTCCGACGACGACATGCGGCGGGCCCTGCTCGCGCGAGGCTGACCTGATTCGTGCCCGGAACGCCCCCGTGGACTCGTAACCTGAGGCCACGGGGGTGACGGCGTGGAGTGGTCGGAGGAGCTGGCCGGCGGCCTGCTGCGGGCCGCGCCGGACGCGATCCTGGTCCTGGACGGGGATCTGATCGTGCTGGCCAACGACCGGGCCGAGCAGATGTACGGCTGGCCCGCGGCCGAACTCGTCGGACAGTCCGTGGAGAAGCTGCTCACCCCGGACTCCCGGGCGATCCAGCCGGAGCGGCGGCGCCTGGTCCGCAAGGAGCCGCCCGGCTCGATCGGCCGGATCGTGACCACCGCCCGCCGCCGGGACGGCACCGAGTTCCCGGTCGAGTCGTCCACCACGCTCGTCGACACCGCCCAGGGGCGGCTCGCCGTCGCCGTGGTCCGCGACATCACCGAACGGCGGCGCGCCGAACAGGAGAAGGACCGGCTGCGGGCCGAGGCGCAGGTCCACCGCGACCGGCGCCTGGAGAGCCTGGGCCAGCTCGCCGGCGGCATCGCCCACGACTTCAACAACATGCTCGGGATGGTCCTCAACTACGCCGGCTTCGTGATCGAGGAGGCCGAGTCACCCGATCCGGACGCCGCGTTGATCGCCTCCGACGCCAGGCAGGTGATCCGGGCCGGCCGGCGCGGCACCGAACTCACCCACCAACTGCTCGCCTTCGCCCGGCGCGAGGTGGTCCGCCCCCAGCCGGTCGACCTGAACGCACTGATCACCCGGTCCCGGGGTCTGCTCGCCGGGACCGCCGGCCCGCGGACCGAGCTGATCCTGCGGCTCGAGGACGGGCTGCCGACGGTCGTCTGCGACCCCGGGCAGATCGAGCAGCTGCTGGTCAACCTGGCGCTCAACGCCCGGGACGCGATGCCCGGCGGTGGCACGCTGACGATCGACACCGGGCTGTCCGGCGGCCGGGTGCGGCTGCGGGTCCGTGACTCCGGCACGGGCATGCCCGCCGAGGTGGCCGAACGCGCCTTCGAGCCGTTCTACACCACCAAGGGCAGCGCCGAGGGCTCCGGCCTGGGCCTGGCCACCGTCTACGGCATCGTCACCCAGGCCGGTGGCGAGGTGCTCCTGACCAGCGAGGTCGGGGTCGGCACCACGGTCACCGCGCTGCTGCCGGCCGGCGCGGCGCCCGGCGTCGCCGACGAGCCGGCCGAACCCGGCACGCTCGGCGCCCGGGGCGAGACGCTGCTGGTCGTCGAGGACGAGGACGCGCTGCGGGACGTGGCCGGGCGGATCCTCACCGCGGCCGGGTACCGGGTGCTGTCGGCGGAGAGCGGGCCGCGGGCGCTGGAGGTGGCGGCCCGGCACGAGGGCGGGATCGACCTGCTCGTCAGTGACGTGGTGATGCCGGGGATGCTGGGCAAGGAGCTGGCCGAGCGGCTGGTCGACGCCCGTCCCGGCACCCCGGTCCTGTTCATGTCCGGTTACGCCCATCCGGTCCTCGCCTCGCGGGGCACCCTCGACCCCGGGGTGACGCTGCTGGAGAAACCGTTCACGGCCGACGAGCTGCTCACCGCCGTTCGCCGCCGCCTCGACGGTTGATCTCCGTCCGATATCCTTCCCTGATGTCCAGGCGGCGCATCGGAATCATGGGTGGGACGTTCGACCCCATCCACCACGGTCACCTGGTCGCCGCCAGCGAGGTCCAGGCGCGGTTCGACCTGGACGAGGTGATGTTCGTGCCGACCGGTCAGCCGTACGAGAAGGGCAGGGTCTCGCCCGCCGAGGACCGGTACCTGATGACCGTCATCGCCACCGCCTCCAACCCGCGCTTCCATGTCAGCCGCGCCGACATCGACCGGGACGGGCCGACCTACACCGTCGACACGCTCCGGGACATGCGGGCCGTCTACGGGCAGTCCGCCGAGCTCTACTTCATCACCGGCGCCGACGCGCTCGGCCGGATCATGTCGTGGCGGGACGCGCTGACCATGCTGGAGCTGGCGCACTTCATCGGCGTCACCCGGCCGGGGTTCGAGCTGTCCGGCGCGCACCTGCCGGCCGACAGCGTCACCCTGGTCGAGGTCCCGGCGATGGCCATCTCCTCCAGCGACTGCCGCCACCGGGTCGCAACCGGCCTGCCGGTCTGGTACCTGGTGCCGGACGGTGTCGTGCAATACATCAACAAGCGGGGCCTGTATCGGGACGCGGGGATTTCCGGGCCGGTGTGAGACGCTTGAAGTCCTGATACTCGACCGAGGAGACCCCTTTTGCCCGTCACCGAACGCGCTCTTGAACTCGCCCTGACGGCCGCCCAGGCCGCCGCGGACAAGAAGGCGCAGGACATCTCCGTCATCAACGTCGCCGAGCAGATCTACATCACCGACGCGTTCGTCATCGCCTCGGCGGCGAACGAGCGCCAGGTGCAGTCGGTCGTCGACGCCATCGAGGAAGCGCTGCTCAACCTGCCGGAGAAGGCGAAACCCGAGCGGCGTGAGGGCCTGCAGCAGGGCCGCTGGGTGCTGCTCGACTACATCGACATCGTGGTGCACGTGCAGCACGTCGAGGAGCGCGAGTTCTACGCCCTGGACCAGCTGTGGAAGGACTGCCCGATCATCCCGTTCGTCGACCGCGACCTCGCCGAAGCCGGCGCCGAGGCCCCGTGACCCGCCTCATCGTCTGGCGGCACGGCAACACCGACTGGAACGCCGGCTCCCGCGTGCAGGGGCAGACCGACGTCCCGCTCAACGAGCTGGGCCGCCGGCAGGCCGTCGACGCGGCTGAACTGCTCGTCCGTCTGCGCCCGGCCGCGATCGTCGCCAGCGACCTGAGCCGGGCCGCCGACACCGCCGCCGCCCTCGCCGCCCTCACCGGGCTCACCATCCGCCCCGACGAGCGGCTGCGCGAGCGATACTTCGGCGAGTGGCAGGGCATGACCATGGCCGAGGTCGCCGCCGAGCGTCCCGAGGAGCACGCCCGCTGGACCGCCGGCGAAGATGTCATCGGCGGCGAGGTGGAGACCCTCGACGACCTGGGCAAGCGGGTCTCCGAGGCGCTCGCGGACGCGGCCCGCCTGGTCCCGGCCGACGGCACCGTCGTGGTCGCCACCCATGGCGCGGCCGCCCGGCAGGGTGTCGGTCATCTGCTCGGCTGGCCACGTGAGCAGCTGCGCACGCTGCGCGCCCTGCAGAACTGTCACTGGGTGGAGCTCACCCGCGACGAGACCCGGGGCTGGCAGATGGCGGCGTACAACGTCGGTGTCATGGCCGACCGCCCGGTCCCGCCGCCGGTGTGAGGGAACCCACCCGGCTTCGCTACCGTCAGAAAACCATGCGTATCCTCGTCCCCGCCGCGCTCCTCCTGGCGCTCGCCGCCGGTTGCGCGAACAACACCGAGCCCCCTCTCTCGCCCGGCGACGCACCCTCGGCTACCGCGGCCACCTCGGCGACGGCCGCTCCCGGCGAGACCGTCCTCACCGGCACCGTCACCGCCGGTGTCGAGCCGAACTGCCTGCTCCTCAAGGACGGCACCGGCGATCACCTGCTGATCGTCAAGGACGAGAAGGCACGTGCCTCTCTCCAGGTCGGCACCGAGGTCACCGTGGCCGGCAAACCCGCCCCGGGCATGATGACCACCTGCATGCAGGGCGAGCCCTTCGAGGTCTCCTCGGTTCGGTAGCCGTCAGGTGGCGCACATCTGAATCAAGTACCTTGCCTGCATGACCATCGCGGTCGTCACCGACTCCACCGCGTACCTGCCGGCCGAGCTGAACGGCACGTATGACCTGACCATCGTGCCGCTCACCGTCGTGATCAACGGCTGGGACGGCCTGGAGGGCACCGAGGTCGCGCCGGCCGAGGTGGCCCGGGCGCTCACCGCGCGCCGGGCCGCCGTCAGCACCTCCCGGCCGGCGCCCGCACAGTTCGCCGCCGAGTACCGTCGCCTCCTCGACGCCGGCGCCGACGGCGTCGTCTCGGTGCACCTGTCCGCCAAGCTCTCCGGCACCTACGAGGCCGCGCGACTCGCGGCCGCCGAGGTCGGCCCCAGGGTCCGGGTCGTCGACAGCCGGACCGCGGCGATGGGCCTCGGCTTCCCGGCGCTCGCCGCCGCCGCTGCCGCCCGGGACGGCCACGACCTGGAGACGGTCACCGGCGCCGCGGTCGACCACGCGGCACGGGTCACCACGCTGTTCTACGTCGACACCCTCGAGTTCCTGCGCCGGGGCGGCCGGATCGGGGCGGCGTCGGCGCTGCTCGGCACCGCCCTCTCGGTCAAACCGATCCTGCACGTCGACGACGGCGCCGTCACGATCCGTGACAAGGTCCGGACGACGGGGCGTGCCCTCGCCCGGCTCGTCGATCTCGCCGTCGAGGCGGCGGGAGACGGGGAGGCCGACGTCGCCGTTCACCATCTCGGCACGCCGGACCGGGCGGAGATGCTGGTGGAGGCGTTGAGCGAGCGGCTCGGGGATCGCTTACGCGATTGCTATCTGACCGAGGTGGGTGCGGTGGTCGCGGCACACACGGGTCCGGGCCTGGCCGGCGTCGTCATTCACTCTCGTACGGGATGAGCGTCCGTCACCACCGCTCGTGCCCGGCCGGCTCCCCGGGCTGTCTCCGGCCACCACCCGGCCGGGGTCTCCGGCTTCACGGGGGCCAGGAGGTGGCGAGCCAGCGGGGTGGGGTGTGACCGGCCGGCGTCAGGTGCGGGAGAAGGTCGGGCCAGGCGACGGTCCGGTCGCCGACCTGGACCTCGTCGGCCTCGGGAAGCAGGGTGGGGGAGTCCTTCGGCCACAGGGCGCGGGTGCGCCAGCCCTCGGCGGTGGAGCCGAGCAGTTGCAGGGGCGCCGACGGGTGCTCGGGGTCGGCGGGCTGGACGTCGTACTCGCGCACGGCCAGAAGACGCTCGGCGCGCCGGACCGTCTGGTGCAGGCGGTGACCGGGCGGGGCGGTGTAGGGAACGGTGCAGCCGTCCGGGTCGCTGACGTAGGCCATCGGGGACAGCGGATGCGGTGACGTGACGAAGATCGCCTCCGCCTCGGCGAACAGGGCCACCAGGTGCGGGCTCTCCTCGGCGGTCACCAGGAGCGTGCCGCGTTCCGGGGCGAAGGCCACCGGAGTGCCGCCGACCTGGCCGGTCAGGCGGGTCAGCCAGCCGGGAAGGAGCAGATGGGACGTCCAGTACGCGTTGCCGTCGTCCACGAACCGCACCGTCACCGGGCCGGTGGCCGTGCCGTGCAGAACCGCCCCGGTGAGATTGGCACGGGCCCGGGCGAAGATCCGGTCGGCATCGGTCTTCCACGCGACGGACTGGGCCGGGGTCACGTACGTCATGGTGTCGGGTTGATCGACCACGACGAACTCGGACAGGAAAGGCAGCGCCGGGCGCCGCAACAGCGCGCCCGGCGCGGCGCCGCGCAGCACCGGGCGCAGCAGCGGGGCCGCATCCGTCCAGGCGGCGGGCACCCGCAGCAGGCCGGCGACGAACGAGCCGAGATCCTTGCGGCCGATCAGCGGGGTCAACGGCACGATGGTGGGCTCGCTGTCGCCGGGCGCGGTGAACCTGATCTCGAAGGCGCGGGAGTGGTACCGCGCTCCGGGTATGCCGGCACGGCGCAGCAGGCGGATCACCCGGCCGGCCAGCCGGGCGCGGGCGATCCTACGCAGCAGGCCCACGGCGTCCTTCTCGTCGTCAGAGGGTCATCAGGCAGGGCTTATGGGGTTGCGGCGCGCCAGGATCGCGCGGGCGTCGAGATCATCGTCGGTGGTGACGGTGGCCGTCAATCCGTTCCCGCGAACGGCCGCCGTGGCCGCCCCGGTCTGCGCCTCGGTGATCTCGGAGATCAGCAGGCCACCGGGGGCGAGCCAGGCGGCGGCCTCGGCGACGACCGCGCGGAAGACGGCGAGGCCGTCGTCACCACCGTCCAGTGCGGTACGCGGTTCGTGGTCACGGGCCTCCGCGGGCAGGAACGGGATGTGACGGGTGGCGACGTACGGGACGTTGGCCAGGAGAAGGTCGACACGGCCGCGCAGATCGACGGGGAGAGCCTGGAAGAGGTCGCCCCGGTGCACGTGGGCGCCGCCGGCCGCCAGGTTCCCGGTGGCGCAGGCCACGGCGGCCGGGTCCACGTCGGCGGCGTGCAGGGTGATGCCGGGGACACGATGGCGGACGGCCATGCCCAGGGCGCCGGAGCCGCAGCAGAGGTCGACCACGAGGGCATCCGGGGGGATCGCGGCGGCGCCGAGGCGTACCAGCAACTCACTGCGGACCCGGGGGACGAAGACGCCGGGGCGCAGGCGGACGCGTACCCCGCAGAAATCGGCGAAGCCGACGACCTGTTCCAAAGGCTCGCCGGAAGCGCGCCGGCCGACCATCGCGTCCAGATCGTCGCCGGAGGCGGCGGCCGAGGCGAGGACCTCCGCCTCCTCCTCGGCGAAGACACAGCCCGCGGCACGCAACCGGGCGGTGGCCCGGGCGAGCGTCTCTGAGGAGGTCACATGCAGTCCTTAGCACGAATCGGATATCCACAGTGCGGCGTCGTCCACAGGGCCACGGGCGGGGGAACGCGGAAGTTCCTACGGTCGGGCCGTGCGAGAGGCGAAGGATAGCGGTGACGTCGTCGGAGCGCGGCTGCGGGCGGTGCTCGACGCGGGGGCGGGTTCCCGCGCGGTTCCGGAGGAGGGGCCGCTCAGTTGGGCGGACATCATTCCGGCGTGGTCGTCGGAGGAGGATGATGTCTCCCCTTTAGGAGACGCTTCCCGTCCGGGGGATCCCGGAAGGGGGTCGCCGGGCGGCGGTTCCGCAGACTCTTCGGTTCCGGATGAGCCATCCTCCGCGGACCCGGATCCGTTCCCTGCTGACCCGGCGTCGTTTCCTGCGAGCCCGGGTCCGTTCCCCGCGGATCCGGCTTCTTCATCAGCGGTTCCGGCTTCGGGTGGGGTGAGGGCCTACCCGTGGGACGGGGCGGATTCCCTGCGGCGGTCCGTGCCGTCTCGGCGCGCTTCGCCGACTTCGCCGGTGGTGTCCGGACCACCGCGTCCGGCGCCGGTCTCCGCGCCGCCGGGGGATCCGGGCCTCGGTGGGGAAGGGGCCTTCGGCGGGGGACGACGGCAGTGGCTGCCGGCGTTCGATCCGGGGCGGCCCGGGGTCCGGGCGCTGGCGGCGGTGGCCGCGGTCGTCGTGCTCGGGGCGGCGTACTTCGCGTGGCAGTCGCGGCCGCGGCTCGACGAGGTCGTGTCGACGCCGGCCGGCTCGGTCACCGCGCAGGCGCCGGGCTCGGGGCCGGTCCGGGCGGCGCCGTCCGGTGAGGTGGTGGTCGCGGTCGGCGGGAAGGTGCTGCGGCCGGGGCTGGTACGGCTCAGCCCCGGAGCCCGGGTCGCCGACGCTCTGGTCGCGGCCGGCGGACCGCAGGCCGGGGTGGACGTGGCGATGCTCAACCTCGCGCGCAAGGTCGTCGACGGTGAGTTGATCATGGTGGGGGTCACTCCGCCGCCCGGCGCCGTCACCGGCGGCGGCGCCGCTCCCGCCAGCGGTTCCGCGCTCGTCGACCTCAACACGGCGACGCCGGCCCAGCTGGACGGACTGCCCGGGGTGGGGCCGGTGCTCGCCCAGCGGATCCTGGACGCGCGCGATGCCCAGGGCGGTTTCCGGGCGGTCAGCGATCTGCGCAAGGTGGACGGGATCGGGGAAGCCCGCTACGAGCAGCTCAAGGACCTGGTGACGGTCGGATGAGCGGGGCCGAGCGGATCCCGGATCTGCGGCTGGCGGGCTTCACGGTGGGTCTCTGGCTGGCCGCTCTGGGCACGCTTCATCTGTCCGCGGTGTGGGGCATCGCCGTCGGGGCCGCGGGGCTGGCCGTGGCCGCGGTGACCGCTGCGGCCGGCTTCGCCGGACGGGCGCCCGGCTCCCGCCGGGGCGGGACGGCCCGTGGCGGTGGGGAGGCGCGGGCGGCCGGCGAGGCCGGCTGGGGTGGGGCGGTCCGGTGGATCGTGGCCGCCGTGGCGCTCGGGGTGGGGTGCGGGGCGATCGCCACCGGGGCCCGGATGTCGGTGCGGGAGGCGCCGGTGCTGCGCGCGCTGGTGGAGAGCGGTGCGACCGTACGGGTCGAACTGGTCGTGCGGGACGACCCGCGGCCGCTGGCCCGTTCCGCCGGGCCGCCGACCTATCTGGTCGCCGTCGAACTGGAATCGGTCACGGCGGAGGACGCCGCGCCGATCCGGCTCACCGCGCGGGCGCTCGTGCTGGGCTCCGACCCCGGCTGGCGGGAGCTGCTGCCGGGCCAGCGGGCCACGGCGACCGGACGGCTGATGCCGCCCCGCCCCGGTGATCTGCGCGCCGCCGTGCTGTCGGCCCGTACCCCACCCCGGCTGGAGGGGCGGCCGTCCTGGGTGCAGCGCGGCGCCGGAGTGCTGCGGGCGGGACTCCAGCGAGCCTGTGAGCCGCTGCCGGACGACTCCGGTGGGCTGCTGCCGGGCCTGGTCGTCGGCGACACGAGCCGGCTCGACCCGGCGCTGGAGGCGGACTTCCGTACCACCGGAATGACACATCTGACCGCGGTCTCTGGAACGAATGTCGCGATCGTCCTGGGTCTCGTGCTGTTCGTGGTGCGGCGGACCCGGGCCGGGCCGTTGCTGTGCGCGGTGCTGTGCGCGATCGCGCTGGCCGGCTTCGTCATCCTGGCCCGCCCGTCGCCCAGTGTGATCCGGGCGGCGGCGATGGGCGCGATCGGCCTGCTCGGCCTGGCCGCCGGCCGGCCCCGGGCGGCGGTGCCGGCGCTGGCCGCGGGCGCGGCGGTCCTGCTGATCGCCGATCCGGAGCTCGCGGCGGATCCCGGGTTCGCGCTGTCGGTGCTGGCCACGGCCGGTCTGCTGCTGATCGCGCCGGTGTGGCGGGACGGGCTGCAACGGCGTGGCTGGCCGGGCTGGGTGGCGGAGGCCCTCGCCGTTCCGGCGGCGGCCCAGGTCGCCTGCGGGCCGGTGGTCGCCGCCATCTCGGCGACCGTCAGCCTCGTCGCGGTGCCGGCCAACCTGCTGGCGGTGCCCGCGATCGCGCCGGCCACCCTGTTCGGTGTGGCGGCGGCGGTGCTGTCACCGGTGTGGCCGGCCGGAGCCGAGTTCGCGGCCTGGATCGGGCACTGGCCCACCGAGTGGCTGGTGCTGGTGGCCCGTACCGGCGCGCGGATCCCGGCCGGGGCGCTGCCGTGGCCGGGCGGCGCGGTGGGCGGGGTGCTGCTCGCCGTGCTGACGGTGGCGTTCCTGGTCGCGGCACGACGGGAGCCGGTCCGGCGGCTGGCGACCGTGGTCGCGCTCGGCGCCGTCCTCGGCGCCCTGCCGGTGCGGCTGCTCGCGTCCGGGTGGCCGCCGCCGGGATGGCTCGTGGTGGCGTGCGCGGTGGGACAGGGCGACGCGGTGGTGCTCCCCGCCGGGTCCGGCCGGGCCGTGGTGGTCGACGCCGGGCCGGAACCGGACGCGGTCGACCGGTGTCTGCGCCGGCTCGGCATCCGGCACGTGGTGGTGCTGGTGGTCAGCCACTTCCACGCCGACCACGTCGGCGGGGTGGCCGGAGTGTTCCGGGACCGGGAGGTGGACGCGGTGATCGGGCCCGACTGGCCGGAGCCGGCGGCCGGCCGGGCGTCCGTGGCGGAGTCCGCGGCCGGGGCCGGGATCGCGGTGCAGGCGGCCGGGGCGGGGTGGGCGTACACGGCGGGGGGTCTGCGTCTGGAGGTGATCGGGCCGCTGTCGCCGATGCGCGGCACCAACTCGGATCCGAACAACAACTCGCTGATCCTGCGGGCCGTCCTCGGCGGGCGGTCCGTGCTGCTGCTCGGTGACGCGGAGACCGAGGAACAGGAGGATCTCGTCGCCGGCATCGGGGCGGCGGGGCTGCGGGCGGACGTGCTGAAGGTCGCGCACCACGGCAGCGCCCTGCAGTCACCGGCGCTGGTGGAGGCGGTGGATCCCACGGTGGCGCTGGTATCGGTCGGCCGGGACAACGATTACGGCCATCCGAACGCGGTGCTGCTCGGATGGATCGCTCAGGGCGGGGCGCGGATCCTTCGTACCGATGAATCGGGTGATGTGGCAGCGGTAGCGGTGGACGGAGGTCTGGCCGTCGCGGCCCGCGGGGACCCGCCGCAGTAGAGCGGGCCGATCAGTACCGGACGGGAGGGCATGGGCCGACACGCCCGGGTGCGGAAGGCGGCGACCGGATTTTACTCGCCATAAACCTCTATGTCAGGCGAATCGTGCGAATCACCCGTGCGGTGCATCGGGCCTGTGCACGCGACTGTACGGCGGGTCCGGGATAACCGAGTGCCGATATGTCTGGTTTCGCATTCGGTGATCGGCGTCCTGCGCTAACGAGTGAGGCTCACGGAACTGTCGGTGCCGCGTGCGACGATGTTGCACGTGAATGCCGTGCCACCGCCCGCGTTGCTGCTCGTCCAAGGCGACGAGGAGCTTCTCGCCGCCCGTGCCGTCGCCGAGGCGGTCGAAGCGGCGCGGACTGCCGACCCCGGCGCGGACGTCCGGGAATACGAGGCGGCGGCCCTGGTCGCCGGCGAGGTCGCCGAGATGCTCAGCCCGTCGCTGTTCGGCGGACGCCGCGTCCTGGTGATCCGCAGTGGTCAGGACGCACGGAAAGACCTCACCACCGCCCTGCTGGCCTATGCGAAGAGCCCCGACCCCGACGTCACGCTCATCGTCACCCACGTGGGCGGGGCCAAGGGCAAGGCGTTCGCCGACGGGCTGCGGGCGGCCGGCGCCACCGTCGTCCCGGCGATGAAGCTGAAGAAGGACGCCGAGCGGATCGCGTTCGTGCGCAACGAGTTCCGACGCAACGGCGTCCGGTGTGACGACTCCGCCGCGTCCGCGCTGCTCCAGGCGGTCGGCAACGACCTGCGGGAGATCGCCGCCGCCTGCTCCCAGTTGCTCGCCGACACCGACGGCAAGATCACCGAGGCCGTGGTCGCCCGCTATTACAAGGGCCGCGCCGAGGTCACCGGCTTCGCGGTGGCGGACGCCGCGATGGTCGGCGACGTGCCCGGCGCGCTCGAGGCGCTGCGCTGGGCCCTGCACGTCGGTGTCGACCCGGTGCCGATCGCCGACGCGCTCGCCGACGGGATCCGCACCGTGGCACGGGTCGCCTCCGCCGGCCGCGGTAACCCGTACCAGCTGGCCAGTACCCTCGGCATGCCCGCCTGGAAGATCGAGAAGGCCCAGGGCCGCAGCCGTGGCTGGACCCCGGAGGGCCTGGCCGACGCGATGCGCGCCGCCGCCGACTGCAACGCCGCGGTCAAGGGCGGCGCCGAGGACCGTGGCTTCGCCCTCGAGCGGACGGTCTTCGCCATCGCGACCGCCCGCCGGGACGGAGGCGCCCGATGACCCGCGAGATCCGTTCCCGCCGTGCCGAGCCGGCCGACCGGCCGCTCTATTCCCGGGCGCTGCGGCTGCGTCATCTCGCGCCGAGCGGCCTGCTCTGCTTCGTCTTCCTGGAGGGCGCGGTCGTCCTCGGTCTCCTGCTGGCCCTCGCCGAGCTGGTCAGCTGGTGGGGCGTGCTGGTCCTGCCGGTCACGGTCGCCCTGATGGTCAAGTTCAACGACCTGGTCGCCGGGGCGCTCACCCCGCGCCCGGTCGCCCGCGAGACCAGCGCGGAGCGCCCCACCGTGCTGCGCCCGGCAGCGATGCCCGCTCCCGGCGTGTCACAACCCTTCGAGGGGTACGCGCATCGCGCCCCCACCATCGACACCTCCGGACCGGTCCCGCCCGGGGTCCCGGGCGCCGGGCAGTCCCTGTCCGGGCAGACCGGCGCCACCCCGCAACGGGCCGGTGACTTCCGGGTCGCCGTCTCCGCGGCTCCGGCCGCCTTCTCCGGCCCGGCCGGCACGTCGCCCTTCGAGCGGGACCGGCGTTTCGGCCCGGATGTCGCGCCGCTCACCGGCCAGCCCGGCGTCCCGTCCCGAGGCGCCGTCCGGGCAGGCGGATTCGCGCCGGTCGTCGCGCACGAGCCGGCCGCCCTCGGTTACGGGCACACGGCTTCTCCCGGCACTCTGCCCGACGGCTACCAGCCCGACCTCGCCCGTGACGATCAGGCCGGTCTCGCCGGTTCTCACCAGTCCGACCTCGCCGGTGACTGTCGATCCGGCCTCGGCAGTGCTTACCGGTCCGACCTCGCCGGTGGTCACCAGTCCGGCCACGATCATCAGGACGACCTCGGGAGTGGCTATCAGTCCGGCCTTGCCGGAGGTCACCTCTCCGGCGGATTCGGGGCGACGCCCGCGCCCGGATATCCGACCGTGTACGCCAGCTCCTCAGCGGCGACCGCGCAGTCCTACGCCGAGGAGAGCGGTGCCACCGCAGCGACCGGCGGCTACTCCTACGTCGCGAGCAACATGGCCAGCGAGCACGCCTACACCGGCGGCGGCACGGTCGGCAGCCACTTCAACGCCGAGAACAGCAGTCGGCCCTTCGCCGAGGGGGTCGCTGACGGGCATCCCTACGCTGACGGCGAGGTGGCCGGCGGCGGTTTCCATGGTGGAGGCGGATCAGCCGGCGGCCGTTCCTACCCGGAGGGCGCGGCGGCCGGCGGGCATGCCTACGCCGGAACCGAGGTGGCCGGCGGGCGTCCTCATCCGGAGGGCGAGGCAGCGGAGAGCCACCCGTACTCCGACGGTGACGTGACCGGCGGGCATCTCTACGAGGACCAGGCGAGGAACGCCGACGTGGCCGCCGCCCGATTCCAGGCGCGCTCGCCCGGGAATCCCACGGCGCCCGACGAGTCCCGGCCCGCCGACAACAGTGCCCCCAGCCGCCGCCCGTGGGCCGACCAGTTGGACGTGCGCGAGCAGATTGCTCGTCAGGCCGCTGCACGCCGCTACGAGTAGGCACGGCCGGCTACCGCCACCGCCCTGACCCTGCCGTGTGGTCACCGCGTTCCCGCGGATGTACGGTTCTCGGCCCGCTGCTCACGTCCGGCCGGTGCCCTCCACGTCTCGCACGTCACGTGCGAGATGGGAGCGAACCGGTGGGTCTTGTCCCCGGTTCGCCAGGCATTCTCCGTCACGTCCTCAGCAGGAGGGCTCGTCCCCGGGGCGCCGTGCGGCGATCTTGATCGATTCACCCGTTTTTCGAGTCTTCTGCTCGGTTGCCGAGGCGCGGCGGACGTCCCGCCGTCCCGCGGCCCGATCTTGGACGATAGACCACCGGAATCGATGACGAATCGTCCAAGATCGCGGCGCAAGGTCGATAAACGCCAGTCCGGCGAGACGGCGAGACGGCGAGACGGCGAGACGGCGAGACGGCGAGACGAAACCAAGATGAGCACGAGCACGAGCACGAGCACGAGCACGAGCACGAGCACGAGCGCAGGTACGGGTGCGGGCAGGAGTCCCGGCGGTCGCGGGAGGAGGAGCCGTCAGCACGGCGCGAAACGGCTCTGGGTGGCCGCGCGTGGAGGGGCGGGCCGGCCGGGGTGAGCGCGGGGTGCGTACCGAGGGGGAAATGCGACCGGGCACCGCTGCGGACCGTGAGGTCCGACGGTGCCCGGGGTCGTCCATGCCTGCCCGCCTGAAAGCGGGCGCAGATCGCCGGCCGCATCCGTGCGGCCGCCGATCTCATTGATCGGTGAGGATCAGGCGGACAGCGCGGCGATCTTCTTGGCGATGGCCGACTTGCGGTTGGCCGCCTGGTTCTTGTGAATGACGCCCTTGCTGACAGCCTTGTCCAGCTGACGCGAGGCGTCACGCAGCAGCGCGGTAGCCGTCTCGACGTTGCCCGAGTCGCCTGCCTCGTGCAGCTTGCGGATCACGGTCTTCAGGGAAGACTTGACCGACTTGTTGCGCAGACGGGCCTTCTCGTTCTGCCGGTTGCGCTTGATCTGGGACTTGATGTTCGCCACGCGACAGCCTTGTCCTGACTAGTTCGGAAAAATGGTCTCAACGAATGGTCACCGCGATCGGCTCACCCGGCGAGGCCGGCACAGGAGACGACAGCGTGTCACCACACGCGAGGAACCAGGTTACCAGCATGCCTCCGAGCCGCCAAAATGGCTCCGGTCCAGGGCCTTCGTGAGCGCTGCCGATGATCGGGAACCGTCACCGGCGGAGCCAGCCGCGCTTCTTCGGGGCGGTGGCCCAGCCGCGGCGTTCGGTCAGCCAGGCGAGGGCTTGTTCGCCGCTGAACCGCTGGTGCTGACGGCTGTGCGGCGACGCGCTGCCCGGCCCGTCGCCGGCCCGGACCAGCCAGTACCCGGAGAGTGCCGCCAGCGCGCCGTCCACGCCTTCGTCCGGGGCGCCCCATGCCCGCAGCACCGAGTCGGTGTCCAGGCCGCTGGCGTAAGCGCTGACCAGCAGGGTGACCGTGTCGAACCAGGGTGCGCCCAGGCACGGCCAGGTCCAGTCGCAGAGCCAGGCGCGGCCGCCGGTGTCGATCAGCACGTTGTCGACCCGCAGGTCGCCGTGCGCCATGCCGTCGCCGGCGGCCAGTTCCGGCAGGGCGCCTTCCAGCTCGGCGAGTTCGGGCAGGCGCTGCGGCGCGATCGTCTCCCGGGCCGGTTCGGGCATCGGCTCCCGGCGCCCGGCGATCAGCGACCACCAGGACATCTCGGTACGCAGGATCTCCGGAAGGGTGGGCAGCCCGATGCCGAGCAGCGAGGGCGCCGGGTAGGCGAGCGCGGTGGCGGCGACCGTCCAGGTGCGCAGGGTGGCGTCCAGGTCGGCCTGGGACCAGGGCAGCGCCGGGATTCGGCCGTCGACCGCGTCCAGGCACAGCACGAACCAGCCGGAGGCGGTCATGGTCCAGCGCGGCCGGGCGGCGGTCACCTCGGGTGGGAGGGCGGCGGTGACGGCGGCCTCCCGGGCGTACCACTGCGAGGCCGGGTCGCTGAGCGGCGCCGCTTTGACGAATACGCGGTCCCCGCTCCCGGTCTCCAGCACGGCCGCGAACGCGCGGGTGAAACCGCCGCCGGCGCTGCGCGCGGCGGACACCGGTGAGCCGAGGCGCGCGGTGATCGCCTCCCGCACGGTCTCCGGCAGATCGGCCCACGGGGGACGTACGGCGGTCGCGTCGTACGGAACCTCGGGCAGGGTGATCGGCCGCATGCCCCCATCCTGCCGCCGTCGTACCCGCCCCGCCCCGGCAGGTGTGCCTCGGGAAAGTGTCGTACCGCCCTGGCAGGATCACGGCATGCGAACCGACGATTTCTGGGCGGTCATCGACCGTGCCACCGCCGACCGGCCGGCCTCGCCCGCCGAGGTGGCCGAGCGTGCCGTCGCCGAGCTGGCCGCGCGCGATCCGGAGGAGATCGTGGCCTGGGGCCGCCATCTGGAAAAGGTCATGGTGGCCTCGGGCACGGAGGATCTCTGGGCCGCCGCTTATCTGATCAACAGTGGGGTCGACGGTGAGGGCTTCGACGCGTTCCGGGGCTGGCTGATCGCCCACGGGCGTAAAGCGGTGGCCGCCGCCGTGCAGTCGCCCGACGTGCTGGCCAACGTGGTGGCGATCAAATCGGCCGCCGACACCGGCGCGGTGTTCGGGGCGGAGGAGGTGCTCGGCATCGCGGCCCGGGCCTATGAGCAGGCCACCGGGGAGCCGCTGCCGTCCGGGGAGCGGCCACGCACCCGCCCGGAGGCCGGTGATCTGTGGGATTTCGACGACGAGGACGAGATGCGCCGCCGTCTGCCGAAACTGTCCACCCTGTTCCTCGAGCCGCCGGGCTGAGCCGGAGCGTCCGGTTCGCGCGGGGCGCTCGCTTCGCGCGGGGGCGCCCGCGGGCTTCCGGCGGGCCGCTCGAACGGGTGTGATCGGACCTGCCGGGCCGGGCGTGGGACGATAGGGAGCGCCGGTGGGGACCGCCGGCTCGCCACCAGCGGTGAGAAGACCAGCCCGAGAAGAACGGAAGACCGTGCCCGGACCGCTCGACCCCGGCGTGAACGTGATCGGATCGACCGATCCCAGCCGCATCCGCAACTTCTGCATCATCGCGCACATCGACCACGGCAAGTCGACGCTGGCCGACCGGATGCTGCAGATCACCGGGGTGGTCGACCCGCGTCAGATGCGCGCACAGTACCTCGACCGGATGGACATCGAACGCGAGCGCGGCATCACCATCAAGTCGCAGGCCGTGCGCATGCCCTGGACGATCCGTGAGGGTGACCGGCAGGGTGAGACCGCCGTCCTCAACATGATCGACACTCCGGGGCACGTCGACTTCACCTACGAGGTGTCCCGCAGCCTGGCGGCCTGTGAGGGCGCCGTGCTGCTGGTCGACGCCGCGCAGGGCATCGAGGCGCAGACCCTCGCCAACCTGTACCTGGCGATGGAGAACGACCTGCACATCGTCCCGGTGCTCAACAAGATCGACCTGCCGGCCGCGCAGCCGGAGAAGTACGCCGAGGAGCTGGCCAAGCTGATCGGCTGCGAGCCCACCGACGTGTTGCGGGTCTCCGGCAAGACCGGTGTCGGCGTGGGTCATCTGCTCGACGAGATCGTCCGGCAGTTCAAGGCGCCGGTCGGTGACGCGGCGGCCCCGGCCCGGGCGATGATCTTCGACTCGGTCTACGACGTGTACCGCGGTGTCGTCACCTATGTCCGGGTGATCGACGGCCGGATCGAGGCCCGTGACCGGATCAAGATGATGTCCACCGGCGCCGTGCACGAGCTTCTCGAGATCGGGGTGGTCTCGCCCGAGATGGAGAAGGCGGGCGCGCTCGGCGTCGGTGAAGTCGGTTACCTGATCACCGGTGTGAAGGACGTCCGTCAGTCGAAGGTGGGCGACACCGTCACCGGCAACAACCGGCCGGCGAAGGAGGCTCTCGGCGGCTACAAGGACCCGAAGCCGATGGTCTACTCGGGTCTCTACCCGATCGACGGCTCGGACTATCCGGCGCTGCGTGACGCGCTCGACAAGCTGAAACTCAACGACGCGGCGCTCACCTACGAGCCGGAGACGTCGGCGGCGCTCGGCTTCGGGTTCCGCGTCGGCTACCTGGGCCTGCTGCACCTGGAGATCATCGGCGAGCGGCTGGAGCGCGAGTTCGGGCTCGACCTGATCTCCACCGCGCCGAACGTGGTCTATCAGGTGTTCACCGAGGACGGGAAGGACTCGGTGGTCACCAACCCGAGCGAGTTCCCGACCGGCAAGATCGCCGAGATCCACGAGCCTGTGGTGAGGGCCACAGTCCTGGTGCCGAACGAGTATGTGGGCGCCGTCATGGAGCTGTGCCAGAGCCGCCGCGGCAGCCTGCTCGGCATGGAGTACCTGTCCTCCGAACGGGTGGAGCTTCGCTACACCCTGCCCCTCGCCGAGATCATCTTCGACTTCTTCGACCAGCTCAAGAGCAAGACCAAGGGGTACGCGTCCCTCGACTACGAGCCCTCCGGCGAGCAGGCCGCCGATCTGGTGAAGGTCGACATCCTGCTGCACGGCGAGCCGGTCGATGCCTTCAGTGCCATCGTGCACAAGGACAAGGCGTACACCTATGGCACCTCCATCGCCGCCAAGCTGCAGAAACTCATCCCGCGGCAGCAGTTCGAGGTGCCGATCCAGGCGGCCATCGGCAGCCGGATCATCGCCCGCGAGACCATCCGCGCGATCCGCAAGGACGTGCTCGCCAAGTGCTACGGCGGTGACATCAGCCGGAAGCGCAAGCTGCTCGAGAAGCAGAAGGAAGGCAAGAAGCGGATGAAGATGGTGGGCCGCGTGGAGGTGCCGCAGGAGGCCTTCATCGCCGCTCTGTCGACGTCCGATAGCACTGACACCAAGGGGACGACAAAAAAATAGGGCGGTTTGATTTTTCGGGGGGTCGGGAAATCAGGGGCTCGACGGACGCAACCACCAAGCTCCACCCCCGAGGAGGATCCCATGGAATTCACTGTTGTCGGCATCATCACCGCCCTCGTCGTCGGCCTCATCATCGGCGCCCTGGGCCGCCTGGTCGTCCCGGGCAAGCAGAACATGCCGCTGTGGCTGACCCTGGTCGTCGGTGTGGTCGCCGCTCTGCTGGGTACCGTGCTGGCCCGCGCGATCGGCGTTGCTGAGACCCGCGGTTTCGACTGGTGGGAGTTCATCTTCCAGGTCGCCTTCGCCGCGATCGGTGTGGCCCTGGTCGCCGGCGCCGGTCGTCGTCGTCACCTGACCCGCTGACCAGCGGTCTGACGCAAAACCCGGATACGCCGGTCCCCGCAAGGGGGCTGGCGTTTTCCGTGTCCGGGGTGGAAACACCCGAGGCATGGGGGCCGGGTGGAACTGCCGGGCGGAGGGGCGCCGGGGAGGAAGTCCCAGATGAAGGGCCCGGGGACGGAATAACCCGCCGGAGGTCAAGGGACGAAGAACCCGCAGGAGGGCCAGGGCGGGAGGGCTCCGTTGCGAAGGGGCCGGGAAGGCAGCCCGGTGATGAAGAGTTCTGGAAGCGGGGCTCAGTAGCGGAACTTGTGGCGGGCGCTGCGGCGGTTCACCCAGGCCGGCGGCTCGCCCTGATGTTCGTGGTGCGGGGCGGGCTCCATCACGTCGCCGCGGTTGGTGACCACCCGCAGCGTCACGACCAGGCCCTGGACGAGCCGGTCGCCGCGCAGATCCCGGTAGGCCATCTCGACGAGCACCTGGCTGCCGTCCCGCCGGGACAGGGCGCAGTAGACCTTGCCATCGCCCTCGGTGCGCAGGGCCAGCCGTACCGTCTCCTGGTCGTCGGGGTGAACCAGATCCTCGAAGGCGGTGAGCGGCGGCAACTCCTCGGCTCCGGCCAGCCGGCGTAGGCCGGGGCTGGCGTACCGGATCCGGTGGTCGGAGTCGATCACCGCCATGATCTCCGCGGTGTTGCCGGTGACCGCACGCAGGTAGAGGTCGCTGTCCCGGCGCCCGACCGCCTCCACCAGGGTGATCCGGTCGAGGGCGAGCGCGGCCTCCCCGGCCAGCACCTCGAGCGCGTCCCGGCCCGCGAGCAGCGCGTTCCGGTCCCCGGTGATGATCAGGGCGCCGCCGCTGGGCCGGGCCACGGCGAGCGGTTCCAGCCGGAGCGGGCAGATCAGGGTTCGATCCCCACTGCCGGCGGCGGCCGACCAGAAGCTCCGAGTGCCGGGCCCGCCGCCGGGAAGCGATCCGGTTCCGGCATCGGAAGGCGACCGGGTGCCGGGTCCGTCGTCGGAGAGTGAGCCGGCTGTGGCGTCGAGAAGTGACCTGGATCCGGAGCCGCCGTCGAGGAGTGAGCCCAGCTGGCCGCCATCAGTGGCGAGGATCACTTTCCGGACGGACTGGGGTGGCAGCAGCCGGGCGACCGCGGCCCGCACCGCCGCCTCGACCGCCGGCGGGTCCGCTGCCGAGACGAGGGTGGTGTTGGCGGCCCGGAGCGCGCGCTCCCGGACCAGCGCCTGACTGTGCTGGTGGATGGCGTCGGCGAGGCGGGTGATGGTGAGCATCAGGTTGATCGAGCCGGTGACGGCGATCACCACCCCGTTGTGCACCGTCCCGGTGAAGGCCTCGACGATCAGCACGAACGGCGGGGTGGCGGCCGACGCGGCGAGCAGCGTGGTGTCGCGGAACCGCCACGGTGACAGCCGCGGCGGCCGCGGTTCGGTGAGCCGGGCCATCGACGGGTGCAGCGCCGCCGCGCCCCACGTCAGGTAGAGCACCACGAAGGCGGACTCGGCGGCTTCGCTCCCGTGGCTCAGCGGGTAGAGCACGTCCCCGGCGAGCATCGCCGTGCCGCCGGTGACCAGCAGGATCGCGGCGATGTTGCGCGGGTCGGCGGTGAGCAGGCGCACGGCCACGGCGATCAGCAGCAGGTCGCCGATCACGTCGGCGGGGGAGACCGTCTGGAACCGGCCGGCCGGGCTGATCACGAAGACCCAGACCACCAGCATGGCGGAGCAGGCGAACGCCACCAGATCGAGCAGCCGGGCCCGGTCGACGAGCAGCGCCCCACACCGGGTGAACTGCAGCAGGCTCAGCGCGACCAGGGCGAACATCACCAGGTAGGCGGTGTCGGCGAGGGCGCTCCGGTGGAACTCGAAGAGGACGTCGCCGATCGACAGGGCCGCCAGCGAGCCGGCCAGCAGCAGCCACGGGGCGCGCCGGGCCGGATGGTGCCGACGCACACCGAAGAGGACGGCGCCGACGCTTCCCGCTCCGAGCAGGAGCCACACGGTCGCCGTCAGCACGACCTACTTAGTACCAGGGTGGTTGCGCAGTGTCCATGTCGATATACGCAGCGCAATCTGAGGGGATGGTCACCGGAACACCTCGGCGACGACCTGTGCCTGGCTGCCCCCTCGGCCGTCGGCGACCGGCTGCCATTTCCCCTCGGGGGCATGCCACTCCAGGTCACCGAAACGTACCCTTTCGAGACCGGTGGCGGAGGCGTGCGAGACCAGCCAGTGCGCGAACCGCCAGCCGGTGTTCGGGTTGGCCACGTCGAGGGTGAGCCCGGCGACCGCCTCGGCGCTGTGGGCCTGAGCGGCCAGTTTCTTGCCCCAGTCGAGCTGGAGGCTGGCCAGCAGGGCGGTGGCCGCCTCGGCGCCGCGAACCGTCGGATCGTCCGGGACGACGCATTCGACCGCGCCGGTGGCCCGCCCGGTCAGGGCCGCGGCCAGCACCTTCGACTCGTCGGCCCACTTCTGGTAGGCCTCCGGGTACGCCGAGCGCTGCACCTTCTGTGCCGCGTCGGTGACCCGCATCCTCTCCCAGCCCTTGACCTTCTTGAGGGCCACGTAGAACTTGTCGGCGGCGTACCTCGGGTCCTGGATCTGCTCGACCGTGCCCCAGCCCTGGCTGGGGCGCTGCTGGAACAGGCCGACCGAGTCGCGGTCGCCGCTGTCCAGGTTCTCCAGCTTCGACTCCTGGAACGCGGTGGCCAGCGCGACCACGATGGCCTGCTCGGGCATGTTGCGCCGGACGCCGACCGCGGCGATGGTCGCCGCGTTGGCCATCTGGGCGGTGTCGAGGGTCACCTTGCCGTCGGCGTTGACCGTGCACTCCGGGCTCAACCGGGGCAGCTTGATGTTGTCGGCGAGGTTGTCGATCAGCACGACCACGCCGACAACACCGAGGAGAGCCAGCAGGGCGACCACGCACAGGACCGGTTTCGCTCGCACCAACACCCCTCCCGATTCGGACGCCAAGCCTAGACAACGAGCGCTCGCGGCCGGGCGTCACCGGTGACGGGGCACCCGACCGAGATGATCTTCCGCCGGCGGCTCACCGGATCCAGCGTGGATCCCGCTTCTCCCGGGCCGCGGCGACGCCCTCCCGGCCTTCGGCCGACTTGAAGTATCCGGACGAACGGTGGGCGAGGTCGGCCAGGTCCGCACGGATCGATTCGTTACGCGTACGCCGCAGAAGTTGTTTGGTCCCGGCGAGCGCGAGCGGGCCGCCCCGCAGAAGCGACGCACAGTAGCCGGCCACCGCGGTGTCCAGGTCCTCCTCCGGGACGGCCGCGGTGACCAGGCCGATCTCGGCCGCCCGCGGCCCGTCGAAGACGTCGCCGGTGAGATAGAGCTCGGCGGCGGCCCGGGGCGCCAGCCGGGGCAGCACGGTGGCGCTGATCACCGCGGGGATCACGCCCAGCCGTACCTCGGTGAAGGCGAAGGTGGCCGGCCGGGCGCAGACCGCGATGTCGGCCGCCCCGATCAGGCCGAGGCCACCGGCCCGGGCCGGGCCGCCGATCCGCGCCACCACCGGTTTCGGGAACTCCCAGAGCACGGCGAGGACGTCGGCGAGCATCTCGGCGGGCAGGCGGTCGCCGGGGCCGGCCGCGGCGGTCTCCCGCAGGTCGACGCCGGAGCAGAAGACCGGGCCGGTGTGCGAGAGGACCACGACCCGGCTCTCCGGGTCGGCGGCGGACGCGGCCAGCGCGTCGAGCAGCTTCGTGAGCAGGGCGGTGGAGAGCGCGTTGCGGTTGTCGGGGTTGTCGAGTGTCATCGTGGTCACGCCGGCGGCGGTGACGGTACGGACCAGATCCATGCCGGAACTGTAAGACGTGCACACTTGTCGGATGGCCGGCGCACTCCCCGATGGTGAACCCGTACCCGCTGACGGGTCCCTCCCCGACGAGGCCACCCGCAGGGTGGGCAAGGACGGGTTCGCCGTCTACATCCACGTCCCGTTCTGCGCGAGCCGCTGCGGCTACTGCGACTTCAACACCTACACCGCGAGTGAGCTGGGTGGCGGGGCGAGCCGCGAGGAGTACGCGGACACCGTCCTTGCCGAGCTGGCCCTGGCCGCCCGGGTGATCGAGCCCGGCCGGGTGGACACGGTGTTCGTCGGCGGTGGCACGCCGACCCTGCTCAGCGCCGGTGACCTGGGCCGGATCCTGGAGGGCGTGGACCGGACCTGGGGTCTGGCCCCGGGCGCCGAGGTGACCACCGAGGCCAATCCGGAATCGGTGGATCCGCACTATCTGCGTGACCTGCGGCGGGCCGGCTTCACCCGGATCTCGCTCGGCATGCAGTCGGCCGCCGCCGGCGTGCTGCGCGTGCTGGACCGCAAGCACACCGCGGGCCGGGCGCCGCAGGCCGCCGTCGAGGCCCGGGAGGCCGGGTTCGAGCACGTCAACCTGGACCTGATCTACGGCACGCCGGGGGAGTCGGAGGACGACTTCGCCCGGTCCCTGCGGGCGGTCGTCGACGCCGGGGTGGACCACGTGAGCGCCTACGCGCTGATCGTGGAGGACGGCACCCGGATGGCGGCCCGGATGCGGCGCGGCGAGCTGCCGTACCCGTCGGACGACGTGGCCGCCGACCGCTACCTGGCCGCCGAGGCCGCGCTGACCGACGCCGGCTTCCAGTGGTACGAGGTGTCCAACTGGGCCCGGCCGGGCGGGGAGTGCCGGCACAACCTGCTGTACTGGACCGGCGCCGACTGGTGGGGTCTCGGGCCGGGCGCGCACAGCCACGTCGGCGGGGTGCGCTGGTGGAACGTCAAACACCCGTCGGCGTACGCGAAACGCCTGGCCGACGGCACGTCACCCGGGCACGCGCGGGAGATGCTGACCGGCGACGACCGGCACATGGAGGACGTGATGCTGCGGGTGCGGCTGCGCGACGGGATCCCGCTCGACCGGGTGGACGCCACCGGCGCCGCGCAGGCTCTGGCCGACGGTCTGCTCGATCCGGGGGCGTACCGGGACGGCCGTCTCGTCCTCACCCTGCGCGGCCGTCTCCTGGCCGACGCGGTCATCCGTGACGTCCTGTGAGCCCGCACCGGAGGAACCGCATGCTCGGCGAGTGGTCGAGCGGCTCGCGGTCCGGCGGGGTTCGCGCCCGGTATGACACGCTGGAAGTCCGGTTCGAGCCGGTCGGGACGGATCCCGCACTCAAGATCTGAGACCGCTCCGTACTTTCGATCATCGCGTTGCGACCGCCCGCGACGTAGACTGGCACTCTATTAGCGGGAGTGCCAGCAGGGGGAGGGGTCATATGAGTCTGGATGACCGCAAGCTCGAGGTGCTCCGGGCGATCGTCGAGGACTACGTCGAGACCCAGGAGCCGGTGGGCAGCAAAGCCCTGGTCGATCGGCACAAACTCGGCGTCTCCCCGGCCACCGTGCGCAACGACATGGCGGTGCTGGAGGAGGAGGGCTACATCCGGCAGCCGCACACCAGCGCCGGCCGGGTCCCCACCGACGCCGGTTACCGGCTGTTCGTCGACCGGCTCACCAAGATCAAGCCGCTCAGCCCGGCCGAGCGCCGCGCCATCGAGCGGTTCATGGTCGGCGCCGTCGACCTCGACGACGTGGTGCACCGCACGGTCCGGTTGCTCGCCCAGCTGACCCGCCAGGTCGCCGTCGTGCAATATCCCAGTCTGTCCCGTTCGGCCGTCCGCCATCTCGAGCTGGTCACGATCTCCACCACCCGCCTGATGCTGGTGATGATCACCGACACCGGCCGGGTCGAGCAGCGCCTGGTCGAGTTGCCCGCCCCGATCGGCGACGGCGACGTGTGGGACCTGCGCCGCCGGGTCAACGAGAAACTGGCCGGTCAGCGGCTCGCCGACACCCCCGCCCTGGTGCAGAAACTCGTCGAGGAGACCGACCCGGAGCGGCGCGGCACGATGACCTGTCTCGCCTCGGTCCTGTTGGAGACCCTCGTCGAGCGGAGTGAGGAGCGCCTCGCGCTCGCCGGTACGGCCAACTTGACACGCGGCGGTGTGCTGGACTTCCAGGGCACACTGCGACCCGTCCTCGAAGCCCTCGAGGAGGAGGTCATCCTTCTGAAACTCATCGGCGATCTGGAGCCCCGCACCACCCGGGTTCTGATCGGCGACGAGAACCAGATCGACAACCTGCGGTCGGCGTCCGTGGTGAGCAGCGGTTACGGACCGGGTACCACGATCGTTGGTGGGCTCGGTGTGCTGGGCCCCACCCGGATGGACTACCCCGGCACTATCGCTACCGTTCGTGCAGTGGCACGCTACGTTGGCGACCTGTTGGCACAGAATTGACGGATTCGCGCAGACATTGAGGACTCCAAACCCCGTGGCCAAGGACTATTACGGAATTCTCGGTGTGAGCCGGGACGCCACCGACGACGAGATCAAGCGCGCCTACCGCAAACTGGCTCGGCAGTACCACCCGGATGTGAACCCGGATCCGGAGGCGCACGACAAGTTCAAAGAGATCAACGCGGCGTACGAGGTGCTGTCCGACGAGCAGAAGCGTCAGGTCGTCGACCTCGGCGGTGACCCTCTCGCGCCCGGCGGCGGCATGCCCGGCGGCGCCGGTGGAGCCGGGCCGTTCGTCGGTTTCCAGGACATCATGGACGCGTTCTTCGGCACCGCCGCCGGCGGTGGCTCCCGAGGGCCACGCCCGCGCACCCGCCCCGGCGCCGACGCCATCCTGCGGCTCGAGCTCGACCTGGTCGAGACCGCCTTCGGAGTAGAGGCGCCGATCACCGTCGACACCGCGGTGCTGTGCACCCAGTGCTCCGGCGCCGGCACCGCGCCCGGCACCCACCTCGCCACCTGCGACGTGTGCTCCGGCCGCGGTGAGGTCCAGTCGGTGCAGCGCACCTTCCTCGGCCAGGTCGTCTCGTCCCGCCCCTGCCAGAACTGCCAGGGTCACGGCACGACCATCCCCAGCCCCTGCCCGACGTGCGCGGGCGACGGCCGGATCCGGACCCGCCGCTCCCTCACCGTCAAGATCCCGGCGGGCGTCGAGGACGGCATGCGGATCCGCCTGGCCCAGCAGGGCGAGGTCGGCCCCGGCGGCGGCACCGCCGGCGACCTCTACGTGGAGATCCACGAGCGCCCGCACGACGTCTACTCTCGCAAGGGCGACGACCTGCACTGCCGCGTCACACTGCCGATGACCGCGGCCGCGCTCGGCACCCGGATGACCATCAAGACCCTCGACGGCGAAGAGAACATCGAGGTCAAACCGGGCACCCAGCCGGCCAGCACGCTGCGCATCCGCGGCAAGGGCGTCCCGCACCTGCGCGGTCAGGGCCGCGGCGAGCTCTTCGTGCACCTCGACGTGAAGACGCCGACCAAGCTCACCGCCGACCAGGAGCGGATGCTCCGCGACTTCGCCAAGACCCGCGGCGAGGACGTGGCCGAGCTCAGCAAACAGGGCGGCTTCTTCAGCCGCATGCGCGACGCCTTCAACGGCCACTAGCCCACCCGCACGGTCGTCGTTCCGGTCCCGCGCGGCCTCCCCGCGCGGTTCCGGCCGATCTGAACCCCGCCGGGGGTACGCCGTGAGCACGGCGCCGCCGGTCGAGCCCTCGCCGCGGTACGCCGTGCACGCCGGCCGCCCCGATCCGGTGGCGGATCCGGCCGGCCCGGTAGCGTGCGGGCATGTCCGCGCCACTGTTCCTGGTCGAGAGCCTGCCCACCGGGTCGTACTTCACCCTCGACGGGCCGGAGGGCCATCACGCCGCCACCGTCCAGCGGCTGCGATCCGGTGAGGTGCTGATCCTCGCCGACGGGCGAGGCGGAACCGCCCGGGCCGAGGTGACCGCCGTCGGCCGCGGCAGCGTGGACGTCACCGTGCTGAGCGTCGCCGCCGAACCCGCACCCGACCCGAGGCTGACCGTCGTGCAGGGCATCGCCAAAGGCGACCGGGGCGAACTGGCCGTGCAGGCGATGACCGAGGTCGGCGTCGACGAGATCGTGCCGTGGGCGGCGTCCCGGTCGGTGGCACAGTGGCGCGGCGACCGGGGCCTCAAAGCGCGCGACAAATGGGCGGCCACCGCCCGGGAAGCCGCCAAGCAGGCCCGCCGGTCGTGGCTGCCGGTCGTCTCCGGCGAACCGGACTGCTCCACGAAGCAGGTCACGGCCCGGCTGGCCGACGTGGCGGCGGCGTTCGTGCTGCACGAGGAGGCGACCGAGCGGCTGGCCACGGCGGCCCTGCCGGACTCGGGCGAGATCGCGCTGGTGGTGGGTCCCGAGGGCGGCGTCGCCGACGCGGAGCTCGACGCCTTCCGAGAGGCCGGCGCGGTCCCGGTGCGCCTGGGCGACGCGGTGCTGCGCACCTCGACGGCGGGCGTCGCCGCCCTGTCGGTGCTCTCCGCCCGCCTCGGCCGCTGGTGACGACCCGCGTGGTGAAGGCGAGCCACGACTCACCACGCGGGGTCGCCAAGCGGCGGTCAGACCTCGATCGTGGCGGTGCGGCGGGGATCGTCGAGAGCGTGCGACGCGATCACCTGGGAGGTGCCGGGAATCGTGTGCCAGGCGCCGTCGTCCCACACCTTTCGAAGCCTTCCGATTCGACCTGTCGGCCATGAAAGCGCTCCCACCATTGTTTCCGAGGATCCGGCGCCCATCTGATCCCACCCGGGCCCATAAGATCCATCGGGTGGAAAACTCCTGCCTGTTCTGTCGCATCGTGGCCGGCGAGATCCCCGCGACGGTCGTGCACCGCACCGACACGACCCTCGCCTTCCGGGACATCGACCCCAAGGCGCCCAGCCACGTCCTGGTGATCCCGGTCACCCACCACGCGAACGTGATCGAGCTCGCCGCCGACCCGGCCGCGGCCGCCGACGTGCTCGCCACCGCCGCCAAGGTCGCCGAGCTGGAGGGCCTGGCCGACGGGTTCCGGGTCATCTTCAACACCGGCGCGCACGGTGGCCAGGAGGTCTTCCACGTGCACGCGCACGTCGTCGGTGGCGCCCCGCTCGGACCGATGCTGGCCCGTCGGTGAACGGGCCCACCCCGCGGTACGAACGGGCCGCCCGGCGGGCCCAGGCCGCCGGGCGGATCCCGGCCCTCTCGGTCGCGCTGCACCGCGCCGACCGGGAGCCGTGGGTCTTCACCGTCGGCGGCTCCGGCAACCCGGCGCACCCGCTCGGGCCGGACAGCCGGTTCCGGATCGGCTCGGTCACCAAGACCTTCACCGCGGTGCTCGTCATGCAGGCCCGCGACGACGGGCTGCTCGACCTCGACCAGCCGGTCTCGGCGCACCTCGACGTGCCCGCCCACGGCGACGCCACCATCCGGCGGCTGCTCTCGCACACCGCGGGCTTCCAGCGCGAGCCGTACGGCGACGTCTGGGACACCCTGATCACCCCCGACGCCGGCCGCCTGATCGCCGAGCTGGCCCGGGCCGAGCGGGTGCTGCCCAACGCCCGCCGCTTCCACTACTCCAACCTCGGCCTCGCCGTCCTCGGCCACCTGGTCGCCCGGGTGCGCGGCGGCACCTGGGCGGAGGTCCTCACCGAGCGGATCCTGACCCCGCTCGGCCTGACCCGGACCACCGTCGAGACCCCGCCCGAGGCGGTCGTCGGCTACCTGGTCGACGCCTATTCCGACGCGGTACGCCCCGAGCCGCCGGTCGACCTGGCCGGGGTCGGCCCGGCCGCGCAGCTGTGGAGCACCGCCGCCGACATGGCGCGCTGGGCGGCGTTCCTGGCGGCCCCGGAGAGCATCGACCCGGACGGCCGGGTGCTGGCGGCCGCGACCGTCGACGAGATGCGCTGGCCGCTGACCACCACCGACGAGGCGCTGTGGGCGGCCGGGTTCGGGCTCGGGCTGATCCTGGTCCCGGAGGGCAAACGGGTCGTGCACGTCGGCCACGACGGGGCGATGCCGGGCTTCCTGGCCGGGGTGTACGGGCGGCGCGGCGGCGACGGGAACCCCGGCGCGCTCGGCTGCGCGGTCCTCGGCTCCTCCGGCACCGCCGGCGAGACCAACGAGCTGGTGCACGAGCTGCTGCGGCTCACCGTCGACCTGGATCCGGCCGAGATCACCCCGTGGCGGCCGGCGCCGCCCGCGCCGGCGGCCTACCGGTCGATCCTCGGCCGATGGTGGAGTGAGGGCACCGAGTTCGTCTTCGCCTGGCACGACGGGCGGTTGCAGGCCCGGGTGGCCGAGGCCCCGGCGGGCCGGCCGCCGGCGGTCTTCGAGCCGCAGGACGATCCGGACGTGCTGCGGACCGTCTCCGGGCGGGAGGCCGGCGAGCTGCTGCGGCTCACCCGCGACGACGACGGGACGGTGTCCCGGATGCACTGGGCGACCTATCGGTTCACCCGGATGCAGGAGGCCTTCGACGGGGGCCGGGCGTCGGACGGGCCGGTTTAGCGCCACCGGCGATAATGGCATCGGCGTGCGGGCGGGCGAGCGGATAGGATGGCACGATCCTTGAGCGAGCCGCCCGACCCGGACGGCGATGAAGAAGAGAGCAGGTGGCGGAGGCCCGCCGGGCCACCCTATGACCGGTACGCCGAACGAATCCAGCACTGGCTCGACCAGCCCGGTGCGGGCGCAGACCAAGATCTCGGTGAGCGATCCGAAGATCATGGTGAACCTGCTCGGCGCCAAGGACGAGATCCTCCGGCTCATCGAGCGCACTGTCGACAGCGACGTGCACGTCCGCGGCAACGAGATCACCATCACCGGCGAGCCGGCGGAGAACGCCATCGCCGAGCGCCTTTTCGCCGAGCTGATCGAGCTCATCGAGAAGGGCGAGACGCTCAGCGTCGACGCCGTCCGCCGCACCCTCCGGATGCTCGAGGAGAACACCTCGGAGCGCCCGGCCGAGGTGCTCACCCTCAACATCCTGTCCCGGCGCGGGCGCACCATCCGGCCCAAGACCCTGGGGCAGAAGAAGTACGTCGACGCCATCGACGAGAACACCATCGTCTTCGGCATCGGCCCCGCCGGTACCGGTAAGACGTACCTGGCGATGGCCAAGGCCGTGCAGGCGCTGCAGGCCAAGCAGATCAGCCGGATCATCCTGACCCGGCCGGCGGTCGAGGCGGGTGAGCGGCTCGGGTTCCTGCCCGGATCGCTGACCGAGAAGATCGACCCTTATCTGCGGCCGCTCTACGACGCGCTGCACGACATGCTCGACCCCGAGACGATCCCGCGCCTGATGGCCGCGGGCACGATCGAGGTCGCGCCACTCGCCTACATGCGCGGCCGTACTCTCAACGACGCGTTCATCATTCTGGACGAGGCGCAGAACACCACGCCCGAGCAGATGAAGATGTTCCTGACCCGGCTCGGGTTCGGGGCGAAGATCGTGGTGACCGGTGACGTGACCCAGGTCGACCTGCCCGGCGGGACGACCAGCGGGCTCAAGATCGTGCGGGAGATCCTGCGCGACGTGGAGGACGTGCACTTCGCGGAGCTGTCCAGCTCCGACGTGGTGCGGCACCGGCTGGTCGCCGAGATCGTCGACGCGTACGCACGGTTCGACGCCGTGCAGGAGCAACAGGCAGCACAATCCGTCCACGCCGTGCCGGGCCGGGCCGCCAGCGGTGGCCGGGCGCAGGGCCGCCGGCGCTGATTCGCAAGGGGTAATCGCACCACTATGTCCATCGAGATCGCCAACGAGTCGGGAGTCGAGGTCGACACCGACGCGATCCTCGCGGTTGCCCGGCACGCCCTGGACGAGATGGGGGTCAACCCGCTCGCCGAGCTGTCGATCCTGCTCGTCGACATCGACTACATGGCCGAGCTGAACCATCGCTGGATGGGCAGCGACGGGCCGACCGACGTGCTCGCGTTCCCGATGGACGAGGGCAGCGTCGACCATGGTCCCGGGGAGTCGGGCATGGGCGAGCCGGCGCTGCTCGGCGACATCGTGCTCTCGCCGGAGGTGGCCGCCAAGCAGGCCGCCGTGGCCGGGCACACCGCCGCCGACGAGCTGCACCTGCTCACCGTGCACGGCGCGCTGCACCTGCTCGGCTACGACCATGCCGAGCCGGACGAGGAGCGGGAGATGTTCGCTCTGCAGAACAAGCTTCTGCAGAGCTGGCGTGCCGGGCGCAAAGCCGGCTGATCATGGACCCCGCCTCGGCCGGCCTGCCGGACCTGCAGCTGATCATCTTCGCTGTCCTGCTGGTGCTGCTCGCCGGCCTGGCCTCGATGACCGACGCCGCGCTGGCGACCGTCTCCCAGGCCCGGGCCGCCGAGCTGGACCGGGAGGGGCAGCGGGGCGCCGGCGCGCTGGCGGCGGTCGCCTCCGACGTGGTGCGCTACGTCAACCTGCTTCTCCTGTTGCGGCTGCTCTGCGAGCTGACCGCGACCACGCTGGTGGCGCTGGTGGCGGTGGACACGTGGGGGGTCGGCTGGCCGGCGGCGCTGGTGTCGGCCGGCACGATGACGCTGGTCAGTTTCGTGGTGGTGGGTGTCGCCCCACGGACGCTGGGCCGCCAGCACGCCTACGCGGTGGGCCGGGCGACCGCCCCGCTGGTGCGCTGGCTGGGCCGGGTGCTCAACCCGCTCGCCAAACTGCTGATCCTGATCGGTAACGCGGTGACCCCGGGCAAGGGGTTCCCGGAGGGGCCGTTCGGCAGCCAGGTGGAGTTGCGCGAGCTGGTCGATCTGGCCGAGCAGCGCGGTGTGGTGGAACACGGCGAGCGCGAGATGATCCACTCGGTGTTCACGCTGGGTGACACGATCGCCCGCGAGGTGATGGTTCCGCGCACCGAGATGGTGTGGATCGAGGGCACCAAGACGCTGCAGCAGGCGCTCTTCCTGTTCCTGCGGTCCGGGTTCTCCCGGATCCCGGTGATCGGCGAGAGCGTCGACGACGTGCTGGGCGTGCTCTACCTCAAGGACGTCATCCGGCGTACGCAGAACGGCGATCCGGCCACGACCTCACAGCCGGTGGCCGAGGCGATGCGCCCGGCGAACTTCGTGCCGGAGTCGAAACCGGTCGACGACCTGCTGTCGGAGATGCAGGCCGCCCGCAACCACCTGGTGATCGTCGTCGACGAGTACGGCGGGACCGCCGGCCTGGTCACGATCGAGGACATCCTGGAGGAGATCGTCGGGGAGATCACCGACGAGTACGACGTGGAGCGCCCGCCGATCGACCACCTGGAGGACGGCGCGGTCCGGGTGACCGCCCGGCTGCCGATCGAGGACCTGGGCGCCGTCTTCGGCGTCGAGCTCCCGGCCGACGAGGTCGAGACGGTCGGCGGCCTGCTGGCCCAGACGCTGGGCCGGGTGCCGATCCCGGGCGCCAAGGCCGAGGTGGAGGGCCTGCACCTGACCGCCGAGGGCACCACCGGCCGGCGGAACCGGATCGACTCGGTGCTGGTGCGCCGGGTGCGACCGGAACCGCCCGCCGAACGAGACGATGAGAACGTTGCCGAGAACGAGGAAAGACAACCCGCCGATGCCTGACCTGACCCTTTCTGTTGATGAGCTGAGCGCCGAGGACGCCAAGCTGGTGACCCTCGCGCGCCACTCCCGCACCCGCGTGGGCGCGGCGGAGGGCGCGGCGGTCCGCGACCAGGACGGCCGCACCTACGCGGCCGCGACGGTCCGGCTTCCCCACCTGTCCCTGAGCGCGTTGCAGCTGGCCGTGGCGCAGGCCGCCGCGTCCGGCGCGACGAAGATCGAGGCGGCCGCGGTGGTGACCGGGGCCGGCCGGCTGGAGGACGACGGGTTCGCCGCGGTGCGCGACCTGGCCGCCGGAGCGCCGATCCACGTGGCCGGCCCGGACGGCTCGCTCGCCGGCACGGTCCAGTGATGGCGGAGAAGTCACCGGAGCGCCGTCCCGAGTCCGGGGAGCGGCGTCTCACCGCCGGCGAGCGCAACGAGCAGCGGCGGCAGGAACGGCGGGCGGCGAAGCGCACGGCCGACGACAGCGCGGCGCAGGGCGGTCGCAAGCCGGCCGGCGCGCGTGGCGGGTCGGCCGGAGCCGGGGCCAAGGGCCTCCCGGGTACGCGTGGCGGGTCGGCTGGAGCCGGGGCCAAGGGCCTGCCTGGTACGCGTGGCGGGTCGGCTGGAGGCGGGGCCAAGGGCCTGCCTAGTACGCGTGGCGGGTCGGCTGGAGGCGGGGCCAAGGGCCTGCCAGGTACGCGTAAGGCCGCCCCCGCCGGCGCCCGGGACGACCGGCCCGGCCGTGGTGGTGGCGTCCCGGCGGATCCGCCGGGCAAGGCCGGAGGCGCCGCGGGTCCCCGGGAGCGGGACGGCGCGGCGAAGGACGGCGACCCCCGTACCGCCAACGCCTTTCCTCGCAAGAAGCACCGGCACAAGGCCGCACGTGTCGAGAAACCGCAGGACGACGTCTACCGTGCCGGTTTCGCCTGTTTCGTCGGGCGGCCGAACGCCGGCAAGTCGACCCTGACCAACGCCATCGTCGGCCAGAAGATCGCGATCACCTCGAACAAGCCGCAGACCACCCGGCACGTGATCCGCGGCATCCTGCACCGGCCGGACGCGCAGCTGGTGCTGGTCGACACGCCCGGTCTGCACCGTCCCCGGACCCTGCTCGGCGAGCGGCTGAACGATCTGGTCCGCGAGGTGTGGAGCGAGGTCGACGTGATCGGCGTGTGCTTCCCGGCGGACGAGCCGATCGGGCGCGGCGACCGGTTCATCTCCTCGGAGGTCAGCGAGCTCAAGGCCAAGGTCATCGCCGTGGTCACCAAGGTCGACCTGGTCTCTCCGGAGGTCCTGGCGCAGCGGCTGCTCGCCGTCGCCGAGCTGTACGACTTCGCCGAGATCGTCCCGGTGAGCGCGGTCTCCGGGCATCAGGTGGAGGCGCTGACCGACGTGATGGTCCGGCACATGCCGGAGTCGCCGCAGCTCTATCCGGACGACGTCCTGACCGACGAGCCGGAGCAGGTGTTGATCGCGGAGCTGATCCGGGAGGCGGCGCTGGAGGGTGTGCGCGACGAGCTGCCGCACTCGATCGCGGTGATGGTGGAGGAGATGCTGGTCGAGGGCAACCTGACCCGGATCTTCGCGGATCTGTACGTGGAGCGCGACAGTCAGAAGTCGATTGTGATCGGCAGTCGGGGGGTAAGGCTCAAGGAGGTCGGCACGCGGGCGCGGGCGGAGATCGAGCAGCTGATCGGCCGCCGGGTCTATCTGGATCTCCACGTTCGAGTGGCCAAGGAATGGCAGCGCGACCCGAAACAGTTGCGCAAACTCGGTTTCTGATCCATACATGGACATTCTCCAACTATGGTGTTCTTCACCATAATTTGCGCAGCGTGCTTGTCCTTGGGTAACACCTTGGGCTATGCGAAATCGGTACCTGGACCTGCTGCGCGCGGTAGCGACCGTCCGGGTGGTGGTCTACCACGTCACCGGGTGGACCGCTCTCACCGTCGTCTTCCCGGCGATGTCGGTGATGTTCGCGCTGGCGGGGTCGCTGATGGCGGCCTCGCTGGACCGATTCGGGGTGTGGGCGGTGGAACGCCGGATCCGCCGCCTGCTGCCCTCGCTGTGGGCGCTCGCCCTGATCGCGGTGCCGGCCATGCTGATCACCGGCACCTCCACCGCCAACGCCAAGCTGCTGCTCTGGGGTTTCCCGATCGACACCCCGGAGGCGACCGGGTGGTGGATCCAGGCGCTCGGGCACACCTGGTACCTGCGTGACTTCCTCTGGATGGTCCTGCTGTCGCCGCTGGCGCTGCCGGTGTACCGCCGGTTCCCGCTGGCGACGGTGGCCACGCCGTACCTCGTCCTGACGGCCGTCACCCTGACCGGGATGACCGTGCCGCCGGTGGTCGAAGGACTGGCCCTGTACGGCGGGGCGTGGCTGCTCGGTTTCGCCCACCACGACGGCCACCTGGAGCGGCTCGGCCGCGCCCGCCTGCTCGGCCTCGCCGCGGCGCTCGCCGTGCCCGCGATCGGCTGGGTGATCACCCACCCCAGCCCGCGCGGGTACGACCTCAACGACATCCCGCTCGGCAACGCGCTCTGGTCGGCCGCGTTCATCCTGGTCGTCCTCGGCTGCCTGCGCCCGGTGATCCCCGGCCACCGGGTGCTCACCGTGCTGAACGCCCGGGCGCTCACCATCTACCTCTGGCACGTGCCGGTGGTCATCGCGGTGACCCAGTGGGGCGAGCGGCACGGCTGGCCCATCGACGGGCTCGCCGGGGTCGGCTGGCGGCTCGGGGCGGTGCTGGTGCTGCTCGGCGTGCTGACCGCGATCTTCGGGTGGGTGGAGGACGTGGCTGCCGGGCGCCGCCCCGCGCTGCTGCCGGGACGACCGCTCCCCGTGCCGGTGTCCCCGGCTCCGGCCGGCTCCGGCAATCGGCTCCCGGCAGCCGTCAGCCCGCGATGACCCGCAGTTCGCCGCCGGCGGACCGCAGAGTCAGCACGTTCGGTGACGACGGATCGTCGGTGATCCCGATGATCTCCTTGCCGTCCTCGCGGCCGTGGGTGTCCGCCCGCAGCCGGTAGGAGCCCGGCGGCACCATCAGATCGATGTCGCCGTCGGTCGCCGTCGCGGTGACCGAGGCGACGGCGCCGAGCTTCAGGTCGATGTCGCCCGAGGTGGTCTGCGCGGTGACCGGACCGTCGGCGCCGAGCACGCTGATGTCGCCGTTGCGCGCCTCCACCGCCACCTCGGTGCCGCCGGTCACGTTCATGTCGCCGTTGGTCGTCCGCACCTTCACCGGGCCGGTGGCGTCCTCCACCATCACGTCCCCCGAGGTCAGCCGCAGATCGACGGAACCGACCCGGGACAGGGTGACGTCGCCGGAGGTCAGCTCGCCGCGGACGGTCACCGCGGCGGGGGTGACCACCTGGTACGACAGGGAGCAGTCGGGACCGCACTCGGTGCCCAGGGTGAGCACGCTGCCGGCCCGCTGGTAGGACGAGCCGGGGTCGGAGCCGCCGTTGACGATCCGCTGGATCGTCGTCTTCGTCGCCGCGCCGTCGGTGGTGACCATGACGTCGCCGCGGCCGCCGGCCAGCACGATCTCGGTGATCTTCTCGGTCTCGGTGTCCTCGAAGGTCATCCGCGCGCCCACCACGCCGGAACAGCCGGCCAGCGCGCCCACGGAGACGGCGGCAAGGAGGAACGCGACCTTTCGGCTCATGCCGGCCCGGCCCGGGCTGCCCTCCCGGCCCTCGCCTGCGAGGTTGCCGGACGCCTCCGGGTGGTGCCGCTCGGTGCAGTCGGTCATGCCCTGACGCTATTTCCGGGTGGCAACCCGGCGCCATCGGTCCCGTCCCCGAGACGACCCTGAGATCCGGGTCAGGGTCTGTCGTAGGGACCGGGCAGAATGGCGGGTGTGACCGCCGGATACCGCCGCCAGCTCTACCGCGACGACGCGGTGGTCCTGCGTGTGCAGAAACTCGGTGAGAGCGACCGGATCGTCACCCTCCTGACCCGTCGCCACGGCCGCCTGCGCGCCGTCGCCCGCGGGGTCCGCCGCACCTCCTCCCGGTTCGGCGCCCGGCTCGAGCCGTTCGGCCACATCGACCTGCAGCTCGCCGGCTCCCCCGAGGGAGTGGGCAGCCCGCTGCACTCGGTCAGCCAGGTCGAGGCGGTCTCGCTCTACGGCAAGAGCCTTCTCAGCGACTACCCGCGCTACACCGCGGCCAGCGCCATCTGCGAGACCGCCGAGCGGCTCACCCCGGTCGAGCGGGAGCCCGCCCTGCGGCTCTTCCAGCTCACCCTGGGCGCGTTCAAGGCCCTCGCCGCCGGGGAGCACTCCGGCGGCCTGGTGCTCGACGCCTACCTGCTGCGGGCGATGGCCTTCGCCGGCTGGGCGCCGGCCGTCACCGAGTGCGCCGTCTGCGGCACACCCGGGCAGCACGCGGCGTTCTCGGTGCCGGCCGGCGGCGCGGTCTGCCCGGACTGCCGGCCGCCGGGCGCCGCCCACCCCAGCCCGGCCACCCTCGGCCTGATGTCCGCCCTCTCCTCCGGCGACTGGGCCGTCGCGGATCACACCGAGCCCTCGGTGCGCCGCGAGTGCAGCGGTCTGGTCGCCGCCCACCTGCAATGGCACATGGAGCGGGCACTGCGTTCGCTCCCGCTTGTCGATCGACGGGAGTTGAACTCGTGAGCCCGCGCCCGCCCACCCCCCACATCTCCGGTGCCCGGCCACCCCAGCTGCCCTCGGCGGCCCTGCCCAAGCACGTGGCCGTCGTCATGGACGGCAACGGCCGCTGGGCCAAGGAGCGCGGGCTGTCCCGGACCAAGGGGCACGAGCAGGGGGAGCACTCGCTCTTCGACACCATCGAGGGCGCCATCGAGATCGGCATCCCCTACCTCTCGGCGTACGCGTTCTCCACCGAGAACTGGAAGCGCTCGCCCGAGGAGGTGCGCTTCCTGATGGGTTTCAACCGGGACGTCATCCGCCGCCGCCGCGACCAGCTCGTCGACCTCGGCGTGCGGGTGGTCTGGTCCGGCCGGGCGGGCCGGCTGTGGAAGAGCGTCATCTCCGAGCTGCAGACCGCCGAGGAGATGAGCCGGCACAACAGCAAGCTCACCCTGCAGTTCTGCGTCAATTACGGCGGGCAGGCGGAGATCGCGGACGCGGCGGCGGCCATCGCCCGGGACGTGGCGGCCGGCAAGCTGAAGGCCGACAAGATCACCGAGAAGACCATCGCGAAATACCTGTACCACCCGGAGATCCCCGAGGTGGACATGTTCCTGCGGCCCTCCGGCGAGCAGCGCACGTCGAACTTCCTGCTCTGGCAGTCGGCGTACGCCGAGATGGTCTACCTGGACACCCTCTGGCCCGACTTCGACCGCCGCCACCTGTGGTACGCGTGCGAGCTCTACGCGCAGCGCGATCGCCGGTTCGGGGGTGCGCTGCCCAACCCGGTGAGCCCGACATGACCGCCGTCCGGCACCTGTGGATCGCCCGGCACGCCGAGGCGACCCGGGACCAGTCCGGTCTGAGCGAGGCCGGTGAGCGGCAGGCGACGCTGCTCGGGCGGAGGCTGGCCGGGGTGCCGCTCACGGCGGTCAGCCACGGCCCGCTCCCACGGGCCGTGCGGACCGCCGCGCTGGTGTCGGCGCACCTGCCGGGCGTGCCGGTCCGGCCGGCCGCCGAGCTCGACGACCGGATCCCGGACGAGGAGCCGGCGGCCTCGGCCGCGATGATCGCGCGGTTCGCCGGCCCGCCGTCCGTGGAGACGCACGAGCTGCTGATCACGCACGCCTTCCAGGTGGGCTGGTTCGTGCGGGACGCGCTCGGGGCGCCGGACGAGCGGTGGCAGTCCCTCCTGCCGTGCAACACCGGACTGACCCTGATCCGTTACCGCCGGGACCGGCCCCCGCAGCTGATCATGTACAACGACGTCACGCACCTGCCGCCGGAACTTCAATGGACCGGGATGCCGGTGGAGTTGCGGCCGTGAGGACCCGCACGGTCGTCTCCAGGTCGCTCAGATCTCCGAGTACCACGTGCGCGCCCGCGGCGGCCAGCGCGTCCGCCGGGGTGGCGCCGGTCGCCACCGCGATCGCGACGGCGCCGTTGGCCAGAGCGGCGGTCACGTCGTACACCGTGTCGCCGACCACCACCGGCAGGAACCGCTCGCCGTACTTCGCCTCGGCCCGCTCCAGGCTCCGGCGCACCAGGGTGGCCCGCACGCTGTCGTCGGTGCCGTAACCACCCACCTCGGCGTCGAACGTGCCCTCCAGCCCGAACGCCGCCACCTTCGCCGCCGCCACCTGCGGGACGTTGCCGGTGACCAGCGTCTGCACCACGCCCGGATCGTCACCGAGCCGGGTCAGCACCTCGCGGACCCCCGGCATCAGCGCGCCCTGCACCGCGAACTCGTGCCGGTTCTCGTGCACCACCTCGACGTAGCGGGCGAAGAACCGCTCGGGGGTGCAGTCGGTCACCCCGTGGGAGGCGAAGACCTCGGCGCAGATGTCGGTGTCGGTGCGCCCGCCGAAGATCGGGGTGTCCTGCCACGGCACCCCGGTGACCTCGGTGAACGCGGCCTTCCAGGCGCTCGACGCGACCCCGCCACCGCGCAGCAGGGTGTAGTCGATGTCCCACATCACCAGGCGTCTCACTCGGCGAGCACCCGCTCGATGTACTCGACCTTGGCGGTCAGCGCGCCGGTGACGCCGGGACGGATGTCGGCTTTCAGGGACAGGCTGACCCTGGGGGAGACTTTCGCGACGGCGTCGACGGCCTGCTTGACGACGGCCATCACCTCGTCCCACTCGCCCTCGATGGTGGTGAACATGGCATCGGTCCGGTTCGGCAGACCGGAGGCGCGAACCACCCGGACGGCCTCGGCGACGGCGTCCCCGACGGCGTCCCCGATCCCGATCGGCGTGACTGAGAAGGCAACCAGCATGCCCCCATCCTCTCCCAGCCGGTCAGCGGCGGTGACGGAGCATCTCGGTGACCTCGGCGGCCAGGTCGATGCTCGCTTCGATCTCGGCTTTGCGGATGGAGACGCTCTCGATGTTGAAGCCGTACGGCAGGCCCAGGTGTTCGCAGAAATCCATCAGGTCGCGGGCCATCGCCACGCACTGACGGTACGACTCGGCCAGCGGGTCGGCGGCGTGCCGGATCGAGTTCTCCAGCCAGCGGGGCACGTCGACGCCGAGCCACCGGACGAGTTCGAGGGTCTTCATCGAGCCGCACAGCGACAGCGTGAAGATCACCGTACGAGGTGCGACCCCCCGGGCGCGGCATTCGTAGAAGTAGTCGCTGAGCAGGTTCTTCGTCTCGTTGACGTGATAGACGACCTGGGTCACGAAGAACGACGCGCCACGCTCCTGCTTGGCCAGCATCCGCAGGTGCTCGTCGGTGCGCTCACTGATCGCGACGGCGCCCAGCGGCAGGTCCGGGCGCACCTCGGCCCGCAGTTCCTGAGCCCGGCGCAGGCTGGTCTGCACGCTCTTGCCACCCGAGGACGGGCCGACGAAGACGCTGAGTACGCCGGGCCCGGCGCCGGCCATCCAGGCCCGCAGCTCCGGTTCCGGGTATTTCCCGACACAGCGGTAGATGATCACCGGCTGCCGCCAGCCGGTCAGATGCTCGGTGTAGTAGCTGCCCGGGTCCAGGGTCGGCAGGAAGGGGAACGGCCGGTCGTCCGGGTTGCGGTCGGATTCGTCGTCGATGTCGTAAAGGATCAGGCCGTCGAGGTCGAGCGCGGCGAGACGTTCCAGGGTGACCTCGGCGATCTCCTTGATCCGCTCCTCGGTGTTGCTGCGCTTCGGCGGCGTGATGCTGAAGACCAGCACGCCGCTGCGCGCTTCCGCCAGAAGCTGTGGCAAGGGGTGACGAGACATGCGAACACCGTAGGTAACAGCGGGGCCGCGGTGGTCACCGCAGGCGGCGTGTCCCGCACTGCGAGCTTTTCAGCGGTACGGGTGACGCGCCCCCACCCCGCGGAAGAGGCGCGCGGGCCGTCCCGCTCATCAGGGATGGTCGGCGCAGCAGGGGGTCGGGTTGCGGCTCTCGAACGGGATCAGCCGTCCACCCGCCGCCGGTGTGGTGACCAGCACCAGTTCGCCCTCGCGGAACTGCGGGCGGACGAAGTCCCCGGTGTCCACGACGACGTCCGGCGCGGCCGGCCCGCCGCCCAGGACCTCGACCCGGGCGATGGAGCTGCGCTGCAGGATCTCGCTGACGGTCAGCGACCCGGTGAGCCGTTCGACGCCGGGGAACCGTACCGCCCGCCCGTGCCGTCCGGCTGCCGCGGCGGTCGCCGCTGCGGCCAGCTCCGGCGCGGTCTCGAACGGGTGCGCGGTGAGCAGGCTGACCGCGACGTGCGGGAACGGCTCGCTCACCAGGTGGGTGCAGGCCAGCACGGGCGGCGGCGTCAGCGACTGGATCCAGTGGTCGGCTTCGGCGAGGGTGGCGTGCCCGAGGCTGACACCGACGATCCGGGCGGCGCCGGCCGCGTGAGCGGCCGGCGCGTGGTGACCGATGAACGATGTCATCGAGGCAGGACCCAGATCGGGTTGGTGTAGAACCACAGGTCGCCCCACGGGTCGGCGGCGCCGGCCACGTCGAGCTGCGGGCCGTACGGGTCGACCGCCGTGCCGAGCAGGCCCGGCTGGGTGCGGTTGCCGTCGGTGCCACGAAGCCGCAGGTAGAACGGCTTGTCGAGGCGCCCGAGGGAGTAGCTCAGCGACACCTTGCCGCTCTTCGCCGAGATCTCGAACGACTTGACCACCTTGGTGTTCGGGGTGGTGAAGGTGTCCTTGTCGGCGACCGGGCCGGTGACCGTGCCGACGATCAGGTCGACGCGCTTGAGGACCGGGATGAAGCCGGCCCAGTTCGGCACGTCCTGCAGGTCGATGTCGAGCACGAGCTCGGTGGAGGTGCCGCGCTTGACCTGGAGGACGCCGCCGAGCGGGGTGCCGGTGGACCAGCGGCGGTCGCCGGTGACCCGGACCCGGGCGTCGAGGGCCTTGACGAGCCGGCCGTGGTCGACCCAGACCCGCCCGGCCCGCAGCCCGTCCATGACGGCCTTGTACGAGAACGACGACGCGCCCACGTTGGTCCGGCCGTAGTACCCGGGCCAGAAGTCACCCGCCTGGGTGTTGATGGAGCCGTTGTAGACCGGGTCGTTGTACTTGCCGTTGGCGTTGAAGTCGCTGCCCGGCCCGCGCTCGGTCTGGTCCAGGTAGTTGACGTGGCTGTCGGAGTTGACGGTGATCCACCACGCCTTGCCCTCGGCGAGGAGGCTGTCCCAGAGGCCGCCGACGGTCGAGGTCATCCAGTCGAAGCCGCCCCAGGTGCGGTAGCTCTCGAGCGGGTACCCGGCGAACGACGCGGCGGACGGGTTGTTGTCGTAGTAGCCGCGGGCGCCGCCCCGACCGTTGGGGGCGGGGATGCCGGCGGCCTGGTGGCCGGGCGCGCCCTCGAAGCCGACGGCGACGGTCGGGTCGGCGTCCCGCCAGTTGCGGATCTCGTGCGGGGAGTCGATGCCGCGCCGGGCCGGGTGGTTGGCGAAGAACAGCGCGCCGTCGATCTTGCGCCGTTTGACCTGCTCGCCGAGAAACTTGATGCCGGCGATCGCCATCGCCTCGTTCTGGGCGGCGGTGTTGGTGGAGGGCAGCAGCGAGCCGTCGTACGCGTTCTCGAACTGCTTGAGGACCTCGACCTCGTTCCGGCCCGGGTGCACGAAGACGGTGGCGTGCTCGGCGGCCGGGATGTTCCACTCCAGGCCCTGGAAGGTGAGCAGCTCCGGCAGTGCCGAGCGGGTCTCGACGATGTCCGGGTTGACCTTGTCGACGCCGATCTTGGCGTGGGTGGCGCTGCCGTGGTCGGTGATGACCAGCCAGTCCAGGCCGTACGCGTGACCGTGCTGTGCCTGGTCGATCACCCGATACTGGGCGTCGGAGCTGTACTGGGTGTGGATGTGGTGGTCGCCGGCGAGCCAGCGGAACCCGCCCTTGGCGGTGCCGCCGCCGGCCGGGCCGTGGGTGTGTCCCAGTCCGGCGGCCTCGGCGGCGCCCGGCCGGGCCAGCACGGAGGCGGCCGCGCCGGCGCCGAGCAGGCCCGCGCCGAGCAGGAAGCGGCGGCGGGTCGCGTCGGACGGCGACAGCTCGGAGGCGGGTACGGAGAGGTCGAGCGCCTCGGGGAGGTCGCCCGCGGGGACCGTCTCGTGCGCGTGGTCGTGTGAATGATCGTGGCCGTGACCCATGGCCGACACCCTCGTCCGAACAGGACAACTCCCGTTGTCGATCTCGTAGCCGCCCGGCGAACGATCAACGGCGACCCCGGCTGGTCACGGGTGCCGTCTCAGCACCCGGAGACGGGACCCACGACCAGCCGGGGTCGTGTCGCTGTCCGGCCAACTCGCGCGGGATGTGTTTCGATGGCGGTGGCACCTGGTCACGTCACCGGCATGGGGAGGATGTGCAGATGGAGGTCAAAGCGCGGGGTCTGGTCTTCGATGTGCACGAGAGCGGGCCCGCCGACGGGGAGCCGGTGCTGCTGTTGCACGGTTTCCCGCAGGACCATCGGGAGTTCGACCTGATCCTGCCCCGGCTGCACGCGGCCGGTCTGCGGACGTACGCGATGGATCAGCGGGGATACTCGCCCGGCGCGCGCCCGGCCGACGTCGCGGCGTACACCATGACGTCGGTGACCGCCGACGCCGTCGCCGTCCTGGACAGCCTCGGCATCGAGAAGGCGCACGTCGTCGGCCACGACTGGGGCGCCCAGGTGGGCTGGCAGCTGGCCGGCCGGCATCCGGGCCGGGTGCGGACCCTCACCGCGATCTCGGTGCCGCACCCGCGGGCGCTGCTGCTGGCGTTGCGGGTCCGGCCCAGCCAGCAGGCCCGGCTCGCCTACTTCGGCGTGTTCCGGAACCGGCGCGCGGAGAAGCTGTTGCTCGCTCAGCACGCCCTGGCGTTGCGGCTGATGTTGCGGCCGATCGGCATGCGCGCCGAGCAGTACGTGGCGGCGATGCGTGAGCCGGGGCGGCTCACCGGCGGTCTCAACTGGTACCGCGCGTTCACCGCCGAGCAGATCTCCGGCCTCGGGGTGATCAACGTGCCGACCACCTACGTGTGGAGCGACAAGGACGGGGTCGTCGGGCTGACCGCGGCGCTGCGCACCCGGGACTGGGTGCAGGGCGACTATCAGCTGGTCGCGATGCGCGGGGTGAGCCACTGGATCCCCGAACAGGCGCCCCGCGAGCTGGCCGACGCGGTCCTGGCACGAATCGGCGTTTGATTTCGCGCGCGCGGGGGAACGCTCGCGCAACATGGCCGTCGATACGCAAACCCCCGGTAAATCCCAGGAGACCGAGAAGCAGCGCTGGGACCGCAACTTCGCGGACCTGCTCCAGGAGCTGCGTGTTGCGCAGACGGGTGTGCAGATCCTCTTCGCGTTCCTGCTCACCCTCCCGTTCAGCAGTGGCTTCCCCCAGGTCAGCCAGTTCCAGAAGGACGTCTACATCGTCGCGTTGATCAGCGCGGCCTTCGCCACCGCAATGATCATTTCGCCGGTGGCGTTCCACCGCGCGCTGTTCCGCCAGGGGCGCAAGCCCGAGCTGGTCAAGTACGCCCACAAGATGGCCACCGGCGGCCTGGCGTTCATGCTGATCGCGATGACCAGCAGCGTCCTGCTGATCACCGACTACCTGCTGGACTGGAAGTGGGCGATCCCGCTGACCGTGATCACCGGTGGCTGGTTCCTCACCTTCTGGGCCATCCTGCCGTTCGCGCACCGGGAGTGGGGCGACGACGACGACAACGAGGACGACTCAGCGGCGCCGGCCTCGTAGTCCCAGCTGCTTCAGCTCCAGCTCGGCGAGGGCGGCGACCGCGGCCGGGTCGCCGGCCCGCCAGCTCTGGGCGATGTCCGGTCCCAGCCTGGCCAGTCGGGTCAGCGGCTGGGAGGTCAGCGCCCGCAGCGCCAGCAGATCCTGCCCGGCCGGGTTCTCGCGGACGGCGGACGCGACCCCGGCCCGGCGGATCCAGAGCAGCCGCCACGGCAGCCAGAGGAACAGCACCAGGGCCAGCGGCACCGCGACCGCGACCGCGGGCAGGATCAGCGCCAGCTGGCCGACGAACTCCTGCTGCTGCCGGCCGGCGTCGGCGATCGACCGGGCCGCGTCGGCGGCGCCGGTGAACGGCTTGGTCAGCTCGTCCCCGACGAGCGGAACGTCACCGACCTTGCCGCCGGCGTCGGCCAGGTTGGTGGCGATGCCGGTGCCGGCGCTCTCCAGTTTCTCGCCGGGGACGGCGAGCTTCTCCACGATGTCCTGGATCCAGAAGGCGATCCGAAGCCATACGAAGACCCAGATGACGACGAAGACGTCGGTGATCAGCTGGCGCAGGGCGACGGGGACGCGGTCCGCATAGAACTTCACCCCCGAAGGGTCGCACTCAGCGTTTCGCGGCGCATTCCGGGCAGGTGCCGAAGATCTCCATGGTGTGCGAGACGTCGACGAAACCGTGCTGCCCGGCCACCTTGTCCGCCCACGACTCGACCGCGGGACCGGCCACCTCGACGGTCCGCCCGCACGAGCGGCACACCAGGTGATGGTGGTGGCCCTGGCTGCACCGGCGGTAGAGGTGCTCGCCGCCCGGCGGCCGCATGACGTCGATCTCCCCGGCGTCGGCCAGCCCCTGCAGCGTGCGGTAGACCGTGGTCAGACCCACCCGCTCGCCCCGGTCACGCAGCATCGCGTGCAGGTCCTGAGCGCTGTGGAAGCCCTCGGTCTCGGCCAGGACGGCACTGACCGCGCTGCGCTGCTTGGTGTTGCGGATCGGGGTCTCGGAGTTCACTGTCGGCTCTCCCTGGCATGGCTCACGGCGTCCGCGACGATGTGAGCAACGTGTTCGTCCACCAGGGAGTACGCGATCTCCCGGCCGCGCCGCACACCCCGCACCACGCCGGCCCCGCGCAGCACACGCAGATGCTGGGACACCAGCGGCTGCGGGGCGCCGAGCCGCTCCACGAGATCGTGCACACACTGCTCGCCCACGGCCAGCTCGACCACGATGGCGACACGGATCGGAGCGGAGAGCGCACGCAGCAGCGCCCCCGCCGATTCGTACGCTTCGTAACCGGTGGTCGTCGTCATCGTGGCGCCAACGGTACAGGGCGCCCCCGGTCAGGCATGCAGTACGACATCCGGTGGCTCCGAGGCGACCGGATGAGCCTTGTGCCGGCGCAGCCGGTGACGTACCGAGCCGGCGATCGCGGTCACCACGAAGACGGTGAGGGCCAGCAGGACCGTGGTGGCGCCGGGCGCGGTGTCCGCTTCGGCCGAGACCAGCACCCCGGCGCCGGCGGCACCGAGACCGATCGCCATGGCGGCCAGCATCGTGCTGACGAAACCCCGGGTGACCTGCTGGGCGGCGGCGACCGGGACGACCATCAGGGCGGAGACGAGCAACAGCCCGACGGTACGCATGGCGATCGTCACGGTCACCGCGGTGGTCACCGCCAGCAGGATGTTGAGGGTCCGTACCGGCAGGCCGCTGACCCGGGCGTACTCCTCGTCGTTGCAGAGGGCGAACAGGGCCGGGCGGAACACCAGCATGGCGATCAGCACGGCCGCGCCCAGCCCGCCGATGACCATCAGGTCGGCCGGTGACGTGGTGAGCAGCGATCCGAAGAGGTACTGCATGAGGCTGTTGCTGCCGCTGTCCTCGGAGAGGCCGACCAGCAGCACGCCACCGGCGATCCCGCCGTAGAACAGCATGGCCAGGGCCAGATCCCCGGAGGTACGGCCACGCTCGCGGATCAGCTCCACGCCGACCGCGCCGACCGTCGCCACCAGCACCGCGGAGAAGACCGGTGAGTTGCCGGTGAGCAGGCCGAGGCCGACGCCGGTGAGGGCGACGTGACCGATGCCGTCCCCGATCAGCGAGAGGCGGCGCTGCACCAGATAGATGCCGAGCGCCGGGGCGGCCAGCCCGATGATCAGAGCGGCGGCCAGGGCGCGCTGCATGAACGGCAGCGAGAGCAGTTCCATCAGTACGCCTTCGTCTGTTCGGTCGGTGCCCACTCGCAGATGCCGGCCTGGATCTCCTCGGCGTGCGGGTGCAGGTGCTCGTGATCCGGCTCGGCGTGGTGCCCGGCCGGTTCGGGAGGTGTCCCCTCGTACGCGATCCGGCCGTCGTGCACCACCACGGCCCGCCCGATCAGCTGGCGCAGCGGCCCCAGCTCGTGCAGGACCACCAGGATCGTCCCGCCCTCGCCGGCGAACCGGGTCAGCGCCGCGGCGAACGCCTCCTGGCTGGCCGCGTCCACCCCCGCGTTCGGCTCGTCCAGCACCAGCAGGTCCGGCCGGCCGGCCAGCGCCCGGGCGATCAGGGTGCGCTGCTGCTGACCGCCGGAGAGGGTCGCCACCGGGTCGCCGATCCGATCCAGCAGGCCGACCGCGGTGAGCGCTTCCCGGACGGCGTCCCGGTCCGCGGCGCCGGGGAAGCGGAAGATGCCGCGCCGGGCCAGACGGCCCGACGCGACGACCTCACCGACCGTGGCCGGGACGCCGCTGCCGGCGCCCAGCCGCTGCGGCACGTATCCGATCCGCTGCCACTGCCGGAACCGCTTGTGCGGCGTCCCGAACAGGGTGATCTCGCCGCGGCGGGACGGGACGAGGCCGAGGATCGTACGAATCAGCGTCGATTTTCCGGAGCCGTTGGCGCCGAGGACCGCGACGACATCGCCGGCCGTGACGGACAGCGACACGTCCCGGAGGATCTCGCGGCCGTCGTAGCCGGCCGCGAGATGCGATACCTCGACAACGCTCATGTCTACTTACACTCCAGCCCCAGCTTGAGCGCCGCCAGGTTGGCGCGCATCACCGAGAAATAGTCTGCCGAGCCGTCGGTCAAACCTTCGATCGGGTCCAGCACCGCGGTCTGCGCGCCGATCTCCCGGGCGATGGTCTCGGCCACCTTCGGGCTGACCAGCGTCTCGAAGAAGATCGTGGTGGTGCCGTGCTCCTTGGCCTCGGCGGCGACGGCGGCGAGCCGCTGCGGCGACGGCTCGGTCTCCGGGTCGATGCCGGTGATGCCGATCTGAGTCAGCTCGTAGCGGTCGGCCAGGTATCCGAAGGCGGTGTGGCTGGTCACCAGCTCGCGGCGGGTGCAGCTGCCCAGGCCGGTCTTGAACTCGCCGTCGAGGGCGGTCAGCTCGGTGCGCAGCGCGGCGGCGCGGGCGGTGTAGTCGGCCGCGTGGTCCGGGTCGGCCTTGCCGAGACGCTCGGCCAGCTTGTCGCCGATGGTGGCGAGGCGCTCCGGGTCGAGCCAGACGTGCGGGTCGGTGGCGTGCTCCCCGCCCTCCTCGCCGGCGTGCTCGCCCTTCTCCTCCTCGGCGTGCTCCTCGGCGTGCGGGTCGGCCGCGCCGGCCTCGATCAGCTTGACCGCGGAGGAGGCGTCGAAGGCCCGGTCGCCGCCGTTCTGCTTCACCGCGTCGTCCACGGCGGGCTGGAAGCCGCCGAGGTAGACGATCACGCCGGCGTCGGCGACCTCACCCACCTGGCTGGCGGTCAGCTCCACGTCGTGCGGCTCGGCGCCCGGCTTGGTGAGGGTGGAGACGCTGACCGCGTCGCCGCCGATGCGCTCGCTGACGAACTGCAGCGGATAGAAGGCGGTGACGACGGAGAGGCGGTCGTCGGCGCTGGCCGATCCTCCGCAGCCGGCGAGGGCGGTGGCGGTCGTCAGGAGCAGGGCGGGCAGCAGGCGGCGCATCATGCCACCAACTGTGGTCGATAATGACAATGATTGTCAAAGCCGCATGGATTCACAGTGTCTTCGCCACCGCGGCCACCACCAACAGGGCCAGCAGCGCCAGCCGCACCGCCCGGGTGACGCCGGTCTGCACCGGCCAGGTGGTGAAGGTCAGCGTGGCCAGGCCGCCGGCCAGCGCGAACAGCAGCAGCGCCCCGACGATGCCGGGCAGGAAGAGACCGGCCAGCAGCACGGCGAGAGTCCCGGCGAACGCCACGGTCGGGCTCACCCGGGCCAGCCGGTGCAGCATCGTGCGCGTCACTTCCACTCCTGTCGTGTGTGCGTACCCTCGGTCACATGCTGGTGCTCAACCGCTTCACCGTCCCACCGGAAACGCAGGACGCCTTCCGGGAGCAGGCGCACGCCGCGCTCGCCGCCCTGGCGCGCACCTCCGGGTACCTCTCCGGCCGGCTCGCCCGCGCCCTGGAGGACCCGGCCGGGTGGACCCTGGTCACCGAGTGGGAGTCCGTCGGAGCCTACCGCCGGGCGCTCGGATCGTTCGACGTGAAGGTGCACGCCACACCGCTGCTGGCCCGTTCGCTGGACGAGCCCTCGGCGTTCGAGACGCTGGCGTCCGCCGCGCCCGGCTCGGACGTGGTGATCACCGCCAGCGACCGGGCGGCCGAGCCCTGGCGCTGAACACTAGGCTGAAGACATGAGTCTTCCTCCGCCTCCACCGCCGCCGGGCCCGGGAGTGCACCCGCCCTTCCCGGCGCCCCCGGTCGAGGGGCGCGGCAAGCGGACCGGGACCACCCTGGGCATCGTCGCGGTGGTCCTGGTGCTGGTCTGCGGCGCCGGCACGATCGCGGCCGGCGGGTTCTTCACCGCCTTCACCAGCGCGCTGGACGAGCAGGCCCAGGTGGTCGTCGGGCGTTACCTCGACGACCTGCGGGAACGCGACTTCGGCGGCGCCTATGAGCAACTCTGCCAGGACGCGCGGGACACCGAGGCGAAAGCCGACTACGTGGCGCGGATGACCGACAGCGAGCCGCTCCGGTCGTACAGCTTCCGTGAACTCACCATGGGCATCCAGATCGTCCTGCCGGTCGACCTGATCTACGTCGGCGGTGACCGGGTGCAGGCCGCGGCCGTGCTCGGGCAGAACACGCAGACGGGCGAGTTCGAGGTCTGCGAACTCGAAGAGTAACCTCACTCTCCGTCCAATCACTCGAGATTTCCCCGCCGACACCCAGCCGGCGTAGGAGGAAACCGCACATGCCTGCCGACCGTATCGACAGCGTCGTCAGCCTGGCCAAGCGCCGGGGCTTCGTCTTCCCCTCCAGCGAGATCTACGGAGGCACCCGCTCGGCCTGGGACTACGGCCCGCTCGGCGTGGAGCTGAAGGAGAACGTCCGCCGTCAGTGGTGGAAGACCATGGTCCAGCAGCGTGACGACATCGTCGGCCTGGACTCGGCGGTCATCCTCTCCAAGGACGTGTGGGCCGCCTCCGGTCACCTCGACGCCTTCGTCGACCCCCTGACCGAGTGCCAGTCCTGCCACAAGCGCTTCCGGGCCGACCACCTGGAGGAGGCCTTCGAGGCCAAGCACGGCAAGCTGCCGGAGTCGCTGCAGGAGCTGAACTGCCCGAACTGCGGCAACAAGGGCACCTTCACCGAGCCGAAGATGTTCAACGGCCTGATGAAGACCTACCTCGGCCCGACCGAGAGCGCCGACGGCCTGCACTACCTCCGGCCGGAGACCGCGCAGGGCATCTTCGTCAACTACAACAACGTGGCCACCGCGGCCCGCAAGAAGCCGCCGTTCGGCATCGCCCAGATCGGCAAGAGCTTCCGCAACGAGATCACTCCGGGCAACTTCATCTTCCGTACGCGTGAGTTCGAGCAGATGGAGATGGAGTTCTTCGTCGCGCCCGGCTCCGACGAGGAATGGCACGAGTACTGGCTCCAGCAGCGCTGGGACTGGTACCGCGACCTGGGTCTGTCCGAGAGCAACCTGCGCTTCTACGAGCACCCCAAGGAGAAGCTCTCGCACTACTCGAAGCGGACCGTCGACATCGAGTACCGCTTCCAGTTCGGCGGCACCGAGTTCGCCGAGCTCGAGGGCATCGCCAACCGCACCGACTTCGACCTCTCGACGCACTCCAAGCACTCCGGCGTCGAGCTCTCCTACTTCGACCAGGAGAAGGGCGAGCGCTGGGTGCCCTACGTCATCGAGCCGGCGGCCGGTCTGACCCGCGCGGTGCTGGCGTTCCTGCTCGAGGCGTACGACGAGGACGAGGCCCCGAACACCAAGGGCGGCGTCGACAAGCGGACCGTCATGCGGTTCGATCCCCGGCTCGCCCCGGTCAAGGTCGCCGTGCTGCCGCTGTCGCGCAACCCGGAGCTGTCGCCGAAGGCCAAGGAGCTGTCGGCGCTGCTGCGCAAGCGCTGGGTCGTCGAGTTCGACGACTCGCAGGCGATCGGCCGCCGGTACCGCCGGCAGGACGAGATCGGCACCCCGTTCTGCGTCACCGTCGACTTCGACACCCTCACCGACAACGCGGTGACGGTGCGCGACCGCGACACCATGAAGCAGGAGCGGGTCTCCCTCGACAACATCGAGGACTACCTGATCAAGCGCCTGCCCGGCTGCTGATCGTTTCACTTCCGTCGATGCGGGGCATGGCTTCGGCCATGTCCCGCGAACTCATGCGCCCCTCCCGGTCGCTGGCGATCATGATCGCGGTCGGCGCGGTCGCCCTTCTGATCTTCGGTATCTCCCAGATGATCATCATCGGTGAGTTCCACTGGTTCGTCGCGCTGTGGCTCGCCGCGGGCATCGTGATCGTCGCCCTTGCGGTGCGCCGCATCCGCCAGAGGCGCTGAGCCCGCCGGCCCAGAAGCCGGATCCGCTCGGGCCGCTGAGCCTGCCGGCTCAGAAGCGGGATCAGCTCGGGGCGGTGAGCCCGCCGGCTCAGAAGACGAAGCCGCCGGGGCGGTCGTTGCGGTCGGCGATCAGTCCGGCGAGCACCGCCACGGCGATCTCCGCGGGGGTACGGCTCCCGATGTTCAACCCCACCGGCCGGTGCACCCGCGCGATCTCCTCGCCGGGCATGCCCAGGTCACGCAGCGCGGCCACGTGTGGACCCTCCACCTTCGGGTTGCCCAGGATGCCGATCCAGCGGGCCTTCCCGCTCAGCGCCTCGCGCAGGACCGGCCCGATCTCCGCCCGGTGATGATCGGTGACCAGGACGTCGGTGTGCTCGTCCGGCGCGGCCGCCGACAGATCCGCGACGACGGTGTCCCCGTGCGGCCGCGGTGTCCCTGCGATCCGGGTCGGATCCGGCTCCACCAGCACCGTCTGGAAGCCCAGCTCCACCCCGAACCGGAACAGCATCTCCGACACCGGCGACTCGAACACGGCGATCAGCCGCCGCGGGCTCAGCTCGTCACTCACCCCCGGAACTCTGCCAGACGTGTATCCGACTTGCATCCGCTCAGGTGGTCGCGTACAAACTAGCTCAGCGCCTATAGTCATGTGCGACGAAAGCTCAACGGCGGCTCGCTGAGCGACTACCCTTCACCCCGGAGGCACGGATGCCCACCTTGGAAGAGCGCGTCACCAACTTTGAGGAGCGCATGGAGGAGCAAGAACGGCTTCGTGCCAGCCAGGATCGCGATCAGTCCGACATCAGCGAGAAGCTGCGTGTTCAGACCGAGCTCATCCAAGCCCTCGCGGATACCCAGTCCGAGCACACCGCGACGCTCAGCCGGCACACCGCGATGTATAAGGAGCACACTGCGGCGCTCGCCGAGCTCACACTCAACGGCTACACCCTCAAAGACGGGATGGAGCAGATCATCGGGATGCTGGACACGCTGATCGCTCGGGAAGACGGCAAGTAGAGCGGGCGATTCGAGGTTGCCGGGGCGGGCGTGTCACCCTAGAGCGCGTGACAGCACCGCTCCTCCTCGGCGACCATCCCGTCAACCCGCCCGTCGTGCTCGCGCCCATGGCCGGGATCACCAACGTGGCGTTCCGGCGGCTCTGCCGAGAGCAGGGTGGCGGGGTCTACGTCTGCGAGATGATCACGACCCGGGCGCTGGTGGAGCGGATTCCCAAGACGCTCAAGATGATCACGTTCGCGGAGGACGAGGGTTTTCGCAGCCTGCAGCTCTACGGGGTGGACCCGGACGTGACGGCGGCGGCGGTGCGGATGGTCGGCGAGGACAACCTGGCGGACCACATCGACCTGAACTTCGGATGCCCGGTGCCGAAGGTGACGCGGCGCGGCGGCGGTTCGGCCCTGCCGTGGCGGCGGCGTCTCTTCGGCCGGATCGTCAGCCAGGCGGTGGCGGCGGCGAAACCGTTCGGCATCCCGGTCACGATCAAGATGCGCAAGGGCATCGACGACGACCATCTGACGTACGTGGAAGCAGGTCTCGCCGCGCAGGAAGCCGGCGTGGCCTGGGTGGCGCTGCACGCCCGTACCGCGGAGCAGCGTTATTCCGGCAAGGCCGACTGGGACGCCATCGCCACTCTGAAGCAGGCCCTGGACGTGCCCGTTCTCGGCAACGGTGACATCTGGGAGGGCTCCGACGCCCTGCGGATGGTCGCGCACACCGGCTGCGACGGCGTGGTGGTCGGCCGCGGCTGCCTGGGCCGTCCGTGGCTGTTCGCCGACCTGGAGGCCGCGTTCACCCAGGGCGCCGGTTATCAGCCGGTGCTGCCGACCCTCGGCGAGGTCTCCAAGATCCTGGCCCGGCACGCGCAGTTGCTGGTCGAGGCCCTGGAGGACGAGAAGCACGGCTGCGCGGACTTCCGCAAGCACGTCGCGTGGTACCTGAAGGGCTTCCCGGTCGGCGGCGACCTGCGCCGCAGTCTGGCGATGATCTCCTCGCTGGCCGAGCTGGACGACCTGCTCGCCAAGCTGGACCCGTCGGTGCCGTTCCCGGCGGACGCGCTGGGCCAGCCCCGGGGCCGGGTCAACGCGCCGGGCAAGGTGTCGCTTCCGCACGGCTGGCTGGACAGCCGCGACGACGACACCGTCCCGGAGGGCGCGGAGACCGACGAGTCCGGCGGCTGATCGCGGGGCTGCGCCACTTCACCTGACCCGGCACGATCACCACCATGCGAGGCGAGGTGGCGGGTGTCCGGGTGTGGCCCGCGGTGGTGTCGGTCTGGTTGATGTGGGCGGTCGTGGCCGTGGTGTCGTTCGGCGCGGTGGCGGGACTGGTGCGGTGGCATTTCGAGTCGACCGTGTGGGGCCTGACCGGAGGGGTGGCGGCGGCCGTCTTCGCCTGCCTGTTCTGCCGGGACGTGAACTGGATCCCGCCGCACGGCACGGCCCTGGCCGAGCGGTACGAGCTGGCCAGGCGCCCGCATGACTGGTGGCTGCACGCGCGGGTGGCGGATCGGATGGCCCGCGGGCGTCCCGCCGAGGCCGAGCGGGCGTTGCGGCTCGCCCTGACCGAGGGCAGCGGAGACGCCTACGCACCTCTGGCGAAACTGCTCCGCCGGCTCGGCCGGGATGGTGAGCTCGGTGAGATCCGGGCCGGGCTGGCACGGACCGCCTCGGTGGAGCAGTTGCGGACGCTGGCCGACCGCAACGAGGAGGAAGCCGCCTTCCGGGACGCCCTGCTCGCCCGCGGGGTGCGGCCGCCGTCGAAGAGAAAGCGCCGTCAGGGCGGCGGATCCGACTACAGCGCCGACTCGCCGGTGTGGGCTTCCGGCCGGAACACCACGGATGGTGGCGGCTACAACGACGGCGGCGGCGGGGGTTCCAGCGGTGGCGACAGCGGTGGTGGCGGCGGCGACAGCGGTGGCGGCGGCGACAGCGGCGGTGGCGGTTGGTGACCGCGGTCGCCGTGCTCGCCGCCGAAAGTGTGTGGAGTTCGGGCGCGAACAGCGGCCGAGCTCCACACACTCCATGACGTGATCTAGGCGGTGATGGCCCACTGCTGGCAGGAGTTGCCCAGCGCGGCCCACTGCCGGACGGCGGTGCCGTCGGCGGTGGCGCAGTCGGCGACGTCGAGGACCAGGCCGTTGCCCCGGTTGGCGATCAGGTAACCGCCGCTGGTGGGGGTGAGGCTCCACTGTTGGCAGGTGTTGCCGAGCGACGTCCACAGGTCTACGGCGGTGCCGTTGGCGGTGCCGCAGTCGACCGAGTCGAGGACGGTGCCACTGTTGGCGTTGGTGATCCGGTAGTAGTTGCTCGTCGTCTTCGTGAACGTCCACTGCTGGCACGCGTTGCCGAGCGACGACCACTGCCGGATGGCGGTGCCGTTGGCGGTGCCGCAGTCCTTCGCGTCCAGCACCTTGCCGGTGGCCTTGTTGACCAGGCGGTACTTCGTGTTCGCCACCGGGAACGTGATGGCGCTGCCCGGGTCGCCGGAGGGGGCGGTCAGCGTGGTCGTGAGCTTGTCGGGCGTACCCAGGTTGGGTGTGCCGTCGCTGTTGAAGGTGACCTTCTTCAGCCGTGTGGTGCGGGTCGCGCCGCAACCCTGCGCCGCCGTCTCGTTGGCGTGGTAGGCCATCCATGTCTCGGTGCCGTCGGGCGACGTGAAGAACGAGTGGTGGCCCGGCCCGAAGACGCCGTTGGCGTCACTGCGCTGGAAGATCGGCGTGGACTTCTTGGTCCACGACGCCGCGGCGAGCGGGTTGCCGCCGGTCAGGGTCAGCATGCCGAGCTTGTAGTCGGGGGTGTTGCAGGAGCTCGCCGAGTAGGTCAGGAAGGTCTTGCCGCCGCGCTGGAGGATGTACGGCGCCTCGTTGACCTTGGTGCCGACCTTCTCCCAGTCGTGGGTCGGGTAGGAGATCCGGGTGCCGTACGCCGACACCGTCCACGGGTTGCTCATCGGCGCGATGAAGAGACTCTGCAGGTCGCCGACCCACGACGAGTACAGGAAGTAGTTCTTCCCGCCGATCGTGGCGACACTGCCGTCGATCGCCCAGCCGTTGCCGGCCTGGACGTCGAGCTGGCCCTTGAACGTGTACGGCCCCATCGGGTCGGTGCCGGCCGACTCCAGCACGAAGGACCGCTGTCCCTCGCAGCAGGCCGCCGTGCCCGCCGTGTAGTAGAGGTACCAGCGGGTGCCGTTCGGCCCGGACAGCTTGTGCAGCTCCGGCGCCCACTCGTTGCAGCAGCTCGCGGTCGCGGAGCCGGTGTGGACGACGGACGCGGCGGCCGCGGGCAGCGCCGCCACCGACTTGGCCCGCTTGATCACGACCTGCTTGTTCCAGGTGGTGGCGGCCAGGTAGTAGTAGCCGTTGTCGTAACCGACCCAGGGATCGGCGGCGTACGGCGCGGCCGAGACCGGGTTGCTGAAACCGACCGCGGCGTCGCTGCTCAGCGGGTTGAAGGCGACTGTCACGTAGGCCGCGGCGGTCATCAGAAGGGTGACCAGCGCGGCGCGCAGGGGACGGATCCGCATCTCAGTAGACCGTCGGCCAGCCGGAGGAGCTCCAGCTCAGCAGGTTGATGCCGAGCTTCGCGTCACCCGCGGCGGTGTAGTAGTGGTAGACCAGCACGTCCTGCGACCCGTCCTTGAACACCGCAGGGTGGCCGGGGCCGTACACGGCGTCGTGCGAGGCGAGGATCTCCGTGCCGCCGCCCGCCGTGGCCAGCGTGCCGGCCCGGTCCTTGTACGGCCCGGTGATGCTGGTGGAGCGGGCCACCATGGTCCGGTACGTGCTCGACGCGCCCTTGCAGCACAGGTCGAACGCCGTGAACAGGTAGTAGTACCCGTTCCGGTAGTAGATGTGCGGCGCCTCGATCGACTTGCTGTTGACGAACCGCTCCGCGATGTGGTGGACGGTGTTGTCGGCCCGCTTGCCGGTCGACGGGTTCAGCTTGATCATCTTGATGCCGCTCCAGAAGGAGCCGAAGCTGAGCCACCACTCGCCGGACGGGGTGACCGTCAGGTTCGGGTCGATCGCGTTGAAGCCGCTGCTCGTGGTGCTCTCGATGATCTTGCCGTAGTTCGACCAGGTGCCGGCCGCGCCGGTGGGGCTGCCGGCCAGGAAGATCGCCGACCTGTTGGAGCCGAACGTCGAGGCGGAGTAGTACATCAGGTACTTGCCGCCCTGGTACGAGATGTCCGGCGCCCACAGGTTCTTGTCACTGGCGGTGTAGGCGTCGGCCCACGGCGTGCCGTTGGGGAAGGCCTTGCCGGCGTCGGCGAACCTGGTCCGGTCGGCCGACGTCTTCAGGCCGATGCCGGGCGACGTGTACGCCATGATGTAGCCGCCGGCGGGCTTCTTCACCATCGTCGGGTCGTGGGCGAACGTGGAGCCGGTGACCACGCCCGGGTTCGGGTACGTGGCGGCGTCGGCCCTCGTCAGCCCGTAGACGCTGGCGCTCACGGCCAGCATGCCGGTCACTCCGGCAAGGAGGAACTTACGCAGGCGGGATCGCATGGGGGATCGCCTTTCGTGTCGGGGGGAACGCTCGGTACGTGTGCGGACGGGCCGGAAAGGTTGCCCGTCGCCCACAGAAAAGAGCGGCACCCCCGTAGATGCGCCGGTGGGCGCGGGATAACAATTTTCAGCGCTGAAATAAGGCGTCAGCGCAACTGGGCCTCGTCGGCGGCGGCCCGCCCGGACTCCCAGCCCTCCAGGCTGTCCACCCGGCTGCCGCGCGTGCGGACCGTACGCGGGAAGACCCGGTCCATCTCCTCGTGGACCTTGATCTCACGGCTGCGCAGCACCGGCAGGAGATCGCCGTGCCCGGTCATCTCCCGCTCGACCGTCTCGCGCAACCGCTCGCCGATCCGCACGCCGTAGGAGACCAGGAACGACCGCCGGAACGCCTTCAGCCGGGCCTTGCGTACGTTCTTCTCGTCCCGGACCATCGCCCGGTTCGCCTGCACCAGCAGCGACGTGTAGAGCAGCTCGACCGCGTCGATGTCGGAGTCGAAGCCGAAGATCGTGCTGAACCCCAGCTCCGGCGACCAGACCGTGCGGCAGGTGTTGGCCCGGGCCACCGCGTCCAGCAGCCCCGCCTTCTCGCTCTCGTAGGGGTGGTCCACGCCGATCCGCCGGGCGAACGGGGTCATGTCCACCGCGGGGGCGGTGACCTCCTCGATCCGGTACCGGATGATCAGCTCCTGGGCCTTGGCGCTGTACGTCTCCGCCTCGGCCGGGAAGTCGGTGGCCTCCGCCTTGGCCAGCAGGGCCCGTACCCGCCCGAGGATCCGCTGGTCGCCGTGGTGCGGCACGGTGGTGAGCGGGGTGCCCGGCGGCGGGATCAGGATCTCGATGGCGGGCAGCCGGCGCAGCTCGCCCAGCAGGTCCAGGGAGGCGTCCAGGACCGCGATCCGGTCCTGTCGCCTACCCACGGGCTTCGGGATCTGGTCGCGCCATCGGGCGTCGACCGGTTCCTTGCCTCGCAGGAACGCGGTGGCCGCTTCCGCGACCAGCCGCGCCTGGATCGGGTTGCCCCGGCGGGCCACCGCCCGGTGCAGCTCCAGCGGCTGCCAGCCGTTGCGGAACAGGCGGTCGAACTGCCCGGTCAGGGCTGTGTCGAGGGCGTCGTCCACCTCGGCGGCGGGCGCGCCGGTCAGCAGGTCGAGCGCGGTCTCGTGGTCGAGTTCCCCGGCCCGGACGCGGTCGACGATCTCGCGGGCCGTCATGGAGCAGATGGTAGTTGCCGGGGTCCTGGTTCCCGGCCAGGACCCCGGCGCCGTGACTGCCGAGCGGCCGGACGGTCACGGAGTGTGCAGCAGGACCTCCCGGGTCTGCCCGTTCAGGCCCACCAGCCGGTAGCCGCCGGTGGCCGGCGCCTCGATCCGCCAGTACGTGCCGTCCAGCGACCGGCGCGAGGCCGAGTCGGTGACCCGGTACCAGCCGCCGGTGGTGTGGGTGAACCGCCAGCGCTTGCCGATCAGCCTGGTGTTCGTCAGGTCGGTCAGCAGCACCTCGCCGACCGGCTGGATCCGGAACTCCTGGCAGTCCCCGGCGGCGAAGGTCTGCACCGCGGCGCCGGCGCCGGCACAGGCGGCGGGCTGGAGGGCCCGTCCGGCGAGCGGGTTGACGATCCGGGACCAGCCCGCGGAGCCGGGGATCAGCCGGAACCGCTGGCAGTCGTTGGCGAGCCAGCCCCACTGGGCGACCGGCGCGCCGTCGGCGTCGACGCAGGCGGCCACCTCGGCGACCTTGTTGCTCTGCCGGTTGGTCAGGCTCACCGCGCCGTCACCGCGGTCGATCAGCTGCCACTGCCGGCAGGGGTCGCCCTCGTCCGGAGCGGCCAGGGTGATGGCGGCGCCCTCGTACCCGCAGCTCGCGTTCGCCAGGACGGCCTCGCTGTCGCGGTGCACCAGCTGGACGTAGGCGGGGCCGTGACCGTACCCGCGGTTGCCGCTGAGCGGGTCGGACAGCCGCGGCCAGCCGTTCACCCAGTTGATCCGCCGGATCGAGCCCTTGGGCGCGCCCGCGTCCGCCTTGTCGTAGTAGTGGTGCGCGAACAGGTCGCCGTAGACGTCACCGTGGCCGGGGCCGGCGAAGTCGTTGTAGCCGGCCAGGATCGGGGTGCCGCCGCCGTCGGTGAGCGCGACCCCGTCCCGGTCGGCGTACGGCCCGGTGATGCTCCGGGACCGGCCGACCATCACCCGGTAGTCGCTGTTCACGCCCCGGCAGCAGAAGTCGAAGCTGATGAACAGGTAGTACCAGCCGTTGCGGTAGGTCACCGACGGACCCTCGATCGCCATGCCGGCACGGGAGGCGATCCGGTGCTCGGTGGTGTCGCTGGTGGAGAGCAGGCCGGTCCGTACGTCCAGCTTGCGCATCCGCAGGCCGTCCCAGAACGAGCCGTAGGAGAGGTACGCGTCGCCGGCCCGGTCGAAGCTGACGTCCGGGTCGATCGCGTTGACGTTCTCCACACCGCTCGTCGTGCGCAGCACCAGGCCCCGGTCCACCCACTGCGGCTTCTCCAGGCTCCGGGTGGTGGCCAGGCCGATCACCGAGTCGTTGGTGCCGAACGAGGAGGCCGCGTAGTACAGGTGGTACTCGCCGTCGAAGTAGTTGATGTCCGGCGCCCAGAAGTCGTCCGGGGTGACGCCGAGCTCGGCGGTGACCCAGGCCGGCGCGGTGTCGAAGACGGTGCCGACGTAGGTCCAGTTGATCAGATCGGCGGACCGCCGGATCGGCAGGTACGTCCGGGTGGCGCTGTCGCCGGTGATGATCTCGTAGTAGTAGCGGCCCTGCTTGATCAGCGTGGGGTCGTGGGCCACCGGGTCGGGGCCGGCCGTGGCGGGCTTCGCCGCGTGGGACGGGACGGCCGGGGCGGGCTCTGCCGCGTCCGCCGGGACGGCCGGGGCGGCGATCAAGAGGAACGCGGCCAGCAGGGCGGTCAACCGGCCCGGCCGACGGTTCTGGCGAAGGTTCACATGGTCCTCACAGACGGATGCGCAGCGCACGGTGCTGGCACACCGGCGCCGACCACATGAGACACGAAAACGCACGTCGAACTGTCGTTCTGGCGTGCGTTCGGCTCCTGCGCTGTCTTTGCAGCGCTGCAAAGACAGGATGCACGCGCCTGGAACGGACGGCAAGAGGTAACGTCCCGGAAACCTTGGTTACGGTTCGGTCTCCGGGGCACATCACCGGCGAGGACGGGGAGGGCGGTGCGGGCCCTCCCCGTCGCCAGGGGTGGCGATCACGCCTCGGGACTCAGACGTCGAGATCGTTCTCGATACGGCGCAGCTGGTGCCGGGACATGGCCAGGTTCGCCCGGTCCCGGCGCAGGGCCACATAGAGGAAGAGGCCCTTCCCCGACCGGCTCGTGAGCGGCCGGATCATGTGGTACTGCGTGTCGAGAGTGATCAGGATGTCCTCGATCTTCTCGGATAGGTTGAGCATCTCCATCGCCCGCAGCTTGGCCCGGACCACATCGGTGTTCCCGGCCGCGGCGACCGTCAGATCGAGGTCCTTGCCGCCGCCGAGCGTGCCCAGGGCCATGCCGCTGGTGTGGTCCACGAGCGCGACGCCGATGCAGCCGTCGATCTCCATGATTTCCTTGAGTGCGGTGTCCATGTCGGGCATGGGATTGTTCCTCCGTTGTGGTGGGATGGTGGTCGATTGCGGTCCGACCTGCCGGTCAGCCGGCCGCCTGACGGCGCCGGACGACGTTCGGCAGGGTGGCCATCGGGGTCCGCCGGGCCAGCGGCGTCGACGGGCCGGCTTGTGTGGGGATCTCCGGGCGCAGCGGGGGCGCGGTCTCCAGCGCCATGATCCGGATCAGGCGGCGTACGCATCGCCGCGCCTCCAGATGCACCATGGCGAGGTTCGCGTCGCCCGAGGTGACCACGGTGAGCAGGGCGTTCGGTCCGGCGGTGTACGAGGTGATGTATCCGCCGTCGCACTCCACCACCGACTCGCGCAGGTCACCGTGATTGACGGCGTGCGCGAACCGGCGGGCCAGTGCCAGGTGGGCCGCGGCCAGCGCGGCCAGGGTGTCCGGCTCGATGCCGTGCGAGTCGTGCGCCACGACCAGCCCGTCGGCGGTGGCCAGCACGCTGCCGGCCAGCTCCGGCACTCTGCTGCGCAGGCGAGCGAGCTCGTCGAGTACCGCCGGATCCACCGTCACTTCTTCTCGCTCCTTCGGCTGGTCGGTGGCGCGCGGGTCACCGCAGTGCCCTCAATGCGGTGCGTATGCGCTTGAGTAGAACCTCATCGGCGCCCTGATGCGCCGGCGGGCTCTCGCCCGCGAACTCCTTGGGCAGCTTCGCGCCGGGTTTTCGGCGGGCCAGCCGCGGTGGCCGGTTCATCCCGGCATTGCCGTCGCCGGGCGGTGGCGGGGCGGGCGGTGGGTCGCCGACGGGCGGCGGGTTGCGGGCCGCCGGTTCCGGACCGGAGATCACCGGTACGGGACTCGCCGGCGCGGAATCCGCCGGTACGGGACTCGCCGACGCGGGACTCGCCGGTACGGAACCGGCCGGCGCGGACCGGCTCACCGGAACCGACGCCCCCCGTGGATGCGGGAGCCGGACGAACTCCGGACCCTCCGGAGCCTTCGTCTCGGGCGGCTCGATCAGCCCCGCCGCGGCCATCCGGCGCAGTTCCGCAATGATCGCGTACCCCGCCCGCCCGAGCAGTTGCGCCAGGTCGGCGGGGGTGCGCTGGCCGTCCGCGTGAACCAGCACCTCCCACTGCGGCGCGGTGACGGTGACCCGTTCGCGGGGCGGCCGGGTCACCGGGATGACCGGCGCCACGTCGATCCGCGGGTTCGGGAAGATCTCGTCGAGCAGCTGGATCCGGCGGCGCACCTCGCGCTCCACCGCCGCCGCGTCGATGTGCACCACCGGCCCCAGCCAGTGCATCGCGCCGGCCAGGAACTCGGCCGGCGCCGCATCGTCGGAGAGCACGAAGTAGGCCGCGTCGTAGGTCGCCCCGAGCACGCACAACTCCAGCTCGCCCTGGGTGAGATGGCCCTGCTCGACCAGCAGCCGGCCCACCCGGGCGGTCGAGGTGCCCAGATCGAGCGCGCTCTGCCAGGTCCGCCCGGCGAGCCGCCCCGACGAGGTGAGCAGCTCGCCCACCCCCGGCGCGGCCGGCGACTCGGCGTACAGCACCCGGCCCTCGAGGACGTAGACCGCGCCGCCTGGATGGCCCTTGACCACCAGCGCTCCGGTCTGCCGCGCCCCGGCGACCCGCGCGAGCAGGTCTCCGGGCGCCAACGTCCTGGTCGGGCCCACCGAACGCTCCTTCGTGGTCAGTGCGTCGAGCATGGTCAGTGGAACGGGTGCGGCCGGTGCGGGTGCTCATCGCGCGACCAGGTCGTCGGCCAGGCGCTGCATCTGGCGGCGGGCCACGGCGAGGTTGCCGCGGACCCGGTCCAGCCACACGTAGAGCACCAGGCGGCTGTCGAACTCGGTCTGGACCATCCGCAGAAGGTGATAGCCCCCGGCGGTGGTGATGATCAGGTCTTCGAGCAGGTCGTGCGGAACCGCGGAGACGAACAGCGAGCGGCTGTTCGCGGCCTGGACCACCTCGGCCGTGCCGGCGGCCGCGGCCTCGTGGTCGGAGTTCGGGGCGGCTCCGGTCGTCGCGACCGGAAAACCGGTGGTGTAGTCGACGATGCTGGCCCCGACGGCGCCGGGGATCGTCATCGCCTCCTGTAGGCAGTGGTCGACGCCGGGCACTTCACTCCTCAGCGCTACGGTCGGCGGTCGGGCGCTTCCCGTCCGCCACCGTGGGCCATCCTCCGGTTACCGGCAGCTGACGGGTCGCACCCGTTGTGCGTCATGGTCCCGTCGCGGCGACTCGGGCCCCGGCGCGCCGGGGGTGTGGCACCGCCCGCAGCCGTGCCGCCGTGTAATGGCCCAGCGCGCCCAGGTCCACGCCGGCCACCTCGCCCAGCCAGTGCCGCTCGCCCGGCACGAACCGGGCCGGCGCGTCGGCCTGCTGCAGCAGCACGTGGGTGGCGTCGGCGATCACCGCCACCACCCGCAGCGCCAGCTCGTTCTGGCCGAGCCAGCCGTCCCGCATCAGCGCCCGGCCGACCCGGTGGCTGCCACGGCCCTCCTGATAGGCCGCCCGCCAGGTCTGCGGGGTAAGCCGCCCGGAGCCGACCAGACGTTCGCCGATGCCTTCGCAGGCGGGTGACTCGGCGTAGGCGATGCGTCCGGCGATCAGGTAGAGCACCCCGCCCGGGGTGCCGCCGACGTGCAGCGCGCCGGTACGTCCCGACTCGCCCAGTTCGGTGAGCAGGCGCCGCATCGATGCGGTCGCCGATGAACCTGGAATCACGGTTCGTCATCCTGAACCCCCCATCGAGGGCCGTCGTCGCACGGCCGGTGCGCTGTTCTGTCCGGTTCACCCGGCCGGATCGCGTAACATGATCGCCATATGTCTATTTCGGGAGGACTCGTGCCCAGTCGCTGGGAGCAGGTCGTGGTGGACGCGCAGGACCCGGCCCGGCTGGGCCGGTGGTGGGCCGAGGCGCTGGGCTACGTGATCGTCGACGAGTCCGCCGACGAGGTGGAGATCCGGCGTACCCCCGACGAGCTGCCCGGCCTGCTGTTCGGCGTCAACAACGACGTCAAGCGGGGGAAGAACCGGCTGCACATCGACCTGCGCCCGGACGACCAGCAGGCCGAGGTGGAGCGCCTGGTCGGCATGGGCGCCCGCCACGTCGACATCGGCCAGACCGACGACGTGCCCTGGATCGTCCTCGCCGACCCCGAGGGCAACGAGTTCTGCGTGCTGAGCGCGCGTTAGTTCAGCTCATGGGGATCATGATCGCCGCCGAGGGCCGGAGGTGGGCGGCCGAGCCCGCCAAGGACAGTGGGTACGGGCGTACCCCGTACCAGCGGGACCGGGCCCGGGTGCTGCACTCGGCCGCGTTCCGCCGGCTCGCCGCCAAGACCCAGGTGCACACCGCCGGGTCGGACGACTTCCTGCGGACCCGGCTCACCCACTCGCTCGAGGTCGCGCAGATCTCCCGGGAGATGGGCGCCCGCCTCGGCTGCGATCCCGACGTGGTGGACGTCGCGGGGCTGGCCCACGACCTCGGCCACCCGCCGTTCGGGCACAACGGGGAGGCCGCGCTGGACGCCGTGGCCGGACCGTGTGGCGGTTTCGAGGGCAACGCGCAGACCCTGCGGGTGATCACCCGGCTGGAGGCGAAGGTTCCCGGCGCCGGTCTCAACCTGACCCGGGCCACCCTCGACGCCTGCTCCAAGTACCCGTGGTTCCGCAAGCCCGGCTACCGCAAGTTCGGCGTCTACGCCGACGACCGGCCGGTCTTCGAGTGGCTGCGGGACGGGCGTGACGACGAGCGCCGCTGCCTGGAGGCGCAGGTGATGGACTGGGCCGACGACGTCGCCTACTCGGTGCACGACGTCGAGGACGGCGTGCACGGCGGCTACATCGATCTGCGTACGCTGCTGGCCGATCCGGACGAGCGGGCCGCGCTCTGCGTCGACGTCGCCGCCACCTACTCCGGCGAGACCTGTGACGAACTGGGCGGCGCCCTCGATCAGCTGCTCGCCGACCCGGCCGTGGCGGCGGTCGCCGATTACGACGGCGGGTACACCGCCCTGACCGCCCTCAAACGGATGACGAGTGTGCTGACCGGCCGGTTCGTCGCGTCCGCGGTCGGCGCCACCCAGGGGCATCACGGCACCGGACCGCTGCGCCGGTACGACGCCGACCTGATCGTCCCGCGCGCCGTCCGGAACCAGTGTGCGCTGCTCAAGGGCATGGCCTACCGGTACGTCATGCGGTCCAGGGCGGCCGAGGACTGGTACGAGCAGCAGCGGACGATCCTGACCGAATTGGTTCAGGCGCTCACCCGTACCCCGGAGAGGTTGGATCCGCTCTTCCGCCCGTTGCATGCGGCCGCCGAGGACGACGCGGCACGCCTGCGGGTGGTGATCGACCAGGTCGCCTCGCTGACCGACCACGCCGCCGTGGCCTGGCATCGGGCGGTCGTCGGGACACGCGGCTGAGGCGCGGCCGACCCTGCTGGCGGACGGCCGATCGCGCGAGGCAGGATGTATGCCGTGGCGGGCAGGGTCAAGGACGAGGACATCGCACTGGTCCGCGACCGGACCTCGATCATCGACGTGATCAGCGATACGGTGACGCTCCGGTCGGCCGGCGGCGGCAACATGAAGGGGCTGTGCCCCTTCCACGACGAGAAGACGCCCTCCTTCAACGTCTCGCCGGCCCGTAACGTGTATTTCTGTCACGGGTGCGGGCAGGGCGGGGACGCGATCAAGTTCCTGATGGACGCGGAGCATCTGTCGTTCATCGAGTCGGTGGAGCGGCTCGCCGGCAAGGCCGGCATCCAGCTGCGCTACGACACCGACACCGGGCCCTCCACGCCGCGGCCGCAGATCGGACAGAAACAGCGGCTGATCGCCGCACACGCCGCCGCTGTCGCGTTCTACCGTGACCAGCTCGGCTCGCCGGGAGCGCGCAAGGCGCGGGAGTTCCTGGCCGAGCGGGGGTTCGGGCGGGACGCGGCGGAGCGGTACGGCTGTGGCTTCGCCCCGGACACCTGGGACGCGCTCGGCAAGCACCTGCGGCTCAAGGGTTTCACCGCCGAGGAGCTGATCACGGCCGGGTTGTGCAAGCAGGCCCGGTCCGGCTCGCTGATCGACCGGTTCCGGCGGCGGCTGCTCTGGCCGATCAAGGACGTGACCGGCGACGTGATCGGGTTCGGCGCGCGGAAGCTGTTCGACGACGACGACGGCCCGAAGTACCTGAACACCCCCGAGACGCCGATCTACAAGAAATCGCACGTGCTGTACGGGCTTGACCACGCGAAACGGGAGATCGCCAAGCGTGGCCGGGCGGTGATCGTCGAGGGGTACACCGACGTGATGGCCTGTCACGAGGCGGGCGAGCCGACCGCGGTGGCGACCTGCGGCACGGCGTTCGGGGTGGATCACATCCAGGTGCTGCGGCGGCTGCTGATGGACAGCGACAGCTTCACCGGCGAGATCATCTACACCTTCGACGGGGACGCGGCCGGGCAGAAGGCGGCGCTGCGGGCGTTCGAGGAGGATCAGCGCTTCGTCGGGCGTACCTTCATCGCGGTCTCGCCGGACAACATGGATCCCTGTGAGCTGCGGCTGGCCCGCGGCGATCTGGCGGTCCGCGACATGATCGCGGGCCGGGAGCCGCTCGTCGACTTCGCCCTGCGCCAGACCATCGCCCGCTTCGACCTGGACACGGTGGAGGGCCGGGTGGAGGCGATGCGGCGTGCCGCGCCTCTGGTCGCCAAGATCAAGGACCGGGAGAAGCGCCCGGAGTACGCCCGGAAGCTCGCCGGCGACCTCGGCATGGACCTGGAGCCCGTCCAGCGGGCCGTCCGCGCCGCCCAGGCCGGCAACGAGGCGCGCGCCGAGAGGAGCTCCGGCTCGGTGCACAGCACCCAGCGCCTGGCCGAGCGGGAGGCCCTGAAACTCGCTCTGCAGTGCCCGGGCCTGGCCGGGTCGATGTTCGACACGCTTGCTCCGGAGGACTTCGGCGACGAGATCCTGCGTTCGATCCGGGTCGCGATCGCGGCCGTCGGCGGGACCGCCGCGGCGATCAGCGGCGCCAACTGGATCGAGGCGGTCCGGGACGCGGCCGAGGATCTGGGCGCCAAGGCCATGGTGGGCGAGCTGTCCGTGGAGCCGTTGCGGGCCGACCGCGAGGCCGACCCCTCCTATGTCTCGCAGCAGGTGGCCCGGCTCCAGCTGCCCCGGGTGATGGCCCGGATCCAAGACATCAAGTCCAAGATCCAGAGGATGAACCCGGTCAAGAACCGGGACGAGTACTTCGCGCTGGCGGGCGAGCTGTTCCCCCTGGAACAACATGCGAAGGCGCTCCGGCAGGCGGCGTTCTCCTACGACTCGGCGCACGGATGAGGTGGCCCTTGACGATGTTCGAGTTCCTCCGGCGGCGTCCCCGGCTGCCGGCCGCGTCCCGGCCCCCGCTGGCCGACGGCGAACGCGTCCTGGCGTGGTGCCCGGTCGCCGACTCGGCGGACGTGGTGGTCGCCACCAACCACGGGCTCTGGCTGCCCGGCGTCGCCGGCCGGCTGGGCTGGCACGAGGTGCACAAGGCGGCCTGGTCCGGGCGGGAGCTGCGGATCACGCCGGCCGAGGTCGCCGAGGAGCGGGACGGGTACACCGTGCTGGTGGACGCGCCGGTGGTGTCGTTCCTCCTGCTGGAGCCGGCGGAGCTGCCGGACCAGGTGCGGGCCCGGGTGACCCGGTCGGTGGCGTACACCGCGCACCACCCGCTCCCCGAGGGCGCGGTCCGGGTGGTCGGCCGCCGGGTGGCCGGGCGCGACGGGCTCAGCTGGGCGGTCCGGTACGACTCCGGCACCCCGGTGGACAGCGAGCCGGTGGTCCTGGCGACCGGGGAACTGGTGGGCGCGGCGCGGGATTCTGTCGTACCCCCTCCGTAGGGTCGCGAGGGTGAACTCCCTCATCCACGCGCGCGGTCTGGTCAAACGGTTCGACGGGTTCACCGCGGTCGACGGCATCGACGTCGACGTGCGGCCCGGCGAGGCGTTCGGGTTCCTCGGGCCCAACGGCGCGGGCAAGAGCTCCACCATGCGCATGATCGGCTGCGTCTCCCCACCCAGCGACGGCGTGCTGCGCATCCTCGGCATGGACCCGCGGCGGGACGGCCCGGCGATCCGGGCCCGGCTCGGCGTCTGCCCACAGCTGGACAACCTCGATCCCGAGCTGACCGTGCGCGAGAACCTGACGACCTATGCCCGGTTCTTCGGCATCCCGCGCAAGGTGGCCCGGGCCCGGGCCACCGAGCTGCTCGACTTCGTGCAGCTGGGGGAGCGGGCCGGCAGCCGGGTCGACCCGCTGTCCGGCGGGATGAAACGGCGGCTCACCATCGCCCGGGCGCTGATCAACGAGCCCGACCTGGTGCTGCTCGACGAGCCGACCACCGGTCTCGACCCCCAGGCCCGGCATCTGGTGTGGGAGCGGCTGTTCCGGCTGAAGCAGCAGGGCGTCACGCTGGTGCTGACCACGCACTACATGGATGAGGCCGAGCAGCTGTGCGACCGGCTCGTGGTGATGGACGGCGGCCGCATCGTGGCCGAGGGCTCCCCGCGCGAGCTGATCGCGGCCCACTCCACCCGTGAGGTGGTCGAGCTGCGGTTCCCCACCGAGGACCAGGGCGCCTATGCGGACGAGCTGAAGGGCATCGGCGAGCGGATCGAGGTGCTGCCCGACCGGATCCTGCTCTATGTGGCCGACGGCGACGACGCGCTGGCCGAGGTGCACCGGCGCTCGCTGACCCCGGTGGGCTCGCTGGCCCGCCGCAGCAGCCTGGAGGACGTGTTCCTGCGCCTCACCGGCCGCACCCTGGTGGACTGAGATGACCGCCGCGACCTACGTCTTCGAGTACCACCTGGTCAACTACCGCCGCACCTGGCGGGCCACCGTGCTGTCCTCGGTGGTGCTGCCGCTGCTCACCATGCTCGGGTTCGGCCTCGGCGTCGGCGCGTTCGTGACCGGTGACGTGCAGGGCTTCTCCTATCTGGAGTGGATGGTCCCCGGCCTGATCGCCACCACCGCCGTGCAGACCGCCGTCGGCGAGGCGACCTGGCCGGTGATGAGCGGCTTCGCGTGGGTGAAGAGCTATTTCGCGCAGGCCGCCGCGCCGCTGCGGGCCGGTGACATCCTCGGCGGGCACCTGGCCTTCATGCTGTTCCGGGTGCTGCTCAGCGTCGCCTCGTTCCTGCTGGTGGCGCTGCTGTTCGGGGCGATCCGGTCGCCCGGGGCGGTGGCCGTCCTGCCGATCGCGGCGCTGCTCGGGTTCGCCACCGCGGCGCCGGCCGCGGCCTACACCGCGTCGGTGACCAGCGACATGTTCCTGGCCGTGCTGTTCCGTTTCGTGGTGCTGCCGATGTCGCTGTTCTCCGGGGTGTTCTTCCCGATCGAGTCGCTGCCCGGGGCGCTGCGCTGGATCGCCCATGTGCTGCCGCTCTGGCACGGGGTGGACCTGTGCCGGACCGCCGTCCTGGGCCTCGACCCCGGTCCCGGAGCCGTGTGGCACGTGCTCTACCTGCTGCTCTGGGGCGTGGCCGGCTGGTTCCTGGCGGTGTGGCGTTACCGGCGGCGGCTGGTGTTCTGAGATGACCGGAGGTGTGGCGACGTGCTGACCGTGATGCTGCCCCGGCTGGCGGGCCTCAGTGGCGCCGGGCGCCGTTCGGCCGCGGTGGCCGGGCGTAACGTGTCGGCGCTCAAACCGGCGTACTGGCTGGTGATGCTCGGCGGCCTGCTCGACCCGGTGTTCTACCTGTTCTCCATCGGCATCGGGGTGGGCTCGCTGGTCGGGGAGATCCCGCTGCCCGGCGGCCAGACCATCGGGTACGCCGAGTTCGTGGCCCCGGCGATGCTCGCGGCGTCGGCGATGAGCGGGGCGATCGTCGAGACCACCTTCAACTTCTTCGGGAAGATGAAGTTCATGCGGCTGTACGAGGGCATGCTCGCCACCCCCGTCCGGCCGATCGAGATCGCGCTGGGTGAGCTGGGCTGGGCGATGCTGCGGGGCAGCCTCTACTCGGCCGTCTTCCTGGCGATCATGGTCGCGATGGATCTGACCAGCCCGCTGCGGGCGCTCGCCGCCTTCCCGGCGACGGTCCTGGTCGGCTTCGCGTTCGGCGCGCTCGGCATGGCCATCGCGACACTGATCCGCAGCTGGCAGGACTTCGACATGATCGGCGCCGGCCAGTTCGCGCTGTTCCTGTTCTCCGGCACCTTCGTCCCGGCCACCACCTATCCGGCTGCGCTCCGCTGGCTGGTCGAGATCACCCCGCTGTACCGCGCGGTCGATCTGATCCGCGGCATCAGCCTCGGCACGGTCGGCCCTGTCCAGCTGCTCGACGTGCTCTACCTGCTGGCGCTGACCGCCGGGGGCCTGGCCGTCGCCGGCCGCCGGATGGAGCGGCTGCTGTGCCGCTGACATGGCCCCGAAGGGTCGCGGACGGGACGGAAGGTTAGGGAAAGCGTGACGGAGGGCAACTGACGTGTAGGCCGTCTGCGCACGTCGTGGTGGGGACACGACGTGTGGACCGGCCGGGAGCCATCGCTTCGGACCGGAGGGAACCCCACCATGAAACTTTTCCACAAGGCTGACGAGACGTCGTCACACGCCGCCGGTCCGGACGACCGGGAGGCAGCCGAGGCGCGCCGTCAGGGAAACACCGACTACGACGTGGCCGCGGCGGCCACGGCGCGGACCGGAGAGGACCGCGACGTGGATCTCTCCGCGCCGGGGCCGGACGCCGGGCCGGACAGTCCCACCCAGCTCAAGGGCAAAGGCATCCTCGCCGCCCTGAAACGCACGTTCAAACAGTTCTCCGACGACAACATCTCGGACTGGGCGGCCGCGCTCACCTACTACGGCATCCTGTCGATCTTCCCGGGTGTCCTGGTGATCGTGTCGCTGCTCGGCATGATCGGCAACGACGGTCAGCAGACCGTGCGGGACGCGGTCAGCGAGATCGCGCCCAGCGCGAAACTCCAGGAGTTCGTCGAGCTGGTGCTGGGTCAGGTCCAGGGCACCGGCAAGGCCGGACTGGCGGCGATCATCGGTCTGGTGGTGGCGTTCTGGTCCGCGTCCGGCTACATCGCGGCGTTCATGCGCGCGTCCAACTCGATCTACGACGTGCCGGAAGGCCGGCCCATCTGGAAGACCCTGCCGATCCGGGTCGGCGTCACCGCTCTCGTCGGCGTCATGCTGATCGCCTCCGCGGCCATCGTCATCTTCACCGGTGAACTGTCCCAGGTCGTCGGGGAGAAGATCGGCCTCAGCGGCGTCTTCGTCACCACCTGGAACATCGTCAAGTGGCCGGTGCTGGTCATGCTGATCAGCCTGATGTTCGCGGTCCTGTACTGGGCCTCGCCGAACGCGAAGACCGGCGGTTTCCGCTGGGTCAGCCCGGGCGGCATCTTCGCGGTCGTGCTGTGGGTGGCGGCCTCCGCGGCGTTCGCGCTGTACCTGGCCAACTTCGCCAACTACAACGCGACGTACGGCACGCTCGGTGGTGTCATCGCCTTCCTCGTCTGGCTCTGGATCTCCAACATGGCGATCCTGCTCGGCGCGGAACTCGACGCGGAACTCGAGCGCGGCCGGGCGATCGCGGCCGGCCACCCCGCCGACGACGAGCCCTTCCTCGAACTGCGTGACACCCGCAAGCTCAAGAAGGGCAGCGAGCGTGGCCTGAGCGAGGGCTGACCCGCTTGTCCGCTTCACCCGCGCACCGCCCTTACGTGCGCACCACGAAGAAGCCCGGAGCCGCCCCTCCGGGCTTCTTCGTGCCCGCAGTCGGGGGAGTGTCGGTACAGGGGATGTCACGTCCCGTCCGGCCCGGAACTGTCCGCCGGCCAGCGGGGTTACTTCCGGCTGGTCGTCACTGCTGTCTCGGGGCGGGCGAGACAGCAGTGACGACCAGC
>NZ_BOMZ01000109.1 GCF_016862455.1 Actinoplanes utahensis
GTGGGGCGGACAGCGCAATCTCCACGATCGACAAGAGGGGCGGCGAATCAGCCAGCAGGGTCACTGCTGTCTCGGAGTCGCCGAGACAGCGGTGCGACCAGCCAGAAAACCGCGGCCGGTTCGCACCGCTGTCTCAAGACGCGGGAGACAGCGGTGAGGGCCGGCCGGGCAAGATCCGACGCTGCGCGGGCAGTCCGGGCCGGACACGATCGGTGTGCTGTGGTCTCTGTCCGGGATCACCGTGAGTGGTCCGCATGGCCGTACGTTCGATAGGGCCGGAACCACCGCATTCAGCCCGGTGGCCGCGTCGCGGCCTCGACCCGGGACCACCTCGCGCGGAGACGGCGGAACGGTTGTGCTGGGCGGGGGCGGCGACGTGCGTACGACATCGGGGTGGGGAAGGACCGGAATCCGGGAGGCGCGGCAGCGACGTCGCGCCCGCACGCCTCGCGGATCCGGGGTGACCGTGAGCCGAAGGGAACCGACGGCCGGGCGGGTCAGGCGGGCGAGAGGACGATTTCGGCGCGGGCGCGGCCGGCACGTTCGCTGACGATGGCCAGGACCTCGCCGGAGGGGTCGAAGACGGCGTAGGGGCCGTCGATTCCGGCGGGGGCGAGGGGACCGCCGTGACGGAGGATGCGGGTCTCGTCGTCGGTGGCGGTGCGCTGGGGGAACGATCGGCGGGCGGCTTCGGAGAGCGGGAGGCCGATCACGTCGGGGGCGCGTTCCTCCAGGTCGGCGAGGGTGGCGGCGGTGTCGAGGGTCATGGTTCCCACGGCGGTACGGCGGAGCGCGGTCAGGTGGCCGCCGACGCCGAGGGTCGTGCCGAGGTCGCGGGCGATGGCGCGGATGTAGGTTCCCGAGGAGCAGGTGACGTCGATGTCCACGTCGATCACGTCCGGGTTCTCCGGGCGGCGGATGTCCAGGACGTCGAGACGGTGCACGGTCACCCGGCGGGCGGGGATCTCGACGGTCTCGCCCTCGCGGACCCGCTTGTAGGCGCGCTCGCCATTGATCTTGATGGCGCTGACCGCGCTGGGGACCTGATCGATCTCGCCGGTCCGGGCGGCCAGACCGGAACGGATCGCCTCGTCGGTCACCGCGCCCGCCGGAGTGGTCGCGGTCACCTCACCCTCGGCGTCGTCGGTGATCGTGGACTGGCCGAGACGGATCGTCGCGGTGTAGCTCTTCTCCGAACCGATCACATAGGTCAGCAGGCGGGTCGCCCGGTTGACGCCGATGATCAGGACACCGGTGGCCATCGGGTCCAGCGTGCCCCCGTGCCCGACTCGCCGGGTCTTCGCCAGCCGCCGAATCCGGGCGACGACGTCGTGCGACGTCATCCCCGCCGGTTTGTCCACCACGATCAGTCCGTCCGTGTTCACCCACCCACCCTATTTCCACCCGTGTACGCCTCCCCTCACCGCCCGGCCCATCCCCGCCCGGCCTTCCCATCGCCCCGGTTTTCCCGTGGCCGCCCGGCTTTCCCGTAACCGCCCCGCGGCCGGCCTCCGGAAAGGCCGGAGTTCGGAGCCGGAGGTGAGAGTGGCGGGGTCAGCGAGTGGCGGGGTCAGCGGGTCGCGCCGGGGATCAGCCAGTGGGGTGAGCGCCAGCGCCAGGTCAGGCCGGCGAAACGGGCGACGGTGAACAGCCCCAGACCGGCCCAGATGCCGGCGAGGCCCCAGTCGAAGGCGTACGAGAGCCAGATCACCGGCAGGAAGCAGAGCAGCGCCGACAGGATCGTCAGGGTACGGAGGAAGGCGACGTCACCGGCGCCGATCAGCACCCCGTCCAGGGCGTAGACGACGCCGGCGAACGGGAGCAGGCAGACGAACCACGGCCAGATGACGGCGGCCTGGGCGTGCACCGACTCGTCGGGGGTGAACCAGCCGGGGACGACCGAGGAGCCGGCGGCGGCCAGGGCGGCGAAGAGCACTGCCGCGATGCCGCCGGCCACGGTGACACGGCGGGCCACGTCGCGGGCTTCGGCGGTGTTGCTGGCGCCGAGGGCGGCGCCGACCATGGACTGCGCGGCGATCGCGACGGCGTCGAGGGCCAGGGCGGCGAAGAACCAGAGTTGCAGGGCGATCTGGTGGGCGCCGACGGCGGCGATGCCGAACCGGGACGCGACGGCGGTCGCGGAGAGGAAGCAGGCCTGGAAGGCGGCGCCGCGGATCAGCAGGTCACGGCCGAGCACCAGCTGCTGGACGATGATCGGCGGGACGGGCCGCAGGGCCCGGGTCTCGCGGATCAGGGCGAGCAGGAAGAGGGCGCCGCCGACGGTCTGGGCGGTGACGTTGGCGATGGCGGAGCCGGTCAGGCCGAGGCCGGCGGGATAGACCAGCACCGGGCAGAGGATGGCGGAGAGCACGTTGGCGCCGAGCACGATCCAGAGGGGGCGGCGGGTGTCCTGGACGCCGCGCATCCAGCCGTTCCCGGCGGCGGCGAGCAGCAGGCCGGGCGCGCCCAGCGCGGCGATCCGGAGCCATCCGGCGGCGGCCTCGGCGGTGCGTGGGTCACCGGCCAGCAGGCCGGCGAGCGGACCGGCGAAGGTGACGCCGAGCACCGCGAGGACGACCCCGGCGGTGAGGGCGAGCCAGGACGCCTGGACTCCTTCGGCGACGGCGGCGGCCCGGTCCCCGGCGCCGAAGCGGCGGGCGGCGCGGCCGGTGCTTCCGTACGCCATGAGGGTGCCGAACCAGACGGCGAACGACATCACGGTCCCGCCGACGGCGACGGCGGCGAGCGGAACCGAACCGAGATGACCGACCACGGCGGTATCGACCAGGACGTAGAGCGGCTCGGCGGCGAGCACCACGAGCGCAGGTAGTGCCAGACCGGCGATCCGGCGGGCGGTCGCGGTCGGCTGCGCGGCAGGCGGGCTCATGGTTTCCCATGATGCCCGCCTACGGGTAAGGGCCACAATGATCCCTCTTACTTACAGTGGCCCCTTAGAACACGATTACTGCCGCGTGTCCATGGATGTCTGGAGGGCACGGCGGGCCTGCTCGGCGGCGTCGTCGGCGGGCTTCGGCTCGGGCTTGGCAGCCATGAGAGGGCTTCCTTCCAACAGATGGGGGCATGCCGCAGCGACGGTGCGGATGCGGGTGCGGGCGCACCGTGGCACGGGGCGCCCGACGGTCGAGCGGGAGTCACCGGCCGGCCCGGGATCGCCGGGGCTTGTGGCGCGGGTGACTCGACCGGGCCGGTGGGCCCGGGTGGCTCGAGGTCTCGCGGCTGGCGTGTCGGTGGCGGCCGCACGAGACCAAACAACCGTTCAGGCCCAAACTAACGTTCAGTCACCGGTTCGCAGGGCTGGTTCCCGCGATCCGGGACGTGAAAAGCGGGGGCCACCCGTTCAGGGGACCCCCGCTCAGCAGGGCGGACATCGATCAGTTCAAGTGTTCGTCAAGAAGGCGACGCACCGTGGCCACCACGTCGGCGGCTTCTCCGTACCCGGTGAATCCGGCGGCCAGCCGATGCCCGCCGCCACCCTGGGCCACCGCGACGCCGCTCACGTCGACCGCGCCCTTGCTGCGCAGGGACACCGACCATTCGCCGGTGGCGACCTGCTTCACCACCACCGACACGTCCGCCTCGGCCACCGAGCGCACCGGGTCGATGAGGCTGTCCAGGACGTACGGCGGCTGCCCGTGTCGTTCCAGGTCGGCGAGGGTGGCGTAGGTCCAGACCATGCCGCGCCCGCCGGCTGCCGACTCGTCCAGCACCGCCCGCCCGATCACCTCACCGGTCAGCTTCATCGCCCCGAACGGCCGGCTGTCGAAGATCCGCCGGGAGATCTCCCCCGGCCGGATCCCGGTGGCGATCAGCCGCGCCGCCAGCTCATGAACCGATACCGTGGTCATGTCGAACTTGAACGACCCGGTGTCGGTCGCCAGAGCGACGTAGAAGCACTCGGCGATCTCCGCGTCCAGCGGCACCTTCAGGCGGCTGAGCAGCCCTTCGGCGACCACCGACGTCGCCGCCGCGTGCGGGTCGACGAGCCGGACACCGCCGAACCCGGTGTTCGACGCGTGGTGGTCGAGCACCACGCTGGCCGGGGCGGCCGCGACGCGGCTCGCGAGCGCGCCGAGGCGCGACTCGCTCGCCACGTCGAAGACGATCACCAGGCGCGGTTCGCTGAACGCCTCCGGCTCCAGCAGATCAGAACCGGGAAGAAGACGGTACGGCTCCGGCACCACGAAGTCGCCGGGGAACGTCGCCCGAACCCTGGTGAACCCCAGACGCCGCAGCCCGAGCCCGAACCCCAGCATGCTGCCGAGCGCGTCCCCGTCCGGGTTCACGTGGCAGATGAGCTGGATCTCGTCGTCGGCCCCGGTCGAGCGGACCGCCTCGACCGCGGCCGCCCAATGCTCGGCGGTCGGGCCGGACAGGGTCACCCGTTGTCCTCGCGGGCTCCGACCGTCTCGGCCTCGTCCTCGTCGTCTTCCTCGACCTTGTACGGGTCGGGGTCCCCGGCGTACTTCGCGCCGGCCGCAAGACGCTGGACCTCCTGGTCCTTGTGCCGCGCCTGCGCGAGCAGGTCGTCGATCTCCTTGACGTGGGTCTGCACGTTGTCGAGCACGAACGTCAGGCTCGGCGAGTGCCGCAGGCCCAGGGCGTGCCCGACACGGCTGCGCAGCATCCCCTTGGCGCTCTCCAGGGCCGCGGCGGTCGAGGCCTGCTCGGCGGTGTCCCCGAGAACGGTGTAGAAGACCGTGGCCTCGCGCAGGTCTCCGGTGATCCGGGCGTCCGTGATCGTCACCATGCCGAGGCGGGGATCCTTGATCTCCCGCACCAGCCGGGCCACCAGCTCCTTGATGCGCTCCGCGTGCCGGCGCGTCTTGGCTGGGTCAGACATATCGCCCACCTCCGACTGTGTATCCCGCGGGTCGTACCGCTCCCGCCCTTAACTGCTGAAGCGTACCTACCGCCTAATCGTCGTCGCCGTACAGCCGACGCTTGACGGAGAGCAGCTCGATCTCGGGACGGCCGGCCACCTGGTTCTCACAGGTGTCGACGACCGCACGGGCCTGAGCGGGCTCTCCCGCCACCACGGCTACCCCGATCAGAGCGCGGCCATGCAGGTCGTGGAAACCCACCTCGGCGACGCTGACCTCGTACTTCTTCAGCATCGCGATGATCGGGCGGACGTAGGAACGCTTCTGCTTCAGCGACTGCGAGTCACCGGGCAGGAGCAGGTCGAAGACTGCGGTCTCGGTATACATCAGCGAGCAGGGTACGCCCGCCGCGCCCCCGCGGTCAGCCGGATTTACGCGCCACCAGCACATCGCGTTCGATGCCCTGGTCCACCCGGTGCGACAGCGGCAGGTGCTCGACCAGCTCCAGCCCGTTGGCCAGCAGGATGTCCTCGGCCTGCTCACGCCCGGCCACCTTGGTGTTCCAGGACAGGCCGATCGCGCCACCCGGGCGCAGCCGCGGCAGCCACTCGGGAGCGGCCCGCTCCAGCAGGTCGAGCGGGCTCCGGGTGATCCTGCCCTCACCGTCGTGGCTGCCGTGCGCGACACCGTAGGGCAGGTCGGCGACCAGCACGTCGGCGAGGTTCCGGCCGAGCAGCCCGTCCAGATCGGTGGTGTCACCCTGGATCACGGCCAGGGTCTGCGCGCCCGCTTTGAAGTCGTCCTTGGTGGGGGCGAGTCGCACCTCCAGGCGACGGGTCCGCTTGCCGTTGGCGCGCATCGGCACCATCTCGGACGTGTGCTTCAGACGCTTGATCTTGAGCCAGGTCTGGAGGAACAGCTTGTACGCCTCGAGGTCGGTGCCGTCGATCTCCACACCGATGGCGTCGTAGCCGTACATCAGCGCCTGGTTGAGTGTGGTGCCCCGGCCGCAGAGCGGGTCCAGGACGGTGAGATCCCCGTCGAGCATCCGGCCGGCGGACGCGGAGGCGAGCACCGTGAGGTTCAGCACCAGCTTGGTGAACTGCTCGTTGGTCTTGCCGGCGTACTTCGGGATGGTGATCAGGTCACTGTCGTAGACCGCGAGCGGGCTGAGCGTCAGCGGGCGCAGCAGCTCCTCGCCGGCCCGCTCGAAGAGCGCATAGGCGGCGGACAGATTCGAGAGGTACGCGATGTCGCGCTCGCTGAGCGAGCCTTCGAACGTCAGGTACTCCACCCCGCCGAGGACGGTCACCTCGACGTCGGCCAGCCCCGACGACAGCACCGGCCCGAACGCGGCCAGCTCCGCCTGGGCGATGCGGGACGCCTGGTCGGCGTAGACGCGGTTGGCGGAGGGCGCGAGCAGCATGGCGTAGCGGGACATGCCGCCATCCTCCCAGCACCGGCAGTGTCCACCGGCGAGCGGGGTGACCCGGGAGCGTGTGACTTCCGGACGGCTGAGCGGCCGGGAGCGTGTGACTTCCGGACGGCTGAGCGGCGCCGGAAGCCAGGCGCGGAACGAGGCAGCGGCCCCGGTGCCGTAGCACCGGGGCCGCTGGAAATCGCGAAGCTTACGCCCGCGGCTTCTCGCGCATCTCCCAGGTCTCGATGACGTCGCCGACCTGCGGCGAGCCGTAACCCTGGAGCGTCAGACCACACTCGAAGCCCTCGCGGACCTCGGTGGCGTCGTCCTTGAACCGCTTGAGCGAGCTGATCGAGACGTTGTCCGCCACGACCGTGCCCTCGCGGATGATGCGAGCCTTCGCGTTGCGGCGGATGAGACCCGACCGCACCACACAACCGGCGATGAGACCGATCTTGGACGAGCGGAAGACCTCGCGGATCTCCGCGGTGCCCAGCTCGACCTCCTCGTACTCCGGCTTGAGCAGGCCCTTGAGAGCCGCCTCGATCTCCTCGATGGCCTGGTAGATCACGCTGTAGTAGCGGATCTCCACGCCGGCGCGGTCGGCCATCTCCTTGACCTTGTTCGAGGCCCGGACATTGAAGCCGATGATCGTGGCGGTCTGCTCCGACGAGGCCGACGCCAGGTTGACGTCGCTCTCGGTGATCGCACCGACGCCGCGGTGGATGACCTTGAGCTGGATCTCGTCCGGAATCTCGATCTTGAACAGCGCCTCTTCGAGGGCCTCGACCGAACCGGAGCCGTCGCCCTTGATGACCAGGGTGAGCGAAGCCTTCTCGCCCTCCTTGATGTCGCGCATCATCTCGTCGAGCGTCTTCGGGCGGCTCGAGTTGGCGAAGGTCGCCGCACGACGGCGAGCCTGCCGCTGCTCGGCGATCTGCCGCACCGTGCGGTCGTCCTCAGCCGCGAGGAACGTGTCGCCCGCGCTCGGCACCGAGGTCAGACCCAGCACCAGGACCGGACGCGCCGGACGCGCCTCGGACACCTGGTTGCCGTGCTCGTCGAGCATGGCCCGGACGCGACCGTGCGCGCCACCGGCCACGATCGAGTCGCCGGCCCGGAGCGTGCCCTTCTGCACCAGGACGGTGGCCACGGCGCCGCGACCCTTGTCCAGGTGCGCCTCGACCGCGACACCCTGGGCGGGGCCGTCGATCGGGGCGGTCAGCTCGAGCGCCGCGTCGGCGGTCAGCAGGACGGCCTCGAGGAGGTCGTCGATGCCGATGCCGGGCTTGGCCGCGACGTTGACGAACATGGTGTCGCCGCCGTACTCCTCGGCGAGCAGGCCGTAGTCGGTCAGCTGCTGCCGGACCTTGTCCGGGTTGGCGTCCGGCTTGTCGACCTTGTTCACCGCGACCACGATCGGCACGTCGGCCGCCTTGGCGTGGTTGAGCGCCTCGACCGTCTGCGGCATGACGCCGTCGTCGGCCGCGACCACCAGGATCACGATGTCGGTGACCTTGGCGCCACGGGCACGCATGGCGGTGAACGCCTCGTGACCCGGGGTGTCGATGAAGGTGATCGCCCGGTCCTCCCCCTGGTGGGGGACGACGACCTGGTAGGCGCCGATGTGCTGGGTGATGCCACCCGCCTCGCCGGCGACCACGTTGGTCTTGCGGATCGCGTCGAGCAGCTTCGTCTTACCGTGGTCGACGTGACCCATGACGGTCACCACCGGCGGCCGCGTGACCAGGCGGTCCTCAGCGATCTCGGCGTCGAGGTCGATGTCGAACTGCGCGAGCAGCTCGCGGTCCTCGTCCTCGGGGCTGACGATCACCACGGTGAAGCCCAGGTGCTCACCGAGCAGCAGCAGGGTGTCGTCGGACACCGACTGCGTGGCGGTCACCATCTCACCCAGGTTGAACATCTCCTGGACGAGCGAGCCCGGGTTCGCGTTGATCTTGTCGGCGAAGTCGGAGAGCGACGAGCCGCGAGACATCCGGACTTCTTGGCCGTTACCGCGAGGAGCACCGGAGCTCATCTGCGGAGCGGACAGGTTGTCGAACTCCTGACGCCTCTGCTTCTTCGACTTGCGGCCACGCGTCGGCCGGCCGCCGGGACGCCCGAAGGCACCCGCCGCGCCACCGCCACGGCCACGGCCACCGGGACCGCCGCCACCGGGACGACCCGGAGCGCCGGCGCCGACCGGGCCACCGGTGCCGCCACCGGGACCACCCCGGTAACCGCCACCAGCGCCGCCGCCACCACCGGGACGGAAACCGCCACCAGCGCCGCCGCCACCACCGGGACGGAAACCGCCACCGCCACCGCCGGGACCACCACGGCCACCGCCCGGACCACCGGGACGGCCTGCGCCGCCGCCGGGGCCGCCACGGCCCGCGCCGGGACCGGCGGGACGCTGCGAAGGCATCGAGGCGGGGCTGGGCCGCGGCGGCATCGAGGCAGGGCTCGGCCGCGGCGGCATGCCGGGCTGGTTGGGACGCGGCATCGAGGCCGGCGACGGACGCGAAGCGCCACCACCGGAGACACCGAACGGGTTGTTGCCCGGACCACGCGCGGGCGGCCGCGGAGCGCCGCCACCGGGGCCGGGACGGGGACCACCGGGAGCACCCGGCGTCGCGTTACGGCCGGCGGCCGGGGAACCCGGACGCGGCGGGATGTTGCCGGGACCCTGACCGGGACCCGGACGGCGGGACGGCTGCGGGGTGCCGCTCTCCGGCGAACCCTGCTTGCGCTCGGCGTCACGGGTGCGGGCTGCCTGCGCGGCCTTGACCGCGGCCTCCTGCTCCGCCTTCAGCGCCGAGGCGCGCGCCTCGGCGGCCGCCACCTCGATGTCGTGCGCGCTGGCCGGCTTGGTGACCGGGCCGGGCGTGGGGCCCGGACGGCCGGGAACCGGGGGCTTCGGCCGCACGAACGGGCCGGGCGAAGGCGCCGGGGACGTAGGAGTGTTGCTGGGCGCTCCACCCTGCGGCGGGCCCGGACGACGGGGCGGCTGCGGCCGGCCCATCGGCGGTCCCGGACGGGGGGAGGGAGAGGCGCTCGGGCCGCCCGAGGGGGCGGGAGCGCTGGACGCCGGAGCGGACGGCGACGCCGGAGCGGCGCCACCCTGCTGCAGGGCGTCGCGAAGCCGCCGGGCCACCGGGGCCTCGACGGTGCTAGACGCGGATTTGACGAACTCGCCCATCTCTTTGAGCGTGGCGAGAACGGACTTGCTGTCGACCCCGAGCTCTTTGGCGAGCTCGTGTACGCGGGCCTTTCCTGGCACTGCACTCCTCACTTCGAGGTCGTGCGAGCGCACCCGCACAGACCTCACTCGTGCACTAGAAGCCTGGTCATTTCAGGGACTTCATCGTGTGCTCATCTGGGTCGTCCTACCTTGCTAAGTCGTGACGGGGCGACAACGTCCCGTCATCGTTGGTTCCACACGGCACGGAGACCGTGCGGATGTGCTCCGCAAGCAGCTCGGGGTTAGCAAATCCAGTGAGTCGCAACGCACGCCCGAAGGCGCGACGCCGCTCTGCCTGTGCGAAGCAGGCCGGATCGGGATGCAAGTGTGCTCCCCGGCCCGGCAGCCGGCGCTTTGGATCGGGCAGAAGCCGGAGATCATCCCCAGTTCCTGCCGCGACGAACCGCAGCAATGAGTCGGCCGGCGCGCGGTTGCGGCATCCGACACAGGTTCGCGTCGGGCCGACCGAGTCCAAGTCTACCCCTCGATCGCGCCGGACGCGTATCCGGTCAGTTCCCCGCCTCGGCCGCATCACGGTCCGAGACTCCGGCGGGCTCGCTGTCCGGCCGGATGTCGATGCGCCAGCCGGTCAGCCGAGCGGCCAGCCGAGCGTTCTGACCCTCCCGGCCGATCGCCAGCGAGAGCTGGAAATCCGGCACGGTGACCCGGGCCGTCCGGCTGGCCAGGTCGACCACCTCGACCCGCAGCGCCTTGGCCGGGGAGAGCGCGTTGCCGACGAACTTGGCCGGGTCGTCCGACCAGTCGATGATGTCGATCTTCTCGCCGTGCAGCTCGCTCATGACGGCCCGCACCCGCTGGCCCATCGGGCCGATACAGGCGCCCTTGGCGTTCACGCCCGCAACGGCCGATCGCACCGCGATCTTCGTCCGGTGACCTGCCTCACGGGCGATCGCGGCGATCTCCACGGTGCCGTCGGCGATCTCCGGCACCTCGAGGGCGAACAGCTTCTTCACCAGGGCCGGGTGTGAGCGGGACAGGGTGATCTGCGGGCCGCGGAAACCCTTCGCCACGTGCACCACGATGCAGCGGATCCGGGTCCCGTGCTGGTACGGCGCCTCGCCCGGCACCTGCTCGGACTGCGGCAGCACCGCCTCCAGCTTGCCGAGGTCGACGGTCACGATGTTCTTCTCGGCGCGGGCGGCGTCGGCCTGCACCACACCGGTGACCAGGTCGCCGTCGCGGCCCGCGTACTCCCCGAAGTGCTGCTCGTCGGTCGCCTCCCGCAGGCGCTGGAGGATCACCTGCTTGGCGGTCATCGCCGCGATCCGGCCGAAGTCGTGCGGGGTGTCGTCCCACTCGCGGACCAGGGTGCCGTCCGCGTCGAACTCCTGCGCCAGCACCGAGGCGACGCCGCTCTTACGGTCGATCTCCACCCTGGCGTGGCTCTCGGCGCCCTCGGTGTGCCGGTAGGCGGTCAGCAGAGCGGTCTCGATCGCCGCCAGAATGGTCTCGAACGGGATCTCCCGCTCGCGCTCCAGGGCGCGCAGCGCCGCGAGGTCGATGTTCATTCCTCGCCCTCCCCTTCGTCGTCGTCTTCGTCGTCGTCCTCGGTGTCGTCACCGAAGTCGGCCTCGTCCATACGCTTGAACTCGATCTGGACCTTGCCCGCCCCGAGACCGGCCCATGCCAGCTCACGGGTGGTCCCGTCGACGTCCAGCACCACGCCGGCGTCGCTGGTGGCGGTCACCCGGCCCACCACGCCGCCGACCTCGACCAGCCGGCCGATGTTGCGCCGCCAGTGCCGGGGCTCGGTGAGCGGCCGGTCCACCCCGGGCGAGCCGACCTCCAGCTGGTACTCCCCCGCGAGCAGCTCGCCGCCGGCCTCCTCGGCCGTGTCGAGCGCCTCGGAGATCTCCCGGGAGATCGCCGCCACGTCATCCAGGCCGACACCACCGTCGGTGTCGACGAGCACCCGCACCACGAACCGGCGGCCGGCCCGGGACAGGTGCAGGTCCTCCAGGTCGTAACCGGCCTTGGTGACCACCGGCTCGACCACCTCACGGATCCGGGCGCGAGCGGCGCTCAGATCGACACGGGGCGGGACTGGGGTCCGGTTCTCCGGCTCCGGCCGGTTACGCCGGGTGCCGGGGCGACCACCGGGCCGGGCCCCGGCGCGACCACGCTGCGTCATCGGGCTCGACCTCTCACTAGCTTTCTCGCAGGAACGACTATATGCCGCCGGGCACTTTGCGGCCCCGCGGCTGACCCTGAGCGTAACGCGCCGGTGGGCGGGGCGGAGCAGCGCCGCTCCGAATGGTTGACTGGCCGGGTGCGCAATCACTCACGGCGGGTCTTCCTGGGTGCGGCGGCGGCCGGCTCGGCCGCGCTGGCCGGCTGCGGCCTCCTCGACGGGGAACCGGCGCCGGATCCCGCTCCGGATCCCCTGCAACCCCTGCTGGACGAGGCTCTCGCGCTGGCCGCGGCGTACGACCGGGCGATCCTCGCGCAACCCGCTCTGGCCGCCCGGCTCACCCCGATGGCCGAGGACCACCGGGCGCACGCCGCCGAGCTGGCGAAGGTGATCGGCGCGACACCGCCGTCGGCCGCCCCGTCCGCCTCGGCCGGCGCCGGCGCGGCGGAGACCGCGGCCACGCTGCGTAAGGCGGAGCTGGCGGCGCAGAAGACCGCGGTCGCGGCCTGCAAGGCGGCCCCGGCCGCACGGGCCGCCCTGACCGGCTCGATCGCCGCCTGTCGTGCCACGCATGCCGAGGGGCTGCGCTGACCGGTTAGGGTTCCGGCGTGACCGAACAACTCGCCGCCGCCCTCGCCGCCGAGGAGGCGGCCATCTATGCGTACGGCGTGATCGGCGTGCATCTGACCGGCTCCGACGAGGTGTCCCGGGCGCGCGCCGCCGAGCAGGAGCACCGGGTCCGTCGGGACGACCTGGTGGCCCGCCTGGACGAGCTCAAGGCCACCGTGCCCGCGGCGCCCGCGGCGTACGCGTTGCCGTTCGAGGTCACCGACCGGGCGACCGCGCTGGACCTGGCGATCCACGTGGAGGACGGGGTGGCCCAGGCGTGGCGGGCGCTGCTGCCGGTCACCGAGAACACGGAGCGCGTCGAGGCCCTGTCGCATTTGACCGACTCCGCGGTTCGTGCGACCCGGTGGCGGCGGATCGCGGGGGCCGTACCGCTGACCCTGGCTTTTCCCGGCCGCCCGGGAGCATGACCGGCCGCCCGGGGCATGACCGGCCGCCCGGGAACACGGAACGGGCGCCCCGGGGACCGGAACGGGGTCGACCGACGACGGGAATAGCGGAGAATGAGGGCGTGATCGCCGAGCTCGACGCCTCCACGCCTCGCGGTTCACTCGCGATCCGGCTGCGCGACGCCATCCTGGAGCGCTGGCCGGCCGAGGTCAAGGCCGTCGGGTTGTGCGGTTCGATGGCGCACGGCGACGACACCGACAGCAGCGACGTGAACGTGATCGTGGTCACCTACCGGCCCAAGACCGGGCCGAAACCCACCCAGCGACGCGTCGACGGCATCCCGGTCGACCTGCGGGTGGTGACCGCCGAGGAGGGGCTGGGCCAGGCCCGGTCGCTGACGCCGAACTGGCCGCTGCTGGCCGACGCCTTCATCACCACGTTCCCGCTGCACGACCCGGAGGACTGGTTCAAGGACCGGCGGGAGGCCCACCTCAACCTGCTCTCCGAGGCCCGGCCGATGGAGTTCACCGGCCTGGCCCGGCACAACTGGGCGATCGCCGGCGGCGCGCACACCCGGGCCGCCCGGCTCGCCCAGTGGTACGACACCGACGCCGCCCTGATCCTGATGGCCCAGGCCCGCCTGCACACCGCGCTGGTCGCCGGCCTGCTGACGCACACCCATTTCCGCAGCACCGTCGACGCGGTCAAGCACACCGGGGTGGCCGCGGCCGACATGCAGGAGCTCGGCGCGATCCTGAAGTATCAGGCGGAGGAGCTGACCGCGCGCGGCCGGCCGGTGGACGGCCGGCTCGGCGCGCTGTTCGACTGAGCGGGCTCAGGGCAGGGTCAGGATCTCGTAACCGTCGTCGGTCACCACGAGGGTGTGCTCGAACTGGGCGGTCCACCGGCGATCCTTGGTGACGACGGTCCAGCCGTCCTTCCAGATCTCGTAGTCGTGGGTGCCGAGGGTGATCATCGGCTCGATGGTGAACGTCATGCCCGGCTCCATCACGATCTTGAGGTCGGGCTTGTCGTAGTGCGGGATGTAGAGCCCGGAGTGGAAGGCCTCGCCGATCCCGTGGCCGGTGAAGTCCTCCACCACGCCGTAGCCGAAACGCCGCGCGTACGCCGAGATGACTCGGCCGATCGCGTTGACCGGGCGGCCCGGGGCGACCGCGCGGATGCCCCGCATCATCGCCTCGTGGGTCCGCTCCACCAGCAGGCGGGCCTCCTCGCTGACCTCGCCCACGCAGAACGTGGCGTCGGTGTCGCCGTGCACCCCGTTCAGGTAGGCCGTGACGTCGACGTTGATGATGTCGCCGTCCTCCAGCACGGTGGAGTCCGGGATGCCGTGGCAGATCACCTCGTTGAGTGACGTGCAGCAGGATTTCGGGAAGCCCTTGTAACCCAGGGTCGACGGGTACGCGTGATGGTCGAGCAGGAACTCGTGCACCACCCGGTCGATCTCGTCGGTGGTCACGCCCGGCTTGCAGTGCTCACCGGCCAGCTGGGTGGCCTGTGCCGCGATCCGCCCGGCGATGCGCATCTTCTCGATCGTCTCGGCGGTCTGGACGTGGGAGCCGCGCCACTGTTTCGGGCTCTTCTTGCCGACGTACTCGGGACGGACGATCTGCGCGGGGACCGGTCGCTGGGGCGATTGCCTTCCCGGCACGAGTGGGGCACGTACGGTCATGTCCACAGCCTATCCGCCCGGGAGAGCACCGACCCGCCCCGTCCTTGCCGCCCCCGGACCCCTGTGAAATCGTGTTCTGGTGGATCAAGAGGGTGTGGACCCGGACTTCTCCGCGGTGGGCGAGGTCGACGGCGACCGCGTCACCGTGACGGTGACCGGCGAGGTCGACATGGCGACCGCCGGGGAGCTCTTCCGGGCCGCCACGCCCGGCCCCGCCCGGGCCGCCACGGTGGACCTGCGGGCGGTCACCTTCTTCGACTCGGCCGCCATCCACACTCTGGTCCGCCTGGCCGAGCACTATCCGGGCACGCTGGAGGTCCTGCCGTCGGAGCGGGTGCAGCGGGTGCTGGACATCTCCGGGCTGGGCTCCCAGCCGTGGCTCAGGGTGGGCTGAGCGGCCGCCGCAGGGTGACCTCGGTGCCCTCCGGGGAACGGTGCACCGACAGCTCGGTGAGCGCCCCGATCAGGGCGAGACCGCGGCCGCGGAATCCCGGCTCGGTGGCGGGCCGCCAGCTGCCGGTGTCACGGACGGTCACCAGCACCGCGTCCGGTTGCCGCGACGCGGTCACGGTGATCACCGGCTCGGCCGGGTCGACCGGATGCTCGATCGCGTTGGCGGCCGCCTCGGAGACCGCCATGATCAGGTCGAAGGCGTCGGCCTCGAGCACGCCGTGGGCGGCCAGGAAGTCCTCCAGGCGCCGGCGCAGCACGGTGAGCCGGTCCGGTTCGGCGGGCAGCCGCAGCACGAACTCGCGTGGCTCGGTGACCTCCAGGGCGACCAGGGCGATGTCGTCGCGGCGGGTCCGCCGGGACGCCTTGGCCAGCAGGTCGTCCAGCAGGTCGTCGACGTGTTCGGTGGGTTTCGCGACGTCCACGATCAGTTCGGCGAGGCCCTCGTCGATGCCCTGCCGGCGGTCCTCGATGAGCCCGTCGGTGTAGAGCAGCAGCCGGGTGCCGGCGGCCAGCCAGGTCTCCCGGGTCGGATAGGTGACGGCGCCGAGCGCCCCGATCGGCGGGCCCAGCGCGGTGTCGTACAGGAAGGTGCCCAGCTCGCCCGGCGGGCACAGCACCGGGGACGGATGCCCGGCCGAGGAGAACCGCACCCGGCGGGTCCGCGGGTCGAACCCGACGCAGAGCACCGTCGCGAACTGCCGCCGCCCGAGCGTGTCGACGAGCCGGTTCAGGCGGCTCAGCGCGGTGCCGCAGTCGAAACCCTCCAGCAGGTACGCCCGGAGCGCGTTGCGCAGCTGGCCCATGCCCGCGGCGGCCTGCACGCCCTTGCCCACCACATCGCCGATGACCAGTAACAACTCACCGTCGGGGCCGACGATCACGTCGTACCAGTCGCCGCCGACCCGGGCCTCGCTGCTTCCCGGCACGTACCGGCCGGCCACGATGGCGCCCGGCACCCGCGGCAGGGTCTGCGGCAGCAGGCTGTGCTGCAGGGTGGAGGCGATCCGGTGCTCGCTCTCGTAGAGCCGGGCGTTGGCCAGCCGCAACCCGATCAGCCGGGCCAGCTGGGTGAGCACCGCAGGGTCGGCCGGCCCACCGGAGCCGGACCACACCAGCAGCTCACCCAGCGGCGGCCCGCCGGTGTCCGGCAGCGGCAGCACCACGTCCGGCGACGCCGAGGCGGCCGCGCCGCCGTCACGTTCGGCCCGTCCCTCGGGAGTGGTCAGAACCACCCGGCCGGCTGACGTCATGGCCTGCACGTGCCGGGCCGCGACGTCGAGCACCTCGCCGGTGGTGGGGACCGCGTTGAGGGCGACCGCCGCGTCGGCGAGCCCGCGCAGCCGGCTGACGATCTCCCGGCGCAGCTGGCCCAGCTCCAGGTTGGCCCGGACCCGGGCGATCAGTTCGCGAGTGGAGAACGGTTTGACCAGGTAGTCGTCGGCGCCGGCGGCGAGGCCCTCGACCGCGGGCTCCTCCCCCGCCCGGGCGGAGAGCACCACGATCGGCACATCCCGGGTACGCGCGTCCGCCCGCAACTTCCGGATCAGGCCGAACCCGTCCAGCCGGGGCATCATCACGTCGGTGAGCACCAGGTCGAACTGCTGCTCCCGGGCCAGCTCCAGGGCCGTCACCCCGTCCACCGCGGTCGCCACCTCCCAGTACGGCCGCAGCAGCCGGGACACGTGCTCGCGCAGGTCGGCGTTGTCGTCGGCGAACAGGATCCGGCCGCCCGGCGCCTCGGGTCCCGGCTGCGGCAGGTCCGGGCCGTCACCGGCCCACCAGGTCGCCTCGTCGACCCACAGCCGCGGTTCGACCGGGTCGCCGGACGCCGCCGGATCGTCGCTGACCCGGTCGACGGGAAGGTGGGCGGTTCCGTACGGGATCCGCACGGTGAACTCGCTGCCCTGCCCCGGCCGGCTGCGCACCGCGACGGATCCGCCGTGCAGCCCGGCCAGCTCCCGGACCAGCGCCAGCCCGATCCCGGTGCCCTCGTGACTGCGCGACCAGGCCCCGGTGACCCGGTGGAAGCGGTCGAACAGCTTGCCCTGCTCCTCCTCCGAGATACCCACGCCGGTGTCCCGGACGATCAGCTCGGCCCACCCCTCGGCGGACCGGACCCGCACCTCGATACCGCCCTCCCGGGTGAACTTCACCGCGTTGGAGAGCAGGTTGAAGACGATCTTCTCCCAGAGCTCGTGGTCGACGTGGACGCTCTCGGCCAGCGGCGGGGTGTCCACGGTGAGCGCCAGCCCGGCCCGCTCGACGGCCGGCCGGAACGTCTGCGCCAGCCGGGCGGTGTGCCCGGCCAGATCGGTGGGCCGGTAGACGGCCCGGGCCCGGCCGGACTCCATCCGGGAGAAGTCCAGCACCGTGTTGACCAGCTTGAGCAGGCGCAGCCCGTTGCGGTGCACCGGGACCAGACGGTCGTGCAACGACCCGGCCACGGCGGGGTCGTCGAGGAGGTCCTCCAGGGGACCGAGGATCAAGGTCAGCGGGGTACGGAACTCGTGGCTGACGTTGGAGAAGAAGTTGGTCTTCGCCTGATCCAGCACGGCCAGCTCGGCGGCCCGGCGGCGCTCCTGCTCGTACGCCCGGAGGTTGGTCACCGCCCGCGCGATCTGCGCCGTCGCGAGGTCGAGGAAGTCGCGGTAGCCGTCGTCCAGCGCGAGGTACCGGCTCACCCCGAGGACCAGGGCCCCGGCCGTGTCCGCGCCCGCCCGGACCGGCAGGACCAGCGCCTCCTCGGCGGCGGAGGGGGCCGGCCGGGTCACCTCGGCCAGCGGGATCCGGCCGGGACGGCCGGTGGTGATCACCGCCCGGATCGCCGGGTGCGGGTCGGGGTCGTCCAGGATCAGCGCGGCGAACGGCACGTCCTCGGCGTCGCCGGTGAGCACGGCGGCGGTGTCGGCGGCGAGCGCGGTCTCGTCGGGCGAGTCGGCCAGGCGCCGGCCGAGGGCGCTCAGGGTCCGCACCCGGCGCTCGCCGAGCACCCGGCCGGTCGTCTCGTTGACGATGCACAGGACCCCGCCGGGCACGCCGTCGTCGGAACGGACCGGGTCGTAGGAGATGTCGAAGTACGTCTCCTCGAGGAACCCGTACCGCTCGATCATGAACAGGTGGTCCCGAGCGTAGAACGCCCGATCGTTGGCGATCACCCCGTCGAACAGCTCGCGCAGCACGTCCCAGATCTCGCCCCACAGCTCCCGGCCCGGGCGCCCGAGGAAACCGGGGTGCTTGCCGCCCATCGTCTGGGCGTAGGTGTCGTTGTAGAACGTCACGTACTCCGGGCCCCAGAACAGGACGATCTGCGCTCGCGACGCCAGCATCGTGGCGACCGCGTCGACGAGCTCGCGCGGCCACGAGGACGGGTCGCCGACCGCGGTGCCGGACCAGTCCAGTGCGGACATCCGGGCGCCCATCTCGCCGCCCCGTGCGAAGGCATTGCTCAGCCGCCTCGGCAGGGCGCCCATGCGTGCCTCCTGAAACTCACCGGGATCCGCCAGGCACGTTAACACCGTGGCGGCGGGCGCGCCCGGAACGTCAGGCCGCCGCGACCGCCCGGCCCCGGACCGCCGCCTCCACCAGCGCGGCGAACGACCGCAGGTCGGAGGTGCGTTCCGGATGCCACTGCACGCCCAGCGCGAACGCCTGGCCCGGATGCTCGACGATCTCCACCACCCGATCGTCCGGGCACCAGCCGACCGGGAGGAACTCACCCGGATCAGCGACCGCCTGGTGGTGGAACGAGTTCACCGTGAGGGAACGGCCGAACAGCCGGTACGCCAGCGAGCCGTCCTCGACGACCACGTCGTGCCGGCCGTAGTCGGAGGCGCCGGCGGCGAGCGGGTCGGTGCCGGTCGCGGCCCGGTGCCGTTCGTGGTTGACCAGGTCCGGCAGGTGCTGGTGCAGCGAGCCGCCGGTGGCCACGGCCATCAGCTGCATGCCCCGGCAGACCCCGAGCATCGGCAGGCCGGCCTCCAGGGCGGCACGCATCAGCATCAGTTCGGAGGTGTCGCGGACCTTGTCCACCTCGGTGGCCGGGTGCGGCGGGGCGCCCCAGTTCACCGGATCGATGTCCCCGCCACCGCAGAACACGATCCCGTCGAGCGACTCGATCACGTCGGTGCCGGGGTCGTCGGGGGTGATCAGGACGGCCCGGCCGCCGACGGCGTGCACCGCCTTCACGTAGGTCATCGGGAGCATTCCCGCCACCAGGTCGTTCCGGCCGTACTGAACCTGTTCGGCGTAGGCGGTGAGGCCGATCAGCGGTCTGCGCATGTCTCAGGGATCTCCTTCGGTCGCCGCCGCCACCAAGGCGCCGAAGAGCCGGCGGTCACGGCTGACCTCGGGGTGCCACTGCACCCCGAGGACGAACCGCCGCCGGGTGTCCTCGACCGCCTCGGGCAGGCCGTCCTCGGCCCACCCCGTCACCGTCAGTGAGCCGGGGTCGGCGACGCCCTGGTGATGGAAGCAGTTGATGGTCGTGTCGTCACCCATCAGGGTGGCGATCCGGCTGCCGGGGGCGAACCCGGCGGACTGGGAACCGTAGACGCCCGGGCCCGGCCGGTGCTTCTCGTGGCCGAGCACGTCCGGCAGGTGCTGGTGCAGGGCGCCACCGGCCGCGACGGTGAGCAGCTGCATGCCGCGGCACACGGCGAGCACCGGCATGTCCCGGTCCAGGGCCGCGCGGAGCAGCAGCAGCTCGGCGGTGTCCCGCTCCGGGTGCGTCACGGTGTACCGGCCGGTCTCCTGGCCGTACAGCGACGGCTCGAGATCGGGGCCGCCGGCCAGCACCAGGCCGTCCAGCCGCTCCAGCACGTCGGCGTCGAGGTCGTCCGGCGGCAGCAGCACCGCCCGGCCACCGCCCAGGCGCACCGCCTCGGCGTAGTCGTGCGGCACCAGCGCGCTGGGCAGATCGGCCCAGACGCCCCACGTGGCCGGAAGCACATAGGACGTTATGCCGATGATCGGACGCATCGCACCACCGTAGTCACAGGCGCGCGGCGCCGGAGAACCGGCGCCGCGTCACGGGCCCCTCTGTCCCACCCGCACGGGGACTCGACCGTACAGGCGGGGATTCGACCCCACACACCTTGTTGAACTGGGCGTATGAGGTTCCATCCCCACCGTAGCGGGTCGTTAAACCTCAGAGCGGAGTTACGTACGCCCCGGTGATGCCGCCGTCGACGACGAACTGCGAAGCCGTCATGAACGACGCGTCGTCACTGGCCAGGAACGCCACCGCGGCAGCGATCTCCGCGGGTTCGGCGAACCGGCCCATCGGCACGTGCACCAGCCGGCGGGCGGCCCGTTCCGGGTCCTTGGCGAACAACTCCATGAGCAGCGGGGTGGCCACCGGGCCGGGGCAGAGGGCGTTGATCCGGATGCCCTCACGGGCGAACTGGACGCCCAGCTCCCGGGTCATCGCCAGGACGCCGCCCTTGCTCGCGGTGTAGGCGATCTGCGAGGTCGCGGCGCCGAGCAGGGCGACGAACGACGCGGTGTTGATGATCGAGCCCTTGCCCTGCCGCTGCATGTGCGGGATCGCGTACTTGCAGCAGAAGAAGACGCTCGTGGTGTTGACCTTGAGCACGCGCTCCCACGCGTCCAGGCCGGTGACCAGGATCGAGTCGTCGTCCGGCGGGGAGATGCCGGCGTTGTTGAAGGCGATGTCGACCCGCCCGTGCCGCTGCACGACCCCGTCGAAGAGCGCCTTGACCTGCTCCTCCTCGCTGACGTCGCAGGCCACGAACTCGCCGCCGACCTCCTCGGCGACGGCTTTGCCGGCGTCCTCGGAGATGTCCACGGCGACCACTCGGGCGCCCTCGGCGGCGAACCGCCGTGCCGTCGCCAATCCGATACCGCTACCGGCGCCGGTGATCACGGCGACCCGGTCCTGCAAACGATCCACTTGATCTCCTGTAGGCGTAAACGCGTTATTCCCCGGTAGCCAGGAACACGTTCTTCACGTCCGTGAAGGACGACAATGCGTCCGGTCCGAGCTCGCGCCCGAGGCCGGACTGCTTCATGCCACCGAACGGGGTCCAGTAGCGCACCGAGGAGTTGCTGTTGACGCTCAGCGCGCCGGTCTCCACGGCCCGCGAGACGCGCAGGGCCCGGCCCACGTCCCGGGTCCAGATCGAGCCGGACAACCCGTACTCGGTGTCGTTCGCCAGCCGGATCGCCTCGTCCTCGTCCCGGAACGGCAGCACGCTCGCCACCGGCCCGAAGATCTCCTCACGCCAGTGCCGGTCGGCGGCGGAGCGCGCGAGCAGCACGGTCGGCGGGAACCACCAGCCTCCCCCGTCCGGCGCCGTGCCCTGGAAGGCCAGGTCGGCGCCGTCCAGATAGGACGACACCGAGGCGCGCTGACCGGCGGAGATCAGCGGGCCCATCTCCGACGAGTCGTCGGACGGGTCCAGCACCCGGAACGCCCGGACGGCGGGCTCGAGCCGGGCGAGGAACTCGTCGTACACCGAAGCCTGGACCAGCAACCGGGACCGGGCGCAACAGTCCTGGCCCGCGTTGTCGAAGACCGCGCCGGGCGCGGCAGCGGCCGCGGCGTCCAGGTCGGCGTCCGCGAAGACGATGTTGGCGCTCTTGCCGCCCAGCTCCAGGGTCACCCGTTTCACCTGGTCGGCGCAGCCCGCCATGATCGACTTACCGACCTCGGTGGAACCGGTGAAGCAGACCTTGCGCACCGCCGGATGGGTGACGAACCGCTGCCCCACCACGCTCCCCTTGCCCGGCAGCACCTGGAACACGTTCTCCGGCAGGCCCGCCTCGAGGGCCAGCTCACCGAGCCGGATCGCGGTCAGCGGGGTCAACTCGGCCGGTTTCAGCACCACGGTGTTGCCGGCCGCGAGCGCCGGGGCGAAACCCCAGCCGGCGATCGGCATCGGGAAGTTCCACGGCACGATGATCCCGACCACGCCGAGCGGCTCGTGGAACGTCACGTCGACGCCGCCGGCCACCGGGATCTGCCGGCCGGAGAGCCGCTCCGGCGCGCCCGCGTAGTAGTTCAGCACGTCCCGGACGTTGCCCGCCTCCCAGCGCGCGTTGCCGATCGTGTGACCCGCGTTGCGTACCTCGAGAAGTGCCAGCTCCTCCAGGTGTTCCTCGACCACCGTGGCGAACCGGCGCAGCAGCCGCGCCCGATCACCGGGCGCCACCCGGCGCCACTGGCCGAAGGCCTTCGCCGCACGGTCGATCGCCGCGTCGGTCTCTTCCGAACCCAGCGACGGTACGGTCGTGAAGACCGCCCCCGTCGCCGGGTCGATCACGTCAGTCGTCCCCACCCGAAGATCCTCACACACTCAGAGGCGCTCGAAGCCGCGTCGCAGCTCCCAGTCGGTGACCACGGCGTCGTAGGCGGCCAGCTCGACCCGCGCCATGTTGGCGTAATGGGCCACCACGTCCGCCCCGAACGCCGACGCGCCGATCTCGCTCGCGGCCCACAGGTCGTGCGCCTCCCGCAGCGTCCCCGGCACCCGGCCGGCCGTCTCGTCGTGGTAGGCGTTGCCGCGGAACTCGTCCTCCAGCGACAGCTCGTTCTCGATGCCGTGCAGCGCCCCGGCGACCAGCGCGGCGATCGCCAGGTACGGGTTCACGTCCCCGCCCGGCACCCGGTTCTCCACCCGCATGCCCTGCCCGTGCCCGGCGATCCGCAGCGCGCAGGTCCGGTTGTCGACGCCCCAGCGCAGCGCCGTCGGCGCGAACGAGCCCGGCTGGTACCGCTTGTACGAGTTGATGTTCGGCGCGAACAGAAGGCTGAACTCGCGCATCGTGGCGAGCAGCCCGGCCAGCACCCGCTGCCCGGTCTCGCTCAGATGGGCCGGCCCGTCGCCGAGCATCGCCGACCCGCCGTTCTCGTCGCGCAGCGAGAAGTGGATGTGGCAGGAATTGCCCTCCCGCTCGTTGGGCTTGGCCATGAAGGTGAGCGCCATGCCCTCCTGCGCGGCGATCTCCTTCGCCCCGTTCTTGTAGATCACGTGGTTGTCGGCGGCGGTGAGCGCCTCGGCGTACCGGAAGGCGATCTCGTGCTGGCCCAGGTTGCACTCGCCCTTGGCGCTCTCCGGGACGAGGCCGGCGCCGTACATCTCGTTGCGGATCCGCCGCAGCAGCGGCTCCACCCGCGCGGTGCCGAGCAGCGAGTAGTCCACGTTGTACTGATTGGCGGGCGTGAGGTCCCGGTAGCCCTTGGTGAACGCCGTCTCGTAGCTGTCCTTGTAGAGGACGAACTCGAGCTCGGTCCCGGCGTACGCCGTCAGCCCGTGCGCCGCCAGCCGGTCCAGCTGGCGGCGCAGGATCTGCCGGGGTGAGGCCGGCACCGGCTGCCCGGACGTGTCGAGCAGGTCGGCGAGGACCAGCGCGGTGCCCGGCTGCCACGGGACCCGGCGCAGCGTGCTGAAGTCCGGCTTCAACACGAAGTCGCCGTAGCCGGTGGACCAGGAGGACATCTCGTACCCGTCGACGGTGTTCATGTCCACGTCGACGGCGAGCAGATAGTTGCAGCCCTCGCTGCCGCCGGACACCACCTCGTCCAGGAAGAACCGCCCGTGCAGCCGCTTGCCCTGCAGGCGGCCCTGCATGTCGGTCAGGGCCAGCAGCACCGTGTCGATGCCGCCGTTGTCGACGGAGACGTCGAGCTCCTCGAGATCCATGAATCAGTCCTATCGGTGAGGGTTGTTCATGACGGTGTGGATGTATGCCGCTGCCTCACACGTACCCGCTGGTCAAGGTAGGTCATGAACAACCCTCAGTCAGTGGGCTCGCCGTGGGCTGCCTTCTCCAGGAGGTTCTGCTTCGGCCCGGTGAACCACTTCCGGGCGCTCGCGAACCACCAGATCGCGGCCGCTCCGAGCACCACCGCCACGGCGACGATCGTGTAGTTGAAGGTCTCCGCGGTGATCGGCGATGTGGGCGGCAGCACGAAGAGGACACAGATGACACCTACCCAGACGATCGCGATCCAGCCGATCGGGGCACTCCATTTCCCGAGGTTCCACGGGCCGGGCCGGAAGTCGGTGCTGAGCCGCCGCAGCAGCACCGGGCCCACGTAGGCGATGTACAGGCCGATCACCGCGATCGAGGTGGCCGCGGCGTACGCCACGGTGTTCCAGAGCGACGGCAGGACCAGGATCGTCGAGAGGGTCACGCACAGCCAGATGGAGTTGGTGGGCGTACCGGTGCGGGGGTTGACCCTCTTCCAGATCCGCGAACCGGGGATCGCGTCGTCGCGGGCGAAGGCGTAGGACATCCGGGAGTTGGCGGTGACCGACGCCATGCCGCAGAACCACTGCGCCACCATGCAGATGAAGAGCAGGAACACACCCAGGTCGTGGCCGACCGCGTCGATGAAGATCTGCGCCGGGGGCAGGCCGAGATCGGTGCCGAGAGCACCCTCGTAGTCCGTGATGGACCACGTGATCGCGACCAGCAGGACGAACCCGGCGATCACCGAGACGACCACCGACATCACGATGCCGCGGGGCGCGGCGTTGGCGGCGTCGTGGGTCTCCTCGGCGACGTGCGCGGAGGCGTCGTAGCCGGTGTACGTGTACTGCGCCATCAGCAGACCCATCAGCACCGCGTAGACGCCCGCGCCGGCAAAGGTGAAGCCGGTCGCGTTGTAGACCTCGGTGAACACCTCGGAGATCGGTTTGTGCTGATCCGGGACGACGACGAGGATCCCGACGATCACCGCGACACCGACCAGGTGCCACCAGGCGCTCACGTCGGACAGGATGCGCACCAGGTTGACGCCGAAGGTGTTCAGCAGCCCGTGCACGACGATGATGACCAGGAAGATCCCGAACGTGGAGAGCGCCGTCACCTCCAGCCCGAACGTGAGGCTGAGGAACGCCGCCGTGGTGATCGCCGCACCGAAGTCGATGGCCGCGGTCACCGCGACCTCGCCGAGGAAGTTGAACCAGCCGATGAACCAGGCCCATGCGGGCTTGTTCCGTTTGGCCAGCGCGGCGGCCCACCAGTAGAGGGCGCCCGCGGTCGGATAGGCCGAGCAGACCTCGGCCATGGCCAGGGCCACGAAGGTCACCATGACGCCGACGAACAGCCAGCCGAGGGTGATCGCGATCGGGCCGCCCGCCTTCATCGCGATGCCGTACGAGGTGATCGCCCCGGCCAGGATCGAGATGATCGAGAACGAGACGGCGAAGTTGGAGAAGCCGGAGAGCCGGCGGTGGAGTTCCTGTTTGTATCCGAGTTGGGCGAGTCGTTCTTCGTCGGTACTCATCACGACCTCCTATGTGACCTGAGCCACTGACGCGGTGATCTTCGCTCCACCGTGTTACGGGAGTCAATGCATAGCGTTAATTGCATTGCCGCCAACCAGCGCCGATGGGAGCCTCGAAGGCATCCGGACCTCTCTCCGGGCCGGCGGCGCGGGGCGCGGTCACCTCTCTCTCGGCATAGCGCCCGCCCCGCGCCGCCGCCTTCTCGATCACAGCGTTCTCGCAGGTCAGTCAGACTTTTAGCGGAAAAAATCTACAGCGGCGACTCTAGAAATCTCGCCGGGACCGGCCTACCGTTAAGGAGTCGGCCACGGCCGGCAACGCAACTGGCACTGTCGCTTAGTTGGAGAGGGAGGACGAGATACCGCAGCAACGCGTAATCAAGACGTCCCCGGCCCGACATGAGGTGATCGCAGCCGATGCCCATCACTCCGGTCGACCGCTAGCGGCACGCAGCCGGTCGACCACCTGCGCCGGCGAAGACCGGCACAAGAATTGAAAAGCCAGGGCCCCGGTTACCCGCCGGGGCCCTGGCCTTATGTCTAGATGGACGGCATGGACCGTGACCGTCCGATTTACAGCATGGGCCGTGCCGCCGAGACGATCGGTGTGACAGCGGCCTTCCTCCGCAGTCTCGACGGCACCGGCCTGATCGAGCCGGAACGGTCGGCCGGCGGCCACCGCCGGTACTCCCGCCACCAGCTCGACCTCGCCGCCCGCGTCCGGACCCTGCTCGACGAGGGCTTCCTGCTCGCCGCCGCCTGCCGGATCGTCACCCTCGAGGACCGTCTCGAAGCCGCCCACCGCCGGATCCGGGAACTCGGCGGCCGGATCACCCCCGACCAGGACGCCAGCATCCCGACACAGACACGGCGCGACTGACATGCGAGGGTCACCGCATGGCATCGGTGACCCTCGACGCCCGGCAACGGCGTACCGACATCGGGATCGGACTGGCGGTGGCGGCCGTCGCGGTCGTCAACCTCTTCCTCGCCCGCGGCGCGAAGATCCTGGAATCGGAGTACGCGGCCGCCCTGCCCGAACAGATCTGCTGGGTGGTCGCCACCACGCTGCCGCTGATGTTCCGCCGCACCCACCCCGACGTGGTCGCCGTCGTGATCGCCGTCGCCTTCATCGGCGGGCAGTTCCGCGGCTCCCAGGAACAGCAGGTCACCTCCGGCGCGCTGTTCGCCGCGATCTACGCCCTCGGCGCCTGGGGGCGGAACCGGCGCCGGTCCCGTTACCTGCGGCTCGGCATCGTCGCCGCGATGTTCGCCTGGCTCGCCGTCACCTTCATCGTCTTCGGCGGACGGTTCGACAACGCCGCCGAACGGGCCTCCATCGCCTTCAACTCGCTGGTGGTGAACGCCGCCTTCTTCGCGTTCTGCTACCTGATGGGCGACGCGGTGTGGCAGAACGCCCGCCGTCACGAGGCGCTCGTCGCCCAGACCGCCGAACTGAAGGCCGCCCATGCGCTCGCCGGCGAGCAGGCCGTCTTCCGGGAACGGGTCCGGATCGCCCGCGAACTGCACGACGTCGTCGCCCACCACGTGTCGGTGATGGGCATCCAGGCGTCCGCCAGCCGCCGCGCCCTCGACAAGGACCCGGCCCGCGCCCGGACCGCGCTCGCCGCGATCGAGGAGGGCGCCCGCACCGCGGTCGCCGAACTGCGGCGGATGCTGGGGGCGCTGCGCTCCGGGGACACGACGGAGGAACAGGCCGCACCGGCCGGTATCGACCGGCTCCCGGAGATCACCGACCGGGCCCGGGAGGCCGGACTGACCGTCAGCTACGCCGTCTACGGTGATCCGGTGCCGCTGCCCGAATCGCTGTCCCTCGCCGCCTACCGGATCGTCCAGGAGGCCGTGACGAACACCCTCAAACACGCCCACGCGCAGACCCTCGACGTCCGGGTCCGCTACCTCAACGAAGAACTGGAGCTCGACGTCACCGACGACGGCCGGGGCGGGCCGGCGACCGGCGGCGGCATGGGACTCGTCGGCATGCGGGAACGGGTCACCGTGCACGACGGCGCCCTCGAACACGGCAGCCAGCCGGGCGGCGGGTACCGGGTGCGGGCCCGCTTCCCCTACCCGGCCGGAGTCGCCGCGTGAGCATCAGCGTGCTGCTCGCCGACGACCATCAACTCGTGCGGACCGGCTTCCGGGTCATCCTCGAGATGGAGGACGACATCACGGTGGCCGGCGAGGCCGCAGACGGCGTCCAGGCGGTCGAGATGGCACTGCGCCTGCGGCCCGACGTGGTGCTGATGGACGTCGAGATGCCCGGTATGAACGGCCTCGACGCCACCCGCCGCATCGCCGCCGGCGGTGGGCCGTCGGTGCTGATCCTGACCACCTTCGACCGGGACGACTACCTGTTCGACGCGCTCCGGGCCGGGGCCAGCGGATTCCTGCTCAAGAACGGCACCCCGGAGGCGCTGACCGAGGCGATCCGGGTCGTCGCCTCCGGGGAGGCGCTGCTCGCCCCGGCCGTGACCCGGCGGGTGATCTCCACCTTCACCGCCCCGGCGGCCGCCGGGGTCCGCCTGGACCGGCTCACCCCGCGCGAGCACGAGGTGCTGGTCCTCCTCGCGGGCGGCGCCACCAACGCGGAGATCGCCGCCGCCCTGCATCTCGGCGAGACCACCGTGAAGACGCACGTCAGCCGGGTGCTCATGAAGATCGGCGCCCGCGACCGGACACAGGCCGTGGTCCTGGCGTACGAGCTCGGGGTGGTCCGTCCCGGAGGGTGACATCCTCCGCGAGGAGGACCTCCCTCAGCCGGACGACACGGCATCGACCCGCGTCTAGCGTTCTGGTCATGAACACCGTCCTGAACGTCGATGCCGTGAACCGGTCCTTCGGCGAACGCCACGTCCTCAAGGACGTGTCGTTCACCGTGGACTCCGGGCGCCTCACCGGCTTCGTCGGCGCGAACGGCGCCGGCAAGACCACCACCATGCGGATCATCCTCGGCGTGCTCGCCGCCGACACCGGGACGGTGACCTGGAACGGCGTCCCGGTGACCCGCGAACACCGGCAGCGCTTCGGCTACATGCCGGAGGAACGCGGCCTCTACCCGAAGATGACCGTGGCCGAGCAGATCGTCTACCTCGGACGGTTGCACGGGCTCGGCCACGCCGACGCCCGACGCCGCACCACCGCCCTGCTGGAACGGCTCGAACTCGCCGAACGCGCCGGCGACCTGGTGGAGAAGCTGTCGCTGGGCAACCAGCAGCGCGCCCAGATCGCCGCCGCCCTGGTGCACGACCCGGAACTGCTGGTCCTCGACGAGCCGTTCTCCGGCCTCGACCCGCTCGCCGTCGAGAACGTCCTCACGGTGCTCCGCGAACGGGCCCGCTCCGGCGCCGCGGTGCTCTTCTCCAGCCACCAGCTCGACCTCGTCGAACGCCTCTGCGACGACCTGGTGATCATCGCGGACGGGACGATCCGCGCGGCCGGCGCCCGGTCCCGGCTCCGCGAGCAGTACACGCTGCCCCGCTTCACCGTCGAAGTGGACACCGACGCCGGCTGGCTGCGTGACCACCCCGGCGTCACCCTCGTCGAACTCGACGGCCCCCGGGCCGTCTTCGACCTGGAACCGGAGATCGACGAGCAGTCCGTTCTCCGCGCCGCCCTGGCCCGTGGCCCGGTCCGCGTCTTCACCCCGGTCCGCCCGTCCCTCGCCGAGATCTTCCGAGAGGTTATCCAGTGACCACGTACCAAGCCGCCAAACTGGTCGCGGGCCGGGAGATCCGGGTCAAGCTCCGCGACAAGACCTTCCTGTTCAGCACGGTCTTCCTGCTCCTCTTCAGCGCCCTCGGCGTGGTCCTGCCGGCCCTGATGGACAGCGGCCCCACCAAGGTCGCCGTGGTCGGCTCCACCCACGTCGCCGCCCTCGAGAAGGCCGGCCTGGAAGTCCGCACCGTCACCGATCAGGCCGCCGCCGCGCAACTCGTCCGCGACGAGGAGGTCGAGGCCGCGGTCGTCGACGGCCCCCGGGTGCTCGCCCTCGAGGAGGCCCCGCAGGACGTGGTCTCCGCGCTCAGCACCTCTCCCCCGGTCGACTTCCTCGAACCCGACGCCCTCGACCAGACCGCCCGCTTCCTCGTCCCGTTCGCGCTGGCCCTGCTCTTCTTCTTCACCACGCTGATGTTCGGCGTGCAGATCGCCCAGAGCGTCACCGAGGAGAAGCAGACCCGCATCGTCGAGATCCTGGTCTCCAGCGTCCCGGTCCGGGCCCTGCTGATCGGCAAGGTCTTCGCCATGACGCTGCTCGCCTTCGGACAGCTCGCCCTGATCGCCGTCGTCGCCCTGGTCGGCATGCGTGTCGGCGGCGCCGGCTCGCCCCTGATCGACGCCCTGCTCCCGGCGATCGGCTGGTTCCTGCCGTTCTTCGTCATCGGCTTCCTGATGCTCGCCACCCTCTGGGCCGGCGTCGGCGCCCTCGCCGCCCGGCTGGAGGACATCAACGGCACCTCCGCCCCGCTCCAGCTCGTCGTGATGACCCCGTTCTTCCTGGTGCTCTCCCTGCAGTCGAACCAGGCCGCGATGACGGTCCTGTCCTACATCCCGTTCTCCGCCCCGGTCGCCATGCCCGTCCGCCTCTTCAACGGCGAAGCCGCCACCTGGGAGCCGCTCGTCGCGCTCGCGCTGCTGCTGATCACCAGCGCGATCACCCTGATCGCGGGAGCCCGCATCTACGAGGGTTCGCTGCTGCGCACCAACGGCCGCACCTCCTTCGCCACCGCCTGGCGAAGCCCCACGACGGCCGGCTGAGCACCAGCTTCGGAGCGTGGCCCGGCAGCGATGCCGGGCCACGCTCCGTCGCCCCACAGCCCCCACCCACAGCCCCGCCCACCCACAGCCCCGCCCACCCACAGCCCCGCCCACCCAGGGGGGCCGGCCCACCCAGTCCTGAGAACCGGCTTCGGACGCTACGCCGGTTGTGGGGCGGGGCCTCGGGTTGTCCACAGGGTGGGGTTGTCCACAGGGATCGGCAAGGCGGTGGACATCACACTGCCGGGGACGGCAGGATCATGGGCATGTCGATGCGATGGGGCATGACCGTGCCGTTCGGCGGCGTTCCGCTCTCCGAGCACGCCGCAGTCTTCTCGGCGCTGGCCGACGCGGGGTTCACCGACGCGTGGTCGGCCGAGGTCAACGGCACCGATGGGTTCACCCCGCTGACGCTGGCGGCCGCCTGGGAGCCGCGGCTGCAGCTCGGCACCGCGATCGCGCCGGTCTTCACCCGCGGGCCCGGTCTGCTGGCGATGACCGCGGCGGCGCTCGCCGAGGCCGCGCCCGGCCGTTTCCATCTCGGCATCGGCGCGTCCTCGCCGGTGGTGGTCGGCGATTGGAACGCGGTCGATTTCGAGCAGCCGTTCGCCCGCAGCCGGGACGTGCTCCGGTTCCTGCGGGCCGCGCTCGCCGGCGAGCAGGTGAGTGAGAGGTTCACGACGTTCGAGGTGCGCCGGTTCCGTCTGGAGCGCCCGCCGACCGTCCCGCCGCGGATCATGCTGGCCGCCCTGCGCCCCGGCATGCTGCGACTGGCCGCCGCCGAGGCCGACGGGGTGATCCTCAACTGGCTGGCCGCCTCGGATGTCGCCACCGCGCTGGCCGAGACCAAGGAGGCGGCGCCCGGCTTCGAGGTGGCGGCCCGGATCTTCGTGATTCCCACCGAGGACGCCGCCTACGCACGCACGGTCGCCCGCCGGATGATCACCGCCTACCTGACCGTTCCGGCCTATGCCGCGTTCCACCGCTGGCTCGGCCGCGAGGAGACCCTCGCTCCGATGTGGCAGGCCTGGCAGTCCGGCGACCGTAAGGGCGCACTGGCCGCCATCCCGGACAGCCTGGTCGATGAGCTGATCGTCCACGGCTCGCCGGCGGAGTGCCGCGCCCGGGTGCAGGCGTACGCCGACGCCGGTGTCACCGTCCCGGTCATGGCACTGACCCCGACACCCGAGCTCGAGCGCGGCGGCCTTCCGGCGCTGCTCGATCTGATCGCCACTCTCGGCCGTTAGCACTGTCCCGCCGGATCCCGGCTTGAAGCGGTTCCAGTCTCAGCGCAGCTGAGACAGCCGTGACAACCAGCCGGGGGTGACCGGGACGGGCATGCATGAGTGGCACCCGGGAGCGGTCGTGAGGGGACGCCTGCCGTGGCCGCCGCGAGGCACGGGACGGTCCGTGGCCCGTACGAGCGCATGGTGGGACAGAAGCGACGCGGACCGCGAGCCGGGCGGCGGTCTCAGCGGCGGTCGAGGGCCTCGCGGAGCCGTTCCAGCAGTTCGTGCTGGGTGAAGGGCTTGGTGATCAGGATGGTGTGGGGGTCGAGGGTGCCCTCGCCGGTGATGAACGGCTGGGCGTAGCCGGACATGTAGACGATCGGCAGGCTGGGGCGGATCCGGCGGATCCGGTCGGCCAGTTGCTGGCCGTGCATGTGCGGCATGATCACGTCGGTCAGCAGCAGGTCGATGTGCAGCTCGGGGTTCTCCGCGAGTCTCAGGGCTTCGGGGCCGCCGCCCGCGCTGACCACCTGGTAGCCGTTGCGGGTCAGGATGCGTTCGGTGACCTCGCGCAGGGCCGCCTCGTCCTCGACGACCAGGATGGTCTCGCCGCCGCGCTGGAGCTGGGCGGGCGCGGCCGGCGCGGCGGGGGCGGCCGGGGTTTCGTCGGTGGCCGGGAGCAGGGCGGTGAAGGTGGTTCCGGCGCCGACCGTGGATCGCAGGTGGAGATGGCCGCCGGCCTGCGCGACGATGCCGTAGACGGTGGCCAGGCCCAGACCGGTCCCCTCGCCGGGGGCCTTGGTCGTGAAGAACGGCTCGAAGACCCGGTCCAGCGTCTCGGGCGGGATCCCGGTGCCGGTGTCGGCGACTCGCAGCCGCACGTACCGGCCGGGCCGTGCCGGTGGGTGCAGTTCCGCGGTCTCGTCCTCGCCGATGTCCCGGTTGGTGGTGTGGACGGTGAGCGTGCCGCCGCCGGGCATCGCGTCCCGGGCGTTGACGGCGAGGTTGACCAGCACCTGTTCGATCTGGCCGGGGTCGGCCCGGACCGGCCACAGCCGCGATTCGAGTTCGGTGTGCAGGCGGATGTGCTCGCCGAGGGTGCGCAGGAGGAGCTGCTCCACCTCGCGGATCACCACGTTGAGGTCGAGCACCCGGGGGCGTACCACCTCGCGGCGGCCGAAGGCGAGCAGCTGGTGGGTGAGTTCGGTGGCCCGCTGCCCGGCTCGCAGGACCTGTTGCAGGTCGCGGGCGGCCTGCGGCCAGGCGCCGTCCGGTTCGGCGTCGGCCGCGTCCTGGATCTGGTCGGCCACGAATCCGGTGTAGTTCAGCATGACGGCGAGGAGGTTGTTGAAGTCGTGCGCGACGCCGCCGGCCAGTTGGCCCAGGCTCTCCAGCCGGCGGGCCTGGTGGAGCTGGGCTTCGAGGCGTTCGCGTTCGGCGGCGGCTTCGAGGCGCTGCCGTGCGGCGGCGGCTTCGAGGCGTTCGGTGACGTCGCGGATGGCCGCGGAGACGATCAGGCCGTCCTCGGTCTCCAGCGCGGAGAGGCTGATCTCGGCGGGGAACTCGCTGCCGTCCTTGCGCCGGGCGGCGAGCGGACGGCCGGATCCCATCGGCCGGGGGCGGGGGTCGGCGAAGTAGCGGTCGCGTTTGCCGGGATGCCCGGTCCGGGCCGAGTCCGGTACGAGCACCTCGATCGGCTGGCCCAGCAGTTCGCTGCGCGGATAGCCGAAGAGCCGTTCCGCCTGCGCGTTGACCAGGGTGATCCGGCCGTCGGCGGCGACACCGACGATGGCGTCCGGCGCGGCTTCGAGCAGTCCGCGGAACTTCGCCTCGCGGCGGACCCGGTCGCTGACGTCGCGGACCGCGGCGACCACCAGGCCGCCGGACTCCAGCGCGGACAGGCTGATCTCGGCGGGGAACTCGCTGCCGTCCTTGCGCCGGGCGGCCAGCGGGACTCCGGCGCCCATCGGCCGGGGCTGCGGATTGCCCTGATACTCCCGGCGGAATCCGGGGTGGTGGTCGCGGAACCGTTCCGGGACGAGCAGTTCGATGGACCGGCCGAGCAGTTCGTCGCGTTCGTAACCGAACATGCGGACGGTCTGCGCGTTGACCACCACGATGTGCCCGTCGGGACGGACCGCGATGATGGCGTCCGGCGCCGCTTCCAGCAGGCCGATCACCACGGCGTCGGACGGCTTGCTCACCCGCACCTCACCAGGTCGCAGCCGGCGTTGGACCTTCTCCCGAGCGTAGGCGGCGAACCGCGCCGGGGTGGCCGTTTCGCTCACTGCGGGACGGCGAACGCACCCGGCGGGAACCGGGTGCGTCTCGTTGCGGGGGTGTGGGTCATTCGCTCTCGGCGAGGATGGCGTAGAGCTTGCGCTTGGTCTCGTTGAGCACCTCGAGCGCTTTCTGCCGCTGCTCGGCGGTGCCGCTGAAGCCGACCTGCTTGAGCGCGCCCATGATGCCGACCGCCGCATCGCGGAAGTCCTGCACCTGGGACATCGTGTCGGCGCCGATCTGGCTCCACGGCGGGTTCTGCGCGGCGGTCTCGGCCTCGGGCCGGCCGTCCTCGGTGAGCCGGTAGCTCTTGCGGCCGCCCTCGGCGGTCACCTCGATCAGGCCCTCGTCCTCCAGCAGCTGGAGCGTCGGGTAGACCGAGCCGGGGCTCGGGCGCCAGACGCCACCGGTGCGGGAGTCGAGCTCCTGGATCATCTCGTAGCCGTGCATCGGGCGCTCCACGAGCAGCGCCAGGATGGCGGGCCGCACATTCTGGCGGCCGCCGCGGCCGCCGCGCCGATGGCCGGGCCGGCCGCCGAAATCGGGCGGCGGGAACCCGGGGCCGCCAGGACCGCCGGGACCGAAGGGGAAACCGGGCGGGAAGTTGAAACCGCGGCGGCGCGCCTCGCCGATCCAGTCGTGTCCACGTCCTCCATGCATGTGCCGCATGACCTTCTCCGTTCTGTCGTCGATAGTTAGACGATATATCGGCAACGTGTCGGCGGCAAGGGATTCTGGGATACCCGGGTCGCGGTACGTGTCGGCGGGCGCTCATCTGGCAATCTGGTACCTGTGTTGACGGTGCCCATTCGCCAGCTCGGGGAGCCCGAGCGCGCGGTCGTCGAGCGGATCCTCGACGCCGACCCCTACGCGGGCGCCCAGATCGCGGAGCGGGTGGCCGCACACGGTCTGAACTGGTGGCGTTCCGACGGGCGGATCTACGGCTACGAGCCGGGCCGCCACGTCGAGTCGATCATCTGGTCCGGCGCCCACCTGGTGCCGGTCGGCGCGACCCCCCCGGCCACCGCGGCCTTCGCCGACCTGCTCGGCGCCGAGCCGCGGATCTGTTCGTCGATCATCGGCCGTTCCGAGGCGGTGCTCGATCTGTGGGACCGGCTCGGCGGCAACTGGGGCCCGGCCCGCGACGTGCGGCCGCACCAGCCGCTGCTGGTCACCGACCGCGACCCGCTGGTGCACCCCGACCCGTCGGTACGCCTCGTCCGGGCCGCCGAGGTCGACCAGCTCTTCCCGGCCGCGGTGGCGATGTACACCGAGGAGGTCGGGGTCTCGCCGCTGCAGGACGACGGCGGGCGGGGTTACCGGCGGCGGATCGCCGAGCTGGTGAAAGCGAAACGCGCCTACGCGAAGTTCGACGGGGACCTGGTCGTCTTCAAGGCCGAACTGGCGATCGTGACCCGGCGGACCACGCAGGTCCAGGGCGTCTGGGTGCACCCGGACTATCGGGGCAACGGCCTGGCCACGGGCGCGATGGCGGCGGTGGTGGCGGACGCGCTGCGGCGGGTCTCCCCGACGGTCAGTCTCTACGTCAACGACTACAACACGGCGGCCCGCCGGGTTTACGCGAACTGCGGCTTCGTCTCGGCCGGATCCTTCGCGACAGTGCTCTTCTGACGCTCGAGGGCCCCTCGCGGGGCCCTCGGCGTGCGGCTCTCAGTGGACGGTGACTGTCGGCCCGGGGAGCAGCTCGCGCAGCTCGTCCGGCAGGTCGGCGCCCATCTCGTCGGCGAGGCGCAGCGCCTCCTCGACGAGCGTCTCCACGATGATCGCCTCGGGCACCGTCTTGATGACCTTGCCCTTGACGAAGATCTGACCCTTGCCGTTGCCGGAGGCGACACCGAGGTCGGCCTCACGGGCCTCGCCGGGACCGTTCACCACACAGCCCATGACGGCGACCCGCAGCGGCACCGGGAATCCGTCCAGCGCCGCGGTGACCTGCTCGGCGAGCGTGTACACGTCCACCTGGGCGCGGCCGCAGGACGGGCACGACACGATCTCGAGGCCGCGCTCGCGCAGACCCAGCGACTCGAGGATCTGGTTGCCGACCTTGATCTCCTCGACCGGCGGGGCGGACAGCGACACCCGGATGGTGTCGCCGATGCCCTCGGCGAGCAGGGCGCCGAACGCCACAGCGCTCTTGATGGTGCCCTGGAACGCCGGCCCGGCCTCGGTGACGCCGAGGTGCAGCGGGTAGTCGCACTGCTCGGCCAGCTGCCGGTACGCCCGGATCATGACGACCGGGTCGTTGTGCTTCACCGAGATCTTGATGTCCCGGAAGCCGTGCTCCTCGAACAGCGAACACTCCCAGAGCGCCGACTCGACGAGCGCCTCCGCGGTGGCCTTGCCGTACTTCTCCAGCAGCCGCTTGTCGAGCGAGCCGGCGTTCACCCCGATCCGGATCGGGGTGCCGGCCGCGGAGGCCGCCTTCGCGATCTCCTTGACCTTGTCGTCGAACTGCCGGATGTTGCCCGGGTTGACCCGGACCGCGGCGCAGCCGGCGTCGATCGCGGCGAACACGTACTTCGGCTGGAAGTGGATGTCGGCGATCACCGGGATCTGCGACTTCTTCGCGATCGCGGGCAGCGCCTCGACGTCGTCCTGCGACGGCACGGCGACCCGGACGATCTGGCAGCCGGACGCGGTCAGCTCAGCGATCTGCTGCAGCGTGGCGTTGACGTCGGAGGTGAGGGTGGTGGTCATCGACTGAACGCTGACCGGGGCGCCGCCGCCGACCAGCACTCCACCGACGTTGATCTGGCGGCTCTGCCGGCGCGGGGCCAGGGGCGGCGGGGGGACGGCCGGCATTCCCAGACTGATCGCAGTCACATCTCACTCACTTGAAGATCGTAATGGGGTTGATGATGTCGGCGGTGGCTGTCAACAGCGTGAACGCGCCACCGATCAGAATGACCGCATAGGTGAGCGGCATGAGCTTGTAGTAGTCGACACGCCCCGGATCGGGCCGTCGTAGCCGCTGGTAGAGCCACGAGCGCACCCTCTCGAACCAGGCGATCGCGATGTGCCCGCCGTCCAGCGGCAGCAGCGGCAGCAGGTTGAAGAGCCCGATGAAGATGTTCAGTGAGATGAAGACCTGCCAGAAGACCTCCGGTACGCCCTTCTCGATCGCCTCGCCACCGATCCGGCTGGCGCCGATCACACTGATCGGGGTGTCCGGGTCCCGTTCGTCGCCGGTGATCGAATTCCACAGCGCGGGGATCTTCTCCGGGATGCGTGCCATCGCCCGGAACGAGTTCTCCACCAGGTACCAGTTGAACTCGCCGGATGCCGGAACCGCGCTGAGCGGACTGTATTCGACGACGGTCGGCTGGTCCGTCTCCCAGCTCACACCCGCGACCGAGACCTGCGAGATCGAGCCCTTCGGGTCCTCCACCGGGCGCCGTTCGGCGGTGACCAGGCCGACTTTCGCGGTGGCGGTCTTACCGTCCCGCACGTACTCGAAGTCGGTCGGTCCGGCCGCGGCGGCCCGGATGGCGTCGGTGAGCTGCCCGTAGTTGGCGACCGGGGTGGCGCCCACCTTGGTGATCACGTCACCGGTCTGCAGGCCGGCTGCTTTCGCCGGGGCCGCCACGGCACTGCCCTGGCCGGGCTTGCACTCGGCGGTGGTATCGGTGAGCGAGGTCTTGATGCAGTCGCCGACGTAGATCATCGCCGGAGCGGCCCGCTGCTCCTCGGCGTTCTGCGGCAGGCTGATGTTGGGCAGACCGACGCTCCAGGCCATCACCCAGGCGCCGACCAGGGCGAGCGCGAAATGGGCGGCCGAGCCGGCGCTCATCACGATCGTCCGCTTCCAGACCGGGAACCGCCACATGGCCCGGTGCTGATCCTCCGGGGCCACGTCGTCGTCCTGCGGCGTCATCCCGACGATCTTGCAGAAGCCGCCGAGCGGGATCGCCTTCAGGCCGTACTCCGTCTCGCCGCGCTTGAACGAGAAGATCGTCGGGCCGAAGCCGACGAAGTACTGCGTCACCTTCATGCCGAAGCGTTTGCCGGTGATCATGTGCCCGAGCTCGTGCAGGCTCACCGAGATCAGGATGGTCAGCGCGAAGGCCGCCGCACCCAGCCAGAAAAGCATCAGGCTCCTTCAGCCACAGTCGCGATCGTCCGCTGTGCCTGGGCACGCGCCCATGCCTCCGCGGCAAGCACGTCATCGACGGTACCCGGCTCCCCGAAACCGGGGGCCGCCGCCAGCACCCGTTCCAGGGTGTCGACGATGCCCAGAAACGGTAGCCGACCGGAGACGAACGCGGCCACACACTCCTCGTTCGCCGCGTTGAAGATCGCCGGTAGGCAGTGCCCGGCCCGGCCCGCCTCCTTCGCCAGGCGCACCGCGGGGAACGCGTCGTCGTCGAGCGGCCGCAGCTCCCAGTTGTGCGCCTGCGTCCAGTCGACCGCGGCGGCGGCCCCCGGTACCCGCTCCGGCCAGGCCAGGGCCAGCGCGATCGGCAGCCGCATGTCCGGTGGGCTGGCCTGGGCCAGGGTCGACCCGTCGGTGAACTCGACCAGGGAGTGCAGCACGGACTGCGGGTGGACCATCACCTCGATGTCGTCGTACGCCACCCCGAACAGCTCGTGCGCCTCGATCACCTCGAGCGCCTTGTTCACCATGGTCGCCGAGTTGATCGTGACGACCGGTCCCATGTCCCAGGTGGGGTGCTTGAGCGCCTCCTCTGGGGTGACGTCCGCCAGCTCCTCGCGCCGCCGGCCGCGGAACGCCCCGCCGCTCGCGGTGAGCACCAGACGGCGCACCTCGGCGGCGGTCCCGCCGCGCAGGCACTGGGCCAGCGCCGAATGCTCGGAGTCGACCGGGACGATCTGCCCCTCCTTGGCGATCCGCCGGACCAGCGGGCCGCCCGCGACCAGGGACTCCTTGTTGGCCAGGGCGAGGATCCGGCCGGACTCGAGAGCGGCCAGGGTGGGCGCCAGGCCGAGGCTGCCGACGACGCCGTTCAGCACCACGTCGCACGGCTGGCGGGCCAACTCGGTCATCGCGTCCGGCCCGGCCACGATCTTGGGGAGCTTGAAGTCGCCGGTGGCCCAGCCGCGCTTCTGCGCCTCGGCGTAGAAGGCGAGCTGCAGGTCCTGGGTGACCGAGGCGCGGGCCACACCGACCACCTCGACGTTCAGCTCCAGGGCCTGCGCGGCGAGCAGCCCGACGTTGCCGCCGCCCGCGCCCAGGGCCACCACCCGGAACCGGTCCGGGTTGCGGCGGACGATGTCGATGGCCTGGGTGCCGATGGACCCGGTGGAGCCGAGCAAGACGAGGTCACGCATACCGCTCATCTTCCCCTGTTGGTGCACGGCCGGGCGCGGGCGGGTATGAGCACCGTCATGCGGATCGCGAGACTCTTTCAGCCACTGCGCGGCAAGGACGTCGCGCTGCACGCGGCGGCGATCACGTTCTACTCCGGGATCGCGGTGGTTCCGGTGGCGCTGCTGGCGATCTGGCTGACCGGGCTGGCGGTCGGCGGGGATCGGGTACGGGACCTGGTAGGCCGTACCATCACCGCTCTTCCGGACGCGATCGGCGCGCCACGCGCGCTCGGCGCCCTGATCGATGCGGGCCTCGCGCTCACCCCGACGCTCGCGCTGGCCAGCCTGCTGCCCGCCACGCTGTACGGGGAGGGCCTGCGCCGCGCCTTCGCCTCGCTGAGCCGTCCCGGCGAGAAGATGGTCGGCTGGCGTGGGCGGCTGCTCTGGCTGCCGGTGCTGGCCGCCGCGCCGGCCCTGCTGCTGGCCCTGTTCCTGGCACTGCCCACCACCAGCGGTCTGTGGCTGCGCGGCGGCTGGTGGGCGGCGCTGGGTGTGGTGCTGTCGTTCCTGGCCACCTGGCTGGTGCTGACGCCCGTGGTGATCTGGGTGTTCCGGTACGTCGCGCCGGGCCGCCCGGTCTGGCCGGCGACCGTGCTGATCGGCTCCTTCACGGCCGCGAACCTGGCCGGTTTCCTGCACGGGTTCGTGCTGTTCTGCTCGCTGCCGCTGGACCTGGGCCTGCCGTTCGGCGGGTTCACCGAGATCGGCGGGGTGGTGGCGGTCGGCCTGTGGCTCTACCTCTTCCACGTGGTGCTGCTGGCCGGTTTCGCGGCGACGCACGCTGTCTCGCCGAACGAGGATGTCGTAGCCCAGGGGTAGCCTCCGGAGCCATGACCTCCATCCCGGACCGTGCCGATGTGGTGATCATCGGGGCCGGTCACAACGCGCTCGTCTCCGCGATCCTGCTCGCCCGCGCCGGGCTCGACGTCGTGGTGCTGGAGGCGGCGCCGGTGCTCGGCGGCGCCACCCGCACCGAGCGGCCGTTCGCCGAGGCGCCGGGTCTGGGCCAGTCCACCGGGTCCTATCTGCTCGGCCTGATGCCACCGGAGCTGCTGCGGACCCTGGACGTGCGGATTCCGACGCTGCGCCGCGACCCGCACTACTTCCTGCCGGGCATCGGGCCCGGCTCGGCGTACCTGTTGTTCGGCGCCGACGGCGACGCCAACCGCCGCCAGCTGTCGGACCGGGACGCCGCCGCCGACGAGGCCCTGGCCTGCGAGATCGGCGCGCTGCGGGCCGATCTCGCGCCGTCCTGGCTGGAGGAGCCGCTGCCGGTGGAGGAGATCGCCGAGCGTCACATCCGGCCGGCGTTGCAGAGCACCTTCCTCGATCTGGTGCGGGGGTCGGTCGCCGGCTATCTGGGCCGGTTCGGGTTCAAAAGTGAGCTGCTCGTCGCGATGTATGCGGTCACCGACGGCCTGTCCGGGCTGAACGCGGGTCCCGATGATCCGGGCACCGGGCACAACTTCCTGGTGCACAACATGTGCCGGCTGCCCGGGTCGGACGGGACCTGGCTGATCGCCGAGGGCGGCATGGGCACGGTGGCCCGGGTCTTCGCCGGGGCGGCACGGGCGGCGGGAGCGCGCCTGTTCACCGATGCCCGGGTCACCGCGGTGACGGTGGACGGCGGGGCCGCCAGTGGTGTGGTGCTGGCCGACGGCCGGGCGGTGGCGGCGAGTGTCGTCCTGGGCGGCTGCGACCCGTACCGGTTGATGGATCTCGTCCCGGCCGGGTCCCTGCCCGCCGCGCTGACCCAGCGGATGGCCGCGGTCAAGCGGCCCGGCACCACCCTCAAGGTCAATCTGGCGCTGCGGGGCCTGCCCCGGTTCCCCTGTCTGCCCGAGGGCGCGCCGTCACCCTTCGGCTCGACCATCCACCTGCTGCCGGGCGACGCGTCGCCGATGGCCAATCTGCGGCGGATGTGGGCCGACGTGCAGGCGGGCGTGCTGCCCGCCGAGCCCACCATCGAGTGGTACCTGCACACCACCGTCGACCCGTCGCTTCGCGACGAGGCCGGACACCATTCCTCGGCGTTGTTCGTGCAGTCGGTCCCCTTCGAGCCGGCGGGCTCGTCGTGGGATCACGAGCTCTCGGGGTACGTGGACGCGCTGCTCGCCCTCTGCGACAGGTACGCGCCCGGCACCTCGGACCTGGTCGCCGGCGTGTTCCCGCTCACCCCACCGGGGATCGAGCGGCACTTCGGGATCACCGGCGGGCACATCCACCACGTCGACAACACCGTCGCCTTCGATCAGCGGATGCCCTATTTCACCGGCCTCGACGGGCTCTACCACGGCTCGGCCGGGGCACACCCGGCCGGCAGCGTGATCGGGGCGGCGGGCCACAACGCGGCCCGCCGCATCCTGCGTGACCTGGCGCTCTAGGCTTTCTTGCTGGCCCGGATCTTGTGGCCGACGCCGGTCAGGCAGCGGCCGCTGGGCAGGTCGAACTTCCAGCCGTGCAGCTGGCAGGTCAGCACGTTGCCCTCGACGAAGCCGAACCGGGACAGGTCGGCCTTCAGGTGCGGGCAGCGCCGCTGCACGGTCCAGTCGCCGAATTCGATGTCCTCGGCGTCGACGGCCTTCTCGTGCTCGTCGTACCAGCCCTCGGCGTACTGCAGGCGCTCCTCGGAGAGGCACTTGAAGAAGGCGTAGACGAACTCGTTGTACTGCCCGATCCGGGCCGCGGAGAAGCGGCAGGACAGGAACAGCGAGTTCACCCAGTCGCCCTCGTCGATGAAGATGAGGTGCTCGATCAGCTCGCGCTGGGTGCGGAAGCGGTAGCGGACCTTCTCGTCGGCGTACGCCCGGACCTGCTTGCCGGGGAAGTCCACCACGATCGACTCGATCTCGTCGCCGTCGTAGGACACCAGGTCGAACCGGACCGGACCGCCGACGCCCTTGGCCAGGTAGATCGACTCCTCGAGCAGCGGCTCGATCCGCTTCTTCAGCTCGCCGAGCACGTCGATCTCCGGGTGCCGCCAGGACGCCTTCTCCGCCTCGATGATGCCGCGCTTGCGCTCGCGCATCTCCTCGAGGTGCGCCTTCTTGTTCGCGAAGAACTCGTCGACGGGCACCGGGTGGGTCGTGGTCTGCTTCGTGCCGCCGTCGGTCAGCTCGGTGACGCTGCCGGGCAGCTGGACGACCGCGTTGGTGCCGCCGACCTTCGCGTACTCGGTCAGGAACACCGACTGGTCGGGGAAGATGTTGCCCTCGTCACCGTGGATGTCGTTGAACTGCCACAGCTCGTCGTCGAGGAAGCACGGCGGGCCGGCGATCGGGAAGACGAAGTCCGCCTTCAGGTCGTCGATGTAACGCCAGGTGCGGTCGAACTGCCGCTCCCGCTTCTGCTTGCCGAACGCCGTCTTCGCGTTCTCCGGCAGCTCGTAGACCATCGGGTACCAGATCGCGCCGGAGAACTGCAGCATGTGCGCGTGCACGTGGCCCAGCTCGTTGAACCGCGACAGGTCGGCGGGACGGGCGTCGTTCTGGTTCAGGACGCGGATGCCGTCGTGCTCCACCCACAGCGACGAGTCACCGATCGGGCCGTCGGTCGGGCTGATCAGCGCCTGGATCATCACCTTGAGGCCGCCGTCGAGCTCGTGCACCTCGTCCGACTTCGTCCGGTAGAAGCTGGAGAAGCCCAGCGCCCGCAGCTCGTCCTCGAGTTGGCTGGTCGGGTACTCCGGCAGGAGCACGGTGGCCTTCTTGTTGATGAACCTCTTCAGGTGCTCCGCGTCGAAGTGGTCCCGGTGCAGGTGGGAGACGTAGAGGTAGTCGACGTCACCCAGGGTCTCCCAGTCCAGCAGCGAGTTGTCCGGGAACGGGAACCACGAGGCGAAGTACGCCGGGTTCACCCACGGATCGCACAGAATGCTGCCCGCGGCGGTGTCGATCCGCATGCTCGCATGGCCGGTGCCAGTGATCCGCACTTGTCGCTCCTCTGCTTGCGGCTTCTTGACCGCCTCGAAAGTACAGCCGGGTTGGTGCGGTTCGCCCAGCGACCCCGTGACAGACTATTTCCGATTCAACATCGACTAGGAGGTTGCGACGTGGCTGCGGAAGAACACCACGAGGAGGTCTACGCGCCCGACCAGCTCAAGCCCGGCAACCGCAAGCGGGCTCAGAAGGGCGCGATCATCTCCGCCGCGATCATGCTGCTCTTCTTCTGGGGCAACCAGCAGGGCAACACCGAGAAGGTCTGGCTCGTGGTGATCGCGATCGGCCTGGTCGCCGTCGTCATCGGCGACATCGTGCTGCGCCGCAGCGGTCTGCGCCCCAACGACCAGTGATTTCGTTCAGGGCGGCCCGCTGTGACAGCGGGCCGCCCTGTCTGTCTCACCTGCGCCGCAGGAGGATGTCCTTCACCTCGCGCAGCGCGGCATCGACCTCGGCCTCGAAATAGCCGTTCGGCACCAGGCCGAACTGCAGCATGTCGAGATCGTTCTCGTTCACCGGCATCGGGCCGCGCCCGGTCATCGCCTGCAGGATGCCCTCGAACAGCCGGTCCACCTGGGACGGGTCGTAACCACTGCCGAACCGGCGCGGCTGGAACGTGCGCCGCAACTGGTCGACCCGGTAGAGCTCACCACCCGGCTCACCCAGCGGCGGGCCGAGCTGAGGCTGCTGCGGGCCGCCGTAACCGCCGCCGCCGTAGGGCGGGCCGCTCATCGGCGCGCCCGGCATCGGCGAACCGGGCATCGCCATCGGGGAACCCTGCATCGGAGCGCCCGGCATCTGGCCGTACCCGCCACGGGGATCCCGGTCCGGCATCCGGATCTCGGCGGTCATGTCGGTCTTGCCGTGCCGGCCCGGCTCGAAGCCGTCGAAGCCGCCCTGGTCGTAACCGCCCTGGTCGTAACCGGGCGGGTCGTAACCCGGCGGCGGGCCGGGACGCTGCGGCGGCTGCTGCTGACCGTAACCGGTGGGCTCGTCGTAGCGCCCGTACTGATCCGAGGCCGGCGGCAACTGCTGCTGGGGCTGGCGCTGCGGCATCTGGGGCGGCATCGTGATCCGCTCGGTCGGCGGCGAGGCCGTCCGGGCCGCCGGGTTCATCTGCGGGGCGCCGGGCGGCTGCATCGGCTGGCCGGGGAAGCCCTGCGGCTGCATCGGCTGCTGGCCGGGGAAACCACCCTGGCCCTGGCCGGGGAAGCCCTGCGGCTGGCCGGGATAACCCTGGGGCTGCGGGGGCTGGCCGCCGGGGCCACGGTCGAAGCCACCCCGGTCGAAGCCGCCGGGACCGCCGGGGCCGGGACCACCGGGGCCGGGGCCCATCGCGGGCGGGCCGGAGATGGAGCCGGTGGTGAGGCCGCTGCGCATCGAATCGCGCATCGGGTCGGTCGCCGGGCGGCCGCCGCGCTCCTCGAACTCGGCGAGCTGCCGCTCGACCCGGTCCAGGTGCAGGTCGACCTGCCACTCGTCGTATCCGCCGAACCGCACACGGAAGACGACGTCGTGCACCTCCTGCGCGCCGACCGGCGGGCCGACCTGCTCCCCGGCCAGGGTCGCCTCGACCCGGTCCAGGAAGGCGTCGACCTCATCGACCTTGTAGCCACGCCGCAGCGCACGCCTTCGGAAACGCTGCCCCTGACTCGTCACAACGTCTCCCACTCCGCTCGCTGGGACCTACGCCCAGTCACTGTGCCACCTCCGCGTCGGCTGCGGCGCCCCCTGCGCTCGCGTCCGTCAGCTCACCCGCGGCCAACTGGCCGCACGCGCCGTCGATCTCCCGGCCCCGGGTGTCGCGAACGGTCGTCGAGACGCCGGACTCTCGCAGCCGGCGGACGAACTCACGTTCGACCGGTTTCGGGCTCGCATCCCACTTGCTACCCGGAGTCGGGTTCAACGGGATGAGATTCACATGGGCCAGCTTGCCGTTCAGAAGGCGGCCCAGCAGGTCGGCACGCCAGGGCTGATCGTTTACGTCCCTGATCAGGGCGTATTCGATGGAAACCCGACGGCCGGTCTGCGCCGCGTAATCGAACGCGGCGTCGAGCACCTCGGCCACCTTCCAACGCTGGTTGACGGGCACAAGCTCATCGCGCAGATCATCATCGGGGGCGTGCAGGGACAGCGCAAGAGTCACCGAGAGCTGTTCGGCGGTCAACCGGCGCATAGCGGGCACCAAACCCACCGTGGACACCGTGATGTGCCGTTGTGAGAGTCCCAGACCCTCCGGCGCGGGAGTGGTCAGGCGGCGCACCGCCTCGATCACCCGCGGATAGTTCGCCAGCGGCTCGCCCATCCCCATGAACACGACCCGGGACAGGCGCGGCGGCGAACCGGTGACGGCGCCGGACGCGGCCACCCCGGCGAGATAGACCACCTGGTCCACGATCTCCGCCACCGACAGGTTGCGGGTCAGGCCCTGCTGGCCGGTCGCACAGAACGGGCACGCCATGCCACATCCGGCCTGACTCGAGACGCACGCGGTCACCCGATCGGGATAACCCATCAGCACGCTCTCCACGAGCGCCCCGTCGTGCAGCTTCCACAGGGTCTTGCGGGTCGCGCCGTCGTCGCACGCCTGCTCCCGGATCGGGGTCAGCAGGGTGGGCAGCAGATCGGCGGCGAGCCGGTCCCGCGTGCCGGCCGGCAGGTCGGTCATCGCGGCGGCGTCCCGGACCAGACGGCCGAAATAGTGGGTGGAGAGCTGCTTGGCGCGGAAGGCGGGCTCGCCGAGGCTCGTCACCGCGCTCTGGCGGCCGGCGAGGTCCAGGTCGGCCAGATGGCGCGGGGGCATGCTGGGACGGCGGCGGGTTGTCGCGGGCCCGGATTGCAGGATGTCGGGCTGCTCGGGGCTGATCGGGATGACCGGAAGAATCGTCATGGCCTCTCCAGTCTCCCACGTCCGCCGAGTCGGTCGCCCACAGCTAGCTCGGGGTGATGATCGAGAAGAAGAGGTACGCCGTGGGGATCGCGAACAGGATCGAGTCCAGCCGGTCCATCAGCCCCCCGTGGCCGGGCAGCAGATTGCTCATGTCCTTGACCCCGAGGTCCCGCTTGAGCATCGACTCGGCCAGGTCGCCGAGCACCGCCACCACCGAGATGAGCGCGCCGAACAGCAGGCCCCAGTACACCGGCACGCCGACCATGAAGAACAGCAAAGCGGCGCTGCCGATCGCGGCCGCCGTCACCGAGCCGGCGAAACCCTCCCAGGACTTCTTCGGGCTGATCTTCGGGGCCATCGCGTGCTTGCCGAGGAAGACGCCGGCCGCGTACCCGCCGGTGTCCGAGAGCACCACCGCGACCAGGGTGCCGATCACCAGCAGGTTGCCGTGCTCCATCTGCCGCACCAGCATGGCCGCGAAGCCGAGCAGGAACGGGCCGTAGACGGCGATCAGCACACTCGGCGTGAAGTCGCGGCGCACCGCGGCGACACCGTCGGCGAGACGCCACAGGGCGGCCGCGCCGATCGTCACGATCAGGCCGAGGAACAGGGCGTCGGCGCCTTCGTACCAGGCCAGGCCGGTCATCAGGACACTGCCGGCGATCAGCGGGATCAGCGGCGGGCGGGCGCCGGTGGTGGACAGCGCGCGCGCCATCTCCCAGGCGCCGACACCGGAGGCCGCGACCAGGACGGCCAGCAGGGCGATCGGCTCGATCAGCAGCGCGGCCAGGAGGACCAGGCCGAGGCTGAGGCCGACCGCGATGGCGGCCGGAAGATTACGGCCGGCGCGGCCGCCGCCCTGCGGCGTGCGGCCCTTCCCGGCACGGCGGCGGCCCTTGCCACCGGTCCTGAGGTTCTCCTCCGGCTGAGGGTTACCGGGCTCGGTCATCGATTCCGTTCCGGGGTACGCGGGCGGCGCCGCCGCTGGATGCAAAGACAATGCCGACCCCTACCTCATGCTCACAGAAACCGTGCAGAGCGTACTGCAAACGTGACGTCTGAACAGCGGTCGAGGCGGCGCGCAATTCAACCACCCGTGACGGGGCACCGGCCGAACAGGCCGAAGCCCGGCACATTCCGGTGGGATGCGCCGGGCTTCCTGCGATGTCTAGACCTCGAGCAGTTCGGCTTCCTTGTGCTTGAGGAGCTCGTCGACGACCGCGACGTAGCGGTGCGTCACGTCGTCGAGCTCCTTCTCCCCGCGCCGGCCGTCGTCCTCGCCGGTCTCGCCGTCCTTGACCAGCTTGTCGATCTGGTCCTTGGCCTTGCGGCGGACGTTGCGGATGGCGACCCGGCTGTCCTCGGCCTTGCCGCGGGCGACCTTGATCATCTCGCGGCGGCGTTCCTCGGTCATCTGCGGAAGGTGGATGCGCAGCTGCGTACCCTCGTTGTTGGGGTTGACCCCCAGGTCCGAGTCACGGATCGCCCGCTCGATCGGGCCCAGCTGGGACGCGTCGTAGGGCTTGACGATGACCATGCGCGGCTCCGGGATGCCGACGGAGGCCATCTGCGTCACCGGGGTCGGCGCGCCGTAGTAGTCGACCAGGATCTTGGAGAACATCGCGGGAGTAGCCCGGCCGGTACGGATGGCGGCGAACTCCTCCTTGGCGTGCTCGACCGCGCTCTCCATCTTCTCCTCGGCCTCGAAGAGGGTTTCCTCGATCACCGGCTCTTCTCGCCTCCTTGCTGTCTTCGGTGGTGCGGGATGCTGCGGGAATCGAAAAGCTCTCAGGCGGTGATCAGGGTGCCGATCCGCTCGCCCGCGCACGCGCGCACGATGGTGTCGTCGCCCTCCGCGCCGAAGACCAGCATCGGCAGTTTGTTCTCCTGGCAGAGACTGAAGGCGGCCTGGTCGGCCACCCGCAGTCCGCGCTGCAGGACCTCCTGGAAGGTGATGGCCTCCAGCTTGCGCGCGGTCGGGTCGATCCGCGGGTCGGCGGTGTAGACCCCGTCGACGCCGTTCTTGCTCATCAGCACCATGTCGGCGTGGATCTCCAGCGCGCGCTGGGCGGTCACCGTGTCGGTGGAGAAGTACGGCATGCCGGCGCCGGCGCCGAAGATGACGACCCGCCCCTTCTCCAGGTGGCGGATGGCACGCAGCGGCAGGTACGGCTCGGCGACCTGGGCCATCGTGATCGCCGTCTGCACCCGGGTCTCGATGCCCTCCTTCTCCAGGAAGTCCTGGAGGGCCAGGCAGTTCATCACCGTGCCGAGCATGCCCATGTAATCGGCCCGGTTCCGGTCCATGCCGCGTTTCTGCAGCTCGGCACCGCGGAAGAAGTTGCCGCCACCGACCACCACGGCGACCTGGATGCCCCGGCGCGTCACCGTGGCGATCTGCTTGGCCAGCGAGTGCACGATGTCGGGCTCGACCCCGACGTCACCCCCGCCGAACACCTCACCGGAGAGTTTCAGCACGACCCGCCGCGGCCGCATGGTCGGCGGAGTCTGATCGTCATCCGTGGCGGACTGCTCGGTCACCATCGTCATGAGACCCGCCTTCCCTTCGCTATCTGCAGGAGACCTTATGCGACCGGGAGGCCGGACGCTCAATCGCGTACCCGACCTCCCGAGCCATTGCTTTATGGAGCCTTACTCCTGGCCGACCTCGTACCGCACGAATCGGGTGATCTCGATACCCGCCTCGGCGGCGACCTGCTTGACCGTCTTCTTGTTGTCGACGACCGAAGCCTGCTCGAGCAGGACGAAGTCCTTGAAGAAGGAGTTCACCCGGCCCTCGATGATCTTGGGCAGCGCCTGCTCCGGCTTGCCCTCCTCGCGAGCGGTCTGCTCGGCGACGCGGCGCTCGGTCTCGACGACCTCGGCCGGAACCTCCTCACGGGTGAGGAACTTCGGGCGCATCGCGGCGATCTGCATGCCGACGCCTCGGGCGTCCGCGTCCGCGGCCTCGTCGTCCTTGCCGGTGTACTCCACCAGGACGCCGACCTGCGGCGGCAGGTCCTGCGCCTTGCGGTGCAGGTAGACCGCGACGGTGCCCTCGACGACCGTGAAGCGGTTCAGGACGATCTTCTCACCGATCTTGGCGGCGTAGTCCTGGATCAGGTCGGCGACGGTCTTGCCGTCCTCGATCGTCGCGGCCAGCAGCGCGGCGGCGTCAGCGACCTTGTTCTGCTCGCCGAACTCGACCAGACGCTGGCCCAGGGCCACGAAGTCCGGGGTCTTCGCGACGAAGTCGGTCTCGCAGTTGAGCTCGAGCAGCGCCTTGCCGGAGTGGCTGACGATGCCGTTCGCGGCGGTCCGGCCGGCCCGCTTGCCGACGTCCTTGGCGCCCTTGACGCGCAGGAACTCGACGGCCTTGTCGAAGTCGCCCTCGGACTCCTCCAGCGCCTTCTTGCAGTCCATCATGCCGGCACCGGTGAGTTCGCGGAGCTTCTTCACGTCCGCGGCGGTGTAGTTAGCCATGACTCTTCTCTCGATGTCAGTCGGGATTTCGGCCGCCGCCGCCCGGTGAGCGGCGACGACCGGAAGCAATCGGGACTTACTCGGCGGGGACGGCAGCCGCGACGGCGGCGGGCTCGTCGGCCTTCGCCTCAGCGGCGGCGGGCTCAGCGGCAGCAGGCTCAGCGGCGGCGGCCGGCTCGTCGGCCTTCTTCTCGGCGCCCTCGTAGAGGTCGCGCTCCCACTCGGGCAGCGGCTCGCCGGCGGCGACGGTGCCCGCCTCGGGCTTCTCCTCGGCGCCACCACGGCCACGGCCGGACCGCTTGATCAGACCGTCGGCCACGGCAGCCGCGATGACCTTGGTCAGCAGCTCGGCGGAGCGGATCGCGTCGTCGTTGCCCGGGATCGGGAAGTCGACCTCGTCCGGGTCACAGTTGGTGTCGAGCACCGCGATGACCGGGATGCCCAGCTTGCGGGCCTCGTCGACGGCGATGTGCTCCTTCTTCGTGTCCACGACCCAGATCGCCGACGGCGTCTTGGTCATGTCACGCAGACCACCGAGGGTCTTGGTGAGCTTGGTCTTCTCACGGAAGAGCTGGAGGGTCTCCTTCTTGGTGTAACCCGCGGCGGTGCCGGTCAGGTCACCCAGAGCCTCGAGCTCCTTCATGCGCTGGAGACGCTTGTACACCGTCTGGAAGTTGGTCAGCATGCCGCCGAGCCAGCGGTGGTTCACGTACGGCTGGCCGACCCGGGTCGCCTGCTCGGCGATGGCCTCCTGCGCCTGCTTCTTGGTGCCGACGAAGAGGATGTGGCCACCCTCGGCAACGGTGTCACGGACGTACGCGTAGGCCTTCTCGATGTAGTCGAGGGTCTGGCGCAGGTCGATGATGTAGATGCCGTTGCGCTCGGTCATGATGAAGCGCTTCATCTTCGGGTTCCAGCGGCGGGTCTGGTGCCCGAAGTGGACACCGCTCTCCAGCAGCTGGCGCATGGTCACGACGGCCATGGTGGGTGCTCCTAGCTATCCCTGGTTGTCACGCTCACCGACGATGAGCGTCCTGGCGCCCGGTCGGCGGCCACATTCGGGCCCGACAGCATCGGGACCAGGGAGGACCGCCACCGACGGCCACTGACACTGGCGAGACCAGTGAGCGGCGCAGCCGGAAGGCACGCGAAGTCGACCGCCTGGGCGGTCGCCGTGGACAAGCATACGCCAACCCGCCGGCCGGCCCGGTCCGCCCTGGCGCTAGCACATCTCGACAGGCAGCGGAAACCCGTCCACACCAGCGGTCGGTCCACAGGCCGTCGCACATGGTGACGAATCTCGTGTGAAAGTGCCCCGCCATGACGACTCAGCGACGAGCGGTCGGCGCCTACGGTGAGCGATTGGCCGCCCGGCACCTCGAGGAACGCGGCCTGGTGCTGCTCCAGCGCAACTGGCGCTGCGCGGACGGAGAGATCGATCTCATCCTGCGTGACGGAGACGACGTGGTCTTCTGCGAGGTGAAGACCCGGCGCACAGCCGCCTTCGGACCGCCGGCGGCCTCCATCGATCACCGCAAGGTGCGCCGGTTGCGGCATCTGGCGTCCCGGTGGCTGACCGAGTCGGGGGTGCCGGCCGCCCGCGTCCGCTTCGACGTCGTGGAGGTGCTCCCGCAACCGCGCGGCAGAGCACACGTGTCACACATCCGGGACGCGTTCTGATGAGCTACGCCCGCGTGCTCTGCGCCGGCCTGGTCGGCGTCGCCGGCCACCTCGTCGAAGTGGAGGCCGACCTCTCCAACGGCCTGCCCACCCTGGTCCTCACCGGGCTCCCGGACACCGCGCTGAACGAGGCCCGCGACCGGGTGCGCGCCGCCGTGGTCAACTCCGGCCACGACTGGCCCAACCGCCGGATCACGGTCAACCTGCTCCCCGCCGCCCTGCCCAAACACGGCAGCGGCTTCGACCTCGCGGTCGCCGCGGCGATCCTCACCGGCGTCGGCGCGCTGCCACCGGACCGTCTCGACGGCGTGGCGCTGCTCGGCGAACTCGGCCTCGACGGGACGGTCCGGCCGGTCCGCGGCGTGCTGCCGATGGTGGCCGCGGCCGCCCGGGCCGGGATCACCCGGGTGATCGTGCCGCTGGCCAACGCGCGGGAGGCCACGGTCGTGCCCGGGGTGACGGTGCGGGCGGTCGACACCCTGCACCGGCTCGCCGGGTTCGTGCAGGGGACCGGGACGCTGCTGGAGCCGCCCGTCGTACCCCCGGTGGCGGAGCCGCCCGGCCCCGACCTGGCCGACCTCGCCGGGCAGGAGACCGGGCGGTACGCCCTGGAGATCGCCGCCGCCGGCGGTCACCACCTGGCCCTCTTCGGCCCGCCCGGCGCCGGCAAGACCATGCTCGCCGAACGGCTCCCGTCCATCCTCCCGGAACTCGACGACGACGCCGCGCTCGAAGTGACCGCCCTGCAGTCGATCGCCGGGGTGCTGCCGCCGGACGGGCGCCTGGTGCGGCGGCCACCGTTCCAGGCACCGCACCACAGCGCCAGCCTCGCGGCGCTGATCGGCGGCGGATCCCGGCTGCTGCGGCCGGGCGCGCTCTCCCTGGCCCACCGCGGGGTGCTCTTCCTCGACGAGGTCCCCGAGATGAGCAGAGTCACCCTTCAGGCGCTGCGGCAGCCGCTGGAGAGCGGGCGGGTGGTGCTGTCCCGCGCCCATGGCACCACCGAATACCCGGCCCGGGCGCAGCTGGTCGTGGCGGCGAACCCGTGCCCGTGCGCGTCACCGGCGGGCGATCAGGCCTGCCACTGCAGCCCGCTGGTGCGGCGGCGATATCTGGGGCGCCTCTCCGGGCCACTGCTCGACCGGATCGACATGAAGATCAATCTGCTTCCGGTACGGGCGGCGCAGCTGATGGTCACCTCCGCCTCACCCCTGGCGGAACCGTCGTCGGTGGTCGCCACCCGGGTCGCGAAAGCCCGATCGGCCGCCGCCGAACGGTGGGCGGCAGGCGGATGGCGGCTCAACGCCGAAGTGCCCGGACCCCGGCTGCGGCAGTCACCGTGGCAACTGCCGCCCCGGGACACCGGGATCCTGTACGACGCGCTGGACAGCGGGACGCTCTCCGCCCGCGGTTACGACAGATGCCTGCGCCTGGCCTGGACGATCGCGGACCTGGACGGCCGGACCCGGCCGGACGGCGGCGACGTGGGCCAGGCCTATCAGCTCCGGATGGGAGAGGCCAGTGTCCGCAGCCGGAATTGACTGCCTGCTCGGGCGGCCGTTCCGGCTCCGCCCGCCGCCCTGTCGCGCGGTCCAACCGGCCGACACCACGGCACGCCGCGGCACCGGCCTGCGGCATCTGCTTCGCGCCTCCGTATCGGCGTCGCCTCTGCGGCCCCGCCATCGCCTCCTCCGATCCTCCCTTCACCGCACAGCCCTTTCCCGGTCCTCACCTGATCCCTCCCTGTCTCTCTCCCCTCCTCGGTACATCGCCGACCTTCCGGAACGGATGACCAATGACTCCCTCGACTGGACCCGAGCGCCGCACGAACGAATCGCCCGGACACGCGCCTCATCCCGGCACAGGCGGTCGCACGCCGGCCGGAAGCGATTCGGCCGGACCTGAACCGGCCGGACCTGAACCGGCCGGACCTGAACCGGCCGCGCCTGAACGGGCCGGGCCTGAACGGGCCGGACCTGAACCGGCCGCGCCTGAACGGGCCGGGCCTGGGCCCGGTTTCGATGGAAGGGCTCGCTGCCTGTCCGGGCGGTTGCGGGGTGAGCAGGCATGAGCGGGGAGCGGGAACCCGGCGGGCCGGAGGACCGGGCGGCGCGGGCCGCGCTGACCTGGCTGGCCGAGCCCGGCAATCGGACGGTGTGGACCCTGGTGGAGCAGGACGGCGCGCCCGCGACCCTGGATCGGTTGCTCAGTGGCGACATCCCGGACAATCGCCTGCGATCAGCGGTCACGGCCCGCACCTCCACCGGCGATCCGCGCCGGGTCGCCGAGATAGCGATGCGGCGGGCGGAACGACTCGACGCCCGGCTGGTCGTCCCCGCCGACGACGAATGGCCGGCACGCGTGAACGACCTGGCCACCCTCGAACTCGACACCGGCGGGCGGGTCAACACCGACACCCGTCCCCCGCTGTGTTTCTGGGTACGGGGCCCCTGGCCTCTCGGCGAGACGCTGGAACGGTCGATCGCGATCGTCGGCTCCCGGGCCGCCACGAACTACGGTGACCACGTCACGACCGACATGGCGTACACGGTCGCCCGGGAGGGCTGGACGGTGATGTCCGGTGGAGCGTTCGGCATCGACGCCGCGGCACACCGCGCGACCATCGCCGCCGGCGGCCGTACCGTCGCGGCACTCGCCTGCGGGGTCGACCGCCCGTACCCGGTCGGGAACTCGGCCATGTTCGACCGGATCATCGAGACCGGCCTGCTGGTGAGCGAATGGCCGATCGGCGCCGAACCGCTCCGGCACCGCTTCCTGATCCGCAACCGGGTCATCGCCGCGGCGACCGTAGGCACCCTCGTGGTCGAGGCGGCCGCCCGCAGCGGCGCGACCCAGACGATGAGCCGGGTCCTGGCCCTGGGCCGGCCCGCGATGGTGGTGCCGGGACCGGTCACGTCGGCGATGTCGGTCGGCTGCCACGAGATCCTGCGCGGCAACCCGTACGCACGGGTGGTCACCCGCCCGTCCGAGGTGCTCGAGGAGGTCGGCCGGATCGGCGAATACCTCGCCGACCCGCCGCGGGGACCCCAGCGCCGCCACGACCACCTGGACGAGGAGAGCGCGCTCGTGCTGGAGACGCTGCCCGCGAACGGATCGTCCACCCCCGAACGGATCGCCGCGAAGGCCCGGCTGACACTGCGCACGGTGCTGCGGCGGCTCGCCCTGCTGGAGGTCGCAGGCCTGGTCGTACGCACCGGGAACAGCATCTCGCTGGCACCGGAATCCACCCGGCAGAGCACCTCACCCACGCCGCAACCGGCCCGGCAGAGCACCTCGCCCACGGCGGAACCCACCCGGCAGAGCACCTCGCCCACGGCGGAACCCGCCGGAAGGAGCCGCGTGCTCGGGCCGGAAACCGCCGGAGACGAGGCTTCGCCCGGCCAAGAGACCCTGGGAATCAACCCTGATGGTGACTGATCCGGCAGGTGATCACTGTCCTGCGGGCATGGTGAGGACCGGCCTGTCCACTCCGGCGACCTGAACGGTCACCGGCCACAGGCCGGTCCAACGGCCACCGCGCGTGGCCTGGCGAGTCAGTCCTCGGACTCGTCCAGGTCGCGGCGGTGAACCTTCATCCACGCCTCGACGTCCTCAGTCAGCCATACCTTGCCCTGGGCCAGGTCGGCGACCGGCTTCGGAAAATCGGCACGGCTCGTGATCTGGTACGCCCGCTGGCGACTGACTCCACCGAGACGGATTCGGATCTCGTGCGCGCCCATGAGGCGGATCGGCTTCACTCCCACATGATCGACCGTAGGCGCGGGACTATTAGTCTTTTATCAAGTTGATAGGAGACAGGTAGTCTCTTGTCAATTAAGGTGGCTCTATGCCTAGAAGTCGCCCGACTACCGGGCCCGTGCCGTTCCACCCCCGCCACCGCCGCGATTGGCGCACCCTGTGGCGCCGCTGCATCTGCGGTCTTCCCGCCCCCTGCATCGACCGCATCCCGCCCTCTCCACCCCCGCCCTATCCACCTCGCGACTCACCTCTCCCGGAGGGCCCTGAGCTGGGACGGCGCGGCCTGTACCGGTCACGGCACGCCCGCCTCGACGCTGCCCCCCGCCCCACCGCCGAGACCCGTCCCACCGACGATCCCCGCCCCACCGTCGAGCCCCGTCCCGCCCCGGCCACTCCCGCCCGGACATCGCACACCGACGCCAACATCGGCCGCGCCGGCCGTCTCACCCCCGCCCAGGAGCACCGCGCGAGCCAGCATCCCCGGCCCCGTGCGCACCGCCATCCCCGCAGCCACTGATGCGCCCACGTACCAGCCGCTCACTTCCGGGGGAGTCCAGTTGTCCACAACTCAGAGACCCGAACACCTGAGTGACCGCCCGGACTGGCTGTGCCGGGCCTGCGGCCACCCGTGGCCATGCCCTGAGGCGCGGGCCTGTCTCCTCAGTGAATACCGCGCCTTCCCATCCCTGCTGAGGATCTACCTATCCGCCCAGATGTACGACGCTCTCGAAGACCTGACCGCCCACGGCACTCCGCCACCGCTGAACATGTATGAACGCTTCCTGTCCTGGGCCCGCCCCACCCCACCCACCTGACCGTCACCACAGACACCCTTCCCGCACACCACCGAGACCGGTCCACCTGCCGTTCGGTTCCTGCCGCGCCCCACTGCCGGCCCGGCCGCTCGAGCCGCCCCTTCCGCGGCTGCCGATGATGGCGCTCCGGCCCGACCCGCACCGGCCCGCTCCGCCACCCCACCTCCCGCTGGCATCCCCGTGCCTTGCGACGGCACCCCATCCAGCTGATGTCCGTAAGCTGCGACGGAACCTCATTCGGCCGGCGCCCAAACTTTTTGGCGGCACCCCATCCGTCCGGCACCCGACCCACGGCGACACCCCATCCGGCCGGCACCCCGAACCTGGAGCGGCACCCCATCCGCTCCGGACAGGGGCGAGAGGCGGGCAGCGGCCAGCGAACGGCCAACAGCAGGCGAACGGCCAGCCGTGGGGGACGGACAGCAGCAGGCGACGGGCAGCAGCAGGCGAACGGCCACCAGCCGGGACGGACAGCGGCGGGTCACGGGCAGCGGTCGGCGAGCGGGCAGGGGCGGGTGACGGGCAGGGGCGGGTGAGGGTCAGGTCCGGGTGCGGCGGCGGTGGCCGTGAGCCGGGTGCCACGACTCGATGACCAGGTGGTCGGCGGGCGTGCCGACGTAGGTCAGGACCACCTCGGTGATGTCGATGCGGAAGAAGCCGGCATCGACGTGCGGGGTGTCGACGGGAGGTGGGATCTCGATCGCGCGGCCGGACAGCTTGGCGTCGCCGGGGCCGCTCGAGGGGTCGTCGGCTGGTGGCTCCAGGGTGGGGCTGTGCATCGCGATGCGGGGGTCGCGGCGCAGGTCACGGAGTTTCACCGAGCCGGGCATCATGCCGAAGGTGAGGTCGCCGTCGAGGAACTGGGCCTCGGACGCGCTGATCCGTGGGGAGCCGTCGCTGCGCAACGTGGCGATGGTCTTGTTGGTGCCGGCCTCGAAGAGGGCCCGCACACGGGCGGCGAATTCCGGAGCGTCTTTCTCGATCTCTTCCCAACGTGCCATGCCCGCGAGGCTAGACCGGGGGTATGACAGAAACGCCGGACCGGAAACTTGACGGGGAGGCCGGGCCGGTGGACGGTCTGAGGCGATGCGGATCCGTGAATTGCACGAGCGGCTGCCCCCGGCCCTGCGCGAGGCGGTCGACGAGTTCGGCCGTCATCTGGCGGCGGTGGAGGGGCGGTCGGAGCACACCGTCCGGGCGTACGTCGGGGATGTGGTCTCCCTTCTCGATCATGCGGCGCTCGAAGGGCGGACGACGCTCGCCGACCTGGACATCACCGTCCTCCGGGGCTGGCTCGCGGCCCGGATGGGCGCGGGTTCCGCGCGGGCCTCGCAGGCTCGGCGTGCGGCGGCGGTCCGGGTGTTCACCGGGTGGGCGCACCGCACCGGCCGGTCCCCCGACGACCCGGGCGCCCAGTTGGCGAGCCCTCGTGCGCACCGCCCCCTCCCGACCGTGCTGCGCGCCGACCAGGCCGCCGCCCTGATGACTCCGGCCGTCCCCGCGACCCGCCCGGATCGGGCGGAGACCCGTGAAGCCACCGGCGACACGAGGGCCCGGGTCCACAGCGGCACAGCGACACCGGATGGCGCAGGCCCGGCAGGACGCGCGGAGCCACTGAGCACCACGAACCACGACGACGGCACCGCAGGGGACGACGGTGCGGAGGAGACGCCGAGTGCCACAAACCAGAACGAGGGCGCCGCGGAAGGCGACGGAGCAGAGCAGGCGGACGGGTCCGCCCGGAGCGGTGGAGGCGACGGCGCCGGCGATGCCGTGGCGATCAGGGATCGGGCGGTGCTGGAGATGCTGTACGCGACAGGCGTACGTGTCAGCGAACTCTGTCAGCTCGACCGCGCCGACGTCGATCACGCCCGTCAGGTGGTCCGGGTGTTCGGCAAGGGGGCCAAGGAGCGTGCCGTCCCCTTCGGGCATCCGGCGAGACGCGCTCTCGACGACTGGCTGCGGCTGGGCCGGCCGGCGTTGATCACCCGCGCGAGCCGGGACGCGCTCTTCCTCGGTGCGAAGGGTGGCCGTCTTCAGCAGACCGTGGTCCGGCGGATCGTGGCGAACGCGGCACGCGCGGCGGGTCTGCCGCACACCAGTCCGCACGATCTGCGGCATTCGGCGGCCACCCATCTGCTCGACGGCGGGGCCGACCTCCGGGCGGTGCAGGAGCTGCTGGGGCACAGTTCGCTGGCGAGCACCCAGATCTACACCCATGTGTCGACCGAGCGGCTGCGTGCGGCTTTCAATCAGGCGCATCCACGAGCCTGACATCGTACGATCCAGAGCATGACCGCCCCGGTGAAGCCGCATCCGATTCCGGGAGCACGGCTCCTGTTCTCCCTCGACCCGGCGGTGTCCTATCTGAACCACGGCTCGTTCGGCGCGCTGCCGATCAGTGTGCAGCGCGCCCAGCAACGGCTGCGCGACGAGGTCGAGTCGAACCCGCTGCGTTTCTACGGCACCGGGCTGGTGGATCGGATCGTCCATACCCGACGGCATCTGGCCATGTTCCTCGGTGCGGATCCGGACGGCAGCGCCCTGGTGCCGAACACGACGGCGGCGGTGTCGCTGATCCTCCAATCGGTCCGGCCGGGGCCGGCGGACGAGGTGCTGCTGACCGATCACGCCTATGGCGCGGTGACGATGGCGGTGCGCCGCCAGTGCCGGCGGACCGGGGCGACGGCGCGGACGGTGGCGATCCCGTTGGGGCTGTCCGGGCCGGAGGTGGTGGCCCGGGTCCGGGCCGCGTTGCGGCCGGGCCGGACCAGGTTGCTGGTCGTCGATCAGCTCGCCTCGGCGACGGCGTCTCTCTTTCCGGTACGGGAGATCGTCGCGGCCGCCCGCGAACATGACGTCCCGGTTCTGGTGGACGCCGCGCACGTGCCGGGGATGCTGCCGGTGGACGTGTCCGCGATCGGCGCCGACTTCTGGGTGGGGAACCTGCACAAGTGGGGCTGGGCGCCGCGCGGCACGGCGCTGATGCATGTGGCCGCCCCGTGGCGCCGCCGGATCGACCCGCTGGTGGTGTCCTGGGAGCACGAGGAGGGTTATCCGCTGTCGGTGGAGTTCCAGGGGACGATCGATTACACGTCCTGGCTGGCCGCGCCGGCGGGGGTCTTCGCGTTGCGGACGCTCGGCGCGGAGGCGGTCCGGGAGCACAACGCGACGCTCGCCGCGTACGCCCAGCGGGTTGTCGGCGCGGCTCTCGGCCTCGCGCCCCGGGATCTGCCGCAGCCGGGCGGACCGGGGGTGGCGATGCGGGTGGTGCCGCTGCCGGCGGGTCTGGCGACGACCGGACCGGAAGCGTACGACCTGCGGTTGCACATCGCCGACAAGCTGGCGACCGAGGTGGCGCTGAACGCGTGGGGCGGCCGGGGGCTGCTGCGGTTGAGCGCGCAGATCTACAACCGCCCGGAGGAGTACGACCGGTTCGCGGAACGCCTTCCCGCCTTACTGCACGCCTACCGGGGTTAGCGGCAGGAGCCGGACCCGGCGCGGGCCGAGCAGCAGGAGCGGATCGAGGTAGACGTCGCCGCGCCGCAGGCCCCAGTGCAGGCAGGCGGTCACCGGGCAGCCGGGATGACCGGTTTCGAGGGCGCCGATCGGATCGCCGGCGGCGACCGTGTCACCGGCTGCGACGGTGGCGGTGACCGGCTCGTAGGTGGTCCGCAGCCCACCGGCGTGCGCGACGCTGACCACGCCGCGCCCGGCGAGCCGCCGCGCGTAGACCACGACGCCGCTGCCGGCCGACCGCACCACCGCACCGGGTGGGGCGCCCAGATCGACTCCGCGGTGCCCGGACAGCCACGGCTGGGGCGGCGGCTGGAACGGCCGCGCCACGCTCGGCGGCTGCACGGGCCATTGGTACAGCAGCAACAACGTCAGGAACGCGGCGAAGGCGGGCATGCCGGGAAGCGTGCCCGCCGGAGGACCGGCCCGCGACCGGCCCTGTGGACGACGGCCGGCTGTGGAGAACCGGGAAGGAGCGTCAGCCGCCGAAGTTGGCGTCGTCCGGCAGCGAGATGTCCGGTTTCTCCAGCTCCTCGACGTTCACGTCCTTGAACGTCATCACCCGCACGTTCTTCACGAAGCGGGCCGGACGGTACATGTCCCAGACCCAGGCGTCGTGCATCTCGACCTCGAAATACACCTCGCCGTCGGAGTTGCGCACGTGCAGGTCGACCTGGTTGGCCAGGTAGAACCGGCGCTCGGTCTCCACCACGTAGGAGAACTGGCGGACGATGTCGCGGTACTCCCGGTAGAGCTGCAGCTCCATCTCGGTCTCGTACTTCTCGAGATCCTCTGCGCTCATCGTGTCTCGCCCTCCATGGCCTTATCTTCCCCCACCGACGGCGACGGCTGAGGCTGCTCGCCCGACGCCACGCCGACGGTACCCTCAGCGGTCCCGGGAATCAGCAGCGGCTCGGTAACGGATACATCGTCGAACAATGACGGCGCCGTCGTGGAGACGGGACGCCGGGCCCGCGGCGGCCGGTTGCCCCGCCCGGAGGCGGCGGCCACGTTCACGTACGAGAAGCGGTGCTCGGGGCACGGGCCGTGCGCGGCCAGCGCCGTGCTGTGCTCCTCGGTGATGTAACCCTTGTGCACGGCGAAACCGTAGTCCGGGAACCGGTCGTGCAACTCGATCATGAGACGGTCCCGCGTGACCTTCGCCAGGACGCTGGCGGCGGCGACGCAGGCGGAGACCCGGTCGCCCTTCCACACCGCGAGACCGGGGACGCCCAGGCCGTCGACCGGGAAACCGTCGGTCAGCACGTACTCCGGGCGGACGGTGAGGGACGCCAACGCGCGGCGCATCGCCGCCAGGTTGCAGACGTGCAGGCCACGGGTGTCGACCTCGGCCGGCGGGATGATCATGACCGACCAGGCCAGCGCTTTCGCGACGACCTGGTCATAGACCCGCTCCCGGGCGGCGGCGGTCAGCAGTTTCGAATCGGCCAGGCCGGGGATCTCGCCGCGCTTGCCCTCGGGAAGGATCACGGCGGCCGCGACGAGCGGTCCGGCACAGGCGCCACGCCCGGCCTCGTCGGCCCCGGCCACATGCCGGAAGCCCCGGCGCTGGAGCGCCTGCTCCAGCGCGTAGAGCCCGGCCTCCCGCCGGACCACGGTGCGTGGTGGGGCGAGCATCACCGCGAGCCTTCCGGGACGGCGTCGACGGTCACCTGCCGCAGCAGGACCGCCAGGTCGCGGGGGAAGATCTCCTCGCTGCTCGCCTCGATCTCGGCCACCGACCACCACCGATGCTCGGTGATGGTGAGGCGCTCCTGCTCGTCCATGCCTGCCGTGTCGACCTGCCAGTCGGCCACCCGCAGCAGATAGAAATCCTGCTCCTGCCGGTAGTCGCGGCCGTCGAAGGAGAACTCGGCGATCTCGTGCCGCACCGGCTCGCCCAGGTCGCCCGGCCGCGCCCGCAGCCCGGTCTCCTCCAGCAACTCGCGGGCGGCGGCGTCAGCCGTCGTCTCCCCCGGCTCGAGACCGCCGCCGGGGGTGAACCACCAGCGCAGCCCCGGGCGCGCGGGGTCACCGCCGTGCAGCAGCAGGACACGCCCGGCCAGATCGACCAGGAGAACCCGGCCGGCGTGGCGGTCAATCACCTCGGTCACGGACCAAGCCTATTGCGCCGACGTCACTTGCCCGACTCGGGGATCGCGTCGAACTCGTCCGGCACGGACAGCCAGGTGGCCCGGCCGGCCGGCCAGAAGATGGTGAACGCGCGGCCGACGACCGAGTCGATCGGGATGGTGGCCTCGGCGATCTTGCCGGCCTCGTCGCCGCCGGCGCTGTCGCCGTAGTGCTGGAGCGAGTCACCGGACGCCTCCCGGTGGTCGCCCATCACCCACAGCCGCCCCTCCGGGACGACGATGTCGAAATTCTGGCTGGCGACCTGGTTGCGGGTGCCGTCGACCTCGGTGAAGATGTACGGCTCGTCGAGGGACACGCCGTTGACCTTGAGGCGCTGCTGTTCGTCGCAGCACACCACGTTGTCACCGGGCTGGCCGATGATGCGCTTGATGAAGTCCTCGCCGTCGGCGCCGGAGGACCAGCTGGTGGGCGCCTTGAAGACGATGATCTCGCCACGGCGGGGGTCACGGAAGTCGTAGACGAGCTTGTTGACCAGCACCCGATCCCAGCGCTCCAGGGTGTGCTCCATGGACTGCGACGGGATGTAGAAGGTCTGCAGGACGAAGGCCCGGACCAGGACGGCGACGAGGATCGCCACGCCCAGGAGGATGGGGAGTTCGCGCCAGAAGGATCCCTTGCGCTTTTCGGTCTGCTCGTCAATCACGCTCGGAGCCTACGTCGTCGAGTCACGAACGACATGCCGGAACGCGCGGATAAAACCACACCGAGCAGCAAGGGGAACATCTCCGCCGCAACGGCCGGCCGCGGTTCGCGCGCCTTCACCGGATGCGCCGCGGCCGCCGCCGGGTACTGCTCGGCGAACTGTTTCCACACGTCCGGCACGTCCAGGCCGGTGAAGTGCTCGCTCGGCCAGACCACCACGAAAGCCCGGCCGATGATGTTCTCGATCGGGACCGGACCCTGGCAGCGGGCGTCCTGCGACACGTTGCGGTGATCACCCATCACGAACATCTGCCCGTCCGGCACGGTCACCTCGGCGAAGCGGCGGCTGCCGCACTGGCCGGCGGCCGGCTGGAGGCTGAGATCGGAGTTGAACCCCTCGGCGATGTACGGCTCGTCGATGCCGACGCCGTTGACGGTTATCCGACCTCGGCTGTCGCAGCAGGCGACCTTGTCACCCGGAAGGCCGATCACCCGTTTGATGAAGTCGCGCTCGCCGGGACGACTGACTCCGACCAGGTCGCCGACGGTCCGGCCGAGCTTGGCGAGGAAGGTGTTGCTGACCGCCTCGGTCGTCTCGGGGGCCCAGTTGTCGGTGCCGCGGAACACCACGATCTCGCCGCGCAGCGGGTCGCGCATGTCGTAGACGACCTTGTTGACCAGCACCCGGTCCTTGATCTCCAGGGTGCTCTGCATCGAGCCCGAGGGGATGTAGAAGGCCTGCACCAGGAAGGTCCGGATCAGCACGGCCAGGCAGAACGCCACGATCAGCAACAGTGGAAGCTCTTGCCAGAGCGGCATCTCCTTCCGCCGCATCACGGACCGCCGCCGTCTCGCCGGCCGATAGCCTTCCATCGGATCCACGCTTCGCATCTCCCGCCGCCGACCGGCCCCGGATACAGCACTACCGCCCGAGTTTCCCGGCTAGGGGAAGTTACGAGCGGTAGGGCTGGAAAGGTTCACCTACAGCGCGCCAGGGGCAGGCGCAAGCGTAGTTCGCCCGCGCCCGTTCCCGGCACACCGCGTGGATCAGACGGTCTGCTTCTCCCGAAGCTCCTTGATCTTCGCCTTCTTGCCACGCAGCTCACGCAGGTAGTAGAGCTTGGCACGGCGCACGTCACCGCGGGTGATGACCTCGATCTTGTCGATCGCCGGGCTGTTGAACGGGTAGGTCCGCTCCACACCGACACCGAAGCTGATCTTGCGGACCTTGAAGGTCTCGCGCAGGCCACTGCCCTGGCGGCCGATCACGACGCCCTGGAAGACCTGGACACGGGAACGGTTACCTTCGACGACCCGGGCGTGCACCTTGAGCGTGTCACCGGCCCGGAAGTCCGGAATGTCGGTGCGCACCGACTGGGCGTCAAGAGCGTCCAGCGTGTTCATCGCTGCATCCTCGTACTAGAGCGCACCGGGAGTTCGATGCGCGGGTGGGTGATTCTGGCCCTCCACGACCTCGGAAGGCCCTCGCCTCACCCCACGGCGCGGGGTGGAGACGGCAACCTCACTACTCTGCCACACCCGCTGGAGGGAGCGGTAATCCGGCCTCGGCCAGCGCCTTCCGGTCCTTCTTGTCCAGATTCTCCGGCGGGTACGCGGCGTACATGTCGGGACGGCGGGCGGCGGTACGCAGCAGGCTCTGGTCCCGGCGCCACCGGGCGATCCGGCCGTGATCGCCGGAACGCAGCACGTCCGGCACCTCACGGCCGCGCCACGACTGCGGCTTGGTGTAGACCGGCGCCTCCAGCAGGCCGGCGGCGTGCGACTCCTCGGTGAGCGAGTCGGCGTTGCCGAGCACCCCGGGCAGCAGCCGGGTGACCGCCTCCATGATCACGATGACCGCGACCTCGCCGCCGAACAGCACGTAGTCACCGAGCGAGACCTCACGCACCGGCATCCGGGCCGCCGCGTCGTCGATCACCCGCTGGTCGATGCCCTCGTAGCGGCCACAGGCGAAGACCAGGTGGTCCAGCTCCGCGAGCTGGTGCGCGTCCGCCTGGGTGAAGGGTTTCCCGACCGGCGAGGGTACGACCAGGGTCGCGCCCGGCGACACCACCGCGTCCAGCGCCTGGCCCCAGGGCTCCGGCCGCATCACCATGCCGGGACCGCCGCCGTACGGGGTGTCGTCCACCGTCCGGTGCACGTCGGACGTCCAGGTCCGCAGGTCGTGCACGGTGAGGTCGAGGGTCCCGGTGGTCCGCGCCTTGCCGATCAGGGACAGGTCGAGCGGCGCGAAGTAGTCCGGGAAGATCGAGATGATGTCGACCTTCACAGCAGAGCCGTCACAGGTCGAGCAGACCTTCCGGGAGGTCGACGACGATGCGGCCGCCACGCAGGTCCACGATCGGCACGATCGCGATGACGAACGGGATCAGAGCCGTCCCGCCGTCCTTCTTGGCGAGCACGATCAGGTCCGAGGCGGGTGCGTGGTCGATGCGCTGCACCGTGCCGTACTCCACGCCGTCCCGGGACTCCACGCGCAGCCCGACGAGCTGGTGATCGTGGAACTCCTCGGGGTCCTCCGGCGGCGTCAGCTCGGAGCTGTCCACCTGAAGGAAAACGCCCTTCAACGCCTCGGCGACGTTGCGGTCGTGGACGCCCTCGAAGACGGCGATGCCGCGGCCCTGATGCCAGCGGATCGACTCGAGGACGAGTTGCTCAGGGACTTCGAAACGAGCACCGGGAGCGGGAGCGCCCGCCGGGCCGGCGCTCACCCGGCGGTCCCTGGGGACCTCCGTGATGAACACCGCCCCGGCGGTGAAGCGTTCCTCGGGCTCGTCGGTCCGCACGACCACCGAGACCTCGCCCCGGATGCCGTGCGGTTTACCGATCTGGCCGACGACGAGCAGCATCGATCAGTACGCGTCGACGATGTCGACCCGGATGCCACGACCGCCGATCGACCCGATCACCTGACGCAGGGCCTTGGCCGTCCGTCCGCCCCTGCCGATGACCGTTCCCAGGTCCTCGGGGTGCACACGAACCTCGAGCCGCTTGCCGCGGCGCGAGTCGACCAGCCGAACCCGGACGTCGTCCGGGTTGTCGACGATGCCCTTGACGAGGTGCTCCAGCGCGGGCCGGAGCGCCCCGTCAGTTCGCGTCGGCGCCGGCACCGGCCGGGTCCTGTGCGGTCTCGGCGACGGCTTCGCGGTTCGGCTCGGCCGGGTCGGCGGCCTTGGTGTCGGCCGGGCGAGCCTCGGCGACCTCCGGAGCGGCAGCCTTCTTGCTCTGCTTGCTCTGGGTGGCCGGCTTGGCGTCGGCGATGCCCGCGGCGGCCTTGGCCTCAGCCTCGTACACCTCGGTCTTGTTCTGCTTGGCCGGCGCGACGAGCAGCGGCGGCGGAGCCGGCAGGCCCTTGAACTTCTGCCAGTCGCCGGTCTTCTCCAGGATGCGCTGCACCGGCTCGGACGGCTGGGCGCCGACGGAGAGCCAGTACTGAACGCGCTCGGACTTCACCTCGATGACCGAGGGGTGTTCCTTCGGCTGGTAGATGCCGATGTACTCGATGGCGCGGCCGTCACGCTTGGTGCGCGAGTCGGCGACGACGATGCGGTACTGCGGGTTGCGGATCTTGCCCATCCGCAGGAGCCGGATCTTAACGGCCACGGTTTATTCGCTCCTGATGACTGCGTGGTTGAGCCGACCGGAACCCACGTGGGGATTGCGGGACCGATGGTTCGTGGACTGGCGTCACGATCAGGGGTTAGAGGGCGCCTGTCGCATGCCGGATACCAACAAGCCATTCTGCCAGACGCCATGCGGGAAGTGGCAATCGGCCCCGGGAGAGTCGCCGGCCGCCGGAGTGGACGACTCCCGGCCGCCGTTCACACCCGGCAGTCGCCTACTAGCGGCGGGCGACGACCGGACGGTCCCAGCCGGATGGCAGTCCGGACGGGGTCTCCCACCCCGGATCGGGCCGGAAATCGGTCCAGGTGCCGTCGAACGGGAACTCGCCCGCCTCGATCTTCTTGATCACCCGGCGGCCCTCGTCCCACACGGCCTGCTCGTCCGGCACCCAGTAGAGGTCGGGGTGGGCGAGGCGCTCGGCGAACTCGTCCTCGTCCTTCCACTCCCAGGTGCCGTCGGCGTGGCCGACGATGTCGAGATCCTGGTCGATCACGTCGATCCCGGCCGCGTCACCGTCGTCCCAGCGGACCGCGGACTCCTCGAGATTGACGTAGTACTCCTTGAAGGAGTCGTCGTCGTTGCGGAAGAGCCAGACCGAATGGTTCTCCCCCACCGGGAAGAACCGCAGCACACCCGGGCCACGCCAGTGGATGAGCCGCGACTCCCGCTCGGCCGCCATCCACTCGGGGAACGTGAACTCGCGCGGAAAGCGCCCGTCCGGCGTCGCCTCGGTGGCGATCGCCGAACCGCGGGCCACCCAGATCAGCAGCCCACGGTCGTCGTCGGAGACCACCCGGCCGGGATGCACGAAGGCGATCCGGCCGCGGTGGGTGTCCCGGTGCAGAATCAGCCGACCCGGTGCGAACCTCATGCTCAGTAGGAACGACCCAGGTAGGCGATCAGGTCGGTCTCCTCGTCGGACTCCGGCATCGAACCGTCCGGGCGGGTCAGGCAGCGGACCGTGACGGCCTTGCCGTTCGCCTCCTTCTCCCCGGCCTCGCCGACCGCCGACCACGGCACCCGGGCCCAGCCGGTCTGCGACGCCTCGATCGCCTCGCCGAGGGTCTTCACGTCGACGGTGCGCTCCTCACGGAACGCCAGCGCGTCGTCGTAGAGGCGCTGCTGGTCGGTCTTGAGCGCGGCCACCACGGCGTTCGCCACCTCGGCCAGGGCGATCGGCGACTTGGTGCCGTCGATCCGGCGGGCCACCACGGCGTTGCCGTTCGCCAGGTCGCGCGGGCCGACCTCGATCCGGATCGGGATGCCCTGCAGCTCCGCGTCCACGGCGCGACGGCCGAACGGGATGTCGGCACGGTCGTCGAGCTTCACCCGTACACCGGCGGCTTTCAGGTCGTCGCGCAGCTTCGCCGCGGCCTCCGCGACGCCCTCGCCCGCCTTGACCACCATGATCTGGGCCTGCACCGGCGCGAGGCGCGGCGGAAGCCGCAGGCCGTTGTCGTCGCCGTGCACCATGATCAGGCCGCCGAGCATCCGGGTCGAGGTGCCCCAGGAGGTGGTCCAGGCGTGCTCGACGGTGCGCTCGGCCGACGAGTAGGTGATGTCGAAAGCCTTCGCGAAGTTCTGGCCCAGCTCGTGCGAGGTGCCCATCTGCAGCGCCTTGCCGTCGCGCATCATGGCCTCGACGGTCATCGTGTTGGTGGCGCCGGCGAACCGCTCACCCTTGGTCTTGCGGCCCGGCACCACCGGGATCGCCAGCATCTCGGTCATGAACGCCTCGTAGACATTCTTGTGGATGTCGCGGGCGTGGTCCCGCGCGTCCTGCTCGGTGGCGTGCGCGGTGTGCCCCTCCTGCCAGAGGAACTCGGTGGTGCGCAGGAAGGTCCGCGGACGCAGCTCCCAGCGGACCACGTTGGCCCACTGATTCAGCAGCAGAGGCAGATCACGGTACGAATCCACCCACTTGGCCATGAACTCGCCGATCACGGTCTCGCTGGTGGGGCGCACCACCAGCGGCTCGGCGAGCTCCTTGCCGCCGGCGTGGGTGACCACGGCCAGCTCCGGCGAGAAGCCCTCGACGTGGTCGGCCTCGCGGCGCAGGTAGTTCTCCGGGATGAAGAGCGGGAAGTACGCGTTCTGAACGCCCTGCTCCTTGATCCGGGCGTCCATGTCGGCCTGCATGCGCTCCCAGATGGCGTAGCCGACCGGCCGGATCACCATCGTCCCGCGCACCGGGCCGTTGTCGGCGAGTTGCGCCTTGGCGATGAGATCCTGGTACCAGCGGGGGAAGTCCTCCGCACGGGGAGTGAGCACGCGAGCCATGACCCAGCATCCTAGTCGCGGCCCGGCTGCAACCGGCCGGGTGGGCATCCCGTGTCCCTCAACGGAGAGGGAGGGAGTGACGGACGGATTTCGATCGAGACCACGCCGGTCCGGCTCGCCGACGCCCCAGGGGGACGACCGAGGCCCATCAGCGTGTGGAGCCGGGGCGCATATGCCGGCCGACTGTCAGCCGCCAGCGTCGATCCCTTGGTGGTCACCGCCATCAGCGTGTGGGGCCGGGCGCACATGACGGCCGGAGTCCACGCGCGGGGTTGTCTGTCGCGGCATCACTTGATGACGGCGCCGCGCAGGACGATGCGGCGCGGGGCGCGGACCACCCGCAGGTCGGCGCGGGGATCGGTCTCGTAGACCACCAGGTCGGCGAGGCCGCCCTCGACCAGGCCGGGGAAGCCCAGCCACTCGCGAGCCTTCCAGGAGGCGGCGGCCAGCACGTCGACGGCCGGGATCCCGGCCTCGTGCAGGTAGAGCATCTCCTCGGCGGCCAGGCCGTGCCGGATGCCGCCGCCCGCGTCGGTGCCGACGTAGATCGGCACGCCGGCCTCGTGCGCGGCGAGGACCACGGACGGGAAACGGTCGCGGAGAGCGATCATGTGGTCGGCGTAGCCGTCGAACTTGCCGCGGGCACTGTCGGCGATCTTCCCGAACGTCCGGATGTTGATCATCGTGGGGACCAGCGCGGTCCGCCGCCGGGCCATCTCGTCGATCAGGTCCAGGCTCAGCCCGGTGCCGTGCTCGACCGAGTCGACGCCCGCCCGCACCATGATCTCCACACCCTCCTCGGAGAAGGTGTGCACGGCGGCCCGGGCTCCGGCGGCGTGCGCCGCCTCGACCGCGGCGGCCATGGTGGCGGCGTCCCAGCTCGGCGCGAGATCACCGACACTGCGGTCGATCCAGTCGCCGACCAGTTTCACCCAGCCGGTCCCGGCTTTCGCCTGCGCGGTGACAGCGGCCGCGACCTCGTCGCCCGCCACCTCGACGCCGATGTCCCGCAGATAGCGCCGCGGCGCGGCGACATGCCGTCCGGCGCGGGCGAGGCGGGGCACTCCCGGTTCGTCGTCCAACTCGGGGTACGGGAAAGGGGAACCCGCGTCCCGCAGCGCCAGCACACCCGCGTCCCGGTCGATGACGGCCAGCTCACGGGCCTGACCGACGCTCTCGATCGGCTTGGCCCCGAAGGCGATCCCCAGATGGCAGTGCGCGTCGACGAGCCCCGGCAGAACGAACCCGCCGTCACTGATCGTCTCGGCATCGGCCACCGGCTCGAAGGTGACCCGATCCCCCACCAGCCACAGATCCCGGACCTCACCGTCCGGCAGAACCGTCCCACGCACATGAAACGCCATGCACAAGTCCTACCGGATGGCTCCTCACGTCGTGCGCCGAGGCCGCCCGAACCGATCACGCCGCTCGGTCAACGCCGGAAGATCCAGCGTGATCTCCCACGGCCGCGTCAGCGTCACCAGTTCGTCGGTGCGTGCACCCTGGCGATAGACGCCGCCGGAACCGAGCACAAACTCGGTCAGAGTAACTTTCTCTGCGAGCGGATCGATGACCCAGCAGTAGGGGCCTCCGGCATCGGCATAGACCTTCAGCTTGTCTTTCCCATCGGTGACCCGGGAGGGCGGGGAAACGATCTCCGCAATAAGGATCACGTGGACCACGTCGATGGGAGAGACGTTTCCGCAGTCCACATGGACCATCACGACGTCGGGCCGCCGCTCGTTCCGGGAATCGATCTAGCCTCTCAGCAAGCTGAACCATACCTACTTGCTCAGTGTCACCTGCATGTGCGCCATCCGCAGGAAGAAACGAAAACGGGGCGGCAACCTCGCGGCTGCCACCCCGTACCGAAGACATCGATCAGTTGTTGTCGTCCTTCGGCGGCTTGCTCAGCTTGTTGAAGTCGAGCTTCGGCAGCTTGAAGCCGCCCGGCAGGCCGCCGCCGCCCAGCGCGTTCGGGTCGAGGCCCGGCGGGAGCTGCGGCATGCCGCCCGGGAAACCGGCCGGCATGCCACCGCCGGGACGGCCGCCGACGCGGGGACGGTTGCCGCCCTTCGTACCCTTGCGCTTGTTCTTCTGGCTCTTGGTGGCGCTGCGCCGCGAGCCCGGCAGGCCCATCATGCCGGTCATCTGCTTCATCATCTTCTGCGCTTCGGTGAAACGGTTGAGCAGCTGGTTGACATCCATGACGGTGACGCCGGAGCCGTTCGCGATGCGCAGCCGCCGGGACCCGTTGATGATCTTCGGGTTGGTGCGCTCGCCGGGGGTCATCGAGCGGATGATCGCGGTGACCCGGTCGAAGTGGCTGTCGTCGAGCTCGTCGAGCTGGCCCTTGAGCTGGCCCATGCCGGGCATCATGCCGAGGATGTTGGCGATCGGGCCCATCTTGCGGACCGCGATCAGCTGGTCCAGGAAGTCCTCCAGCGTGAACTGCTCACCACCGAGCAGCTTGCTGGCCATCTTCTCCTTCTGATCCTCGTCGAAGGCCTGCTCGGCCTGCTCGATGAGGGTCAGCAGGTCGCCCATGTCGAGGATCCGCCCGGCCATCCGGTCGGGGTGGAAGACGTCGAAGTCCTCCAGTTTCTCACCGGTGGAGGCGAAGAGGATGGGCTGGCCGGTGACGTGCCGGACGGACAGCGCGGCGCCACCGCGGGCGTCACCGTCGAGCTTGGAGAGCACCACGCCGGTGATGCCGACGCCGTCGCGGAACGCCTCGGCGGTGCGCACCGCGTCCTGGCCGACCATGGCGTCGATGACGAAGATGACCTCGTCCGGGTCGACGGCGGCGCGGATGTCGGCGGCCTGCTGCATCATCTCGGCGTCGATGCCGAGGCGGCCGGCGGTGTCGACGATGACGATGTCCTTCGCCGTCCGCTTGGCGTGCTCGATCGAGTCGCGGGCGACCTGGACCGGGTCACCGACCCCGTTGCCGGGCTGCGGGGCGTAGACGTCGACCCCGGCCCGCTGGGCGAGCACCTGGAGCTGGTTGACCGCGTTGGGCCGCTGGAGGTCACAGGCGACCAGCAGCGGCTGGTGGCCCTGGCCCTTGAGCCAGCGGGACAGCTTGCCGGCGAGCGTCGTCTTGCCGGAACCCTGGAGGCCGGCCAGCATGATCACGGTCGGCGGCTGCTTGGCGAACTGGAGCCGCCGGCCCTCGCCGCCGAGGATCTCGATGAGCTCCTCGTTGACGATCTTGATGATCTGCTGGGCCGGGTTGAGGGCCTGGGAGACCTCGGCGCCCCGCGCCCGCTCCTTCAGTCTGGCGATGAACGCCTTGACCACTGGAAGCGCGACATCGGCCTCCAGCAGCGCGAGACGGATCTCGCGCGCGGTGGCGTCGATGTCGGCATCAGTGAGCTTCCCCTTGCCGCGGAGCTTGCCGAAGATCCCGGAGAGGCGGTCACTCAAAGTGTCAAACACGGTGCGCGCGTCCTTAAATGGCCGTTGGTCGTAAGTGCTGGCGTTGACCGCAAGCCTAGCCGTAGCGGAACGACCTCACCGGTTCCGCATGCGGTACGTCCGGGCGGCCGCCTCGATCCGCCGCTGAGTGCGGGTGCCGGGGGCGATCGAACGCTTGACCCGTGAATAGACCCAGGCCCCGCCGCCGATCGCCAGCGCGCCCACGAGCAGGTAGAAGAGGAACGGGCCGACCAGTGAGCTGACGACCCAGCCCACCACGACCACGCCCGCGATCAGTGCCACCAGGTATGCGATTGCCTTGCCCATCTCCGGCCTCCCGCCGTCGTGGTGTCGACGCCTTCCACCATGCCTCCCGCGCGCAACACCCGCATCGGCGAAAACCCCTAGGGGCCTGGAGCCACTAAAGCCGTATAACGCCCATATAGACCGCAACTTCGGTGTCGGCGGGACGTTGGACGAACCGGATGTGCGGCGAAAGGACGACGGCGTGGCCCTGCGAGAGATCCTCCGGCTGACCCCATGGTCGGTCCGGCGACGGATCTTCGCGACGGTCCGGGCGCACGTCCTGCCCCGCGTGGCCGAGGAACGGCGGCTGCCGATCGCCCGCGCGCTCCTGCCCCTCGGCTCCGGCCGGGCCCGCCGGGCGGACGGCGCGGTGCTGCGGGTACGCACCCCGGCCGGCACGGTGACCGCCCGCGTCGACGCCGGGACCACACCCGCCGAGGTCCGCCGCCGCAACCTGGACCGGGTCGTCCGCGCTCTCGACGAGGCCGGCGCCGACTGGTTCCGGGTCCCCCACGACGATCCGATGCGGACCGCCGTGGCCGTCCCCGAGACCGCCCGCGCCACCGTCCTCCCCCTGTTGCGCCGCCTGACCGCGGCCGATCACGGCGCGCTGCGAAGCCACCCGGCCGCGACCGGGCACGGCGCGCTGCGGGAACGGCGGCGGGAGGCCGGGGCGGTGTCGGTGTGCTGGCCGGTCACCGATCCGGGCGGTGATCTGGTGCTCGGGCACGACCTGGCCTGCGAGGTGGAGTTCTGGCGCGAGCAGGACGGCGCGCTGGTCGCGCCGCGCGGCAACCCGGTGGCCGCCTCGATCCCGGCCGGTGAGCCGCCGGCCGTCGCGGCGGAGCCGGTGTTCGGCCCGTTCTGCGCACCGGACGACGCCACCGCCTACCGCACCCGGGCGATCTTCGCCGCGGCCCGCCCGGACCGGATCGATTTCGACATCGACGTGGTCTGCACGGGGACCACCGACCTGCGGCACACGCTGCGCGCCCTGCACTGCCACGCGCCGTGGGTACGCCGGGTGTTCCTGGCCACCGGCGAGACGCCGGACTGGCTGGACCTGTCGCATCCGCGGCTCACCGTGGTCGCCGGCGCCACCCGGCCGCACCTGATCGCCGACCTGGCCGAACACTTCCTGCACTTCGGCGACGGCATGCTGCTGGGGCGGCCGGTCACGCCGGACCTCTTCTTCACCTCGGACGGACTGCCCCGCTTCTTCCCGCCGGCGGACACCGGGCCGGCCGGTCCACGGCCGGCGGACCGGACCGGGAACGACCGGCGGCAGATCGGCGAGGCGTTCAGCCAGGCGCTGACCCGCCGTCTGCCACGCGTGCCCCAGCCGTCGCGGCGGGGTGTGCTGACGGAGCTCGAGAGCCGGTTCCCGCAAGTCGGCGACATGGTTCTGGAGCTTTACGCGTACCTCACCGGAAAGGCCGTGATCGGGGACATCCGTCACCGGGCCGTGGACCCCGACCCGCTGGATCTCGCCCTGCTGCTGCACAGCCGCGACGCCGACGCGCTCCACCTGGACGCGAGCGGCCCGGCCACCGATTTCCTGGCGGCGTACCTGCCGTTCGTCTCCCCCTTCGAGCTGCAGCACCGGAACACCCGGGCGATCGCCGCTCCCCGCAGGCCGGGCGACCGCCCGGTCCCGCCCGATGTGGCGCTGCCGCCCGTCGCCTGACCGGCGGATTCCTCGTGAGAAGGAGACTTCCTTGAGCTACGACGTGGTCATCCTCGGACTCGGGTACGTCGGGCTGCCCCTGGCGCAACAGGCGATCCGGAGCGGCATGTCGGTCCTCGGCTTCGACATCGACGAGACGGTGGTCCGCAGCCTGGGCGAGGGCCGCTCGCACGTGGACGACCTGAGCGACGCCGACGTGGCCGCGATGCTGGCCGGCGGCTTCCAGCCGACATCCGACGAGACGCTGATCGGGCAGGCCCGGACCGCGGTGATCTGCGTGCCGACGCCGCTGTCCGAGGGCGACGGGCCGGACCTGCGCGCGGTGCTCGGCGCGACCTCGGCGATCGGCCGCAATCTGCGTCCCGGGATGCTGGTGGTGCTGGAGTCGACGACCTACCCGGGGACCACCGACGAGGAGGTGCGGCCCCGGCTGGAACAACTCTCCGGGCTGACCGCGGGCATCGACTTCCACCTGGCGTTCTCGCCGGAGCGGATCGACCCGGGCAACGAGAGGTACGGCGCGCACAACACCCCGAAGGTGGTCGGCGGGTACACGCCGGCGTGCACGGACACCGCGGAGGCCTTCTACGGCAGGTTCATCGAGACGGTGGTGCGGACCCGGTCGACCCGGGAGGCGGAGACGGCGAAACTGCTGGAGAACACGTACCGGCACGTCAACATCGCGCTGGTCAACGAGATGGCGCGGTTCTGCCACGAGCTGGACATCGACCTGTGGGACGTGATCCACGCGGCGTCCACGAAGCCGTTCGGGTTCCAGGCGTTCTACCCCGGCCCGGGCGTCGGCGGGCACTGCATCCCGATCGACCCGAACTACCTCTCGCACAACGTGCGCAGCAAACTCGGATATCCGTTCCGGTTCGTGGAGCTGGCCCAGGAGATCAACACCACGATGCCGGCGTACGTGGCCCGCCGGGCGCAGAACCTGCTCAACACCGACGGCCAGGCGGTACGCGGGGCGACCGTGCTGCTGCTCGGCATCACCTACAAGGCAGACATCGCCGATCAGCGGGAGTCGCCGGCCGCGCCGCTGGCCCGGCACCTGTCCGCGCTCGGCGCCACTGTCGCCTACCACGACCCGCATGTGACGACCTGGGACCTGGACGGGGTGCCGGTCTCCCGGACCGAGGACCTGGAGGGCGCCGCCGCCTCCGCCGACCTGGTGATCCTGGTGCAGAACCACCGCGAGTACGACGCCGATCACCTGGCCCGGATCGCGAAGCGGTTCTTCGACACCCGCGGCGCCACCACGATCCGCGAGGCGCACCGGCTCTAAGCGGCGGTGATCCGGGCGGTGAACCGGGCCGGCTCGGTGAAGCCGTCCGGGGTGTCCCCGCCGAGCGCCTCCAGGTAGGCCTGGCGGCGCACCTCGGCGGGGGTCAGCGCGCGCGTCGCGACGGTCGCCGTCACCAGGAGGTCCACCCGGGTCACCGCGCCCGCGGTGATCGTGACGGTCCGCACGAACGGCTCCGCGTCGATCTCCGGCACGGTCACCGAGGTCCGCGGTGGCCGGGCGGTGACCACCAGCTCGTGCTCGCCGGCGGGCAGCCGGTAGCACCAGGTCCGCCAGGAGAACGGCCGCGGCGTCCCGGCCACGGTCAGCTCCGGCCACGGCACCCAGGCGCCGGCCTCGCCGGTCGGGTCGAGGACCCCGTGCCCGTTGATGGTGAGCGTCCGCCGCAGCGCGCCGGTCACCACCAGGACGCCGTGGTCGCCGGCGAGACCGTCGGGCGGCGAGCCGTCACCGAGGAACCAGCCGGGCGCGTCGTCGCGACCCGCCTCGGCCGCCTCGGTGGACGCCGCGACGCGGTAGCGGTCGTCGGCGCGGCGCTTCGACCGGGCCCACACCAGGTATCCCAGCACGGGGACGGCGAGGGCGGCGAGGACGAACGGGGCGGCCCGGCCGGCGAACACCATCGCGATGAGGCCGGCGGCCATGAAACCGAAGACGACCGGGTTGGACGGCCCCGCGCCGATCCGGTGCCGCACCGGCTCCGGCGCCAGCACGCCCTCGGCGGAACCGAGGGTCGCCGGCGTCCAGAACTCCAGCCGCGCCATCTGCCCGTCGGCCACCCGGACCCGCCGCATCGAGGCGACGCCGAAGCGGTCACGGATCTCGACCAGGTGCTCGCCCGGCCCGGTGAGCACGACCATCCGGCCGAGCCCGTGCCACATCGGCCGGTCGTCGACACCGACCGCGTAGATCTTCGGCCATCGTGGCTGGTCGCCCTGGCCGGTGCGGACCCGGACCGCGATGCCGGCCGACCCGGCGGGCAGGTCCGGTGCGGGGGCGCCGTCCGGCCAGGGCAGCACCGGCGCTCCCGGATAGGCCCTCGCCGGCCTCGACTCGCCCGTGCCCAACCGTCCACCTCCCACGCCCGACGCCGTCCCACGATCGGCGTCGATCATAGAGGCGTCAGGCCAGCAGGTCCGGGAGCGTCGGTGGGCTGTCCGGGTCGACGAAGAGGACGTGGGCCGCACCGTGCTCGGCGTACAGGCGTGACAGCCGGTCGGCGAGCACCTCGTCCCACCGGCGGTCCGGGCGGTGCCGCTGCCACGTCTCCCGGTCCGGCAGGTACTCCAGGATCAGCCCGTCGCCGCGCAGCAGCGAGAACTCCGGGTGGTCGGTGAGCACCACGGCCCGGTGGTCGGGGTCGATCAGCACCCGGCGGCGGATCGTCCGGGCCAGCTCGGTCAGCCGGGGCAGGTCGAGGCCGATCGCCACGTACAGGCGGGCCGGCAGCGGGCCGCCCACCGGACCGCGGCGCGGCAGCCGGCGGCGCCGGATCCGGTTCACCAGCCGCAGCGGGTCGCGGGCCAGCAGCACCAGGCCGCGGCCCAGCCGGTAGGAACGGCTGCGGCGCAACCGGCGGACGGTGTCCCGGTGCCGGTCCCGCTCCCCGGCCAGACCGGCGCACCGGTCCCGCCAGGCGTCCCGCTCCTGCTCGACCGTACGCAACCGCACCAGCAGGGACTGGGTCCCGTCGTCGTCAGGCATGCGCCACACTCCCCTCCCACACGAGACCGGCCAGCCAGCCGGCGGCTTCCGCGGCGCCGTTGTCCAGGGCCACCTCGGCACAGCGGCGGCGCAGCGCGTCCCGTACGTCCTGGCGCACCGCCTGCCGCAGCACCTCGTCCAGATCGTCGCCGCCGGGATCCTCGACGATCAGCGCGGCGCCCGCGGCGGCCGCGAACCGGGCCCGGTTCACCTGGTCGTCCAGGGCCGCCCCCGGGTCCGGCACGAAGACCGCCGGCACCTCGAAGCCGATCAGCTCGTGGAACAGGTCGTAGCCGGACCCGCTCACCACCAGGTCGAACCCGCGCAGATAGCGGCTGATCGGGTAGTGCCGCACCTGGTTCGGGCCGGCCGGCACCACCTGGAACCCGGCGCCGCGCAGATGCCGGGCGATCCGCCCGGCCGGCGTCGAGATGTCGTCGAGGTCCCCGTCGCCGACCTGCACCAGGGCGGCCGGGCGGCCCGGCGCCAGCCCGAGAGCGGCCCGCGCCTCCTCGGCGCCGGCCAGCTCGGCCCGGTCCAGGTAGGTGATCGGCCCGACGACCCGCACCCCGTCCCGGTCGGTCACCGTCACGCCCTCGTCGGCGGCGGACGCGAACTCGCCCGGCTCCAGCACGTGCCGGAACACCCGGCGCCGGTCGAGCCACTCGTGCCCGGCGCCGCGCCGCCACATCGACCGGCGAACCCACACCCAGGTGATCCCGGGCCGGGCCTCGGCGGCGGCGACGATGCCGTCGTGCGGGACGCCGTCCACCGCCACCACGGCCGGGCGGTGCAGGTCGATCAGGTGCTCCAGGCGGCTGCGCAGCAGCTCCGACCAGGGCTCGCGGGGCAGGCCGAGCACACCGGGCGACGGGATGTACTCGGTCAGGAAGCCCTCCCGGTGGGCGACCACGGCGCCGTGCGACTGGGTGGCGACCACCACCGGGGTCCCCTCGGGCAGCCGCCGGCCGATCGCCATCAGCCGGGACAGCGAGCTCGGGCCGGCGCCGTTGTCGCTGACCAGCAGCACACCCCGGTTCGGGGCGGTACGCGATGCGGGCAGGGCGGGCGACGGCGAGGCGCCGGGACGGACACCACGGTCGGCGAGGCGGGCCAGATGGGCGGCGGGACCGTACCTGATCCCGGCGAACTCCCGCCCGCGCAGCCCGATCGCCCGATGGTGCTCCCGGTTCCCGTACAGCCGGTGGACCAGCTCCGGCACGCCCGCCGGATCGCTGTAGAACGCGGCGTCGCCGAACATCGGCCGGAACCGCTCGTCGACGATCACCGGAACGCCGGCGGCCATCGCTTCCAGGACGGCCCGGCCGGACGCGCCGGGCCGATCCGGGTCCGGGAAGTGCACGAAGAAGTCCAAGCCCGCCAGAGAACCGGCCGCCCCGGGGTCAGCGAGCACACGGACCTGGAGATCCGGCGAATCCGGGAGCGACGAGCCGGAGGGGGCGTGCCACCCGATCACCGGAACGGGGCCCCGCGGCACCGGCTCGCCCTGCCGGACCGGCCCGTCGACCACCTCGTGCCAGTCGGCCTCCGCCAGCACCCTGCCCGGGTCGGCACGCAGCAGTTCCGCCCGGACCAGCGGGCTGACCGGCGCCCACTCGATCCCCGCCCCGAACAGGCTCGCCACCCGCCGCCGGACCTCCTCGCCGGGCTCGGTGTCCAGCACCACCACCGCCCGGCCGGACCGGACCCGTGGCTCGGGGGCCGGGTCGCCGGCCAGGACCTCGGGCCTCCGCACCACCAGCAGCCGGGCCGTGACCGGCTCGCCCTCGGCGGCCAGATCGGCCGAGCCGTCCCGGATCAGCCCGGTGATCACCGGGTCGAACGGGTGATCACCGGCCAGCAACGGCGACCGCACATGCACGAGCGTGGTGCCGAGACCGGCCCGGGCCTGGGCACGGATCTCCGCGGCGACGCCGGCCGGGGCGTCGCCGGGAAGGCGGAAGTCCGAGAGGATCGCCACGTCGTGGACGGTCGCGGTCATGGTCAGCTCAACGAACCGCGTACACCCGGCGTCACGCACGCCCACCCCGGCGCGTTGATCCTTCCGACCGGAGAGGGGGGCCATGCGCAGACAGCACACGACACCGGACGCGTACGGCACGGACCTGCTGGAACGTCTCTGGCGGGATCTGTCCGCGGTGACGCCCGCCGGTCCGGCCACGGCCGCCCTGCACACCCGCTCGGCCGGGGCGCGGACCCTGCTGGCGTACGCCGCCGCCCGCCGGTCCGCCGACGAGCTGGTCGCCGCCGCCCGGGAGAGCCGGCTCTTCCCGGACGCCGACGCGTGGGCGTTCGGCGAGCTGGCCCGGGTGGTCTCGCTGCAGGACCTGTACCCCGGCGACCGGGCCGACGGCCTGGCCCTGTTCGAGTCGCTGCTGCGCACCTTCGGCCCGGCCGGGGTGGCGCCCGAACATCAGGGGCTGCACGCGCAGATCGCGTTCGCCGCCGGTGACCCGGTCCGGGTCGCGAAACTGCTCGCCGACTACCCCGAGGTGCCCGAACCGGTCCGTGCGGCGCTCGTCGTCGACCTGGCCACCAAGGACGAGTGGCCGGGCCGGTTCGCCGCGCTGCTGCCGGAGCCCGGGCTCACTCTGGACGGGACGGCGGCGACGAGCTTCGACCGGATCCGCTCCACGCCGGCGCCCCGGCACGGATCGGCGCACCGGATCACCACGATCGTCACCACCTATCAGCCCGGACCGGAACTGATCACCACGGTCCGCTCGCTCGTCGCGCAGAGCTGGACCAACCACGAGATCCTGGTCGTTGACGACGGGTCCGGGCCGTCCGCCGACGCGGTGCTGGCGCGGGCCGCCGGACTCGACCCGCGGGTCCGGATCATCCGGATCCCGTCGAACGGCGGCGCCTACCGGGCGCGCAACGCCGGGCTGGACATGGCCACCGGCACGTTCGTCACGTTCCAGAACTCCGGCGACTGGTCGCACCCGATGCGCCTGGAACGCCAGGCCGAACCGCTCCTGGCCGGCCCCGGCCCGGTCGCGACCACCTCGACCGCGATCCGGGTCACCGAGGACCTGGTGGTGACCCGGCCCGGGTTCGGCGAGTTCCGGTCGGACGACCTGTCCTCGCTGATGCTCCGCCGCTCGGCGGCCCTCGGCCGGCTCGGCTACTTCGACCCGGTACGCAAAGGCGCCGACGCCGAGTACGCCGGCCGGGCCCGCGCCGTCTTCGGGCCGAACGCCGTCCGGAGCCTCGGCGGCGAGCCGCTCGCCCTGATCCGGCTGACCGGCCGGTCCCTCGCCGGCACGGAGACCGGGCCCGGGTGGACCCATCCGGAACGGCACGCGTACCGCTCCGCCTTCCAGGCCTGGCACCGCCGCCTCGCCGCCGGGCTCGAACCGGCCCTGCGCCCGCGCTCACCGCAGAACCGCGCCTTCGCCGCGCCCCGCGGACTGGCCGGCGACGCCGACCTGCGCCGCTGCGCCTACGACGTGATCCTGGCCGGCGACTGGAGCGGCCACGGCGACACCGCCTGGCCGATCGCCGAACGCGTCCGTGCCCTGCTCCAGCCGGGCCGCTCCGTCGCGATCCTGCACCTCGACGCCCTGGCCGGCGTGGCCGCCCCGCAGCCGCCCGGCGGCCTGGACCCGACCATCCAGCAGATGATCAACGCCGGTGTGGTGGACCAGGTGGTCCTCGCCGACGCGGTGCAGGCCCGACTGGTGCTCGTGCACGGGCCGTCGGTGCTCGGTTTCGCCCCCGGCACACCATCCGCCGTCCGGGGCGCCCGCGTGGTGATCACCTCCGACCCGGCCTGGACCCCCGCCGCCGCGCACTGCGCCGCCGAGGCCCGCCGGCTCTTCGGCGTCGAACCGCTGTGGGCGCCCACCAGCCCGGCCGCCCGCGCCGAACTCGCCGCCGGCCCGTTCGGTTCCCGCCTCACCCCGGTCGACGTGCCCGGAACCGTCAACCTGCGGCAGTGGCGACTGCACCGCTCCGGCCCGCGCGCCGACCGCCCGGTGATCGGCCGGATCCACACCGGCCGCTTCGGCGAATGGCAGCGGCTCACCTCGGCGCTGGCCGCCGCCGGCAACCTCGACATCCGCGTCCTGGACCTCGGCGACCGGGCGGCCCGGCGGGCGCCGGAGGGCTGGCTCACCTACCGCGACACGGACGTGGACACCCGCGGCTTCCTGCACCAACTCGACTTCTACCTGCATCTGCCGTCCGACGAGCCGGCCGACGCCACCTGCCCGGAGGTGCTGATCGCGATGGCGGCCGGTTGCATCCCGGTCGTCGAGCACCAGCACCTGGCAGCGCTCGGACCGGCTGCCGTCCACGCCACCGCGGACGACCTGGCCGCCACCGTCGAACGCCTGCACGCCGACCCGGCGGCCCTGCTGGCCCGGAGCGAGTGCGCCCTGAACTTCGCCGAGACCCACCATCCCCACCACCGCTACGCCGCCGCGGTCACCGCTCTGCTCACACCGTGAGAAGCGGCACGTCGCACCGCGTGACAGCGGCATCGCGGGACGCGAGAGTCATCTCTTCGGTGATCGCCTGCGCGACGAGTAGCCGGTCGAACGGGTCACGGTGATGCAGAGGAAGACGACCGGCTGCCATCGCGTGCGTATGCGACACCTGCAATTCCCGGAAACCGACATTTCATATCCGCTCCGCCATGTCAGTCGGCCCGACCAATCTTCCCGTCGATTGCTTGATGGTGATTCCCGCAGATCCGGAAATCCTTGGCGATCTCGGCGTTGGTCTCCGGCGAATCCCCATCCCCCGGCAGATCACCTGACCGGCCAGGGAACCGTGACCCGTGCGATCGACCCGGCGGACCAGCGGAACCATGCGGGCGACAGGAGTGCCGGCCCGGTCGATGACGATCTCCTCACCACGCTCCACCCGTTCGATGATGAGTGGCAGATTCGGCTGCCACCCTGACGACCCGGCCGGACGGGCGGCAACGCAACGGTGACGAGGAGGCAACCGGGTGACATTCGAGTGGGGACGGGCGGCGCCGATGAGAACGGTACGCCCGGCGGCACCGCCGGGAACGACCCGAAGACCGGGCCGGAACCCCCTCCCGGCCCGTCGCGGTGCCCCCGCACCGCGACGCGCGCCCCCGCCATCCCCCATGGCGGGGGCGCGCACTGCTTTCCGGCCCGGCCGTCGCTCAGGCTTGAACGGGCACCATCGCCGTGGTTCGGGTGAACGACAGCACCGCGTGCCGGCTGCCCGGCTCGTTCTCGGGCGTCAGGTGGGACCAGGAGGCGGGGACGTCCGGGCCGGTGGCGACCACGGTGGCCCGATCCGCCAGGCGGTTCTCGATCATGTGCAGGGCCGGGTGCCGGGTGTCCTCGCCGTCCGGCGCCGGCGGCCCGTCGATCAGCACGAAGTCGATGTCGTGCAGGTCGGCGAGAGCCTCCGGGTCGTACCACGGATGGTCGTGACCGTCGATGCCGACCGGGGTGAGCGGCGCGTCGCGTACCTCCGCGGTCTTGTCCAGGCCGTGCGCCGACAGCAGCGCGCGGGTACGCCGGGCGAAGCCGGCGTCGTGGTCCAGGGTGATCAGCCGGCCTCCCGTCTTCTCCAGGGCGTAGGCGATCCACACCGAGGACACGCCGCTGCCCAGTTCCAGCACCAGGCGCGGCTTGCGCAGCCGGATCAGGTGCAGCAGGTCGAGCAGGCCGGCCGGGTCGAGGGTGTGCTCGCCCGGCGGTGGCATCGGCGCGCGCGGGGTGAAGCCCTGGAACAGCTGCACGGTCGCCTCGAACTCGGCGGGCAGCGCGGCCAGCCGGGCGGCGCTGGCCTGGCCGCCGGTGAGCTGCCGGAGCGCCGCGATCGCCTCGGCGAGTTCGAGGTGACGGTCGCCGGCGGTGAGCCGCTCCCGTTCCACGGCGGCGACCAGGCGGCGCTGCATCTCCTCGACCGTGGTGCGCAGGTCCCGCTGGGCGATGACACCGGCCCGCTGGGCTCTGGCCAGGCGGCGGAACAACAGCATCGACGTGGCCAGGCTGATGCACCCGAGCACGGCGAGCAGGGCGACGGCGATCCCGGTGTGCCCGGTGAGCGCGGTCGCCGCGGCGGCGGCGCAGAGGACGCCGGCGACCGACATCACCGCGGTCTGCGGGCCGCTCAGGCGCGGCAGCCGGCGGTGGATTCGGCTGATTGTGCTCATCGGAACTCCCTTAGTACGACTCCCCGGAGGTAACGGGGTTGATCCCGGCGCCGTTACGCGCCCGCTGGGCCGGCGCCGGTGCGCCGGAGCAGAGCAGACGGGCGGCGAAGTCCTCCGGACGGTGATCACGGGCGATGGCGGCGCGAGCCCGGGCGCTCTGTACGGCGTACCGCGCCGGGTCCTGATGAAAGGCCCGCACCAGATCCGGGACCTGGTCGGCGGGGCACGGCACCGCGATGTCGCCGAACGCCTCGGCGAGACGCTCCGGGACGAGCACGACGCAGCCGGTCGCGGCCGCCTCCAGAGCCGGCCGGGACATCGTCTCGGCCGCCTGTTCCGGCGGGTAGTGCAGGTAGAAGTCGATCTGCGCGGCGAACGTGCGCGGGTCCACGTCGGCGGGTTCGTAGACCAGCCAGGACGCGGGCAGACCGGACGGGCGCAACGGGCTCTCCGGCAGGCGCACCCGTACGTCCGCGGTCGGGCACCGGCGCAGCACCGCGAGCACCTCGGCGAGGTCGCCGGGCCATTCCCCGGCGTCGCACAGGTCGGCGCCGACCACGGCCGGGCCGCGGGGATCCGGCAGGGGCCGGGCCACGTCGACGGATTCGGCGACCACCGGAAGGGTGAACGCGTCGGTGAGGATGTCGCGGACGGCCGCGTCCTGGGCGTACCAGACCGGCGGTGTTCCGAAGAGCCTGGTGGCCGCCTGGGTCACCGCGGTCTCGGTGTAGCGCCGGTCGCTGCCGTCGCGGCGGGACGGCGCCCGGTCGGCGACGACCACGACCCGGCGCGGGCGGATCCGGCAGCCGTCCTCGGCGGCGAACTGGAGCACCTCCGGCTGCCGGACCAGAACCACCCCGGCGTCGACCGGGTCGGTCTCCAGCACCTGATCCAGCCGACCGGTGTTGATCAGCCGCTGGATGCCGGCGCTGAGCGGCCGCCGCTGCCGGTGCACCGACCGCAGCGACTCCAGGTGCAGGATCGCCACGGTGTGCCCGGCGTCGCGCAACGCCCGGATCTCCGCGAGCGCCGACCGCTGGGCGCCGGTCAGGAACCGCCAGTCCGCGGCGACCACCACGTCACAGCGCCGGACCGGGGCCGGGAACGGCTGGTCCGCCCGGGCCCGGTGCAGCGGCCGGGCGGTGGCGTGCCAGCACCGGTACGCCGACTGGTACGCCGCCCGCGCCGGATGCATCCCATGGGCCCGGCTCTCCGAACGGGTCAGGGCCAGCGCCTGGTCGAGCCGGACCACCGAGCCGGGCCCGAACGCGGTCTCGATCCGTTCCAGGTATTCCGCGCCGACGCCGGTGCCGACCTCGTCGAAGGCGAGAGCGTCGGCACCGGTGGGCACCTCGTCGAACGCGAGAGCGTCGGCACCGGTGGGCACCTCGTCGAACCAGCCGATCCGCCGGGTCACCGCCTCCCGCCGGAACAGCAGCGACGGCACGGCGGCCCGGCGGCGGACACCCGGCCGGGTCAGCACGAGCCGCTCGGTGACGGTGAGCCGTTCCGCGGTGGAGGCCACCGCCGCGCCGGTGAGCAGCGGGCGCACCTGGAGTTCGATGCGACGCGGATGGGACCAGTCGCCGGGGTCCTGGAAGGTGACGAAATCACCGCGGGCCGCCGCCAGCCCGGCGTTACGGGCGTCGCCGCGGGGCAGCCGGATCAGCCGGACCCGCGGGTCCAGGTCCTCGGCGGCGGCCAGGACCGCGTCATGTTCCGGCGGCGACCCGCCGTCCACCACGATGATCTCCAGGTCCGGCCAGGACTGGGCGGCCACCGAACGGACCGCGGTCAGCAGCTCCTCCCCCGGCCGGCACACCGGCACCACCACCGACACCCGCTCGCCCGCCGTCTCCGCCGGATGCCCGGCGGAGCCGGTGAGCCGGTCGAACGGCGTCCGTTCCGGGGCGGCGACGAGGGCCGGGGCGGGCGCCGGGAAGAGCGCGCCGAACCGGGCCAGCCAGGTCTCCTCCTCGCCCTGCCCGCCCGCGTGCGGATTGGCCAGGTCGGTCTCGATCGCCTCCCGGGCGGCGGCCGGGATCCGCCGGTACGCCCCGAGCAGTTGCCGGGCGTTCCCCGGTCCCTGCCAGGCGTACACCAACTGGACGTGCAGGGCCTGATGCGCGGCGGGCAGCGCCCGGGCGCCACGACCGGTACGGATCAGCGCGTACAGGGCGAGCGCGTCGTCCCGGTCGGTCGGCAGCTCGTCCTGCCCCGCGATGGTCTGCGCGAGCGCCGCCAGCAGCCGCGGGTCGACCGGGCGGCGGATCCGGCGGGTGTCCCCGGCGCGGGCCGCGTCGAGGGCGTCCTCCAGGGTGATCCCGGCGGCCCGGGCCAGGACCCGCCGGGCGGCGATCGAGCGGTTGCGCAGCGCGGTGTGCGGCAGCGACACCTCCGCGCCGGGACCGGCCAGCCTGACGTGGTCGTCCAGCAACTCGACCGGCTGCGCCTCGACCATCGGCTCTCCGTCCGTACCCGGCATGCTTCCTCTTGGAGGATCAACGCGGGCCGGGCAAGCCGGTGACGTGCTGATTTCGGGCGCGGCCGGCAACAGAGGTCGGCCGGCGACAGAGGGCGCGGCCGGCAACAGAGGGCGCGGCCGGCAACAGAGAGCGCGGACAGCGGCCGGCCCCGGCGCACGGATTCAGACGGCGGCGAGCACCGCCGCCTGCACCCGATCCCGTTCCTCGGCCGAGGACCAGGCGCCGACCAGGTAGAACGCGTCGACCACGTCGCTGCCGAGGGTGGAGATGCGGGCCGCGCGGATCTCCGCGCCGGCTTCGTCGAGCGCGTGGGTCACCCGGTACAGCAGGCCGGGCGAGTCGGCCGCGCGCAGTTCCAGCACCACCGCGTCGGTGGCCACGTCGCGCTGCCACACCACCCGCGGCGAGGCGGTGCCGCCGCGGGCGCTCATCGCCCGGGCGCGGACCCGCTGGGTCACCGAGACGTCGCCGGCGCCGACCCGGCGCAGGTCGGCGGTGAGGGCGACCGGATCGTACGGCGACCCGTACCGCGGCGAGGTGTAGAACTCGACGATCGCCCGCCCGTCCACCGTGATGGTGTTGGCCGCCACCACGTCGAGCCGGTGCATCGCCAGGCAGGCCGCCACGCCGGCGAGCAGGCCCCGCCGGTCGGCTGCCGCCACCGCCACCCGGTCGCCGTCCAGGTGCACCACCGGCAGGTCGCCGTCGAGCAGTTCCGGGTCGGGTTCCGGTGGCTGGGGCAGCGCCCCGGTGTCCAGCGCGGTGTGCACCTTGGCGACGAGTTCGGCGAGCAGCCGGCCCTTCCAGTCGGACCAGGCGGCCGGTCCGGTGGCCCGGGAGTCGGCACGGGCCAGGGCGTGCAGCAGGTCCAGGGTGGCCGGGTCGCCGACCGCCTCGGCGACCGCGGAGATCGTCTTCGGGTCGCTGAGGTCCCGCCGGGCCGCCACGTCCGGCAGCAGCAGGTGCAGGCGGACCATCTTCTCGATGGTGGCCACGTCGGCGGGCGGCAGGCCGAGCCGGGTGGCGATGTCGGCGGCGATCGGGGCGCCGACGATGCTGTGGTCGCCGGGCAGGCCCTTGCCGACGTCGTGCAGGAACGCGCCGATCAGCAGCAGGTCGGGGCGGTCCACTTCCCGGGTGTGGGTGGTGGCCTCGTACGCGGTCTGCACCAGATGCCGGTCCAGGGTGTACCGGTGGATCGGGTGGTGCTGCGGCAGGCCGCGCATCCGGGCCCACTCGGGCAGCCACGCGTCGATCAGGCCGTACCTGTCGCAGGTCTCCCAGGCCGGGAGCAGGCCGGGACCGGAACCGAGCAGCGACACGAGCGCGGCGCGGGCGGCCGGCGGCCAGGGGGTGGGCAGCGGCGGGCAGAAGGCGGCGAGCCATTCGCTGGTGGCACGGGCGATCGGCAGTTGCACGACGGCGGCCGCGGCGGCCACCCGCAGCGACAGGCTGGGGTCGGGCACCGGGCCGATCGCGGTGCGGGCCAGCACCAGTTCGCCGTCCTGTTCGACGACGTCCCGGGCGACCGGGCGGCGTGACGACGGCAGGCCGGGTGGTCCGCCGCGGCGGCGCCCGCCGCGCAGCCGGTCGATGGCGCGCCAGGCGTCGTCGACGGCGTGGGCGACGGTACGGGCGTCGCCGGACACCCGTCGCAGCAGGTTGTCCGGGTCGTCGATGTCGAGCAGGTCGGCGACCGCCTTGCGCTCCTGCGCGACGAGCCGGTCCACCCGCCGCCCGACCGCCAGGTGCAGGGCGTCGCGGGTGTCGAGGAGGCGCAGGTAGGCGGCCCGGACCGCGGGCCGCATGTCGGCGATCCCGGCCCGGCCGACGCCACGCAGCAGGGTGACGTCGCGCAGCCCGCCGGACGCCTCCTTGAGGTCGCCTTCGAGCAGGAAGGCCAGTTCGCCGTGCCGGGTCCAGCGGGCGGCGGTGAGTTCGCGCAGCTGGGGCATCAGCCGGACGGCGGTGCGCCGCCACAGGTCGGAGGTGGCGGCGATGAGCTCGGCGGAGAGGGTGGCGTCGCCGGCCACGTGCCGGGCGTCGAGGAGGCCGAGGGCGACCTTCACGTCGTCGTGGGCGACGGAGAGGGCTTCGGGCAGGGTACGCACCGAGTGGTCCAGTCCGAGCCGGGCGTCCCAGATCGGGTACCACAGGGCGGAGGCGATCCGGTCGATCCCGGCGGTGCCGTTGTGCACCAGCACCAGGTCGAGGTCGCTGTAGGGGGCGCAGTCGCGCCGGCCGAGCCCGCCGACCGCGATCAGGCTGACCCCGGGCAGGTGGGACGGGAAGAGTCTGCGGAGCCAGGCATCGAGCGCCGCCGCCCGCTCGTCGCGGGCGGCGGCGCCGATGTGATCCTTCAGTTCGTCGAGCGAGCCACCGGCGGCCGGGCGTGCCGGAGGGGCCGGCGGCTCACTCAACGGGTTCGTCATGGGCTTACAGGGCGTCGAGGCCGCGTTCGCCGGTCCGGACCCGGACGACCTCGTCGATCGAGGCCACCCAGACCTTCCCGTCGCCGATCTTGCCGGTCCGCGAGGCGGTGACGATGGCGTCGACGATCTTCTCGACGTCGATCTCGTCGGTCAGCACCTCGACCTTGATCTTCGGCAGGAACTCGACGGTGTACTCGGCACCCCGGTACACCTCGGTGTGTCCCTTCTGGCGGCCGTAACCCTGCACCTCGCTCACGGTGAGCCCGGCGACGCCCAGGGCGTGCAGAGCCTCCTTCACCGCGTCGAGCTGGTACGGCTTGATGACCGCGGTCACCAGCTTCATGCTCAGTCCTTCCAAAGGAGCAGTCATCGGAGGAATCTAGCCGGAGACCTTCTGGCTGACGGAAGCCTTGCCGTCAGCGTCCACGGTCTCCTTGTTGCCGATACCGGCCAGGGCGAACGCGCCGCCCCCGCCGGCGCCCGCGGCCGGGGTGAAGTCGTAGCCGCTCTCGCCGTGGGCGGTGATGTCGATGCCGCCGACCTCGGACTCCTCGCTGACCCGGCCGAGCTTGACGGCCTTCAGGATCAGGGCGATGACCGCGGCGATCACGAACGAGTAGATGGTCACGACGCCGCTGCCCAGGAACTGACGGAGCAGCTGCTCGGCGCCGCCGCCGTAGAAGAGGCCGTTGCTGGCGCCGAGAACCTTCTCGTCGGTGATGGCGGCGTTGACCGTGTCGGTCGCGAAGAAGCCGATCGCCAGGGAGCCGATCCAGCCGCCGACGAAGTGGACGCCGACCACGTCGAGCGAGTCGTCGTAGCCGAACTTGTACTTCAGGCCGACCGCGAGGGCACAGACCACACCGGCGACGAGGCCGAGGATGGTGGCCGGGACCGGGGCGATGAAGCCACAGGCCGGGGTGATGGCGACCAGGCCGGCGACGGCGCCGGAGGAGGCGCCGACCAGGGTGGGCTTGCGGTCGCGGATCCACTCGACCGCGACCCAGCCGACGAGCGCGGCGGCGGTGGCGACCTGGGTGTTGATGAAGGCGATGACGGCGGTGCCGTCGACGGTCAGCTCGGAGCCGGCGTTGAAGCCGAACCAGCCGAACCACAGCAGGCCGGCGCCGAGGGCGACGAACGGCACGTTGTGCGGCCGCATGTTCTCCCTCGGCCAGCCGATGCGCTTGCCGAGGACCAGGACCAGCGCGAGGGCCGCGGCGCCGGCGTTGATGTGGACCGCGGTGCCACCGGCGAAGTCCAGCGCCTTGATCTGGGCGCCGATGAAGCCGCCGCCCCAGACCCAGTGCGCGACCGGGACGTAGACCAGGGTGAACCAGCCGAGGGCGAAGAGCACCCAGCCGCCGAACTTGAAGCGGTCCGAGACCGCGCCGCTGATCAGGGCGACGGTGATGATGGCGAACATCATCTGGAAGGCGAGGAAGGCGTACGTCGGGATGCCGGTGTTGGCCCCGAAGAACAGCCACTCCTCGGTGATCTTCGCGACCGGGGTGCCCAGGTAGTCGAAGTTGCCGATGAACTTGTTCGTGCCCGGGCTGCTGTTGACGCCGAAGGCGAGGGAGAAGCCGTAGAGGATCCAGAGAACGCTGACGAGCCCCATCGCGGAGAAGCTCATCATCATCATGTTGAGAACGCCCTTGGACCGGTTGAGGCCACCGTAGAACAGCGCCAGACCCGGTGTCATGAGCAAAACGAGCGCAGACGACAGGAGCAACCAAGCGGTATTGCCGGTGTTGATCTCCACGCTGCCTCCTCTCGGAATAAGGTGTCCACTCACACCGGACCTGGGGCAACGCCGCCTGTCGGCCGGTTCGGCGCGAAGCTTTCCGGCCCGCTGTTTCGAGCACGGTCTTCACGCGATTTCCGAGACGTCACGCGTTGTTTCCGACGTGTGAAGAAAACCTCACAGTGCGCGAGGGTAGCGGCTCTGAGCTGCCACGATATCGCCGCATTCGCCCCGATCGCAGCGCTTCCGGGCAGCTTCAGCGAAGCGCGTACTCCAGGGTGTGGCGCTCGTAGTCGAGGAGCCGGAGGTCGCGCATGGGGCGGCGCAGGTGGCCCTTGTGCACGATCCGGACGAAGGCCGGATCACCGACCGCGGCCATCCGCCGGATGCCCTCGACGTGGTCGACGATCCGTTTCCGTATGGTCCGCACGAGACGGTGCCGGTCCCGGGGGATCAGGCCGTAGGCGTCGGCGAACAGCCGCAGCCGGCGCGGCCGGTTCGGCCGTTTCCACCCGAGCGTGTACGAATCCCGGTCGCTGAACAGCGGCACCCAGGTCCACGCCGCGTACGCCACGTCGTAGAGCCGTGAGCCCGGCGAAGCCAGATCGAAATCGATCAGGGCGAGGGTGCCGTCCGGCCGCCAGACCACGTTGTGCGGGGCGGCGTCGTGGTGGCAGATCACCTCGGTGTCCGGCGGCGGCGGGCCGAGGGCGCGCCAGACCGCCCCGGGCGGGGGGACGAAACCGTACTGCGCGTCGTGGAACATCCGCAGCATGGTCGCGACGGTGACCAGCGCCTCCTCGGTCACCCAGTGCGGGGCGAGCGGGTACTCCCCGCACTCGCCGTCCAGGTAGGAGAGGACCTCGCGGCCTTTCTCGTCCATCCCGAAGGCGTGCGGCGAACCGGTGAACCCGACCCGCTCGAGGTGGTTGAGCAGGGCGTGCACGGCCGGCGTCCACGGCCCCGCGTTACGCCGGACCGTGTCGCCGATCCGGGAGACCGTATTGACGTTGCCACCGTGCAGCGGAATCTCGCGCACCGGCTCATGCGTCACTCACGGCCTCCCCATCACCCGACGCCCATCCCACCGCCTCGCCCACCGCCCACGAGCCGGACGGTGCGACCTGACTCTGGTGAGACTACGCGTCCCCACCAACGAGAGCCTCGACGAAGGCCCGCGGCTCGAACGGGGCCAGATCGTCCGGCCCCTCGCCGAGACCGACGAGCTTGACCGGGATGCCGAGCTTGCGCTGCACCGCGATGACGATGCCCCCCTTCGCCGTGCCGTCCAGCTTGGTCAGCACCACACCGGTGACGTCCACCACGTCGGTGAAGACCCGGGCCTGCTCCAGACCGTTCTGCCCGGTGGTGGCGTCCAGCACGAGCAGGGTCTCGTCGACCGCCCCGTGCTTCTCCACCACCCGCTTGACCTTGCCCAGCTCGTCCATCAGGCCGACTTTGTTCTGCAGGCGGCCCGCGGTGTCGATCAGCACGGTGTCCACGCCCGTCTCGATACCCCGCTTGACCGCGTCGAACGCCACGCTGGCCGGGTCTCCCCCTTCCGGGCCACGGACGGTCTCGGCGCCGACCCGCTCGCCCCAGGTCTGGATCTGGTCGGCCGCGGCGGCCCGGAACGTGTCGGCGGCGCCGAACAGCACGCTGCCACCGTCACCGATCAGCACCCGGCCGATCTTGCCGCAGGTGGTGGTCTTGCCCGCGCCGTTGACACCGACGACCAGGACCACGGCCGGGCGCCCGTCGTGCGGGGCGGTCCTCAGGCTGCGGTCCAGATCCGGCTCCAGCGCCGCGACGAGCTCGTCGACGAGCTGCTCCCGGACCTCGGTGACGGTCTTGGTGCCGAGGACCCGGACCCGCTCCTTCAGCCGCTCGACGATCACCTGGGTGGCCTCGATCCCGACGTCCGCCGTGATCAGGCTCTCCTCGATCTCCTCCCAGTCCTCCTCTTCCAGGTGATCCCGGGAGAGGACGCTGAGCAGGCCGCGGCCGAGCGCGCTCTGCGAGCGGGCCAGCCGGGCACGCAGCCGGACCAGGCGGCCGGCGGACGGCTCGGGCCTCTCGACGACCGGTTCCTCGACCACCACCGGCGCCTCGGTGACCGGCGTCGGCACGATGAGCGGGGGAATCTCCTCATCGACCGGCGGCACCGTGGGCACGGCGGGCGGCCGCTCCAGGGTGGTGGTCGAGCCCGAGGTGGGCGGCGGCGGGAGGTCCCGGCGGCGCATCTTCGGCACCACCAGGCCGACCGCGCCCACGACCAGGACGACGAGCAGGATCACTGCGGCGACCACGTATTCCATGCCCGAATCCTGACAGATGAGCCGTCCGGCCGTGGCGGAGGTAGCGCACTGGCGATTCCGTACCGAATTGGCGGAGGATGGGACGCCCCTTGAAACAGCGCGGAGGATCCCCCATGCGGCACAACCCCGGCGGCGTCCGGTGACCGCTCACCTGCTCATCGGACCGGTGCTGCGCCGCGTCGACGGCGACCGGGCCACCCTGTGGCTGGAGACCAGCGAGGCGACGCAGGCGCGGGTCGAGGTGGACGGTGCCGGTTCCGGTTCGACCCACACCTTTTCGGCGTACGGCCACCACTACGCGATCGTCACGGTCGACGGCCTCGCTCCCGGTTCGGCGAACCCGTACCGGCTGTTCCTCGACGACCGGCAGGTCTGGCCCGAGGAGGACTCGGAGTACCCGCCCCCGGTCATCCGGACCCGGGCCGCCGACGACCACGACCAACCGGTGAACCTGCTCTTCGGCTCCTGCCGCAAGGGCACGCCGGAGGCCAGTGGCCGCTGGCTGCCGCCGGACGCCCTGGACGCGTACGCACGGCGCCTGATGGCCGACCCGCAGGCCCGCCCCGATCTGCTGATGCTCCTCGGTGACCAGGTCTACGCCGACGAGACCTCGGCCCGGATCCGGCGGTTCCTGAAACGCCGCCGCCGCAACGGTCACGACGGCCCGGAGACCCAGGTCGTCTCGTTCGACGAGTACACGAAGCTGTACCTGGAGTCGTGGCGGGACCCGGAGGTGCGCTGGCTCTTCTCCACCGTGCCGAGCGTGATGATCTTCGACGATCACGAGCTGATCGACGACTGGAACACCTCGGCGTCCTGGCGTGCCGACATGGCCAGGGAGCCGTGGTGGCGGGAGCGGATCGCCAGCGGCCTCGCCTCGTACTGGATCTATCAGCATCTGGGCAACCTGAGCCCGGACGAGCTGGCCGCCGACCCGCTCTTCCAGAAGGTGAAGACGGTCGACGACGCCACCGAGCTGATGCGCGACTTCGGCCGTTCGGTCGACGAGCCGGAGTCGGCGGAGAACACCGACGTCCCGTACCAGTGGAGTTTCTCCCTCGACCTGGGCCGCACCCGCCTGGTCGTGCTGGACAACCGCTGCAACCGGGTCCTCACCCCCGGCGCCCGGGCGATGCTGCCGGCCGCCGAGTGGAACTGGTTCCTCGACCGCGCCCACGGCGACTACGACCATCTCGTCGTCGGGTCGTCGCTGCCGTGGCTGATGCCGCCGGCCATCCACTACCTGGAGGCGTGGAACGAGCGGATCGCCGAGTCGCCGCGGGCCCGCACCGCGGCGTTCGGGGAGCGGCTGCGGCGGGCCTTCGACCTGGAGCACTGGGCGTCGTTCGGCAAGTCGTTCGCAGCGCTCGGCGAGCTGTTCCGGCGGCTCGGCGAGGGCGCTCAGCGCACCGGCGACCAGCGAGTCGGCGCCGGCCAGGCGTACCCGGCGCCCGCCTCGATCAGCGTGCTCTCCGGTGACGTGCATCACTCGTACGTCGCCCGGGCCGATTTCGGGCCGGCCGTGACCACCCCGGTGTACCAGCTGACCTGCTCACCGATCCACAACGAGGTGCCGCTGCCGCTGCGCCCGCTGATGCGGGTCGCCTGGTGGCCCGGTGTGGTGCAGGCGGTCCGCGGACTGGCCCGGACCGCCCACGTGCACAAGCCCGCGCTGCGCTGGAAGAAGCTGGCCGGGCCGTACTTCGGCAACGCGGTCAGCACCCTCGAGCTGAGCGGCCGGGTCGCCAGCGCCCGCATCGAGGGCACCACCAAGGAGGGCGAGCTGTTCGACGTGGCTGCCGTCAGCTACCACGCCTGAGGTTCAGCGTGCCGGGTCCGGGCGCGACACACGCCCGCACTCGGCACGCTGATTCGGCTACGCCGGGAGGTCGAGGACCTTGCGGAGGTACGGGACGTGATCGGGCCCGATCCAGCGGTAACCGCTGAGGCCGGCCGAGCGCGCTCCCCGGATCACCCGGTCGTCGTCGTCGACGAACAGCACGTGCTTGGGCAGCGCGCCGATCGCCAGGCATGCCTTCTCGAAGAACTCCGGGGCCGGCTTGTGCACCTTCAGGTCCCACGAGTTGACCACCAGGTCGACCTCGCCGGTCAGCCCGAGCGCGTCCAGGTCGCCGGCCAGCAGGTCGGTGCCGTTGGTGGCGATACCGACCTTGCGGCCGCCGGCCCGCACCTCGCGGACGAAGGCGAGGGCCTCCGGGTCGGGCTCGCCCCGGTACTCCTGCCACTCGCCGACCGCCGCGGCGGCCTGGTCGCCGATCGGCAGCCGGTCGGCGACCAGCTTCATCCACTCGGCGTGGGTGATCTCGCCGGCCATCGCGGGCTGGTAGACGTCCCACGACATCGACGTCTCCAGCAGCGAGGCGGGTTTGAGGCCGTACTTGACCTCGACGGCGATCATCGGGGCGGGATCCCAGCGGCGCAGCACGCCGTCCAGGTCGATCAGCAGGGCCCGGGCGCGGTCACGCATCTCTGTTACTCCTCCGGGTCGCGGTTCAACCGCTGGCTGATCACCTGGGTGACGCCGGCGCGCATCGTGACGCCGTACAGGGCGTCCGCGACCTCCATCGTCCGTTTCTGGTGCGTGATGATGAGCAACTGGCTCTTCTCACGGAGCTGCTGGAAGAGGGTAATCAACCGGCCCAGGTTGACGTCGTCGAGGGCCGCCTCCACCTCGTCCATGATGTAGAAGGGCGAGGGCCGGGCCCGGAAGATGGCACACAGCATGGCCACCGCGGTCAGTGAGCGCTCACCGCCGGAGAGCAGCGACAGCCGCTTGATCTTCTTGCCCGGCGGCCGGGCCTCCACCTCGACACCGGTGGTCAGCATGTCCTCCGGGTCGGTCAGGATGAGCCGGCCCTCACCGCCCGGGAACAGCACCTGGAAGACGGTCTGGAACTCGCGCGCGGTGTCCTCGAACGCCGACGTGAAGACCTCGAGGATCCGGTCGTCGACGTCCTTGACCACGGTGAGCAGGTCCTTGCGGGTGGCTCTGAGGTCCTCGAGCTGGTCGGAGAGGAACTTGTACCGCTCCTCCAGAGCCGCGAACTCCTCCAGGGCCAGCGGGTTGACCTTGCCGAGCAGGGTCAGGTCGCGTTCCGCCTTGTTGGCCCGCTTCTCCTGCAACGGCCGGTGGTACGGCACCGGCTCCGGCGCCGGCTTGCCGTCCTTCTCCGCCTGCGCCACCTCGGCCTGGGTCGGCGGCACGAGCTGGTCCGGGCCGTACTCGCTGATCAGCGTCTCGACGTCGAGCGAGAAGTCCTCGGCGGCCTTGGCCTCCAGCTGCTCGATGCGCATCCGCTGCTCGGCACGGGCCATCTCGTCGCGGTGCACCTCGCTGGTGAGCCGCTCCAGCTCGGCGACGAGACGCTTGGCGGTGGCGCGTACCTCCTGCAACTCGGCTTCCCGCATGGTCCGCTCGCTGGCGATCTGGTCGCGGCGTTCGGCCGCGGCCACGAGGGAGACCGCGACGTGCTCCAGGGCGGCGGCCGCGCCGTGTGCGACCGCGCGGGCGATCTCGGCGCCCCGGGCGCGGGCGGCCCGCCTCGCGGCGGCCCGTTCCCGGGCCTGCCGCTCCTGATTGGCCTGACGCATCAGCGAGTCGGCACGGCCGGCGATGGAGGAGACCCGTTCCTCAGCGGTACGCACCGCGAGCCGGACCTCCATCTCGTTCTGCCGGGCCTGCGGCACGAGGGCGGCGAGCCGGTCGCGCTCCTCGGTGGACGGCTCCTCGTCGATCGGGGTGTCCTCGGCCAGCCGCAGCCGCTCCTCCAGCTCGGCCACCCGCATCAGGTCGGCCTCCCGGGCCGCCTCGGCCTTCTGCCGGGACGCGCCGAGCCGCTCGCTCTCCGCCTTCGCCGACCGGGCGGCGGCGCCCAGCTCGGCGAGCCGGCGGGCGGCCGCGTTGCGCTCACCCTCGGCGGCCCGCTTGGCCTGGGCCGCCACGTTCACCGCCTGCTTCAGCTCGGCGACCTCGGCCCGGGCCGCGCCGAGCTGCTCCTTGACCTCGGCGATGGTCTGCTCGGCGACGGCCCGCCTGGCCTTCGCCTCGTCGACCGCCGCCTGCACCTCGATGTAGCTGGTCGCCTTCGCCGAACCACCGGCCGCCGCGTAGGCGCCGAGCACGTCACCTTCCGGGGTGACGGCGCGCAGCTCGCTGTTCGCGGCGATCAGGGCGGCGGCCGCGGCCAGGTCGGGCACCAGCACCACGTCGCGCAGCGCCCGGTTGAGCGCGGGCCGGATCTGCTCCGGGCAGTCGACCACCTCGGGCGCCCACACGGCACCGTCCGGCAGCTCCGGGCGCAGGCTCTCGAGCGGGCCGCGCATCCCGGGGCCGGCGGATCCGGCGACCATCAGGTCCGCGCGCCCGGCGTCGGCGATCTTGAGGGTACGCATCGCCTCGATCGCCTCGTCCACGCCGGACAGGGCCACCGCGTCGGCCAGCCCGCCCAGCGCGGCCGCCAGCGCCACCTCATGACCGGGACGCACGGTCAACATCGACGCGAGGCTGCCCAGCAGGCCCGGCACCTGGCCGGCCCTGGCCAGCAGCGCCCCGGCGCCGTCCTTGCGCTTGAGGCCCATGGCGAGGGCTTCCTCACGGGCCTTCCAGCTGGCGGCGTCCTTCTCGGCGGCGCGCTCGGTGTCGTTGAGCTCCCGGACCACCGCGGCGGCCCGGTCGTGCGCGGCCACCGCCTCGTCGTGCCGCGCGTCCAGGTCGGCGTTGTCCCGGTCCGCCTCGGTGGACTCGGCCGACACCAGGTCGACCTCGGCCTGCGCCGCCTCGGCCCGCATCAGTGCGTCCTCGTGCGCCGCGGCCAGCCGCTCGATCTCCTCGGCCGCGCTGGTGGTCCGGGCGCGGGCCGCGTTCACGTTGCCGACGAGCTTGGCCAGGCCCTCCCGCCGGTCGGCGATCGCCTTGGCCGCCGCCCGCAGCTCACCCTCGGCCGCCGCCAGCTGCCGTTCCAGGTCCTGCCGGTGCTCGACCGCCTCGGCCAGCCGCATCTGGTCATCGGTGAGCGCCTCGCGCAGCTCCTCCTCCTGCTCGCGGACCCGCTCGGCCTCGGCCTCCAGCATCTCCGGGTCGCGGCCGGGCCGCTCGTCGTCCGGGGTGGCCGCCAGGTGCCGCAGCCGCTCGGTGGCCAGCTGCTCGGTCGACCGGAACCGCTCCTGCAGGGTGGACAGCTTGTACCAGGCGTCCTGGGCGGCCTGCAGCAGCGGCGCGTCCTCGGCGTGCGCCAGCTCCAGGTCGGCGAGCATCCGCTGGACCTCGCGGTTCTCCCCCTCCACCTGGCCGCGCCGGTCCCGCATCGCCGACTCGTCGGCGATCTCCTTGTCCAGGGTGGTGCGCAGGGTGTGCAGGTCGTCGGCGAGCAGCCGGAGCCGGGCGTCGCGCAGGTCGGCCTGGATGCCGGCGGCCCGGCGGGCCACCTCGGCCTGCCGGCCCAGCGGCTTGAGCTGCCGCCGCAGCTCGGTGGTCAGGTCACCGAGGCGATTCAGGTTGACCTGCATGGCGTCCAGCTTGCGGATCGCCTTTTCCTTGCGTTTGCGGTGCTTGAGTACGCCCGCCGCCTCCTCGATGAACGAGCGGCGATCCTCGGGTTTGGCGTGCAGCATCGCGTCCAGCCGGCCCTGGCCGACGATGATGTGCATCTCCCGGCCGATGCCGGAGTCGCTGAGCAGCTCCTGGATGTCGAGCAGACGGCAGGAGTTGCCGTTGATCTCGTACTCGCTGGCGCCGTCCCGGAACATCCGACGGGTGATCGACACCTCGGTGTAGTCGATCGGCAGGGCGCCGTCGTTGTTGTCGATCGTGAGCGTCACCTCGGCCCGGCCCAGCGGCGCGCGGCCGGACGTGCCCGCGAAGATGACGTCCTCCATCTTGCCGCCCCGCAGCGCCTTGGCGCCCTGCTCGCCGAGAACCCAGGCGATGGCGTCGACGACGTTGGACTTGCCGGAGCCGTTCGGGCCCACCACACAGGTGATGCCGGGCTCCAGCCGCAACGTGGTGGCGGAGGCGAAGGACTTGAAGCCCTTGACCGTCAGGCTCTTGAGGTGCACGGATCTCCGAGGGTCGGCGGGGACGACCGCGGCCCGCGACCGTTGTTCCGCCCGCGGCCCGCGACTGCTGTCCGTCTACAGGTTCGTTGACGGGTCTCGTCTACAGGTTCGTCTGCTGGGAGGCAGGCTACCCGCCGGTGCTTTCCCACGGCGGAATCACGTGGTTAAAAAGCTGCGCGCCGCCACGTGAGTGGAGGCGCGCTTTTTCTTTGGTGCGTCTTCCGTGCGTCTTTGGTGCGTCTTCGGTGCTTCGTCGTCGCGTCCGAGGGGAATGTGAACGCCGGTTGGTCACCCCGCGTTCGTACCGGCCGGCATTCGGGGGGAGCTCAGGTCAGGGCGGGACGACCTCAGGTCAGTGCAGGTTCAGTCAGCCGCGCGAACTCGTCTGCCTCCGCGGCCGCCGCCGCGAGACGATCGTTCTCCGCCTGAAGGCGGGTGACCTCGAACTCCAGGGACTGGACCCTGGAACGCAGTCGGGTGACCTCGTCGAGGAGGCGCCGGTCGGGCGCCGCACCTACGTGGCCAAAGAGGGCCTTCGCCATCGTGACTCCTTGTGACGCGCTGCGTCTCGTATTGTGATGCGTTGCCGGAGAAGCCGGCCAACGTGGCGCCTTTAACGCACCCCGCGGATCAGTACGCATGTGCAACTCAATGCGAACCGACGCACACAAACTCACGGGCACGCGTGAGCTCAGCGACCCATGAAGGCATCCATGGGACTCTGAAGGTGCAGAAACTCAGGCCACGAACAGAGGCATGAGGGGGCGCGACTGGCGACAACTCCATAGTCCGCTGATACCCACTCATCGTCAAGCTGAGGCCATGCCGGTTATGTGCGCGAGTCAAGTGAATCACGCCACCAGGGCACCGGAGCAGGCCTTATACATCTTTCGCGGGCATGTCGATCTCGTCAAGAGCGGCCCGTTTTCGCAAGATCTGATATGCGTGGCGGATTCGGTCCGCGCGGGTGCGGGACGGCACACCACAGACGGAGATCATCCCGGTACGGGCGGTTGCGCGCAGGAGATCGACGAAATCACGCCCGGATAGACCCGCACGTCGTGTCCTTTCGGGCAAAAACGGGCAAAGGCGGCCGACAAATCGGCCTAAAAGGTACGTAATTGTGTCGCCTAGCCGACATGCTCCGGTAACTTCGGCAGGTTGTGTCGTTGCCTCCAGCGTGAATCCGACCCCGTCGCGCGAGCGCATCTGTCTGCTCACCGGCGGCGGGTACCCGTACCGGCGGGACGCCCTCGGTGGTTGGTGCCGGACCCTCGTCGAGGGATTACGCCGGTTCCGATTCGAGTTGCTGACCGTCACGGACCGTGAACTGCCGTCCGCCCCCGCGTACCCGCTTCCGTTCAATGTCGGCTCCGCGCGCGCCGTCGCGCTCGGCCGAGAGACCGCCCGCACCGAACGCCGCCGCAACACCCTGCCCGACGGCGCCGCCGAGGCCGCCGCGCTGCTCTGCCGGGGTCTGCTCGGCGACGAGACCGCCGCCGCGGCCGGCGACGAGAACTCGGCGAACGCCCTGTTCAGCGCGGGGTTACGGCGCATCGCCGACCTGCACCGGCCGGTCGGCGACGACCCGGACCGGCCCGGCCACCCGGATCCGCTGACCGCGCTCCCGCTCGCCGACGCGCTGCTGGAGGCATGGCGGCAACGGTCACCCGGCGGGCCGGACCAGGCCCTGCCCCGGCTCAGCGTGCGCGACGCCCGAACCGCCGCGACCCTGCTGCGGCACGCGATGCGGGCGCTCGCGGTGCCCCTGCCCCAGGCGGAGCTGGTGCACTGCGTCGGCGGCACCACACCGCTGCTGGCCGCACTGGCCGGGCGCTGGCGCACCGGGACGCCGCTGCTGCTCACCGAGGCACGCGCGGCCGTGACCCGGCAGCGTCCCGCCGAGGACCGGCTCTCCGCGGGCGTGCGCACGGTGCTGCGCCGATTCCGCACGTCGGTGGCCCGCACCGGCTACACCGAGGCGGAACTGATCGCCCCGCTGAGCACCTACCACCACGGATGGGCGCTGGACCACGGGGCACAACCGGCCCGGCTCGTCCAGGTGCCGGCCGGAGTCGACCCGCGGGAGTTCCCGGGCGCGGCCGAACCGAGCGACACACCGACCGTGGTGTGGGCCGGCAGCGGCGGACCGGACAGCGGGCTGTCCAGCGTGCTGGAGGCGTTCACCGAGGTCGCGGCCGCCCTGCCCGGTGCGGTGCTGCACCTGGTCGGGGTCACCGCGGCCCACGAGGAGCACTGCGCCGAACAGATCGAACGGACCGGGCTGGGCCGGGCCGTCCGCTTGCATCCGCTGCCCGCCGACCCGCGCGACCGTTACACCGTCGGCCAGGTCGTCGCGCACGTGCCGGGACCGGCGGACCCGCCGTACCGGCTGGTCGAAGCCATGATGTCGGGCCGCGCCGTGGTCGGCGTCGACATCGGGCCGGCCGGCGAGACGCTCGGCGACACCGGCGTCCTGGTGCCGGCCGGCGACCCGTCCGAACTGGCCATCGCCATCGTCGGCCTGCTGAAAGCGCCCGGCCGGCGGCGCGCCCTCGGCGAGGCGGCCCGGCAGCGGGCCCTCAACCACTTCACCGTCGACCGGGTGGTGCGGGTGTACGGAGCGCTCTACACCGACCTGGCGGCGCCACCGCCCGCGCGGGCCTTCGAACTGGCGCTCACCGTACCCGCGCCCCGGACCACGACACCCGCCACGCTGCGCTGGCTCACCCGGGAGACCACCTCATGACCCCGACCCGCACGGCCACCGGCCGCCACCCGGCCACATCACGGCCGGCAGCCGACCGCCCCGCACAGACGCCCACGGCATCCGCCGCCCAGAACACCGGCCGCCATCCGGCCACATCACCACCGGCGGGTGACCGCCCCGCACAGACGCCTGGCGCCCACATCACCGGCCGTTGCTCGACCACGTCACGACCGGCGGGTGACCGGTCTGTCACCGGAGCGGGCGTGCCGACGAAGGAGTACCGATGACGACCACACCTCGTGGTACGGGCGCGGCCACCACACGCACCACCCGGAACCGGAACCGGCGACGGCAGAACGCGACCAGTGAGCCCCGGCACGCGGCGGACCTCCAGGCCGAACTGGCGGCGCCGCGGCGGCGCAACGGCGGGCGGCATGCCGCGCCCGAGGAGCCGGGAACGGCGACCGGCCGGCCGCAGTCCCTCGCCGACCCGCAGGCGCTCGCGCCACCGCACCCCCTCGCCGCGTCACCGGCGCTCAGCGATCCCCAGTCACTCGGCGATCCGCAGGCGCTCGCCCATCCGTACGCGCTCGACGATGTCGCGTTCCCGGCGCCGGTGTGGGATCCGTGGGCCACGAACGCCGGGCAGGATCTCCCGTTCGCCAGCATCACCGACCCGTTCGAAGCGTCCGGTGTGATCGACGGCCGCGCCTTCCAGGCGCTGAACCGGCCGGGTCCCGGCGTCTGGCCGCCGAGCCGCGACCAGGACGACAGCGGGGACGTCCGGGCGGGAAGCGCGGAACCCGGCTGGCCGTCAGTGCTGTCTCAGCCCCGTCGAGACAGCCCTGAGAGCCAGCCGGAGAAGATCGACGAGCCGGCCGGGGTACGCCCGGACGCACCGGCCTTCGCCTGGACCGGCGCACCACTCCTGGAGTCAGCGGACGACCTTCCCGCAACCTGGGCGGACGCCCCGCTCCCGGGCTCGATGGCCGAGCCTCCCGCAGCGTGGGCGGATGCGCCGTTCCAGGGCTCAGCAGACGCGCTCCCCGCAGCGTGGGCGGACGCGCCGCTCCCGGGCTCTGGGGGCGAGCCTCGCGCGGCGTGGGGGGACGAGGGCTGGGTGGAGGCGCCCGCGGTGGCGTGGGTGGATGAGCCGCCGCTGGCGTGGGCGGACGCGGAAGCCGCCGAGGCCGGGCCGGAGCCGGACGTGGAGCCGGTGGAGCGGGATGCCTCTTCCGGCGAGGCGGGCGCGCGTACGGCGTACCGGAAAGGAAGAAGTAAGAAGGACCACCGCGGAGAGGGACGGCGGCGCCAAGCCCGTCGTACGCGTTCCCGGCGCCTGCGAGGCGCCTATCTGGGTGCGGCGGCCGTGCGGTGCGGGCTCTACCTGGGGCCGTTGAGCGCCGCCGTCGCGGGTGCCGGGGCTCTGGGGCGGGTGGCGTGGCCGGTTCCGGCGGTGATGCTGCTGCTGGGCTGGACCGCGGCGCAGGGGCTGACCAGTGTCGGGGTGAGCGTGGCGGGCCGGAGTGGTCCGGCGGTCGCGGCCCGGCTGGTCGGCGCCGGGTTCGCCGCTGTGATCGGGCTCTGGTGTGCGCTCGTGTGGATCGCGCCGGACGCGCTGCTCGGCCCGGACCGGGCGCTGGCCCTGACCGTCGGTGTCGGCGGGCTGCTCACCCTGGGCAGTGTGACGGCGGCGCTGGTGACCCGGGCGGAGGGCTCGGTCGCCGGATGGTACGTGCCGTGCTGGCTGCTCGCCGCCGCGGTGATGGCCGAGGCGGGCGGGGTCGCCGAGGCCGCGCTGGTGCCGGTGGAGACGCTGTTGCCGGCGGCGATCGTGGCCACCGCGGTACGCGCTTTCCGTCCCGCCCTGCTCCCCGGCACGCTGACCGGGGCGGCCGGCCGGACGCCGCGCCTGACCGTCGCCGACCGCCGGCGCGGCGTCGCCTACCTGGTGATCGGCGCCGCGCAGGCCGTCTGTGTGGCGCTGCTCTGGCGGGGCGGGCCGGCCGTGATGCCGCTGCCCGCCGCGCTGCCGCTGCTGCTCGCCGTGCCGCTGTTGGAGGGCCTGATCGGCTGGCACACCGCGCGCCTGGACGCCGGGCTGGACTCGGCCGAGACGCCGGAGGAGTTCGACCGGCACGTCCGCAACGTCACCGCGATCACCCTCGCCGGGTTGCTGCCGCCGCTCGCCGCGGGGTGCGGTCTGCTGATCGCCGCGTATCGACTGCCGTACGGGTTGTCGACCGTGCCGGGCGCCCGGGACGCGGTGCTCGCGCTGGCCGCCGGAACCCTGCTCGGCGGGGTGTTCGCGGTCACCTTCCTGCTCGCCGCCCGTTTCCGGCACGGCATCGCCGCGGCCCTCGCCGCCATCCCGCCGGCCGCCGCCGCGGTGCTCGCCCTGTTCGCCACGCCGGCCGGGCTGCTGCCCGCCGCGGTCGCCGTGCTCGCGGCCACCCATCTCGCCGGCCTGCTCATCGTCGCCCTGACCGCCGCTGATCTACGGAGGACGCCGTGAAGACCCTGTTCCCCCCGTACGCCCACCCGTCGCCCGAACTGGAACTCGACTCCGAGACGTGGATCGTCCGGGAACGGCCCGGCGACCGCCGGACCCTGCATCAGTCGCTCGGCCGGATCGACCTGGACTGGGGCAGCCGCTCGCTGGCCGACGTGCTCGCCGATGTGGACTCGTGGCGGGCGGACGGGGTCGAGGGACTGTTCCTGGACCGGGCCCCGGCCGGGTCCGGCGGGGTCGGGCCGGTGGCGCTGACCGTCCGGCTGGCGGCGCGGCGCGGGCTGCACCGGGTGGTGCTGAACCCGGGCGTGCCGACGCATCCGCTGTACCGGGATCTCGGGGTGCGGATCTGCACGTTCGAGGGTCCCTGGTCGGCGTATCAGAGCTGGGACGGTGACGGGGTACGACCCGGCGACGGGCACATCGTGTACGGGGTGCCCGCCCCGCTGCTGACCGCCGCGCGCCGGTTGATGGGGCGGCGGGGCGCCGGTTTCGGCCTGGCCACCGACGCCGCGCCCCGCATCACCGCGAACGCCGCCTGAACCCCGTCCGGCTGGTTCTCATGGCTGTCTCGCGCCGCCGGAGACAGCCA
>NZ_BOMZ01000110.1 GCF_016862455.1 Actinoplanes utahensis
CAGACCGGTTCCTCGGCTGGGTCCACCGAGCGCCCGCCGAACCCCTCGCAACATCAGTGGCCGAGAACTCTCCCAGCGGTCGCCACCACCCTGCCACAGACCAGTTCTGCGGCCACCGACAACACCCAGCTTACTGAATGTCGCACTGATCTGCCGAGGAGAGGACGTCTTGGGAGCGCTCTTGCCACGCTTTGATCCGAGCCCGATTCGTCGAGGCATCACCATGCCGTAATCAGAGTTTCGTTCGCCCGTCATTTTCAGCCTGCCAGGAACCAGTCGTACTCAATGCTGTAATGCGCTTCCTGCTCCTTGACGTCGAGGGTCTGGGGTCTGCCGATACTCGCATGTTGCCTGACCTGATCAGGATCAGGGATCGTAATCTCTATGGTTCGCGGTGCGAGGACGTCATTTTTGAGGCCTTTATCGATTTCCGCAATGATGTCGTCGAATACGGATCCGGCAAGCTCGCCGACTACAGCACCCAGGAGAGTTCCTACGCCCGGGATCACTGTGCCGATCGTCGCGCCCGCGATGGCCGCAGCTCCGGAGGTTGCTGCGGCCTCCACCGCGTCCTTGATCGTCTTACCGACTTGGTCGTGGAGGCCGTTGAACGACTTGGCGAGGTCTTTGTTGTCCTGCTCGACGATCAGCAGGGTCACCGTGAACGTTCGCGGCCAGTCGGCAGGTCGCCGCAGGTCGAAGTTCACCAGCACATGCGGGTTCGTTCTCCACGGATCTCGGACGGAGTTCTCGGAGACGTCGCCGATCGGCGGGGTGGTCATGGTCCAAGCCACCGGTTTTCCGCCGGCGCCGAGGATGACGTTACCGGAATCAGTGCCGATGGCCGACATAAACACTTCGTCGCTTTCACCTTGAAGGCAACAATCATTGGACTCGTGTTCGGCGAAGTATCGGAGGCGGAACTGCAGATGCTGCGGCAGTTCTCGGGCGGTCCGGGCCTTGTTGACGAGTTCTCGGAGACTGTGCACCCGCGCCTGGGTCAAGACAGCTCGCATGCCGCGGGGCCGTAGACCCTCTACGCCCAGCTGAACGATGGCGCTGCGGACCGATGGCACAGAGCCCAGCGCTGCCATCGCCGGGTCGCCCGCCCTATTGCCGGAAGTGGCCGGACGCTTGCCGGCTGCTGCGGCACCGTCGACCAGAATGCTGCCGCTGACGACCACACCGAAGCTGGCGGCTGCGGTGAGCAACAGTGCACGTCGCGAGGCGATCATCTGCGACCCGTGTGGATCGCCCATCATGGCTACCTCAGCCTGCCTGTCGCGTCCATCATGCACTGATGGCATGACGACTCCACCCGTTGGCTGTGAACGGCATCCGGCACACGATGACTCGACTGCTGAACTTGGATTTCCGCCGAAACGGCGTACGCCCGAGCCCTTTGTTCAGAACGACTGCCACCCTTTGTCACCTCAACCCGACTAGAACCAGGACATGACCCGTGCCAGAGGGAAGGGCGGTCAGGGCCTTGCCTACCACGGTGCCGATGCTCGCGAGCCGGTCCGCCGCGCGCATCGCATGACCTGGACGTGTGGACGTAGTCAATAGATCGCCCACCGCAATCGGATCGTTGGTTGCATCAGCCAGGCACCACGCCTTGCCGACGACCGCGATCGGTCGCCGTTTACGTGTTGTATCGTGCGTGCGATCCAGGACGAGTGCCGGTACTCGATCTCCGGCACCCGAGATAATACCGGCAACCCGGTTGTTGTACGGCTCGCCACAAATGCCGATCCTGCCGTGCTCGTCGAGCACGACCACAGAACCTGGTTGCAGAGATTCTGCGATCTCATCGGGAGACGTCTGAATCTCGAACTGCTCAGCGACGTCCGCACCCACCAATTGGATGTCGCCGTCAACAATGAGATCTTGAGCGACACGAACGTCTCCGTCAAAGAAGCCAGCCGGCCCGGATACGCTTTTCCCGTACACGCCTGGCCCACCCGCGGAGTTGGTGCCCACGACCCCGGCGTGGTCGTTTGAGCGTCCGAGACCATGGATGCCCTTGCCTGATTCGCTCTCGCCGAACACCCCGGTACCGCCCGCGGAGTTGGTGCCCACGACCCCCGTGGAGTTGTTCGAGCGTCCGAGACCGCGGATGCCGTGGCCCGATGCACTCTCGCCGAACACGCCTGGCCCACTCGTGGAGTTGATGCCCGCGACTGCGGCGTGGTCGTTCGAACGCCCTAGACCGCGGACGCCCTCGCCCAGCTCGCTTTCCCCGAGGACACCAATTTCATTGGCTCCGGTGACTTTGCCTACAAGTCCTGGCATAGCGGTTTTCCTCTCGAGCTGACCTGGACGATTATGGGCGAGTGCGGCCGGGCGAGCCGTCGACTCCATAAGTCATGTAGTGAATGGATAAGTAACCACGCGCCGCACCAAGTAGCCGCGAAGCGCCTCCGACGAAGTCTGGAACAGGTCCAGCCTACGGGGAGTGGCAGCTGACGGGTCAGCACTTCACTCATTTGACCACCCTGACCTTGCCCTTATAGGTTTACCTTGGAGTTCTTTACGGCGTTCGCTGGGGAGAACGGGAAGTCATCCCGTCCAACGTGACGCCTCCAGAACGTCAACGGCGGCCGTCACCTTCCAGCCAATGAACTCTCATGCCGCCGAGCGGGTGAAGCGTGAGCGGCGAAGCTGTGCCGATACGTGCCTCAGTACGCTGAGCAACGTGATCGACCGACCAACCTTCGTGTGGCGGGCTGATGTGGCACGCGAAGCCCTCGATGTTGCTACTGGTGCGCTCGCGGAAGAGGATGCCGTCTCGTCAAGGTTGTGGCCCGAGGCGATGAGCCGAGCGACCGATGTCGTACTCGACGGGTTCGAGGCAGACGTCGCCAGCCTGGTGGAACGCCGATGGGAGCCAGCGACTGACACGGGAATCCTTGAGGTCGTTGAACGCACAATCCGGGCGCTGAATGCCGTCAATGATCGGTTCGATGGCGCCGCCTTCGAGACGGACGAACGAGAATTGCTCTGTGCATACGTCGATCGTGTTCTCGAGACGGCGGGAATCGAGCCCGACGACCTCGCCCGCCGAAACGGGATCAGCAGCGGTGACATCACCGGCCCGTGGCGCGACTGGTAGATCTCACCTCACACCGCGCCGACAACTTCCCCATGCGGCGTCGGGAGCGGACGACGCCCTCATTTGCCGCTGAGCGGGCGCTCGGAGTCAGGGCGGCGGCTGAATGTACTCGTCGCATAGGCGGCAGCCGTACTCACCGACGTACAGGCTGTGGGTGTCGCATTCGGCGGTCAGCGCCGCGGCGGGCGGTAGCCGCCAGTCGCCCCACTTCGGCGTGGGCTCCGGCACTGGGGTGTATCCGGCGAGCATCTCGCGGAACCGGGTCAGGTACTGGATCGCGTACGGCGGGTCGTAGTTCAGGCGGTCCCATCCGTGCCGGGTCAGGGCCAACGCGATCAACTGGTCGAGGAACGCCTTCTCCGCCGGCCAGTCACCGGTCCACGGCAGTTCGGCGAGGTCGAAGCCGTCGCATCCGCGGCCCAAGCGGTGCCCGTCGGCGAAGCGCAGCACCAGGTTGCGCTGCCACGGCGTCTGCGCTATCACGCAGCCGGCCAGGGTGAGCACGTCGTAGAACACGTCGGTGCCGCCGTTGGTGAGGTCCAAGTAGCGGGGACCGGTCGAATCGTCCGCGGTGAACAGATTGGCCATGTATACGCTCCTTCCGGGCTGACGGACCATGAATGGCCGCTCCGGCCCTGCGCCGGCGGCTATGCCCGAGCCCTCCGCGAGCATCGAGGCTAGCGAAGGGCAGGCTAAGGAGGCATCCACATTCTTTGGAGTCGTACTGGTGAGCGCCGACTCAGCTGCCACGAGGCCGCCGTTTGAAGCAGGTGCGAGAGTCGTGCCGTCGAGCGTCGCGCGTCGCGCGGGCCGGCCAGCAATTGCGTTGTGGGCGGCCGACGGTACCGCGATCATCTGGGATGGCAGGACTTTGCGGGGCTCTGTGGTGGGAGGCGGCGTGCCGGATCCAGCACTGTACGTCATCGTCCGGGACGGACGGCACGAGGTTCGTCTCGACCGGTCTGGAGCGCTGAGCCTGCCTGAGACGCTCTTCGGCGGCCCGGACGCGTGGAGCGACCCGCACGGCCGGATCGAGGCCGAGCCGTACGACGAGGTGTGGGCCTCCGGTGGGGTGCTGCTGGACCACGACCGGCGCCTGCTGCGCTGGTACAACCGGTTGAGCGTCACCGACGACAGCCTCGGGCTGCGCCGGGCGCTGATGCCGCTGCTCGCGCAGTGCTGGCCGGGCTGGACGGTCCAGCACGCCGACCGCGGGTACGCGGCCGTGATCGACGGCTTGCCGGTCGACCCCGCCGCGCTGCTGATGTCCGATCCGCCGCCGCGTCCCGTCACCGCCGCCGGCATGCTGGCCGGCCTGAACGCGCCGAGTAGCGTCCTGGGCCAGCCGCTGAGCCTCGACGAGTACGTGGCGACCGCCGACCCGTTCGAGCACCTTGGGAACCTGCGCGGGTACGGGCTGACGGTCCTCAGCGTGCGCGACACCGGCCGGACCGTCCGTGACTACGTCGGCGGGATGTTGCTGACGGGCATGCTGGCGACCGGGCCGCGGCTACTGGCGATACTGGACGACGTGCAGACCGCTGCAGTGCCAGGGGAGCTGTACGTCGGCGACGGCGGACTTCTCGACGTCGCCGACCGTACGATCGCCGTCTGGCAGGCCTGCAGCGGCCGCCTGGAACCGGCTTCCTGGCCGGGGTGGCGGGTGACGGTGCACCACGACGGGCTGCCCGGGCACCTGCGCCGCTGTGGCCACGACGACACGCCGCTGCGGCTGCCTGCACGCACCGTCCTGGCCGAGGCTTGCATGCTGTTCGCCTACGACACCCGACAAGCCGAGCACCACTACACGGCGCTGCTCAACGACCCCGACTGGCCCGGTGTGACCGGCCGCCGCCGCGCCGTGCTGCACCGGCTCGCCAAACGGGCGGCCAACGACGGGGTTCAGAATCTTCGACGAGGATGACGTCCTTCATCCGTCTTCGCGGAAGGGCTCACCGGCAGAACCGGCAGACGTGGCGGATGGCTGAGCTCTGCGAATGCGGCGCGAGGAGGGCTGCCGTCCCCGCTGGAGTCGCGGTTCGGCTCCGGTCAGCCAGTGGGCGAATGGTGATCTGTTGCGTCCCGGCGCCGTCTACGGATGACGATCAAGGCCAGGATCGAACCGGCGGTGGCTACCGCTACGGCACCGATGCCGGCATATAGCGGCAGGGGGGAACTGGCGGGCTGAGATGCGGCGGACGATGGCGCGGAGGCGGATGTCGGGGTCGAGGGCGGACTGCTGGCTGCCGGCGCGGACGGGGCCGGGCTCGCCGGTGTGCCGGTGGCGGTCATCGGGGGTACGTCGGCGGTCAGGGCTTTGACGATGTTGAGGACGCCGTACCCGCACTGGTCGTCGCGGCCGGGTGGGCCGATGTCGTCGGCGGTGGCGGTGAGCCGGTGCATGACCTCCGGTGCGGAGAGGTTCGGGTAGCGGGACCGGACCAGCGCGGCGGCGCCGGAGACGATGGCGGTGGCGACGGAGGTGCCGGTGACGATGCGGTATCTGCCGGCTTGCCCGGTCGTGATCACCTTGACGCCGGGTGCGCAGATCCCGATGTTGCCGCCGGGATAGGAGACCGGCGCGTACTGCCCGTCCGGTCCGATGGCGCCGACGGCCAGGACACCGGGCATGGAGGCGGGGTACTCGTCCATGACGGTCTTCGTGGTGTTGCCGTTCGAGGCGACGATGAGAGCGTCGGCCTGCTCGGCGGCCTGGACGGCGCGTCTCAGTGACAGGCTCTTCGGGCCGCCGCTGGACACGTTGACCACCCGGGCGCCGCGTTTCACCGCGAGTTCGATGCCGTCGGCGATGGTCTGCAGGCCGCCGTACTTGCCGGCGGAGACGATTGGGAGGATCTTCGCTGAGGGCGCGATGCCCAGGATTCCGGCCTGGCCGCTGTGACCGCGGCCGGCGATGACGCCGGCCATGCCGGTGCCGTGACCGGTCAGGTCGATGCGCCCGCTGCCGCCGGGTTGAACGAGATTGATTCCGGGCAGCAGGTTCGCGCCGAGGTCGGGGTGTGCTTCGACGCCGGTGTCGGGTAGCCCGACGGTGACGCCCGCGCCGGTGCTGATCTGGTGGGCGCGGGCGATCTGCAGGTAGTCCAGCATCCACTGCTGTTGCCGGATCTTGTCCGCCCGGGCGGGCAGGGGGGCTGTCACGGGGGTGACGGTCAGGAGCGCGGCCACGACCGCGTTCGCTATCGCGGGGATCATGGTCAGGTCAGGCCGATCGCCGGTCCGGGGTTGATGGTCGTTCGTGGTGCCGTGTCCAGGACCGGTGTGACGCCGTCGTCGGTCTCCCACGGGTTGTCCGGATCCCACGAGCGGCCGGCCGTCCGGTCCGCCGGCTCACCGTCGCGGCGTCCCCGGCCGCCCGGGGTACCGGGGAGTCCGGGGTTGGGCCGGCCGGGCGCGGCTGTCTCACCGATGACACCACCGACCGCGTTGACCCGCTGCACCCCTCGCGTCATGCCGCCGGCATGTCCGCCCGGGTGTCCGCCCATAGGTCTTCCCGTGCCGGTGCCGGAGCCGCCGAGCAGGTTCGGATGGGTGGCCTGCTGGCCACGGCCGGATGGGGCACCGAGCGTTTCACCGCCCATCGGCTTCATCGCACTGGGTGAGCGAACGGTGGTGGAGGGTCGCCCGGCCGGGTCGCCCCAGTTGGTGGTGGGCATCCTGTTCGGTCCGGGCAGATTCTGGACCGGGTTGACCGTGTTGTGGTGCGCGGGCAGACCGGTCTGGCCCGGGGTGGTCGCCGGGGACGTGCCCGGTCCGGTATTGGTCGGATGGGTGCCTACGAGCGTCGGTCCGGTTCCCGTGTCGCCGAGCACGGGCGTGACGGTGACGGGCGTGGCGGTGACGGGCCGGTCCTGCACCAGGGGCATCGCGTCTCTCGCCACCCGGGTGGCGGCCTGCTGGTCTCTGAGCGTGAACAGGCTGAGAGCGCTGCTGCCGCCGGCGAAGGCGCCGGCGGCGGCACCATCACCGCCGGCATCGGCGCTCTCGCTGTCGTTCTGCCAGGTCAGGCGGTACTCGTCGGGGGTTCGGATCATGGATTTACCGACGGCCAGGTCGGTGCTCAGCGCGGACATCACCGCTCGCGCCTCGGCCTCCAGCACGGCCTGCCGGCCCCGGGCGGCCAGCGACTCCGGCGTCAGTGCCTGTTGCTGGCCCGGCGGCAGAATGCTCTGTTCGTACCGGGCGAGGTTGGCCTGATTACGCATGTAGTCGGCGTAGATTCGCGCGATCGCCGTGTACGCGGAGTCCAGCGCTCCCGCCACGGTCTCCAGCGTGGACCTGTTGCTCAGCGCCGTGCTCCAGGTGACCCGCATGTTCGCGATCATCGCTTCCAGCTGGTCGTGACACGCCTGGGCGGCAGGGCTGGCCGACGGCGGCCACGACGCGGCGAGCCGGGAACGGTAGTCCTCCAGATAGTCGATGTTGCGTTCCGTGGCGTCGGCGGCCTGCTGCCAGCCCTGGATCAACTGCTCGTAGCCGGTGCGGTTCTGGCCCTGCACCATCTGCCAGATCTGCTCGACGGCCATCGACGACCATGCCGTCCCGCCGCCTCCGGTCCCCGGCATCAGAGCAGGCCCTTCGGGTCGTACGACTGGACCTGGACGCCGAGGCGGTTGAACGCGGACTCGACATCACGTAGCCGGGCCGTGGCGAAGGCGTCGGCGTCGGCGTACTGCTTGCTGATCTGCTCCACCGCCACCCCGAACGCCCACGCGCCCTGCACATAGGTCTGCACGTTGCGCAGCGCCACTTCCTGGGCGGCGAACTGCGACTCCTGGAAGGCCAGCAGCTCGGCGAAGGCGTCGTGCGGTGTGGGCGGCAGGATGTACATCGCCTCCGCCGCTCGGTCGGCCGCCGGCGCGAGCCGCTCCTGGACTTCGGCCTTCAACCGGCCCGCGGCGACGTCCATGGACGTGAGATCCGCCCGGGTCTCGTCACCGATACCCGGCCAGTACCCCGGCGTCGGCGGCGGAATCGCGGGGATGCCCCCGCCCGTACCCGGCACCTCGCCCTTCACGTCGGTCATCAAGCCCCCGTCCCGCGGCATCCAGCCAGCTCCATCGGAGTCGGTAGATTACCGAAGCATCGGGGCACCCCGGTGAGCGGCCGCAGGGTGCTTCCGGATATCGGCCACTGCCCCGAGCGTGGCTGCTGTCTTCCGGCCGACCTGAACCGCCGGCCCCTTCTCGGTGCACCCCTTATCGACGAACGTCCATGGTGGAGCCTTTGGTGGTTGCGCCCACGAAGCAGGAGAGCCGGGGTGGTCGTTGGCCGATAGTGTCTTCTGCCGCGGTCGCCGCCGGGCTGGGGTTGCCCGAACCGGAGGCTCGGGTGGTCGTCGCTTTCCTCGCCGGCCTCCATGATCTTGGTAAGTGCACCGCGGATTTCCAACGCGAGATCGGTGTCGCCTTCGCGGCCCTCCTCGACGACGGCTACGAGAATCCGTGCTGGGACGGCCGTCTGGGTCACGCTGCAGCGTCGCAGTTGTTGGCGTACCCACTGCTACAGGCCGCGGGATATGGCAAGGGCAGCCGGCCAAACCGGACGCCGGCGTATGGCGCGGCTCAGGTGCTCGGGGGTCACCACGGCCGGTTCCAGCAGGATCTCACTTTGGATTATCTGCGTGATCCGCTGGCTCGTGTGCCGCAGTTGGCGGGCAAGACGTGGCAACGGCAACGCGAACTGATCTTCGACGCGCTGCGTGACGTGGTGGTTGACTTGCCGGTGCCGGCCAAAGCGGAAGTGTCCGCGCTGGCGTTGGTCACCGGGGTCGTCATCCTCGCGGACTGGCTGGTCAGCCAGGAGACCTTCTTGGAGAAGCGGCTGCGGCAGCTGCCCACTGAAGCGTCCCCGTCCGCGGTGGCAGCACATTTCGCTGGTACGTGCGCGTCGCTGCCTGGTGTGCTGGCTGAGGCCGGGTTGAGCCGGTCGACGTTGCGGGGCGGTTCTTTCGAGGAGCTTTTCCCGTTCGAGGCGAACCCATTACAGCGCTCGCTGATGCGGGAGCTTGCGGTGCCGGCCCGGGGCGGTGGAGGGCTGCTGATCGTCGCCGCGGCGCCGGGCGAGGGGAAGACGGAGGCGGCGTTGTACGCGGCCCAGGTGCTGGCGGGGGCCGTGGGTGTCGAGGGCTGTTTCTTCGCTCTGCCGACGATGGCCACCTCCGATCAGATGTACCGGCGGGTGCGGCGCTTCCTGGCCGGCCAGGTTGTCGACGCGACGTCATTAACGTTGTTGCACAGCATGGCCTGGTTGAATCCGGCCTACGGTGATGCTCGCCCGGAGGCAGGCACCACTGAGGTGGTTACGGACGAGGATCCATCGGGACGGCCGGGGCGGGTGTCGGCGACGAGCTGGCTGCGTACCGGTAAACGAGGGCTGTTGGCCGGCTGGGCGACGGGGACCATTGATCAGGCGCTGTTGGCGATCCTGCCGGTGCCGCACAACGCGTTGCGGTTGCTGGGCATCTCACGGAAGGTGCTGATCGTCGACGAAGCCCACGCCTATGACCCCTACATGCAGTTTCTGCTGCGTCGACTGGTGGCCTGGTGTGGCCAGCTGGGCTGCCCGGTGGTGCTGCTGTCGGCGACCCTGCCGTCGTCGGTGACCCGGTCGCTGGCGGAGGCATACCGGCGTGGCGCCGGGCAGAACGGGGCGCTGCCGGACACCGTGCAGGTGCCGTATCCAGGCTGGCTGTTCGTTCCGGCAGACGGCTCGGCTCCGGTGGTGCCGAGCGGGCCGGCGCTGGCGGCGATGGCCGCGTCACGGCCGGTGGCTCTGACAGTGAGGGTGCTGCCGGTCCGTCGCGAGGATCCGATCGGTGCGGTGCCGGCGCCGGGTAGCCGACTGGCGGTGGTGCGGGACACGCTGGCGGGGCTGGGCGCCAGCGGTGGTTGCGCGGCGGTGATCTGCAATACCGTGGCGGACGCCCAAGCGACGTACAGCTTCCTGCGGCAGTGGGCGCGGCGGCAGCCGTCCCGCCCGGCCGTCCATCTGCTGCATTCCCGGTTCCCGGCCGGGAAGCGCCAGGACATCACCGAGCGTGTGGCCCGCCTGTTCGGTAAGGAGGCCGGCGACGCCCCCCGTCAGGGCAGCGTCGCCGCGCCCCCGGCCCGTCAGGGACGGGAAGCTGAAAGGACCGCTGATCCGTGCACGCCCCCGCCATACGCCGAACCGGGCACCACACCGGCTACCGACCCCGGCTACCGGTCATCGCCGGACAACACCCTCATCCGCAAGCGCGGTGTCTCTTCCGACTCGGGAGGCCACCGATGAACGACTCAACCTCTGAATGGCGGCCCGACCCTTTACTGACCATCGACGACGTTGTCGCCTGGCTTCGTAAGCCAAAGAACACCTTGTATGCCTGGCACAGCCGGGGCAGGGGACCGCGTGCCATCCGCGTCGGCAACACCTTGCGCTACCGGCGCAGCGAGGTCGAACGGTGGCTCGACGCCCAGAGTGACCCGGAGCGCTGAGCCTTGGCCCGACCTCCCCTACCCATCGGCACGTACGGCGCGATTCGCACCGAACAGCTCGGCCCCAACCGATTCCGGGCCAGGACCCGCTTCCGCGACTACGACGGCAAGACCCGTGACGTGGAGGCGACGGACGTCAGTGGTCCGGCAGCCACCCGAGCTTTGAAGGTCAAACTTCGTGACCGCACGATTCCGGACGACGACGAGATCAATCGCGACACCCGCGTCACCACGCTGAGCGAGAAGTGGGTCGAAGAGATCACCGACGAGGAACGGATCGCCCCATAAACCATCGACCGGTATCGAGAGACGCTGCGCACCGCCATCCTGCCGGCCCTCGGTGAACTCCGGATCCGAGAAGTGACGGTAGGGCGGCTCGACCGGTTCCTCCGGGAGATAGCCAAGAACCACCCGTCCAAGGCCAAGGGCGCGAAGGTCGCCCTCAGCCAGATGTTCGCGCTCGCGGTCCGTCACGGCGCGATCCCTACCAACCCCGTCCGCGACACCGGACGGCTCCGCAAGCCTCGCCGCGAAGTGACCGCTCTCGGAACCGAGCAGCTCGAAACCGTCCGAACAGCGATTCGGGAATGGCAACAGCCCGTCCCCGGCAAACCCGGACCTCGGCACACCGGCGATCTTGCCGACATCGTCGATCTCATGCTCGCGACCGGTGCCCGCATCGGCGAGATCCTCGCCATTCGGTGGTCAGACCTCGACCTGAGTGCAGACCGTCCCGTTCTAACCATCAGCGGCACGCTGGTGTACGTCAAAGGTAAGGGCGTCTTCCGCCAGGACTGGACCAAGAGCGAGGCCGGCTATCGCACGATAGTCCTGCCTGGATTCGCGGTTGGGATGCTCCTGGCCCGCAAGCTCACCGCAGCGGAGAACGACTACGACGCCGTCTTCGCCTCCAGGAACGGCACCTGGCTACAGCCCAACAACGTCCGCCGCCAGTGGCGTCAGGCCCGAGCGGACACTGACCTCACTTGGGTGGTCCCCCACACCTTCCGCAAGACCGTCGCGACGCTCATCGACGAGGAGTCCAACACCAAGAGCGCCGCAACCCAACTGCGCCATGGCAGTGAAGAGGTCACCACCACGTACTACATCGCCAAACCTGCGATCGCCCCGGACAACTCCGCGATCCTCGAACGGCTGGGCGCAGACAGAACGACCGCTGAAGGTTCGGTCCAGGATCGCGACCGGCGGGCCGAATGATCGGCGGCCGACAACCGGTGATCAGTGATGACGATCCCGCCCGCCGATTCGGGTAAATCAGGGTTTTCGGGGGACGGTTCAAAACCCAATAGGTATGAACAAAAGCCCTGACCAGCATTCGTGCTGGTCAGGGCTTTTCAATGGTCGGGCTGACAGGATTTGAACCTGCGACCCCTTGACCCCCAGTCAAGTGCGCTACCAAGCTGCGCTACAGCCCGATCCCGCCCGGAGCCTCAGCCCCGCGCGACATCTCCTAAAGACTACCAACCTCACCCGTGGGCTTTTCCGCGACCCCCCGGCCCGAGCTTCTTGCGGGGTTTCACCGAGATCTCGACCGGTGTGCCCTCGAAGCCGTACTCCTCGCGCAGTTTGCGCTCGATGAAGCGCAGGTAGCCCGCGTCGAACGGGCCGGTGGTGAAGAGGACGAAGCGCGGCGGGGCGGCGCCGGCCTGGGTGGCGAACAGGATGCGCGGGGCGCGGCCGCCGCGGACCGGGTGGGGGGTGGCCTGGGTGAGGGCGGTGAGCCACTGGTTCAGGGCGCCGGTGGGGATGCGGGTCTCCCACGAGGCGAGGGCGCGGCGGATGGCGGGGGCCAGTTTGTCGACGGCCCGGCCGGTCTTGGCGGAGATGTTGACGCGAATGGCCCACGTCACCCGCTTGAGGTCGCGGTCGATCTCCTTGTCCAGGTAGAACCGGCGGTCCTCGTCGACCAGGTCCCACTTGTTGAAGGCGATGACCAGGGCCCGGCCGGACTCGATGACCTGGGTGATGACGCGCTGGTCCTGTTCGCTGATGACCTCGCCGGAGTCGAGCAGGACGACGGCGACCTCGGCGGCCTCGACGGCGCCGGCGGTCCGCAGGGACGCGTAGTACTCCGTACCGGAGGCCTGGTGGACGCGTTTGCGCAGGCCGGCCGTGTCGACGAACTGCCAGACCTCGCCGGCCATCTCGACCAGGCTGTCGACCGGGTCGACGGTGGTGCCGGCGACCGAGTCGACGACCGCCCGTTCCTCCTTGGCGAGGCGGTTGAGCAGGCTGGACTTGCCGACGTTGGGACGGCCGACCAGGGCGACCCGGCGGGGGCCGCGGGGGCCGCCCTCGGTGACCAGCGGGGTCGGCGGCAGGGCGTTGAGGATGTCGTCGAGGAGGTCGCCGGAGCCGCGGCCGTGCAGGGCGGAGATCGGGTGCGGTTCGCCGAGGCCCAGGGACCACAGGGAGACGGCTTCGAGTTCCAGGTTCTGGTTGTCGGCCTTGTTGGCGACCAGGATGACCGGCTTGTGGCTGCGGCGCAGCATCTTCACCGCGGCCTCGTCGACGTCGGTGGCGCCGACGGAGACGTCGACGACGAAGACGACCACGTCGGCGGTCTGCACGGCGATCTCGGCCTGGGCGGCGATGGCGGCGGCCCGGTCGCGGGCGTCCGGTTCCCAGCCGCCGGTGTCGACGACGGTGAAGCGGCGGCCGTTCCACTGGGCGTCGTAGGGAACCCGGTCGCGGGTCACGCCGGGCTTGTCCTCGACGACCGCCTGACGGCGGCCGATGATGCGGTTGACCAGCGTCGACTTGCCCACGTTGGGGCGGCCGACGACGGCGACGACGGGGACGGGGCCGGTGAATTCGTCCGACGAGTCCGTGGGGGAATCGGAGCCGAACTCGAATCCTCCCTCGAAGTCGTTGAGGTCGAGTCCGGCGGGAAGTTCAGTCACTTACTTACCTTGCTGTTCAGCAGATGCAGGAGGTGGGCAACGACCTCGTCGATGCCCATGCCGGTGGTGTCGACCTCAAGGGCGTCGGACGCCTGCTTGAGCGGGTCGACGGCCCGGGTGGAGTCGAGTGTGTCGCGGCGGGCCAGGTCGGCCTCGGTGGCGGCGACGTCGGTGGCGTCCTCGGCGCTGCGCCGGGCGGCGCGGGCGGCGGCGGAGGCCGTGAGATAGACCTTGAGGTCGGCGTCGGGGGCGACCACGGAGGCGATGTCGCGGCCCTCGACGATGATCCGCGGGTGCGCGGCGATGATCGCCTGCTGGAGCAGGACGAGGTGTCTGCGGACGGCCGGGACGGCGGCGACCGCGGAGACGGCGCCGGTGACCTCGGCGCCGCGGATCGGGGCGTCGACGTTCACCCCGTTCGCGGCGAAGTGGGGGGCGAGCGGATCGGTGCCGATCGACAGCTCGGTCTCCAGGGCTATCTTGGCGATGGCGTCGGGGTCCGCCAGGTCGGCGCCACCCTGGAGGACCGCCCAGGTCACCGCGCGGTACATCGCGCCGGTGTCTAGGTAGACGCCGTCGACAGCGGTGGCGAGCCGCCGGGAGACGGTGGACTTGCCCGACCCGGACGGGCCGTCGACGGCCACCACGCACTTCTCCGGCCGTTCCTGAAGCGCCACCGTTCCTCCTGAGGGCTCTACGGCAAACCAACCCTCCCATTGTGCCCGTGTACGCAGTCATCGACGAACCGGGGCCGGTCCGCTATGTTACCGACAAGTAACTAAGGAGGCCTGCCATGCCGACCCTGGACCGCCACGACGACGTCCACGTTCTCGACCTCGGCGACGACGAGAACCGACTCCACCCCGAATTCATCACCGAAGCCAACGCCCTGCTGGACGAGGTCGAGAAGAATCCCACCGCGCTCGTCACCACCGCCACCGGCAGGCATTACAGCCTGGGGCTCGACCTGGACTGGCTCGGCGAGCACCCGGAGGAGCGGACCGCGTACGTCGCCTTGGTGCAGCAATTCCTCGCCCGCCTGCTGACCCTGCCCATGGTGACCGTCGCCGCCGTCCCCGGCCACTGCTTCGCCGGAGGCGCCATGGTCTCCCTCGCGCACGACCTGCGCGTCATGCGCGCCGACCGGGGTTTCTGGTGCCTGCCGGAAGCGGACATCGGCCTGCCCTTCACCCCCGGCATGAGCGCCCTCATCCAGTCCCGCCTGACCCCGCAGAACGCGCACGAGGCGATGGTCACCGCCCGCCGTTACGGCGGCGCCGAGGCCGCGGAACGTCACATCGTCGATCACGCGGTCCCCGCCGAGGAGGTGCTGCCCACCGCGATCGCCCTGGCCAAGGCCCACACCGGCAAAGCCGGCGCCGGGCTCGGCACGATCAAGGCCCGCCTCTACCCTCAGGTTCTCCAGGCCTTGCGGTCGGCTGAGATCTGATTCGGTACGGCCCTCGTGCGCTGCCGAGCGCAAGCGACACTCCGTCCCCTCATCCACGGACCCGTCCCGCCGGGCGGCCCGTGGGAGGGGCGGACCTGTCGGAAGCGACCGTTCTCGGACGGCTGCGGGAGACTGCCACGCCGGCCAGGCAGAGCGCGCCGCCGAGGAGGGTGAGCCAGCCGGGCACCTCGCCCAGAACCAGCCAGGACATCAGGACCACGACGGCCGGGACGGCGTACGTCGTCGAGCCCATCTTGCCGGCGGTCGTGCGGGCCAGCGCGTACGCCCAGGTGGTGAACGCGATCGCGGTCGGGAAGACGCCGAGGTAGACGACGTTCAGGGTGGCCGTCCAGGGGGCGGACGCGACATCCGACACCAACTGCCCGGCGAACGGCAGGCAGGCGACCGCGCCGATCACACACCCGAACGTGGTCGCCTGCAGCGCGGTGGCGTGCCGCAACGCCGGCTTCTGGGCGACGACCCCGCCGGCGTAGGTGACCGCGGCGACCAGGCAGAGCACCACACCGAGGATCGACGACTGACCCTTTCCGGACATGGAGAAGCCGACGATCACGGTGCCGGCGAACGAGACCGCGATACCGGCGAGCAGCCGGGGCGGGAAACCCTCGTGCAGCAACCAGCCGGCGAGCAGCGCCATCACGGCCGGGCCGACGTTCACCAGCATGGCGGCGGTGCCGGCGTCGACGAGCTCCTCACCCCAGTTCAGAGCGACCATGTAGAGACCGAACCAGATCACCCCGGAGATCAGGATGCCCGGCCAGGCGGCCCGCGGGGGAAGACCCTGACGGCGTACGGCCAGGAAGATCAGCAGAGTCAGCGAGCCGGCGAGAAGACGGCCGAGTGCGAGCGATCCCGGCGAGAAGTACGGCGCGGCCGCCCGGATCCCCACGAACGCGGACGCCCACAGGACGACCGTGACGGTGGCGGCGGCGACAGCCGCGCGCGAGGGACGTACGACATCTGCGCTCATGCCCGCCAGCAAACCGTGTCCCGCCCCTCCCCCGCTAGCGGAATTCGGACCTCGCGCCCATGGCAGTGACCCAGGTGACAGCCGGTGCCGGATCAGCAGGCGCGCGGGAGGGACGTGAGCATCGACGGTTCGAACTCCTGGAAGGTGCCCTTGCAGGATTTCTTGGCGCGGTACATGGCCAGGTCGGCCTCCTCGAGGAGGCGTTCGGCGGAGCGGTCGCCGCTGTAGGCGATGCCGACGCTGGCGCGGGTGACGATGGTGCGGCCGGCGATGTCGTAGGGCAGGCCGATGGAGTCGATGACGCGCTGGGCGATGTCGCGGGCCTGGTTCTCGTGGGAGATCGGGTCGAGGAGGACGGCGAACTCGTCGCCGCCGAGGCGGGCGGCCATGTCGGTGTCGCGGACGGCGGCGCGGAGACGGCCGGCCACGGCGCGCAGCAACTCGTCGCCGACGGTGTGGCCGAGAGTGTCGTTGACCTGCTTGAACAGGTCCAGGTCGAGGTAGAGCAGGGCGGACGCGGCGGGGGTCGGGTCGGCGGCCAGGGCTTCCTCGACGCGCTGGAGGAACAGGCCACGGTTGGGCAGGCGGGTCAGCGGGTCGTGGTGGGCCTCGTGCACGGCGGCCAGGGTGTGCGCTCCGGTCAGGGCGAGGCTGGCCTGCTCGGCGAAAGCGATCAGCACATCGCGCCGCTCCGCCGACCCGATGGAAGCCACCCCGACGGGAGCCGCCCCGGCAGGAGTGGCCGGGAGGGCGGGAACGGCAGGGACGGCGGGGACGACGGGAACGACGGGAGCGGCAAAGACGGCGGGAACCCCGGGGGTGGCCGGGGTGGTGATGACGAGAGCGCCCGCGATCGTGCCGTCGATCAGGACGGGAGTGGCGAGGGACCGGCCGGAGGAAGCCGGCCCACCCCGGGAGATCGCATGGTGGGCGGCCTCGGTCAGGACGGCGCCGTCGACGGGGGCGCCGCTGACCGAGGCGATCGCGTCGCGGAGGACCAGCGCCACCGTCGCGTCCTCCAGCAGCGCCGCCGCACCCGAAGTGATCATGTGGAGGACGTCGTCGAGCGGGACCCGCTGGTTCGCCGAGCGCTGGACGTGCAGCAGCGTCTCCAGGAGCCGTTCCCGGCGTTGGAGGTCCTGGCGCAGCCGGCGTTCGGCGGCGAGCGTACGCAGACTGCGCAGGGCCAGCCCGAGGACGCGGGACATGCCCTGGAGCATCTGGCGTTCCTCGGCGGCGAACGGCTCGTCGGTGCGGGCGACGATCAGCCGTTCGCCGGTGTCGCGGTCGAGGACCTGCACGGTGAGGTGCATCGGGCCGGTTCCCGGGAACGACACCTCGCCGGTTCCCGGGCGCAGGGCGGTGAACAGGGACGGGTCCGGGGTGCGGCCGAGGCCGATCGAGGCGGGTACGCCGTCGTCGCACACCACTGCCGCCACTTCGGCGTCGGTGGATTCGGCGGCGCGCTGGACGGCGATCCGGGCGGCGCTGCCGATGGTTCCGGCGAGGGTGATGGCGCTGAAGAACTCGGCGAGTTGCAGACTGGACCAGCCGGACATGGGGCTCAGCCGACGGCGAGCGCGACGACGGTCAGGTGGTGCATGCCTTTGGCCTGCGGCTTGCGGACGATCTCGCCGTTGGACCAGAAACCGCCGTACGGCAGTGGCTTCAGCGCGTCGCGCAGCCGGGTGACGGCCAGGTCGGTCCGGTCGGGGCCGAGCGCGATGGGGCGTACGCAGCAGTCGAAGACCAGCACCCCCAGCGGTGCGGTGACCTGCGAGACGGCCGCGACCGCCGCGGACGCGGTGGCGTCGACGATCTCGTCGTCGTCGGCCTCCATGAACCAGACCATCGCCCCTTCGGGGGTGTCGGCCAGGCCGGAGAGGGACCGTTCGGTGGGGTCGGCGGCGAAGATGATCCGGATGTCCTCGCCGCTGCGGCGGGCCAGCCCGAGCGGCCGTACCGTGGCGAACTGCAGGAACGCGTCCGGGTCGGTTTCCAGGCCGGGGACGCCGCCGGTGCGGCGCAGGTAGACGTCGAGGGCCGGTTCGCCGTCGAGCTCGTAGATGGTGCCGGATTCGCTGCGGGTGACGACCATCGGCTCGCCGACCTTGTGCCAGCCGTGCGCGGATCCGATGCCGAACGGCACCGGCGCGGCGAGGGCCGCGGCGAGCACCGCGTTCGGCATCAGCCGGACCGTGGTGCCGTCGCTGAAGAAGTGGAAGGTGCCGGTCTGGGTGACGTTGTCGCCGGCGCAACCGCCGACGAGCGGCACGGCGGCGCCGGCGACCGTGTAGGCGCCGCGCACCATCTCCTGCTGGTCGCTGCTGCGGCCGTCGCCGAGCAGCAGCACGACCCTGTGCTCGCCGTCGACGTCGTCGAGACAGGAGGCGGCGGTGATGCCGGCCTCGTACAGGTCGTCGACCTCACGCGGCACCGCCCGCACGGCCGCGGAGTAGCCGCCGAGCGCGTTGACGACGACGCCGGCGCCGCTGCCGTCGTTGCTGAACTCCCCCGACGTCGAGCAGCCGATCATGAGGACGTCGCCGCCGGCTTCGGCGTGCACCGCCTGCGCCATCTCCAGGGTGGCGTGCGTCAGCGACGCGAAGACGACGAGCAGCCCGGCCGTGCGCCCGCCGAGGGCTTCGCGGCAGGCCTGTGCGCCGGCTTCGGCGGGGTCCGCCGCCAGGCTGCGTCCGACTCCCAACCAGCGTTCCCCGGTCGCGCCCATGTCCGCTCCTTCGCCTGCGGCCCGCCGCGCGTGCCGTCCGGAGCGAAACATCGGCGCTGCGGCGCGCCTTCTGAGGCTTGGGGCACGGGTCACTTCCGGACCGGACATTTCTGGTACGGGCCACGCAGGGTCCTGTGACAATCCCCGGCGGAAGGCGAATCCCCATGCGCATCCGCGGACCGCTCCTCGCCGGCGTGACCGGCATGCTCGCGCACCGGCCGGCCGACGGTCTACCGAGTCCCCACCGAGGCCGGGCGGCCGTCCCCCCGTCCCCGCAGCCGCCCGGCGCCCCTCCCGAAAGGAGGAATGGATCCACCCGAGCTGAACGGCACTGGCCGGCTTCGACGACGCGGACGTCATGGTGGCCGGGAACGGGTGAGTGAGAGCCGACCGGATTCGAACCGGCGTCTTCCCCCCTGCAAGGATGGCGCGACGACCTCTGCGCTACGACCCTCACCCGATCGAACATCTTAACGATTGGCCGATCCGCCGCCGGGATACCATCCATCCCATGGACGGTGAAGCGGAACTGCGTGAACTGGTGGCCGAGCGAGTGGCCGCCGTGTCGGCGAAGGATCCCGCGCCGCTGGCCGCCCGCCAGCACCCGGACATCATCACGTTCAACGTGCTGCCGCCGTTGCACGGCCGCGGCAACGAGGCGGTCGAGGAGGCCACCCGCGCCTGGTTCGACGCGTACGCCTCCGTGATCGGGTACGAGGTCCGCGATCTGCACGTCACCGTGGACGGCGACGTCGGGTTCTGCTCGTTCCTCTACCACGTCAGCGGCACGCTGAAGATCGGCGGCGAGGTCGACATGTGGGTCCGGGCGACGCTCGGCTGCCGCCGGGTGGACGGGCGCTGGCTGATCGTCCACGACCACGAGTCGGTGCCGTTCGACGCGGCGACCGGGAAGGCGCTGATCGACCTCCAGCCGTGAGGCTTCCACGCGGTCGACCGGCCCGGCCCGCCCACGCGGTCGAACCCGCCCCGTCCGCCCGCGCGGTCAGCCGGCCCGGTCCGCCAGCTCGGTCAGAACCTCCGCACGGCGCCGGTCGCGATCGTCGCCGGAACGCTCGGCGGCCTGCCGGGCCTGGGCGGCGAGCATCCGGATCCGCGTCGCCGCGTCGCGGAGCCCGTCCGTCGTGGGCAGGTGCCCGGCGAGCATCCGGATCACCTCCGGGTCGCCGTCGTCGAGAGCCCGGTCGACCGCGTCCGCGGTGACCACGGCGCCCCGGTCGATCAGGCGCCGGGCCAGGTCGGGGCCGGCGGCGTGCGCGCCGGCCCGCAGTGTGTTGACCACCGGGACGTCCCGGCCGAGCAGCCGCTCCACGGTGTCCAGGTGGCCGCCGAGCAGGGCGATGTCGATCGCGGTGAGGTCGCTGCGGACCGGTTCGGCCAGATCGCAGCCGGCCGCGGCGAGACGCTCCAGCGTTGCGGTGTCCCCGGCCGCGGCGACCCGGTCGATCGCGAGCCGCCGCAACCGCGGGTCGGCGGCGACGGTGCCCCCGGTCAACGCGGCACGCCAGTCCAGAACCGTGGCTCGGACCAGGTCGCGCAGCTTGGCGGCGACGTCCGGCTCCTCCTCGGCCAGCTCGTCGACCGCGTCGCGCAGCTCGGACCCGGTGCCGGCGCCCTCGTCGCCCCACGGGTCGTCCTCCAGCGCGAGCCGCCGGAACAGCTCCGGAACGCCGGCGGCGAACGCGCCCGCCCGATCGTCCTCGATCAGTTCCCAGCCCGGCGGCAGTCCCTGCTGCCAGTAGACGACCGCGCCGTGTTCCGGCCCGGGGGCGGTGTCCACATAGAGCCGGTCCAGGTACTCGAAGCCGCCGAACGGCAGGAACCGCAGCCGGTCCGTACCGCTCGTCTCCGCCTCGTGATCGATCCAGCCCCACAGATCCTGATAGCCGTCCGAATCGGGGTAGAACAGCTCGGTGAACGAGAGCTGATCGCCCGGCCGGTAGTCGATCCGGCCCCCGAACGTGGTCCTCCACAGCGTGACCAGCCCCGGCGGCAGCGTGCCGGTGCAGCGGGCGGCCACCGCGCGCAGCGTGTCGTCGTCGATCGGTGGCTGCGCGTCGAGGATCAGCCGGTTCTCGAAAACGGCGATCCCGGCAGCGCCGGCGATCCGAAGATCATCACCGGTCAGCGGTGCGGTCACGGCAGCCATCCCTCGATGCTAAAGCGGCTTCCGGTACGCCGTACGCCGGCCCGGGGTAGCGGATCGGGTGTCTGATGTGTCACGTTGAAGCCCCGCTGACCGTTATCGAGGAGCCCCCCATGCCACCCGGTGACCTGCAGACCGATCGTCCCCATTCGGCCCGCATCTACGACTACCTGCTGGGCGGCAAGGACAACTTCGAGGCCGACCGGCGCGCCGCCGAGCAGGCGCTCCAGCACACGCCGACTCTGCCGATCTCGATGAAGGCCAACCGCCGGTTCATGGCCAAGGCCGTCACCCTCCTCGCCGAGCGCGGCGTCCGCCAGTTCCTCGACGTCGGCACCGGCCTGCCCACCTCGCCCAACCTGCACGAGGTCGTCCAGCGGGTGGCCCCCGACGCGACGATCGTCTACGTCGACAACGACCCGCTCGTCCTCACCCACGCCCGGGCGCTGCTCACCCCGGTCGGCACCGGCGCCGTGTCCTACCTGGACGCCGACCTGCGCGACCCCGGCACGATCCTCACCTCGGACGCCGTGACCGAGGGCTTCGACCTGTCGAGGCCGGTCGCCGTCACGCTGATCGCCGTCCTCCAGCACGTGACCGACGACGATCAGGCCCGCGACATCATCGGCCGGTTGATGGCCCCGTTCCCGGCCGGCAGCGCGCTCGCCCTGTCGGTGGTGACCATCGACAACGACGAGGCCGGCCAGGGCACCGTCAACACCTACAACCAGAACGGTGTCCCGGTCGTCGCCCGCTCCCGCGCCGGCGTCGAGTCCCTGTTCACCGGCTTCACCCTGCTCGACCCGGGCGTCGTCCCCGTCCACCACTGGCATCCCACCGCCGAGGACGAGGGCGTCGACGACGCCGCCGTCTTCATGTACGGCGGCGTGGCCCTCAAGTAACCCGGTCACGTCCGCCGGCCTCCCGACACTGCTACGGCGGTTGTCCGCTTCCGGTCCGCGGTGCCTCGGTCACACCATGCTTCGGTACGGGCCACGCAAACGTCGCGTGCCTCGCGGCGGCCACGGCAGGCGTCACCTCACGACCGTCCCCCGGTGCGGCTCATGCATGCGCGTCCCGGTCACCCCCGGCTGGCTCCGCTCCACGCCGTGATCCGCCGCAACCGTGTCACCGGGGCCGGGCGAGGACGGGCCTTGCCGCCAGTGGGCGAGCAGGACCGGAATCAGGGCGAGGACGGCGCTTTGTCGTCGGGCGGGATCAGTGGGCGAGCAGGACCGGAATCAGGGCGAGGACGGCGCTTTGTCGTCGGGCGGGATCAGTGGGCGAGCAGGACCGGGATCAGGGCGAGGACCGCGGGGACGGTCTGGATGTAGATGATGCGGCGGCTGGCGGTGAGGGCGCCGACGACACCGGCGACGGCGACGCAGACCAGGAAGAACACGAGCGGGCCGAAACCGCCGCCGAGCAGGCCCCAGAAGAGGCCGGCGGCCAGGAAGCCGTTGTAGAGGCCCTGGTTGAGGCCGAGGACGCGGGTCTGGGCGGCGAACTCCGGTGTCAGGTTGAAGGCCTTGCGACCCTGGGGCCTGGTCCACAGGAACATCTCGAGAACCGCGATGTACACGTGGATCAGTGCCACGACCGCGGCGAGGACGTTCCCGACGATCATCATGGGGTGGAGCGTACCGGGACCGTGACCACCGCATTCGGCCCGCAGCGGGCGCTGCGGGCCGGATCACCGGGAGACGTCGCCCCGGAAGGCCGACGGGACGGTCCCGACCGCTCTCGGGTGCTGCCGGTCCCGTACCGGAAAGGGATTCAGAGGCCGTAGGTCTTTCCGATGATGTCGCGCTGGATCTCGCTGGTGCCGCCGTAGATGGTGCTGACCAGGGTGGTGCGGACGTGGCGTTCCATGTCGTACTCGGTGGCGTAGCCGTAGCCGCCCATCATCTGCATGCCGGCCAGGGCGACCTCCCGGGCGACCTCGGTGGCCTTCAGTTTCACCATCGAGCTCTCCCGCGGAAGGACCTTGCCGGGGTCGCGGTCGGTCAGGGTGGCGACCCGGTGGACCAGCAGGCGGACGCATTCGATCTCGGTGGCCAGGTCGGCGATCCGGTGGCGCAGCGCCTGGAAGGTGCCGACCGGGCGGCCGAACTGCCTGCGTTCGCGGATGAAGCCGAGGGCGTCGTCGAAGGCGCGCTGCGCGGTGCCGAGCATCAGGGCGGCCAGGATCAGCCGTTCCACGTTGAGGCCGGCCATCAGCTGCTGCCAGCCCTGGTCGACGGTGCCGACCACGGCGTCGGCGGGGACGCGTACGTCGGTGAAGTAGAGGTCGTTGACCTCCTTGCCGCCCATCGTCTCGATGCCGCTGATCCGCAGGCCGGGGCGGTCCGCGGGCACCAGCAGCATGGTGAGGCCGGCATGGTCGCCGGCGCTGCCGCTGGTCCGGGCGACGAGCAGGATCGTGTCGGCGATGTGGGCGTTGGAGCACCACGTCTTCTGGCCGTTGATCACCCAGCCGTCGCCGGTGCGCACGGCGCGGCAGGACAGGTTCGCCACGTCCGACCCGGCCTCCGGCTCGCTCATCGCGATCGCGTGAACGCGGCCGTCGACCAGGCCGCCGAGGACCGTCTTCTTCTGTTCCTCGCTGCCGGAGCGTTGGATGGCGGCGGCGACGATCGCGCTGGTGGTGAAACCGCCGATCGGGGCCTGGCCGTAACCGACGCGTTCCAGGAAGAGGCAGGTGTCGACCATGCCGGCGCCGGAGCCGCCGTACTCCTCGGGAACGGTGACGCCGAGCCAGCCGAGGTCGGCCATCTTCTGGTAGAGGCCGGCGTGGTGCGGGCTGTCGCCGCGCTGCTCGCGCGTGCCGGCCTCGCGGCGGCAGAAGTCGTCGACAGCCGCGGTGAAGGCCCTCTGCTCGTCGCTGATATCGATGCTCATGTCATCACCCTCCCGAGTTAGTGCAGGTGAATCACTACATTGACAGCGACCGTAACATATCAAATATCAAATCCGGGCAGAGAAGCCGTCGAGACGATCGACGGCCGGGGCCGCAAGACTCATCTGCCGGGGCGGGGAGGGCAGGCGCGGATGACGGCCGCGATCGACACGCTCGGAAACGGATCAATGCTCCCAGATGCCCAGGTCGTCGAGGTGTTTGACCAGGCGCTCCGCACCGTCGGTGAAATGTCTGGTCATCGCCGTGCGCGCGGCGCCGGCGTCGGCGGCGGCGAACGCGTCGAGCAGCGCCTCATGGTCGGCGCGCATGCCGTCGCGCCAGCCGGGGTCGGCGGAGTAGACCCGGGCCGGGGTGTACCGAGTGGCGGTGTGCAGGAACCAGCTCAGTTTGCGGGAACGGGCCATCCGGTTCACGGCGCGGTGGAACTCGTACTCGTACGTCTCCACGTCGGCGGCGCGGCGGGCCCGGGCGACCTTGTTGTGCGCCACCCGCAGCTCGGCGATCTGGGCCTCGGTGACCGCGGTCGCGACCCGGGCGGCCAGCTCCCCGGCGATGTCACCCTGCAGCTGGAACACGTCGAGGATGTCCTGGCGCGACAACGGGGCGACCACGTACCCCTTGCGTGGCTCGAGCTCGACCATGTCCTCGCCGCGCAGGGTGAGCAGCGCCTCGCGGACCGGGGTGATGCTGACACCGAGCCCGGCGGCCACCTCTTCGAGCCGGATGCGGGCGCCGGGCCGCAGCTCACCGGACATGATCCGACCGCGCAGGGCGCCGGCGACCTCCTCGGAAAGCATGCCCCCACCTCTCGCTTCATGGGCCGCCAACGTATCAAATATCAAAAAAGGAGGATGTCGACATGGGCCGTTACGACCTGGCGAGACGGATAGCGTCCCTCGATCCGGAACAGGACCACCTGGAGATCTACCAGATCTCGTCGGGGCGGGAGTTCCCCTGGGACTACACCCGGGCGCTGGAGTTCGCGCTGTTCCGGACGTACTGCGTGCCGAGCATCTCGAAGCTCCTCGCGGCGACCGGCGAGTTCCGGGACCGGCCGCAGCGGCGCTACGACGACACGGCGCTGCTGATGGGGGAGATGGCGGCGCACGGGTACGACTCGCCCCGCGGCAAGGAGGCGCTGAAGGTGGTGAACCGGGCGCACGGCCGATACGCCATCAGCAACGACGACATGCTGTACGTGCTGTCGACCTTCGTCTACGACCCGATCGACTGGATCACCCGTTTCGGCTGGCGCTCTCTGCACCCCCACGAGAAGCTGGCCGCCTTCCACTACTACCGGGCCGTCGGCAAGCGGATGGGCATCCGCGACATCCCGGACACGTACCAGTCGTTCCTGGCTTTCAAGCTCTCTTATGAGGAGCGGAATTTCGTTTTCAGTACGACGAATCAGGAGATCGGGCAGTACACCGTGGACCTTTTCGCGGCCTGGTTCCCCGGCCCGCTGCGGCCCGCGGTGCGGCTCGGGGTCCGGGGGATGCTCGACGATCGGATGCTGCGGGCGTTCGGCTTCGACCCGGCGCCGGCCTGGGTGGGCGGCGGGGCCGAGATCTCCCTGAAGGCCCGCGCGTACGCGCTGCGGTTCTTCCCGCCACGCCGGCGATCGGTCCTCGGCGAGTCGAAGCGGAACCGCACCTACCCCGGCTATCCGGGTGCTCTCCAGCCGTCCGACCTCGGCGCCCCTCCCCCGCCGGACGACCTGCCGGCCGAGTTCCGCCGGTCATCACGTCAGGGTCCGGGGGATATTGGCATGCCCTGATGCATTGCCCACCTTCGATATCTGGGGGTTTGCTGTGAGCACCCGACTCCCCCAGATCCCGGAGGTCGTTCATGAGACGACGGTCCTTCGCGGTGCTCGCCGCGGTCGCGCTCTGCGTGTCCACGGCGGTGTCCGCCTCCTCCCCCGCCGGCGCCGAACAGTTCGACGCCGCGGCGGAATACGAGATCTACGACGTACGGACGGTCGCGCAGCGCAACGTCATCGCCCGCACCGGTGTGGCCGTCGACGACATCGAGCACGGCGTCGCCACGGTCACCGCGACCGGCGCCGAGGTGGCCCGGCTCAAGCGGCTCGGGTTCACCGTCGAACCGGCGGCGCGGACGCTTGCCTTCCCGCCCGCGGACGCCGCCTACCACGACTACGCCGAGACGGTCGCCGAGATCAACTCGGTGGTGGCGGCGTACCCGTCGATCGCCAGCAAGCGGGTGATCGGCAAGTCGTACGAGGGCCGCGACATCGTGGCCGTCAAGATCTCCGACAACGTCGGCACCGACGAGGCCGAGCCGGAGGTCCTCTTCGACGCCAACCACCACGCCCGCGAGCACCTGACCGTGGAGCAGGCGCTGTACCTGCTCGGGCAGTTCACCAGGACGTACGCCAGCGACACCCGGGTCAGGAACATCGTCGACACGCGCGAGCTGTGGATCGTGCCGATGGTGAACCCGGACGGCGTCGAGTACGACATCGCCACCGGCAGCTACCGGTCGTGGCGCAAGAACCGGCAGCCGAACAGCGGGTCCAGCTACATCGGCACCGACCCGAACCGGAACTACGGCTACCAGTGGGGTTGCTGCGGCGGCTCCTCCGGCAGCCCGTCGTCGGCCACCTACCGCGGCCCGTCGGCGTTCTCCGCGCCGGAGGTCCGCGCGATCCGCGACTTCGTCAACAGCCGGGTGGTCGGGGGCGTGCAGCAGATCAAGGCGGCGATCGACTTCCACTCGTACTCGAAGCTGGTGCTGTGGCCGTACGGGCACACCACCGCGAACACCGCGACCGGCATGAACGCCGACCAGGCCAACACGTTCGCCACCCTGGGACGGCAGATGGCGGCCACCAACGGGTACACGCCGCAGCAGTCGAGCGACCTCTACATCACCGACGGCGACTCGCTGGACTGGCTGTGGGGTGTGCACAAGATCTTCGCGTACACGTTCGAGCTCTACCCGGGCAGCTCGGGCGGTGGCGGCTTCTACCCGCCGGCCAGCGTGATCCCGGCGGAGACGGCCCGCAACCGGACGGCGGCGCTGATGCTGGCCGAGGCGGCGGACTGCCCGTACAAGGTGATCGGCAAGCAGGCGACCTACTGCTAGACGGTACGGCTGCGCGGCCCCGGCGACCCGACGTCGCCGGGGCCGCGCGGTATAAGCCATGCGGGATGTTTATATCGGTCTATATCAATGGGACGCTCGGTGTACCCCGACCCGAGGAGAACCACATGCGCAGATGGCGAACCCTTCTGGCGATCCTGGCCGCGGCCGTCACGGCGGCCACGATGTCCCCCAACCCGGCCGCGGCGGCCGGCGACCCCGTCACCCCGTACGTCGTCGGCGGCACCCGCGCCGCGCTGGGCGAGTTCCCGTGGATGGTGCGGCTGTCGATGGGCTGCGGCGGCGCCCTCTACAGCCCGACCCTGGTGCTGACCGCGGCCCACTGCGTCAGCCGGACCGGCGCGAACACGTCGATCACGGCCACCCTCGGCGTCGTCGACCTGCAGTCGTCCAGCCGGGTCACCCGCAAGTCGAACTACGTCTACCGGGCGCCCGGCTACAACGGCAACGGCGACGACTGGGCGTTCATCCGCCTGGCCAACCCGGTCACCGGCGTCGCCACGCTGCCGATCGCCACCTCCACCGCGTACGACACCGGCACGTTCACCGTCGCCGGCTGGGGCGCCAACCGGGAAGGCGGCGCGCAGCAGCGCTACCTGCTCAAGGCGAACGTGCCGTTCGTCAGCGACGCCACCTGCAACTCCAGCAGCATGTACGGCGGCCAGGTGATCGCCGCCGAGGAGATCTGCGCCGGCTACACCGCCGGCGGCGTCGACACCTGCCAGGGCGACTCCGGCGGCCCGATGTTCCGCCAGGGCGCCTCCGGCTGGGTCCAGGTCGGCATCGTGAGCTGGGGCGACGGCTGCGCCCGCCCGAACAAGCCGGGCGTCTACACCCAGGTCAGCTACTTCTCCTCGGCGATCCGGTCCGCCGCCACCTCCCTCGGCGGCTGACCTCTCCCACCGTGCGCCGGGCGCCCGCCGACCTCGCGGGCGCCCGGCCCGTGCTCTCGCACGTCTACGCACGCAGCCGGGCGCGGACCTCCATGAGGGCGAAACCGAGCAGGTTCAGGCCGCGCCAGCGGTACGGGTCCGCGGCGCGCTCGTCGTCGCGGGACAGGCCGATGCCCCAGACGCGGTCCAGCGGACTGGCCTCGACCAGCACCCGGTCGCCGCTGTCGAGAAGGTAGTCGCGCATGGCCGGGTCACCGCCGAACTTGGCGAGGTTGCCGGCCACCACGATCGGCGTCCGGTGCTCCTCCCAGACCGCCTGGTCGAAACCGGCGACCCGGCCGCCGAGCTTCTTCGCCTCGTGCGGATGCCCGGCCGCCAGGATCTTCTCCGCCATCGCGGCGTCCCCGAAGAGCACGGCCTTGCGCCACATCATGTAGTGCTCGGCGGTCGCGAACCGCACCCCCTCGACGGTGAACACCGACGGGTACCACTGGCTCAGGTAGCCGCGCCCGGCGTCCTGATGCCCCCAGAAGAACAGGTACTTGACCCGCCGCCCCGCCGCCACGGCCGCCTGCAGGTCAGCGACACCGCGAATCCCCTCGTCCATGACCGCAGAGTCTGCCCTGCCCGGCACCTCCACCGCACGGCGATTTTCAGCCGGCGAAGCGGGGCTGCGGGCCATCGTGCGGTAGGCGGGGACGACGACCGACGGCAGCTCACAGCGGGGGCGATGGCGCATGCCACAGCACGGCCGGGATGATTCGCGGCTTCCTGCCTGAAAAGTCGGCAATTCTGGCTGATCGGCCCAGCCGTAGCCGTTTCCGCGGGTGGCGCGCTTTTGCCGGGCGTAGTTTTCGGGTCATTACCGGGACGCCATTCCGGAGGCCCGGGGACACGGGGAGAAAACACTCATGAACATCGGAAAGCGTTGCGTTCTCGCCGCCGGTGCGTTCGTTCTGGCGACCTCGGGAATCGCGCTCACGGCCACCGCCGCCGCGGCCTCCGAGTCGCATGCCGTGGTCGTGACGGACTCGGCGTACCCGCCGCCGGATCCGTACGGCGACCCGTACCCACCGAACCCGTACCCGCCGAACCCGTACCCGCAGAACCCGTACCCGACCAAGCCCTATCCGCCGAAGCCGTACCCGCCCAAGCCCTACCCGCCCAAGCCGTATCCGCACCCGTGGCCGAAGCCGCCCGGCCAGGGCGGTTACGCGCAGAGCTACCAGCGTGGCTTCGACGCCGGCTACCAGACGGGGTGGAACCAGGCCCGCAAGGACTGCCGCAGGATGATGGGGTACGGCGCGAAGGCGTACAGCCAGTTCGACGAGGACGCCTACGCCAAGGGTTACCAGCGCGGCTTCGATCAGGGATTCGAACGCGCATCCCGGCAGTACTGCTACTAGCAGGACCGCTGCCGGCAAGCTGAAGAACGGCGGCCGGGACATCGCGTCCCGGCCGCCGTTCTCAGCGCTGTCAATGCGCGTAGAGCTCGCCGATCTCCTCGGCATAGCGGTCGGTGATGATCCGGCGGCGCAGTTTCAGCGTCGGCGTGAGTTCGCCGGTCTCCGGCGTCCACCCGCGGGACAGGATCCGGAACGTCTTGATCTGCTCGGGGCGGGACAGTTTCGCGTTCGCCGCCGACACCGCGGCCGCGATCTCGGACCGCAGCACCTCGTCGGCCGCCAGATCGGCGATGGTGCGGACCGGCAAGCCCTTGGACCGGGCCCAGAGCGGGGCGATCTCCTCGTCGAGGACGATCAGGGCGGTGACGTACGGCCGCCGGTCGCCGATCGCGACGGCCTGGGCGATCAGCGGGTGCGCCCGCAGCAGGTTCTCGATCTGGGCGGGTGAGATGTTCTTCCCGCTCGAGTTGATGATCAGTTCCTTCTTGCGGTCGGTGATGGTGAGGAAGCCGTCGTCGTCGAACGCGCCGACGTCGCCGGTGGCCAGCCAGCCGTCCGCGTCGGTGACCGGGTCGACACCGCCGTCGGCGCGCAGGTAGCCGGCGCAGACCAGCGGCCCGCGGACCAGGATCTCGCCGTCGGAGGCGAGCCGGATCTCCATGCCGCCGTTGGGCTTGCCGACCGTACCGGTCCGGAAGGATTCGGGGGTGTTGATCGTCGCCGTGCCGGTGGTCTCGGTCATCCCCCACACCTCGAGCACGTCGATCCCGATACCGGCCAGGTAGAGCAGCACCTCGACCGGGATCGGCGCGGCCCCGCTGCCGGCCCACCGCATGTCGTCCATGCCGAGCTTGGCCCGCAGCGGCTTGAGGATCCGGGCGTCCATGGCCTCGTGCTTCGCGGCGAGCTCGGCCGGGATCGGCTCCTCCGCCGCGCGCAGCCGGTACACCTCCAGAGCCACCTCGCGGGCGGCGTCCACCGCGGCCTTCACCGGCGGCTCTGCGGCGGCGAGCTGCCCCTGCACGCCGGCGACCATCTTCTCCCAGATCCGCGGCACCCCGAAGAACGACACCGGACGGACCGTGACCAGCCCGGCGAGCAGCTGGGCGGGGTCGGGGCAGATGACGACGTGCCCGGCCCGGTAGATCGGGTTGTAGACGCCGAGCACCCGTTCGGCGATGTGCGCCAGCGGCAGGTAGGCCAGCGACCGGGCGTGGTCCGGCGTCTCGATGGTGTGCTGCATGACGACGGTCTGGTAGATGACGTTGTGGTGGGTGAGCACGACGCCTTTCGGGTCGCCGGTGGTCCCGGAGGTGTAGAGCAGGGTGACCGGCTGGTCCGGCCGTACCTCCCGCCAGGTCTTCTCGAAGGCGGCCGGGTCGGCCTGATGGGCCGCGGCGCCACGGGCCCGGACGTGCCGCAGCGTGACGATCCGGCCGGTGTCGGTGTCGCCGTCCCGGTCGGCGACCACCACCCGGCTGATCTCCGGGACGTCGTCGAGGATCGGCGCCCACCGCTGGACGGCCGCCTCGTCCTCCAGCACCACGATCCGGGCACCGCTGTGCCGGGCCAGGTAGCGCAGCTGGTCGGTGGAGAGGGTGGCGTACACGGTGGACGGCAGCGCGCCGAGGTGGACGGCGGCGAGGTCGGCCAGCCAGTGCTCGGGCCGGCTGGACATCATGATCAGCATCCGGTCGCCGGAGCGCAGGCCAAGGTCGGCGAGCCCGCGGGAGAGGGCGGTGACCTCGTCGCGCAACTGCAGCCAGGTGAGGGTGTCCGGCGAGCCGAGCAGGCTGAGCGCCGGCAGGTCGGGGAATTCCGTGGCGTTTCGGTGCAGCAGTGCGGGAATCGTCAGATCGCGCGCCATGTCGGCACAGCGCTGTTCGAGAACGGGATCCATGAGCTGCCTCCTGGAAGGAGCCGAAGACGGGCGGCTATGGCGCGACTGTAAACGCGCACTAACTTCCTGGGAAGGCAGCATGCGAATCCGGCCTAACTTTTTCGCCCGCGATCAGGCGTACAGCACCGCCAGAGTGAGCCGGACCAGATGCCGGTCCATCCCCGAACGACTGTCGAAACGGACCAGCCGGCTCAGGTCGGTGACCAGGTTGAGGCCCGCGTGGACCAGCACCCGGGCCTCGGCGACGGGCAGCCCGGGACGCAGCCGGACGAGCAGCCTGACCCACTCCTCGACGTGCAGCCGCTGCACCTTGCGCAGCTCATGGCGGTCCGCCTCGGGCAGGTTGTTGTTCTCCGCGAGGTAGACCGCGACCAGGGCGCTGCGCTCGAAGGTCAGCTCCACGTAGGACTCGGCCATCCGCCGCAGCGCGTCCTCGTCGCCGGTGGCGCCGGAGAGGGCGGCGGCCGTCGACTCGGCGACGCGCTCGGAGGCGCGGTAGAAGGCGGCGGCGAGGATGTCGGCCTTGCCGGGAAAGTAACGATAGACACTCGACGCATTGATCCCCGCGGCCCGGCCGATGTCCTCGACGCCGACCGCGTGGTACCCGTGCCGGTGGAACAGCTTGATCGACTCGGCGAGCAGGATCTCCCGGCGGGCGGTCACCCCGAGGATCGGCTCGGGCCGCGGGCACTCCGGCTCGGGCACCAGGGGCGTCGGCGGCTCGTCGCGCAGCACCGCCCAGGCCACCCGGCGCAGAGCCGCCTCGGCCCGGCCGCGGACGATCGCGGCCCGGTGCGTGCCGAGGCTGCCGAAGACGCTGAGCACGGCGCGGACCAGGGCGTGCGCGTCCCGGCCGGTCAGCTCGGGGCGCAGCTCCCGCAGCGGCGCGGCCAGCCGCCGGCCCAGCGTGCGCAGCTCGGCCAGGAACTCCGCACGGTGCTCGGGCGTCAGGTACCGCCACTCCCACTGGTAGAGCCCGGCCACCCGGCGGTGCTCGACGGCGAGCCGGGCCAGCACCCCGAGCAGCTGATGCAGCCGCTGCTCCGGGCCGTCCGCGGCGGGCAGGTCGGTGGCGGCCAGCACGGTGTCGACGAGCCGGCGGGTGGCGTGCACGAGCATCGCGTACTTGTTGGGGAAGTGCCGGTAGATCGCCGGGCCGCTGATGCCGACGGCGGTGGCGATCTCGTCGAGGCTGACCCCGTGATAACCGCGCTCGCAGAACATCTCGGCCGCCGCCAGCGCGAGCTGCGCCTTGCGGTTCTTCGGCCGTTTCCGCAACCCCGCGGAGGCCGGTTCGTCAGATGCTGCGATGCTCACCTGGACCAGCCTAGCGGTGATCTGTGGTTCGCCCGACGTTCGACTTCGTATCCTTGACACCTAGCGGAAACATCGGCAAAAGTTAGCCGCAATTCGCATCCAGGGGAGCAGTCGATGACGACCGAGGCCTATCTGTACGACGCCGTGCGGACACCGCGCGGCCGGGGGAAGAAGACCGGATCCCTGCACGGGGTGAAACCCATCTCGCTCGTGGTGGGCCTGATCGACGAGTTGCGGCGGCGTTTCCCGACCGTCGACCCGCAGGACATCGAGGACGTGGTGCTCGGCGTGGTGTCCCCGATCGGCGAGCAGGGCTCCGACATCGCCAAGACCGCCGCCCTCGCCGCCGGCCTGCCGGCCGAGACCGCCGGTGTGCAGCTCAACCGCTTCTGCGGCTCCGGGCTGGAGGCGGTCAACATCGCCGCGCAGAAGGTGCGTTCCGGCTGGGAGGACCTGGTCCTCGCCGGTGGTGTCGAGTCGATGTCGCGGGTGCCGATGGGCTCCGACGGCGGTGCCTGGGCGATGGACCCGGAGACCGCGCTGAACACCGACTTCGTCCCGCAGGGCATCAGCGCCGACCTGATCGCCACGCTCGACGGGTTCAGCCGGGAGACCGTCGACGCGTACGCCGTCGCCTCCCAGCAGAAAGCCGCCCGCGCCTGGGAGAACGGCTGGTTCGACCGCTCGGTCGTGCCGGTCCGCGACCGCAACGGCCTGCTGATCCTCGACCGCGACGAGCACATCCGCGCGGACAGCACGGTGGAGAGCCTGGGCAAGCTGCCCGCCTCCTTCGCCGCCATCGGCGACCAGGGCGGTTTCGACGCGGTCGCGCTCCAGAAATACCACTGGGTCGAGAAGATCAACCACGTGCACTCGCCGGGCAACTCGTCCGGCATCGTGGACGGCGCGGCCCTCGTGCTGATCGGCTCGGCCCGGGCCGGCGAGCGGGCCGGCATCGCCCCGCGCGCCCGGATCGTGTCGGCCGCGCTCAGCGGCGCCGACGCCACCATCATGCTGACCGGCCCGGCGCCGGCCGCGCGCAAGGCCCTGGACAAGGCCGGGCTGACCGTCGACGACCTGGACCTGGTCGAGATCAACGAGGCGTTCGCGGCGGTCGTGCTGCACTTCGTCGACGACCTCAAGCTGGACCCGGAGAAGGTCAACGTCAACGGAGGCGCGATCGCGATGGGCCACCCGCTGGGCGCCACCGGCGCCATGATCCTCGGCACCCTCGTCGACGAGCTCGAGCGGCGCGGCGGCCGGTACGGCCTGGCCACGCTCTGCATCGGCGGCGGCATGGGCATCGCCACCATCGTCGAACGGCTCTGAGGGGAAATCGAACGTGTCTGAGACCATCCGTTACGACCGCGGTGACGACGGCATCGTCATCCTGACGCTCGACGACCCGAGCCGCGGCGCCAACACCATGAACGACGCGTACGTGGCCAGCATGGAGGCCACCGTCAGCCGCCTGGAGGCGGAACGCGACGAGATCGCCGGCGTGATCATCACGTCGGCGAAGAGCTCGTGGTTCGCCGGCGGCGACCTGGACCAGCTCGGCTCGGTGCCGGCCGACCGCGGTCAGGACGTGTTCGACACGTCCACCCGGGTCAAGGGCCAGCTGCGGCGGCTGGAGACGCTGGGCAAGCCGGTGGTCGCCGCGCTGAACGGGTCGGCCCTGGGCGGCGGCCTGGAACTGGCGCTCGCCACCCACCACCGGATCGCGCTGAACAACCCGAAGCTGGAGGTGGGCCTGCCGGAGGTCACCCTCGGGCTGCTGCCGGCCGGCGGCGGTGTGGTCCGCACGGTGCGGCTGCTCGGCCTGGCCACCGCGCTGATGGAGGTGCTGCTCAAGGGCACCCGGCACAAGGTGGCCAAGGCCCGGCAGCTGGGCCTGATCGACGAGGTCGTGGAGACCCCGGAGCAGCTGATCACCGCCGCGAAGGCGTGGATCGCGGCGAACCCGTCGGCCGCCCAGCCGTGGGACACCAAGGGTCACCGGATCCCCGGCGGCACCCCGTCCACCCCGGCCCTGGCCGCGATGCTGCCGGCCTTCCCGGCCAACCTGCGCAAGCAGCTCAAGGGCGCGAACTACCCGGCGCCGAAGAACATCCTGTCGGCCGCGGTCGAGGGCGCGCAGGTCGATGTGGACACCGCGTTCGTCATCGAGACGCGGTACTTCGTCGATCTGGTCACCGGCCCGGTCGCCAAGAACATGGTCAAGGCGTTCTTCTTCGACCTCAACGAGGTCAGCCGGCGCGACATCGGCGAGGTCCCGCCGATCACCAAGGTGGCGGTGCTCGGCGCCGGCATGATGGGCGCCGCGATCGCGTACGTCTGCGCCCGCGCCGGCCTGCCGACCGTGCTCCGCGACGTCAGCCTGGAGGGCGCCCGGCGCGGCAGGGGCTACTCGGAGAAGCTGGTCGCCAAGGACGTCGAGCGCGGCCGGATCACCCAGGAGAAGGGCCGGTCCCTGCTCGACCTGATCACCGCCACCGACCAGGTGTCCGACCTGGCCGGCGCCGACCTGGTGATCGAGGCGGTCTTCGAGGACCCGGCGCTCAAGCACAAGGTGTTCGCCGAGATCGAGGGCATCGTCGCGCCGGACGCGCTGCTCTGCTCCAACACCTCGACGCTGCCGATCACGCTGCTCGCCGAGGGGGTCACCCGGCAGGCGGACTTCATCGGGCTGCACTTCTTCTCCCCGGTCGACAAGATGCCCCTGGTCGAGATCATCAAGGGCGAGAAGACCGGAGAGCTCGCGGTACGCCGTGCACTCGACGTGGTGCGGCGACTGCGCAAGACCCCGATCGTGGTCGGCGACAGCCGTGGCTTCTTCACCAGCCGGGTGATCGGCACCTTCACCACCGAGGGCATCGCGATGCTCGCCGAGGGTGTCCCGCCGGCCAGCATCGAGCAGGCCAGCAGCCAGGCCGGTTACCCCGCGCCGGTGCTGCAGCTGATGGACGAGCTGACCCTCACCCTGCCGCGGAAGATCCGCAACGAGTACCGCGCGGCCGCCACCGCCGCCGGGCAGCAGTGGGCGGCGCACCCGGCCGACGAGGTCATCGACCGGATGATCGACGAGTTCCAGCGGCCGGGCCGGGCCGGTGGCGCGGGCTTCTACGAGTACACCGACGGCAAGCGCACCGGGCTCTGGCCGGGCCTGTCCGCCTTCGCCAAGCCCGGTGTGGACATCCCGTTCGAGGACCTGAAGGAGCGGATGCTCTTCATCGAGGCGATCGAGACGGTGAAGTGCCTGGACGAGGGGGTGCTCGGCTCGGTCGCCGAGGCGAACATCGGCTCGATCCTCGGCATCGGCTACCCCGGCTGGACCGGTGGCGTCCTGCAGTACATCAACCAGTACGCCGGCGGGCTGCCGGGCTTCGTGGCCCGGGCCCGTGAGCTGGCCGAGCGGTACGGCGACCGGTTCACCCCGCCGCCGCTGCTGCTGGCCAAGGCCGACGCGGGCGAGACGTTCGTCTAGAAACCTTCGGTGTGTGTGGTCCGGGCGTGTACGGCGGCCGAACCGCACACACCGAAGCGGCGAAATCCGACACCCGGCCGATGCATGATCGATGATCTCCGGACTACCGTCCATGCCGGAGGTTGATCATGCATTGGGAACCGGAGTTACCCAGCGGCCCGGCGGGTGAGCCGTGGACCCCCGCGGTCCAGGCCCTGCTGCGGCATCTGGAGCAGTCACAGTTCGACGGCGTGCCACCGGCCGGCGCCGGCTCGACCGGCCCGGCGCTGCCCTGGCCCGAGTGGGCCCGCGAGGACGACACGCTCTGGCAGGTCGCCCAATGGCTGCGCGAGTACCACGAGGCGGTCGCCGATTTCGTCCCGCCCGCCGACGCGGTCTGGCGCAAGGGCGGCAGCTGGGAACCCGGCCTGATCATCGGGCACAACGACACGGCGCCGTACAACGCCACCCGCTCCGGCCGGCGCCTCACCGGCTTCGTCGGCTGGGACTTCGCCGGGCCGGTCACCCGGGACGCCGATCTCGCCTTCACCGCGTTCGCCTGGGTGCCGCTGAACGCCCACGGCGATGCCGCCGCGGAGGGCTGGACGTCGCTCGTCGACCGTCCGCGACGGCTGCGGTTGCTCCTCGACGCGTACGGCTGGCGCGGCACCGCCGGCGGCATGGTCCGCGAGGTCCGCGACCGGATCAGCGCCGCCATCCACGACATCCGCCGTCTGGCCACGGCCGGTGACCACGACTGCCGTGAACTGATCCGTACCGGCCTCGATCTGCGCCTCGCCGCCGCCGTGAAGGAGCTCGCCACCTTCCCCGGCTGACCGGCCGGCCCCGTGCGGTCGCCGTCTCGTACCGGTACCCACCGCGCTCAGCCCGGCGGTCGCGGCAAAGGCGCGACGGTCGCCCGCCTCGCGTGGGGGCCGACGGGACGGGTCACGCTGGGCGGAACGGTGACGGGCGTACCATTAAACGGGTTTTGTCCGGAAAGCCGCTGATAGTAGGCGTTGGACCGGGACAACTCGTCGTGCGTCCCCTCCGCGGCGATCCGGCCGCTCTCGACCACCATGATCCGGTCGGCGGCCCGGACCGTCGAGAAGCGGTGCGCGATGACCAGCACCGCGCACACCGACGACACCTCGTGCAGGGTCGTGGCCAGGGTCTGCTCGCTCTCCGGGTCGAGATGGGCGGTGGGTTCGTCGAGCAGGATCAGGTCCGGCCGGGCCAGCAGGCAGCGGGCGATCGCGACCCGCTGGCGCTGACCGCCGGAGAGCCGCCGCCCGGCGTCACCGACCGGGGTGTCCAGGCCGTCCGGCAGCCCGCTGACCACCCGGTGCAGCCCGGTCATCGCCAGCACCCGGCGGATCTCCCGGTCGTCGACCGGCCCGGCGCCGTAGAGCAGGTTCTCCCGCAGGGTGCCGGCCAGCAGACGGCTGTCCTGGTCGACCAGGCCGACGGCGGCGCGGAGCCGGGCGTACCGGATCAGCCGCACGTTCCGCCCGCCCAGGAGCACCGCGCCCCGGTCCGGCTCGTAGAACCGCTCGGCCAGCGCGAAGATCGTCGACTTGCCCGCCCCGGACGGTCCGACCAGGGCGACCTGCCCGCGGACCGGCACCGTGAACCGGGCGCCGCGCAGCACCGGCCGCCCCGGCCGGTAAGCGAACCAGACGTCCCGGAACTCCAGCGCCGGCGCGGCCCGGGCGGCGCGCGGCGACGGGACCACCCCGACGGCCCGGTCCTTCTCGGTGGGCATCGCCAGCACCTCGTTGATCCGGTGCAGCGCGCCGGAGCCCTGCTGCACCGCGCTGACCGCCTGGAAGATCTCGTAGACCGGAGCGGCCAGGTACGTCATGGCGAGCGTGAACGCGACCAGGTCGCCGAGCGTGATCGCCCCGGACGACACCCGGGTCGCGCCGAGCAGCAGCACCGCCAGGAACGCGCCGCTGACCGCCAGGTCGTTGGCCGGCCCGCTGAGCGCGACCATCCCGGCCGTCCGGAGGTTCGCCAGGTACGCGCCGCGCGCCGACGACTCCAGCCGCTCCTCCTCGGCCGCCTCGGCCCGGCAGGCCCGGACCAGCCGGATACCGCCGAGGGCCCGTTCCAGATCGGCAGCGAGCAGACCCTCGGCGGTCTGCGCGGCCCGGGACTCGATCCGCACCCGCCGCACCACCGCCAGCAGCGCGGCGAACGAGCCGCCGAACAGGATCACCACCGCCCCGAGCAGCCACGGGTCGAGCCAGCCGAGCAGGCCGAGCGCGGCGGCCAGCCCGATCGTCCCGGCCAGCCCGGTGCCGAGGCTCTGCGCGATCAGCGTCTTCACGGCGACCGTGTCGCCGCAGGCCCGGGCGATCAGGTCACCGATCCGGCCGGCGTCCAGCGCCGCGATCCGCACCCGCAGCAGGTGGCCGGTGACGCGCCGGCGCAGGTCGAGGGTCATCGTCTCGCCGGTGTGCGCCTGCACGTACCGGGCCAGCGCCAGCGCGGCGGCCTGCGCGGTGAACAGCGCGATCAGCGCCCCGATCACCGGCCACGGCAGGCGCCCGGCCACGGCGCCGTCGACGGCGGTGCGGGCCAGCAGCGGCTGGGTCAGCGCCAGCAGCGTGCCGAGCAGGCCGAGCCCCGCGGCGGTGAGGATCGCGCGGCGGTATCCGCGGGTCAGCCGGCGCAGGTCCCGCCACCGGGCCAGATCCGCCATGGCAACCCCTCTCGACGGGAGATCACGACGGTAGGCACGCATTTCGGGCAACGGCAACGACCCCGGCGCTGGTCCGAGCGCGGCAAGGGGCGCAGCCGTCGCCCTTTCGTAGGATCCGGTCATGCCTCTGCTCGCATCCCTGCACGACCCCGCCGACCTGGCCGGCGCCGTCGTCACCCCGGACGGCACGCTGTCGCGCCACGAGCTGCTCGGCCTCGCCGGCGGGATGGCCGGGCAGATCGCCGGGGCGCCGATCGTCGCGGTCGAGGCGGTCCCCGGGTTGCCCACCATCGTGGCGGTCACCGGAGCGCTGCTGGCCGGGGTGCCGATCGTGCCGATCCCGCCGGACGCCGGGGACCTGGAACGCGACCACATCCTGCGGGACTCGGGCGCGACGCTGATCCGGCCCACGATGCGCGCGGGCAGCGTGCCGCCGCCGGTCCAGGGTGACGGCCCGGCACTGGTCCTCTACACCAGCGGCACCACCGGCGCCCCGAAAGGCGTGGTGATCTCCCGGGACGCGATCGCCGCCGACCTGGACGCCCTCGCCGCCGCCTGGCAGTGGACCGCCGCCGACACCCTGGTGCACGGCCTGCCGCTGTACCACGTCCACGGGCTGGTCCTCGGCGTCCTCGGCCCGCTGCGGCTCGGTTCCCGGCTGGTGCACACCCATCGGCCCACCCCCGCGGCGTACGCCCGGACCGCCGGAACCATGTACTTCGGGGTGCCCACCGTCTGGTCGCGGATCGCCGCCGACCCCGCCGCCGCCCGGTCGCTGGCGAGAGCCCGGCTGCTGGTCTCCGGCAGCGCCCCGCTGCCCGTCCCGGTGTTCGACCGGCTCGCCGCGCTCACCGGCCAGGCCCCGGTCGAGCGCTACGGCATGACCGAGACCCTGATCACGGTCAGCGCCCGGGCCGGCGGGGAACGCCGCCCCGGCCACGTCGGCCTGCCCCTGGCCGGCGTCACCACCCGGCTGGCCGACGAGTCCGGCGCGCCGCTGCCCGCCGACGCCTTCGATGGCGAGACCATCGGCCACCTCCAGGTGAAGGGCCCCACCCTGCTGGACGGCTACCTGCGCGACGGCGGTGTGCGGGCACCCGATCTGATCGACGGCTGGTACCCGACCGGTGACGTCGCGACCATCGGCCCGGACGGCTGGCACCGCATCGTCGGCCGCGCCTCCACCGACCTGATCAAGACCGGCGGCTACCGGGTCGGCGCCGGCGAGGTGGAGGACGCCCTGCTGCTGCACCCGGCGGTCCGGGAGGCCGCGGTGGTCGGCGTCGCCCACCCCGATCTGGGCGAACAGATCACCGCGTTCGTGGTGGCCGACCCGGTGAGCCCGGCCGAGCTGACCGATTTCGTGGCGCAACGGCTGGCCGTGCACAAGCGTCCCCGGGTCGTGCATCTGGTCGACAGCCTGCCGCGCAACGGGATGGGAAAGGTGCAGAAGACTTTGCTCACCGCCGGATGACTCAACTCGGCACGGGACCCTGCCGATCGAGCAGCTCGTGACGAGACCCTCCCCGCGTACGGCGGCCGCGCTCCTGATCCTCGCGGTGTGCTGGCTTGCGATCACCGTCGTGCTCGGGTTCGCCGGGATCTACCGGCCGGTGCCGCCGTGGCTGCTGTGGCCGATCACGGTGGCCGCGGCCGGAACCACGGCGCTGGCCTGCCGGACGGCGGCCGCCACCGGCGCCGGGCCGGTCCGCGCGTTCTGGCGCCGCCTGACCGTGGCCACCGGCGTGCTCACCGCCGGGACGGTCAGCCAGGCCGGGGGCGTCGCGCTCCCCGCGGCGTCGGTGACGCTGTACCAACTGGCCGCCGGTTGCTATGTGGTGGCCGTGCTGCTCGCCGGGATAGCGCTGGTGCGCCTGCCGAACCGGCGCCGTGGCTGGCGCGCGAACGTCGGCCCGTTGCTGGACACCGGAATCGTGGCGGTCGCCGTCGCCCTCGTCGTCAGTCATCTGCTCGGGACCAGCTCGGTCCCCGAGTCCGGCCGGGTGCTGACCGCGTTGATGCTGGTGATCGTGCTCGCCACCTGCGGCGCCGCGGTGGTGGCCCTGGTCAAGGTCGGTGTCACCGGCACCGGCCGGCTGCTGCGCGGCCCGCTCTGGGCACTCGCGCCGATCGGCCTGCTCCCGCCCGCCTCCTGGGTGGCGGGCCCGTTCCTGCGGCAGTGGCCGCATCTGTACCCCACCGTCGTGGTCCTGCCCGTGACCGGCGTCCTGATCGGTCTCGCCGTCTGGCTGCAGACCCGCGCCAATCTGGCTCCGCCCGCCGCGCCGCGGGTCCAGCCGCTGGCCACCGGGACCGGGCGCCGGCGCGCGTGGCGCAAGATCAGTGCCGTGCCGTACGCGGCCGTCGCCGTCACCACCGCCATGATGCTCGGCGTCACCCTGGACACCGGCTTCCTGTCCCCCGGTCTGGCGGGCGGTTCGGTGGTGATGACGGTGCTGGTGGTGACCCGGCAGTTCATGGCGCTGCTGGACAACTCCACCCTGCTCGACCGCCTGGACGATCAGGCCCACCACGACGATCTGACCGGCCTGCCGAACCGGCGGTTCTTCACCGCCGCCCTGGCCCGCCGGACCGACCTCAGCACGGTCGCGGTCTGTGACCTGGACGGGTTCGCCGCGCTCAACGACCGGCTCGGCGACGAGGCCGGGGACGCGCTGCTGCGGGCCGCCGCCGAGCGGGCCGGCGCGGTCGCCGGCGACGGCGCGGTGGTGGCCCGGCTGCTCGGCGACGAGTTCGGCGTGCTGGCGCCCGGCGCCGTCCCAGGGCTGGCCGAGAAGCTGGTCGCCGCGTTCCGCTCGCCGCTGCGGGTGGACTCCCGGGATCTGCTGGTGACGGTCACGGCGGGTGTCGCCACCGGCGGCGGCGAGGCCGTCCCGGACCTGCTGCGCCGCGCCGAGGTGGCGTTGCAGGCCGCCAAGTACACCGGGGCCGACCGGGCCCGCGAGCACAGCACCGCCCTGGACGCCACCGCCGCGCACCACGCCGAACTGGCCGCCGCCCTGCGCCGCGGCCTGGACCACGGCGAGTTCCGGCTGCTCTACCAGCCGATCGTGGAACTGCCCGGCGGCGTGCTGACCGGCGTGGAGGCGCTGGTCCGCTGGCAGCCCGCCGACCAGCCGGTGGTCTCGCCGGCCGAGTTCATCCCGGTGGCCGAGCACAGCGGCCTGATCCTCGACCTGGGCGCCTGGATCATCGACGCGGCCTGCGCCGACGCGGCCTCCTGGCAGCTCCGGCACGGCGCGAACGGCCCGCGCGTCAACATCAACGTCTCGGCCCGGCAACTGCTCGACCCGGACCTGCCCGGGACGGTCGCCGAGGCGCTGCACCGGCACGGGCTGACCCCGGACCGGATCACCATCGAGATCACCGAGACCGCGGTCTTCGCCGGCGGCGCGGCCCTGGACACCGTGCGTGAGCTGCGCGAACTCGGTGTCGGCCTGGCCCTCGACGACTTCGGCACCGGGCACAGCTCGCTCACCCTGCTGCGTACCTGCCCGGTCACCACGCTCAAGGTGGACAAGTCGTTCATCGACGACGTGAACGGCACCGCCGAGCAGGAGGCCATCGCCTCGTCGCTGAGCACCATCGCGGCGACCCTCGGGCTGCGCGCGGTCGCCGAGGGCGTGGAGACCCGGGACCAGGCCGAACGCCTGCACGCCCTCGGTTACCGCTACGCCCAGGGCTACTTCTTCGCCCGCCCGGTCCCGGCCGCCGACATCGATGCCATGCTCGCCGCGCCCGTCCTGCTCTCCTGAAGACCTTCAGCGGTACGCCGTGAGCCGCCCCGCCCAGCGTGAGCCGTCCCCGCTCCCCCGCGCGACGTCCGCGCGGCGCCGGACCGCAGCGCGGGCTGCGGGCGTGAGCGGTCGGTTCCGGCTGCTCGTCACGGCCGGGGTGTGGACCCCGCCCCCGCGGGTACGGTGCGGACATGATCAGTACGTGTCCCGACTGCGGGGCCGCCGGGATCCCGCTGATCTTCGGGCTCCCGGTCCCCGCGGCCCGGCAGGCCGCGGAGAGCGGTGACCTGGCCCTCGGCGGTTGCGCCATGCCCACCCGGCCGCCGCACTGGCAGTGCCCGTCCGGCCACCGCTGGCCCGACGACGACGAGGCCGCCTGGGACCGTCGGCTGCTGACCGTCCTGGAGGCCCACGGCTACCGAGCCTGAGACTGTCGCGAGGTTGCGACCATCCGGTACCGTTCCGTCCCGCCGGCACACGTGCATCGATCTCGATGCCGGTATGTCCGACTTAAGCGGAGGCGGGAACCGAGTGAAGAGACGTATGGGTGTGGCGGTCGTCGCTGTCACGGTGGTCCTGAGTGGCTGTACGTCGGAGGGCGAGACCGCGCAGACGCCGGATCTCGAAGCCCGGGGCACCGTTCTCACCACCGTGCAGCCCGCCCGTCAGGATCTGACCAACCAGATCAGCCTGTCCGGCAAGGTGACCATCAACCCGCTCTTCGGGATCGTCGCCCCGGCCGCCGGCGAGATCCGCTACGTGAGCCGGAAGCCGAGCACCCGCCCGGTCGAACGGCGCACCTGGGTCGCGTCGGTGTGGGACGAGAACGGCATCGCCCGCCGGGTGGAGATCCCGATCGGCTCGGTTCTGGCGGGACGGCTGATGGCGGACCGGTCGCCGGTGTCCAAGGGCATGCCGGTGGTGTCGGCCCGGCAGGTCGGCTACGGCATCGTTGCCGACATCGACAGCGCCCAGGCGTACCGGATCTCCGGCTCGGTCGAGTCGGTCAAGGCGCAGATCAAGAACGGGCCGGGCCCGTTCGCGTGCGAGCCGATCGGCACCATCGCGGCGCTGCCGGCCGGCACGCTGCCCGAGCCGCAGCCCACCGCCGCCGCGACCACGCCGGCCGCCGGCGCCTCGGGCGCGCCCGCGCCCGTCCCGACGGACCCCGGCGCCGGTGATGCGGGCAGCCAGGGCGGCGACGGCTCGGAGCCGACCGGACTGCGGCTGGTCTGTGCCGCCCCCGAGCAGATCAGGCTGATCAACGGTTCCGACGTGACCCTCGACGTGATCACCGGCCGGGCTGCGAACGCCCTGGTGCTGCCGGTGGAGGCGGTCGCCGGGCTGCAGGGCCGGGGCAAGGTCGACCTGGTCATCGGCCAGGACAAGCGCCGCAAGACGATCGACGTGGAGCTCGGCATCTCGGACGGCAAGGTCGTCGAGATCAAGAAGGGCCTGGTCGGCAACGAGACCATCGCGGTGCCCGGGCCGAACCTGCCGACCGCGGCGCCGACCGAGGTGACCGGGTGACGGCCCTGATCCAGCTCTCCGGCATCACCAAGGTTCTGAAGGGCCAGCAGCAGCCCCGCACCATCCTCGACGGCGTGAACCTGGACGTGCACGCCGGCGAGAGCATCGCCATCGTCGGCCGGTCCGGTTCCGGCAAGAGCACCCTGCTCAGCGTGCTGGGCCTGTTCGACCGCCCCGACCACGGCAGCTACACGCTGTCCGGGGACGATATCAGCCGCCTGCCGGAACGCCGGGCGGCGAAGCTGCGCAGCTCGCACTTCGGTTTCGTGTTCCAGCGGTTCTTCCTGCTCAAGCACCTGACCGCGGCGCAGAACGTGGCGATGGCACTGGTCAACGGCCAGGGCTGGCTGCCCCGCCGGCAGCGCCGGGCCAAGGTCATGGCGGCGCTGGACGAGGTCGGCATCGCCCACCTGGCGAAGAACCGGCCGACCCGGATGTCCGGCGGCGAGCAGCAGCGGGTGGCGATCGCCCGCGCCCTGGTCCGCCAGCCGAGGATCCTGCTGGCCGACGAACCGACCGGCGCCCTGGACACCGAGACCGGCACCCTGGTGATCGACGCGCTGTCCGCGGTGACCGACCGTGGGTGCGCGCTGATCCTGGTCACCCACGACCGGGACCACGCCGCCCGGATGGGCCGGGTCATGCACCTCGACGCCGGTGTGCTGACCGAGCAGGCCGGTGCGCCGGCCGGACAGGGAGGCCGGCGGTGATCCGCTTCTCGGGACGGTTCCGGTCCGCTTTCATCATCGGGATCCAGGGCATCCGGGCCCGCAAGACCCGGACGCTGCTGTCCATGGTGAGCCTGTTCCTCGGCGTGCTCGCCGTGGTCATCGTGCAGGCCGGCGCCAGCATCGCCGAACGCGCCCAGCTGGCCAACCTGGAACTCGCCGTCGGTCTGGACGGCACCAAGACGATGGGCCTGGGCGGCGCCTCGCCGCAGGTCGGGCCGATCATCCTGGACACGGTCAAGGGCCGGCAGGACGCGATGGCGCTGGTCGGCATGCAGGCGATCATCGGTGAGCCCGGTGTCCGGCCGGTCAACCCGGACGCCGCGCCGTTCGACGGCTCCTGGGGTCACAGCGCGCCGATGGTCTGCGACGCGGTCGGCAACTGCCGGGAGCAGACCGCGCAGGAGTCGGGCCCGGAGGGTCAGGCCATCGAGGTACGCCTCACCGCGGTCACCGGCGACGTCCGGAAGTTCCGGCCGTACCGGCCCGTCTCCGGCCGATGGCTCGACTTCACCACGATGCCGGCGCTGGCCCCGAGCCTGGTGCTGAACAAGGAGGCCGCCAAGGGCTTCACGACGCACCGGGTGCCCGCCGAGATGCGCGTCGCCGGCGCCTCGGCCAACCTGACGCCGCGGTTCGTCGGGGTGGTCGACGACGGCGACTCCCGGCCGCGGGCCTACGTCCGGGTGGACGAGCTGAGCCACTGGGTGCCGACCACGAAGCTGATCGATCCGTCCTTCGGCGAGGTGCAGGTGCTGCTGGACGCGGAGACACCGGTCGAGCAGGTGCTGGCGTCGAAGCTCAAGGCCGTGAACGTCGAGACGTACACCGAGCTGATCAACTCCCGCAAGGACCAGGAGAAGGAGCTGGCCATGCTCCGGATGATCTTCCTGGCGATGGCCGGGCTGGTGCTGCTGATCGGCGTCGCCGGCATCCTGAACGTCGGCCTGGCCACGGTGGGCGAGCGGGTGGAGGAGTTCGCGCTGCGCCGGGCCGTCGGCACGCCCCGCGCCCTGCTGGCCGGCATCGTCCTCGCCGAGACGCTGATCACCGGCATGCTCACCGCGGCCCTGGCCATCGGGGCCAGTGTCGGCGGCCTGAAACTGCTGGTCACCCTGTTCGGCGACTCGGAGCCGTTCCTGCAGGGCCTGGCGTTCCCGTGGGACGCCGGGGTCGCCGGGATCATCGCCGGCCTGATCGCCGGCATCCTCGGCGGCATCGTCCCGGCCCTGCGCGCGGCGGGGATCCCGATCGCCACGGTGATGCGGGCCTGACCGCCCCGGGCATCGGCGACGGCTGATCAGCCGTCGCCGATGCCCGGGTTGCACCCGATATCGGGGTAGCGATTGCGGCCAATGCCGGAAAAGATATCAACCAACCGGTAACCAATCAGTGTCGCCAATTCCCTCAGCGGGGTGGATCAGGGTCTCCGCGATTGTTATCGTCAACGACCGTTCCGGAATGATCATTTCGATCGAACCGCTGACGGGGGTCGGCTGATGCATAGACGTTCTTTCGTGACCCTGGGCGCCGTGGGCCTGGGCTCGATGCTGGCCGGCTGCGGCGACTCCGAGAGCGCCGGGCCACGGACCCGGCCCAGTGGCCCGATCGTCCTCGGCTTCTCCCAGGTGGGCGCGGAGGGCGGCTGGCGGCTCGCCAACACCAAGTCGATCAAGAAGGCGGCCGAGCGCAACCGCGTGAAGCTGCTCTTCGAGGACGCCGCGGGCGATCCGAAGAAGCAGCTCGAGCACATCCAGTCGTTCATCGACGCGAAGGTGACCGCGATCTCCTTCTCCCCGGTGGTCGAGAAGGGCTACGACGACGTGCTGCGGCGGGCCCGGGACGCCGGCATCCCGGTGATCCTCACCGACCGGCTGATCGACTCCGACCCCTCGCTCTACGTCAGCTCGATCGGGGCCGAGTTCGTCGCCGAGGGCAACCTGGCCGCCCTCTACCTGGAGAACGACTACGACGAGGAGCAGGGCGGGAAGGGCTCGATCAATGTCGTCGAGCTGCTCGGCGCGATCGGCGCGACACCGACCAAACAGCGCTCCGAGGGTTTCGCGGCGACCGCGAAACGGACCGGCAGAATCAAGATCATCGCCAGTGAGTCCGGCGACTGGACCAAGGCCGGGGGCGAGGCCGCCATCCGCAAGGTGCTACGCCGCACCCGCAAGATCGACGCGGTGTTCGCGCAGAACGACGACATGGGCCTCGGCGCGGCCGAGGTGCTCGCCGCCGAGGGGCTGAAGCCCGGCACCGACATCAAGATCGTCACCGTCGACGCCACCCGGGCCGGCCTGGAGGGACTGGTGGCCGGCAAGCTGAACTACGTCGTCGAGTGCAGCCCGCTGATCGGCGAGGACCTGATGAGCGTCGTCGTCGACCTGTTCTTCGGCGGCGAGGTCAAGAAACGCATCACGTCCGACAAGAACGTCTTCAACAAGATCTCGGCGGCGCCGGCGCTGGAGGCCGGCCGCGAGTACTGATCGCGGCCGGTCCACACCGTTCCGTCCCGTCCCGAACAGGCCGCCGGCGAACGGCGGCCGGCGGATCAACCGTGGCCGGCGCGCGGCGGCCGGCGGATCAACCGCGGCCGGCGCGCGGCGGCCGGCGAATCAGTCGCCGACGGCCTTGAAGAGTGCGGCGACCTCGGCCGGCGACAGGTGGCGGAAACCACCGGGCCGCAGGTCGCCGAGGCGGATCGGGCCCACCGCCGTCCGGATCAGCCGGGTGACCGGATGCCCCACCGCGTCCATCATCCGGCGGACGATGTGCTTGCGGCCCTCGTGCAGGACGATCTCCACCTGCGCGGTCTTGCCGATCGCGTCGACCAGGCGGAACGAGTCCACCTTGGCCGGGCCGTCCTCCAGCTCGACGCCCTTCTGCAGGGCCCGGCCGACGGTACGCGGCAGCGGCCCGACCACCTCGGCCAGGTAGGTCTTGTTGATCTCGTACGACGGGTGCATCAGCTTGTGCGCCAGCCCGCCGTCGTTGGTGAACAGCAGCAGCCCCTCGGAGTCGGCGTCGAGCCGGCCCACGTGGAACAGCCGCTGCTCGAAGTTGGCCCCGAGGAAGTCGGCCAGCTCGGTGCGGCCCTTCTCGTCGTCGAGGCTGGAGACGACGCCGCGCGGCTTGTTCAGCGCCACGTAGACGAGCTTGGTGTTGGTGATCACCCGCTGCCCGTCGACGTGGATCTCCGCGGTGGCGGGGTCGACCTTGTCGCCGAGTTTGGCGACCCGGCCGTTGACGGTGACGCGCCGCCGGAAGATCAGATCTTCGCAGGCGCGGCGGGATCCAACACCGGCCGCCGCCAGGACTTTCTGGAGGCGTTCGGCGGTGTCAGCCTGAGGCATCGAGCACTTCTTCCACATCGTCGGGCAAAAACGGAGCGAGCGGCGGCAGCTGGCCGACCGTGTTGAGGCCGAGCTTCTCGAGGAACAACGGCGTCGTCCGGTACAGGTGTGCCCCGGTCTCCGGCTCGGTGCCGCACTCCTCGATCAGGCCGCGAGTGACCAGCGTACGCATGACCCCGTCACAGTTCACACCGCGGATGGCCGAGATGCGCGATCGGGTCACCGGCTGTTTGTAGGCGACCACGGCGAGTGTCTCCAGGGCGGCCTGGGTGAGCCGCACCGACTGGCCGTCCAGAACGAAGCGCTCGACGTACGCCGCGTACTCCGGACGAGTGTAGAGCCGCCACCCGCCGGCCACCCGCCGCAGGTCGATGCCGTGCCCGGCCGCGGTGTACCGCGCCGAGATGTTCTCCAGCGCCCGCGCGATCCGCTCCACCGGCTGCTCCAGGACCTGGGCCAGCTGTAGCTCGCCGGTCGGCTCGTCGACCACCAGCATGATCGACTCGAGCGCCGCGGCGAGTTCCGCGTCGCCCATCGGCGCCGGAGCGGGCGTGACCGGCTCCGGCTTCTGCCGAACCCGCCGCGGCTGCGCCGGAACCGCGGCCGGCGTGTGGACCTCCGCCACCATGGGTGCCGCAACCTCACCCACCGCCGGGTCCGGGTCCGCGTCCGGCTCGGGCGTGTCCACGGGTGCCGTAACGTCACCCGCCGCCGGGTCCGGGCCCGGCTCGGGCGTGTGCACGGGTGCCGCAACCTCATCCGCCGCCGGGTCCGGGCCCGGGTCCGGCTCGGGCGTGTACACGGACGCCGCAACCTCATCCACCGCCGGGTCCGGGTCCGGCGTGTGCACCTGGGCCGCCACGGGCGCCGGGTCCTCATCCGCCGCCGGATCCGCGGGCGCCTCCACGGCGGCTTCCTGGAAGGCCCGGTCGGGTTCCCGGCGCCGTTCCCACGGCGGCACCCACGAGGCCGCCTGCGCGGCCAGCGACTCGGGACGTTCCTCGCTGCTCACGATCTCTCCTCCAGGGCCGCTGGCCCGCCTCCCGGGGCCGGGTCACCCGTGTCAAGATCGCCATCCGGGCCCGGCGAGTCAAGCCGCGCCGCCGCAGGATCGTCCGAACCGGCGGCATCCGCGCCGTCCGGCTCCGGTTTGCTGCCCTCGTAGTCGTCCACCTCGAGCTCGACGTCGCCGTCCCCGCCGATCCAGCGGACCACCAGTTCGTCCAGCGACACCGGCTGCTCGAAGTCGATCAGCCCCTCCCGGTACAGCTCCAGCAGCGCCAGGAACCGTGCCACCACCTCGAGGGTGTTGTCGCAGTCGGCGACCAGCAGGCTGAACGTGGCGGTGCCGGCCCGGCGCAACCGGTCGCGCAGCAGGTTCGCGTGCTCCCGGACACTGACCCGCACCTGGTGGATGTGGGCGATCGACACCTGCGGCGGGCCGGGTTTGGGCAGGAAGCTCTTGAGCGCGAGTTTCAGCAGCCGTTCCGGGCCCACGCCGAGGACCAGCTCGGGGAGCGCATCGGCGTACCTCGGCTCGAGGGAGACCATCCGCGGCCAGCGACGCGCCCCGTCGGCCTCGAGCTCCGCGATGTGCGCGGCGGCCTCCTTGTACGCCTTGTACTGCAGCAGCCGGGCGAACAGCAGGTCGCGCGCCTCCAGGAGGGCCAGGTCCTCCTCGTCCTCGACCTCGGCGGCGGGCAGCAGCCGGGCCGCCTTGAGGTCCAGCAGGGTCGCCGCGACCAGCAGGAACTCGCTGGTCTCACCGAGGTCCCAGTCGTCGCCCATGGCCCGGATGTAGGCGATGAAGTCGTCGGTGACCTGGTGCAGCGCGATCTCGGTGACGTCGAGCTTGTGCTTGCCGATGAGCTGCAGCAGCAGGTCGAACGGGCCGGTGAAATTGTCCAGCCGGACGGTGAATCCACTGGTCTCCGCCTCCGCCGGGACGAGCGCGGCGGCATCATGCTCCTCTTCAGGCACGTGCCGACCGTAGACCATGCCTGTGACGAGTTGCTCCGAGCGCACTCCCTACCAACGTCACAATCCGTGCGGGGTTGCTCGGTAAGCCGGTCACCGGCCGATTACGTTTCTCGCAGTCTCCCGTTACGCTGCGGCGATGCGGTCATTGATCTCGCCTCGGCTGCTTCTGCGTGAGTGGGAGGAGAAGGACATCGACTTCCTCCTCGACATGTACTCGCGCTGGGAGGTGGCGCGTTACCTGGGCCCGGAGCCGCGCGCGCTGGAGGGTCACGACGACGCGGTGGCGACGCTGAGCCGTTGGCGGTCGCGGCAGGACGACGTGCACACGATCTGGGCGATCCAGGACCGGTCGACCGGGCATCTGCTCGGGACCGCGCTGCTGATTCCGCTGCTCGCGTCCGGGGAGCGGCTGACACCGGCCGAGGAGACCGAGATCGGCTGGCATCTGCACCCGAAGGCCTGGGGTAGGGGGTACGCGACCGAGGCCGCGAACGCGGTCCTGGCGTACGCCGCCCGGTCCGGCATCGACCCGGTGCTGGCCGTGACGCGGCCGGAGAACACCGCTTCGCAGGCGGTGTGCCGGCGGCTCGGGATGCGCCATGCCGGACAGACCGGCCGCTACTACAACACGACTCTCGAGCTGTTCACGACCGCGCGTGAACCTACGGCCCCGTGAAAGTGCGGTCGTGTGAGACTGCGGCCGTGTGAGACTGCGGCCGCGTCAGACTGCGGCGGTGAAACGGGCCGCCGCGCCGCGAGCGCGACGGCCCGGCGGATCACTTCTTCTTGCTCTTCTTGGACTTCTTCTCCACCTTGACCGGGGTGACGTCGGCGACGACCTTCTTCGCCTTCTTCACCGCGGCCGGGGCGGTCTCGGCCTTGACCGTCTTCTTGGCGTCCTTCTTGGCGGCCTTGACCTTGACGTCCGCGGCCTTCACCTTGACGCCTTCCTTGGTCTTCGCCATGTCGGCTTCCTTTCGCGTCGCTTCACGCGACCCGGCCGGCGCGCGTGTGGACGCGACTGTAGACGCTGAGGGGAAATCCGGGGTTGGCGAGACCGAAGTGAGATGTTCACCATCCTGTCTCCCGCCCGATGCGGCCAGCGCTCGGCAGAGCGCGCAATCGCCGCCTCGGGGACACTTCCGGCCGGCCAGTGAGGACGCTCAGGGGCGGCTGAACAGCACGGCGCATTCGACGGCGCGGCGCCAGTCGGCGTACTCGGTGGCGCGCCGCCCGGAGTCCAGGGCCGGTTTCCAACTGCCGGCCCGGTGCCGGTTGGCGCGCAGGTCCCGCAGATCCGACCAGTAATCGACGGCCAGGCCGGCCGCGTACGCGGCGCCCAGCGACACCGTCTCGGCGACCATCGGCCGGACCACCGGGACCTGGAGGAAGTCGGCGACGATCTGCATCAGCAGGTTGTCGGCGGTCATCCCGCCGTCGACGTTGAGGGCGGTCAGCGCCAGGCCGGAGTCGGCGTTCATGGCGTCCACCACGTCCCGGGTCTGCCAGCCGGTCGCCTCCAGCACCGCGCGGGCCAGGTGCCCCTTGGTGATGTACGAGGTCAGGCCGACGATGACCCCGCGCGCCTCGCTGTGCCAGTAGGGCGCGAACAGGCCGGAGAACGCCGGAACGATGTAGCAGCCGCCGTTGTCGCGTACCGTCCCGGCCAGGGTCTCGATCTCCGAGGCGGTGCCGATCAGGCCGAGGCCGTCGCGGACCCACTGCACCAGCGAGCCGGCGATCGCGATGGAGCCCTCCAGCGCGTACACCGGTCTCTCCGACCCGATCCGGTAGCCGACCGTGGTGATCAGGCCGTGCGACGACCGTACCGGTGTGGTCCCGGTGTTCATCAGCAGGAACCCGCCGGTGCCGTACGTGCACTTGGCCTCGCCCGGCTCGAAGCAGGTCTGCCCGAACAGGGCGGCCTGCTGATCGCCGATGGCCGCCGCGATGGGCACCCCGGGCAGCACCGTCTCGGCGGTCCCGTACACCTCGGACGAGGACCGGATCTCCGGCAGCATGGCCCGCGGTATGCGAAACGTCCGGAGCAGATCGGGATCCCACTCCAGATCCGACAGATTCATCAGCATGGTGCGGCTGGCGTTCGTCACGTCGGTGAGATGGCGGCCGCCGGTCAGGTTCCAGATCAGCCAGGAGTCCATGGTGCCGAACAGGACCTCGCCGCGTTCGGCGCGTTCCCGCAGCCCCGGCGTGTGGTTGAGGAGCCATTGGATCTTGAGTGCGGAGAAGTACGTGGCCGGCGGCAGTCCGGTCCGGCTCTTCAGGAGATCCGGATCTATGGTGGAGGCGTCCACTCGGGTGTCCTGCCAGACGATCGCGGGTGCCACCGGGACGCCTGTCGCACGATCCCACAGGACCGTCGTCTCCCGCTGGCTCGCGATCCCGATCGCCGCCACCTGCGCCGGCTCCACCTCCGCCGCCCGCAGTGCCTTGACCATCAGCCGCCGCACGTCCCGCCAGATCCGGGCCGCGTCGTGCTCCACCCAGCCCGGCCGCGGATAGGACTGCGGGTGCTCGGCGCGCACCACCGACACCACCGTCGCCCGCCGGTCGAACAGGATGCACCTGGTCGACGTGGTCCCCTGGTCGATCGCCAGCACGTAACTCACGACTGGACCTCCCGGGAGATCGACCGGGCCGCGGCGACGACCTGCTCCACCAGCGCCGGCCGGGCCTGCCGGCGGGTGTCGGTGAGGCGTTCCACCGGGCCGGCGATGCCGATGGCGCCGACGACCAGGCCACCGGAGGTGCGGACCGGCGCGGCGATTCCGGCGAGGCCGGGGCGCCACTCCTCGGCCGACAGCCCCCAGCCACGGGCGCGGATCGCGGCGAGCTCGACGGCGAGCGGTTCGCGGGCGGTCACGGTCCTTCGGGTGTACGCGTCCAGCCCACCCGCCGGCGCGGCCGCCGTCGCCGAGTAGGCGAGCAGCACCTTGCCGAGGGCGGTGGCGTGCGCGGGCAGGCGTACCCCGGTGTCCAGATCCTGTGCCGAGTCGTCCGGCCGGAAGACGTGGTGCACGACGAGGACCAGGCCGTCACGGAGCACGCCGAGGCGTACCTCCTCGCCGCTGCGCGCCGCCAGGGTGTCGGCCCAGTTGAGGGCCCGCCCGCGCAGCTCGTTGGCGTCGATCCCGGCCGTCCCGAGGTCGAGCAGCCCGCGCCCGATCCGGTACCGGGCGGTGCGCGGGTCCTGCTCGACGAAACCGACGTGCTCCAGGGTCCGCAGGATGCTGTGCGCGGTGGACTTGGGCAGGCCGAGCGCGTCGGCGACCTCCTTGACCCGCAGCCGGTCCGGATCGGCGGCGAGCAGCCGCAACACGGCCGACGACCGTTCGATCGACTGGATCATCCCCGGCACGTGCGACATTGTCGCACGCAGGCCGTTGCCGCACTCCAGTTCCGTTCATACCGTCACGGTCACCGATCCGGCTGGTCGTCAGTGCTGTCTCAGCGCCGCTGAGACAGCACTGACGACCAGCCGGGGTCAACAGGGAGGACTTGTGGCGCGGTACGTCGGCGCGATCGATCAGGGCACCACCAGCACGCGGTTCATGATCTTCGACCGGTCCGGTACGGAGATCGGCCGGCACCAGCTCGAACACCGCCAGATCCAGCCGCGCTCCGGCTGGGTCGAGCACGACCCGATGGAGATCTGGGAGAACACCCTCAAGACCATCGGGGTGGCGCTCGCCGACACCGGCCTGGCCCCGGCCGACCTGGCCGCGATCGGCATCACCAACCAGCGGGAGACGGTCGTCCTGTGGGACCGGTCCACGGGGGCCCCGGTCGCGCCGGCGATCGTCTGGCAGGACACCCGCACCGACTACCTGCTCCACGACATCGACGCGGACCTGGTGCGGAGCCGGACGGGACTGCCGCCCGCCACCTACTTCTCGGCCACGAAGATCCAGTGGCTGCTCGACGAGGTCGACGGGCTGCGGGCACGCGCGGAGAACGGGGAGATCCTGTTCGGGACGATCGACTCGTGGCTGATCTGGAACCTGACCGGCGGCCGCCATCTGACCGACGTGACGAACGCCAGCCGTACCATGCTGATGGACCTGTCCTCTCTGGACTGGTCGCCCGAGCTGCTGGCGATGTTCCGGATCCCCCGGGCGATGCTGCCGGAGATCCGCTCGTCCGCCGAGGTCTACGGGACCGCCGAGACGGTGCTGCCCGGGGTGCCGATCGCGGCGGCCATCGGCGATCAGCAGGCCGCCCTGTTCGGGCAGACCTGCTTCGAGCCGGGCGAGGCCAAGTGCACGTACGGCACCGGCGGGTTCCTGCTGATGAACACCGGGACCACACCGGTACGGTCGTCGCACGGCCTGATCACCACGGTCGGCTACCGGTTCGGCGCCGAGAGACCGGTGTTCGCCCTGGAGGGCTCGATCGCCGCCTGCGGGTCCGCGATCCAGTGGCTGCGTGACCAGCTCGGCGTCCTGGACACCGCGGGCGACAGCGAGATCCTGGCCGGGCAGGTCGAGGACAGCGCCGGCGTCTGCTTCGTCCCGGCCTTCTCCGGCCTGTTCGCACCCTACTGGCGCCCGGACGCCCGCGCCGCCATCGTCGGTCTGTCCCGCTTCCACACCTCCGCCCACATCACCCGGGCCGCGCTGGAGGCGATCTGCCACCAGACCCGGGACGTGGTCGAGGCGATGGCCCAGGACTCCGGCACGGTGCTGGACTGCCTCCAGGTGGACGGCGGGGTCACCGCGAACGCGCTGTGCATGCAGTTGCAGGCCGACATCCTCGGCGTGCCGGTCAGCAGGCCCGCCGTCGCCGAGACCACCGCGCTCGGCGCCGCCTACGCGGCCGGGCTCGCCGTCGGGTTCTGGGACTCCCTGGACGATCTGCGCGCCAACCGGCACGAGGACCGGCGCTGGCAGCCGTCCTGGTCGGCGGCCCGGCGTACCGAAGGCATCACCCGCTGGAGAGCGGCCATCGACCGCACCCTCGACTGGGTCAGCGTCGGCTGACTCTGACGGAAGGACCATGATGAACACCGGAGTGATCTCACCGCAGGCCCGCACCCGGGCCCTGGAAACCATGTCGTCCGGCGAGGAACTGGACGTGCTGGTCGTCGGCGCCGGAGTGGTCGGGGCCGGCTCGGCGCTGGACGCCGCCACCCGCGGCCTCTCCGTCGGCCTCCTGGAGGCCCGCGACTTCGCCAGCGGCACCTCCAGCCGATCCAGCAAGCTCATCCACGGCGGCCTGCGCTACCTGGAGATGCTCGACTTCAGCCTGGTCCGGGAGGCACTGCGGGAACGTGGCCTGCTGATCCAGAAGCTCGCCCCGCACCTGGTCCGCCCGGTGCCGTTCCTCTACCCGCTGCAGAAGCGCGCGTGGGAGCGGTTCTACATCGGCGCCGGCATCGCGCTCTACGACGTCCTCGCGCTCTCCGGCGGCGGGGCGGGCGTGCCCGTGCACCGGCATCTGAGCCGGGTCGAGGCGCTCAAGGCGTTCCCGTCGCTGCGCCCGGAGACCTTGGTCGGCGCGATCCGCTACTACGACGCGCAGGTCGACGACGCCCGGCACACCATGTTCCTGGTCCGGACCGCGGCGGCGCACGGGGCGCACGTCGCCTCCCGTACCGAGGTGATCGGCTTCCTCCGGGAGGGCCGCCGGGTCGTCGGCGTCCGCGCCCGGGACCTGGCGACCGGCGCCGAACTGGAGATCCGCGCCCGCACCGTGATCAACGCGACGGGCGTGTGGACCGGCGACAGCCAGGCCCTGCTCACCGGCGAGCGCGGCGAGTTCCGGATCACCGCGAGCAAGGGGATCCATCTGGTGGTGCCGCGGGCCCGGATCGCCGGCCACACCGGCATGATCCTGCGTACGGCCACCAGCGTGCTCTTCGTCATCCCGTGGGACCAACACTGGATCATCGGAACCACCGACACGAAATGGGACCTGGACAAGTCCGACCCGGCCGCGTCCGGCAAGGACGTCGACTACCTGCTCGACGAGGTCAACAAGGCCCTGGCCACCCCACTGACCCGCGACGACGTGCAGGGCGTCTACGCCGGGCTGCGCCCGCTGCTGTCGGCCGAGGCGTCCAGCACCGCCAAGCTGTCCCGCGAGCACGCCGTCGGCAACCCGGTCCCCGGCATGATCGTCGTCGCCGGCGGCAAGTACACCACCTACCGGGTGATGGCGAAGGACGCCGTCGACGCCGCCGTCCGGGAGCTCGCGGCCCGTGTCCCGCAGTCCTGCACCGACCAGGTCCCGCTGCTCGGCGCGGACGGCTACCGCGCCGCCTGGAACCGCCGGGCCGCCCTGGCCCGCCGCTCCGGCCTGACCGTCACCCGGATCGAAAACCTCCTGCACCGCTACGGCACCCTGCTCGACGAGGTGCTCGGCCTGATCGAGGCGGACCCGTCGCTGGGCCTGCCGCTCGACGGCGCACCCGGCCACCTGCGCGCCGAGATCCTCTACTCGGTCACCCACGAGGGCGCCCGCCACCTCGACGACGTCCTCTCCCGCCGTACCCGGATCGCCTTCGAGACCACCGACCGCGGCGTCACCGCGGCCCGCGCCGCCGCCGGCCTGATCGCGCCCGCCCTGGGCTGGTCCGACGCGGACGCCGACCGAGAGGCCGCCGCCTACGAGTCCCGCGTCGTCGCCGAACTCGCCGCGCAGACCCAGCCCGACGACACCTCCGCCGACGCGGTGCTCCGTGGCGTCCCGGCCGTCCGTCCGGTGGTCTCCACGGTCTGAGCAACCGCCAACGGGCGACGGGCAACCGCCAACGGGCGACGGGCAACCGCCAACGGGCGACGGGCAACCGCCAACGGCCGGCGGCCAACGGCCAACGGCCAACGGTCGGCGGTCGGCGGTCGGCGGTCGGCGGTCGGCGGTCGGCGGTCGGCGGTTGAGAAAATCTAGGCTCACGGTGCTAGACATTCTCTTCGGGTGGGATTAGTGTTTCTCCTGTCGAAAGAAAAGATCTACCGAAGACGCAGACGAGAGACCGAGCGTCAAGCAGGGCCCGGATCGTTCGTGGCTCGCTCGGCTCAGCGGCTCACGACCAACGTGACCGCTCCAGTGGTTTGAGTGAGAGGTAGTTTTTCAAGACCCTGACGTAACTCCAGGTCAGGGCAGCTCGTCGCACATGCGTGGGGCCATGAAGTCGCGTGGGGCTCCGGCATCGGCGGGTCGTGACACCGCAACAGGAAGTATCGAAAGAAGAGAAAAGGGAGGGCAAAGCACCGTTGGATCGCCCGCGGCCAGATCGTTTCGACAGCTCTGGCGGGCGGACACCGCAGTTTCCATCGATTGAGAGGTGGTCTCCGGTCACGCTTATGCGATCCCCGCGCCCAGCGCCGTCGATGACGGTTCGCGCGGATACGAAAACCAGCGAACCTGCTGGCAGATGGTGTTCTTGACCCACTACCCTGGGCCCCGGCGCGTTTGCGCCGGGGCCCTCGTCATGGAGGTGTAAGTGGCCCAAGCCGACGACATGTTCGGAGACGACGACTATCCCGCCTACACGATGGGCCGCGCCGCGGAGATCACGGGCGCCTCGCAGGACTTCTTGCGCCGGCTCGACGAAGCAAAGCTGATCAAACCGTTCCGCTCGGCGGGCGGCCACCGCCGCTACTCCCGTTACCAGTTGCGCCTCGCCGCACGGGCCCGGGAGATGGTGGACCAGGGCACCCCCCTGGAAGCGGCGTGCCGCATCATCATCCTCGAGGACCAGCTTGAGGAGGCCCTCGAGCAGAACCGGAAACTACAAGGTCAACGTCCTGCCCAGGCCGGCTGACCCCGGCAGGCATCACCGCCATACGGTCTTTCTCCTCCCGGAGAGAGGCCGTTCGCCGTTTCCGCCCCGCACTCCCCCACCGGCGGCTCGGGCGCCGGGACGGGCCGCGACGAGTCAGGCCGTCGCGGGTCAGACCCAGACGCGGGACGGGCCGCCACGAGGCAGACCGTCACGGGTCAAGCCCAGATGCAAGACGGGCCGCCACGAGTCAGGCCGCCTCAGGTCAGACCCAGACGCGGGACGGGCCGCCACGAGGCAGACCGTCACGGGTCAAGCCCAGACGCAAGACGCGCCGCCACGAGTCAGGCCGCCTCAGGTCAGACCCAGACGCAAGACGCGCCGCCACGAGGCAGACCGCCTCAGGTCAGACCCAGACGCAAGACGCGCCGCCACGAGTCGGACCGCTACGGGTCGGGCCCAGACGCGGGTCAGACAGCCGCGGGTCGGGCCCAGACGCGGTCCAGACAGCCGCGGGTCAGGCCCAGATGCGGAGGAAGAGGGTGCCCAGGACGTCGACGATGTGCAGGAGGAGCGGGTAGCCCAGCGGAAAGAAGGCGGCGATCAGCAGGATCAGCGCACCGATGTTCTTGTCCTCGAACCACAGGCGCAGCCAGGCCATCGACGGGCCCGGGCGGCGCAGCGCGTGCCACAGGATGCCGAAACCGTCCAGTGGCGGGATCGGGATCAGGGCGAGCAGGCCGAAACCCAGCAGGCCGGTGCCCAGGGACAGGACCGCCTGTTCGGCGTAGGGCAGCGGGAGGTAGCCGCGCAGGATCACGCCGGGGCTGAGCATGGCGAGCCAGTCACCGGAGAAGGCGAGGGCGTAACCGGCGATGATCAGCTCGCCGGCCAGGATGCAGGCGACCGGGCCGGCGGCGAAGACGGCGGCGGCGCGGCCCCGGCCCTTCCAGCGCGGCACCTCGTCGACGGTGACCTGGCGGCCCCAGCCGGTGCCGCCGATGGCGGCGCAGACCGCACCGAACGGGTCGATCTCCTCGCGCGCGCGCAGCGGTCCGCGGCTTTCGCCCAGGCCGACGACGCGCGCGGTGAAGCGCATGGCGACGGCGCGCAGCGCGAGGCCGAGCAGGAAGGCGACGACCAGGGCGACGAACGCCACCGGCTCGCCGAGTGCGAAGAGCACGGGTTGTGGACCTAGTCCCGTTCTGTCTGGGAGGCGATGACCTCGCGAGCGAGCTGCCGGTAGTTGCGGGCGCCGGAGGACGCCGGATCCAGCGTAGTGATCGGAGCGCCGGCGACGGTCGACTCGGGGAACTTGACCGTCTTGGTGATGACCGTCTGGTAGACCTTGTCACCGAAGGCCTCCACCACACGCTGCAGCACCTGGCGGCAGTGGGTGGTGCGGGAGTCGTACATCGTCGCGAGGATGCCCTCGAGCTCGAGGTCGAAGTTGAGCCGCTCGCGCACCTTGTCGATGGTGTCCAGCAGCAGCGCCACACCACGGAGGGAGAAGAACTCACACTCCAGGGGGATGAGCACGCCGTGCGCGATGGTGAGCGCGTTGATCGCCAGCAGGCCCAGGGAGGGCTGGCAGTCGATCAGGATGAAGTCGTACTCCTTACGGACCGAGCGCAGGGCCCGGGCCAGCGCCATCTCCCGGGCGACCTCGTTGACCAGCTGGATCTCGGCGGCGGAGAGGTCGATGTTGGCGGGCAGCAGGTGCAGGCCGGCGACATCGGTCTTGATGATGACGTCCTCGGTGGCGACGTCGTCCTGCATGAGCAGGTTGTAGACGCTCAGGTCGAGGTTGTGCGGGTTCACCCCGAGGCCGACGGAGCAGGCGCCCTGCGGGTCGAAGTCGACGAGGAGGACCTTCTGCCCGTACTCCGCGAGGGCGGCACCGAGGTTGATGGTGGTCGTCGTCTTACCGACGCCACCCTTCTGGTTCGCCAGGGCGATGATGCGGGCCGGGCCGTGCTTGTCCTTCGGCATCGGCTCGGGGATCGGGCGGCGCATCGTGTATGCCGTGGGGTCGGCGGGACCCAGATCGGCGCCGAGGTCCAGGGAGTTCTGCTGTGCTCGGAGCGTGGAAGTCCAGGCCTCCGCACGCTCGCCGTTCCCTGACATCGCCCTCGCCCCCTTCCGACCAGTGTCTTGAACCCGATTGGCATTCACTTCTCCGCCGCGGGGCTAGCACAGTCGATGCCCGACTGTACGCCACACGCGCCGCCACGCCGGGGTCAGTCATTCGGCGTGTCGCACCTACGCGTCCCTAACGTCTAACGAGCGCGCGGGTGTGCGGTCGCGTACACCTCTCGGAGGCGTTCGACGGTCACCAGGGTATACACCTGCGTCGTGGTGACCGAGGCGTGTCCCAGCAGTTCTTGCACCACCCGCACGTCCGCTCCCCCGTCGAGCAGATGCGTCGCGTAGGAGTGACGCAGCGTGTGCGGGCTGACCGCGTACGGCCCGTCGACGGGCAGGCCCACGGCCACGGCGCAGCGGTGCAGGGCGGTCCAGGCGCTCTGCCGGGACAGCCGGCCGCCGCGGGCGTTGAGGAACACGGCGGGCGTGCCCCGGCCCTGCGCGGCGAGCGAGGGCCGGGCCCGTACCAGATAGGCCCGCACCGCGGCCCGTGCGTAACCGCCGACCGGGACCAGCCGCGTCTTCCCGCCCTTGCCCCGCAGGACCACCGCGGGTTCCTCGTCCAGTTCGAGGTCGTCGATGTCGGCGCCGACCGCCTCGGAGATCCGGGCGCCGGTGCCGTACAGGAACTCCAGCAGCGCCCGGTCGCGGAGGCCGAGCGGCGAGTCCGCGTCCGGGACCCCGAGCAGCCGTTCCACCTGCTCCACGTCGAGGGCCTTGGGCAGGCGTTTCGGCGGGGCGGGTAGCCGTACCCCGGAAGCCACGTCGTGCGGGATCAACCGCTCCCGGACCGCAAACCGGTGCAGGCCGCGGACCGCCGACATGGCCCGCGCGGCCGACGCCGCCGCCAGACCCTCCTCGCGCAGGGCGGCCAGATGCCCGCTGACGTCCGCCTCGCGCACCTCGCCGAGGCCGGTGATACCGGCGGCGGCCAGCCGTTCGGCGTACCGCTCCAGGTCGCGGCGGTAGGAGGCGAGCGTGTTGCGGGAGAGGCCGCGTTCCACGCTCAGATGGTCGAGGTAGCTCCTGATCGCGCGGTCCGGGCTCAGAGCAGCACCTCCGTCAGGGGTCTCGGCCGCATCCCGTGCGCCTCGGCGACCGGGCCGTAGACGACGTCGCCGTCGAACGTGTTGAGGCCCGCCGCGAGCGCCGGGTCGGCCCGCATGGCGCCGCGCCAGCCGAGGGCGGCCAGTTCGAGAGCGTACGGCAGGGTCACGTTGGTGAGCGCGTAGGTGCTGGTGTTCGGCACCGCGCCGGGCATGTTGGCGACGCAGTAGAACAACGACTCGTGCACCCGGTACGTCGGGTCGTCGTGGGTGGTCGGCCGGGAGTCCTCGAAGCAGCCGCCCTGGTCGATCGAGATGTCGACGAGCACGCTGCCCGGTTTCATCCGGGCCACCAGGTCGTGGGCGATCAGGGTCGGCGCCTTCGCCCCGGGCACCAGGACCGCGCCGATCACCAGGTCGGCGTCGAGGACGGCCTTCTCGATCTCGTACGCGTTCGACGCGATCGTCTGCACGTGGCCGCGATAGTCGGCGTCCACCGCCCGCAGCCGGGCCACGTTCTTGTCCAGCAACAGCACCTCGGCCTGCATGCCGAGCGCGATCGCCGCCGCGTTCAGCCCGGACACCCCGGCGCCGATCACGACGACCTTGGCCGCGTACACCCCGGGGACACCGCCCATCAGCACCCCGCGCCCGCCGCCCTGGCGCATCAGGTGGTACGCCCCGACCTGCGGAGCGAGCCGCCCGGCCACCTCGGACATCGGGGCGAGCAGCGGCAGTGACCGGTCCGGCAGTTCGACCGTCTCGTAGGCGATCCCGGTCACCTTGCGCTCCAGCAGCGCGTCCGTGCACTCCTTGGACGCGGCCAGATGCAGGTAGGTGAAGAGCACCTGGCCGGGCCGCAGCCGGTGGTGCTCCTCCGGGACCGGCTCCTTGACCTTGAGGATGAGCTCGCCCGCGGCCCAGACGTCGTCGGCGTCCGGCAGGATCGTCGCTCCGGCCGTCCGGTAGTCACCGTCGGTTATCGACGACCCCGTTCCGGCTCCGGACTGGACGAACACCTGATGACCGTGGCGGGTGAACTCGTAGACACCGGACGGGGTGATCGCCACCCGGTGCTCGTTGTTCTTGACCTCGGTGGGAATCCCGACCTTCATACGCCGGAGAGTACCCCTGAGCTGGTGATCTTTCCCGGTTCACGGATCGCGATCCCCCGGCGGGCGAGCCGCCGGGGGATCTGCGGGGCGTGGGTCAGCGCAGTTCGAAAACGGTCACCGAGGTGGCCCGGAAGCGCACCGTGGCGAGCTGGTCGAGCTCCGGGGCGATCTTGCTGGCCCGGTTCACGGCGTAGAGCCAGCGGACGCCGTACCGATCCCGCAGCTCGGCCAGGCCGGCCGCGGTCGGCGCGGAGAAGGCCTCGTCGTTGAGCCGCCGGCGCTCCGGATCGGGCGACGGCTGCCGGTAGTACGGCAGCCCGTCGTCGCCGTGCCTCGACTGCGTCGCCGGCTGGTACGCCCAGCCTTCCAGCAGGACCGCGTGCTCGGTGTGCGCCGACACCCAGAACGACCGGTTGATGCACTTGTCGTCGGTGCGCACCATCTCGCAGTGCACGTTGGTGGCGACGATGTCCTCGGTGGGCGCGTTCCGGGCGAGCCAGGCGGCGGCCTTCATCTCGGCGGAGGTCACCCAGAACTGCTGCTTCGCCCCCTTCCGCGCCGGCAGCTTGCCGTCCGCGACGGACTGGGCGGTACCGTTCATCAACCGGACCGTGGTGTTCACGCCCAGCCCGATGCCGAACGCGACCAGGACCGCCAGGCCGGCGCCGGCCAGGCCCTTCCAGCGCATCCGGCCGAGGCGCCAGAGGACGGCCCCGACGGCGATCACCGCGGCGAGGATCAGGAGCGGGCCGCCCAGGTTGGATCGCCAGTAGTCGCCGAACGGCAGGTTGCCGGGCCCGAACCGCCAGATCAGCGCGCCGACGATCCCGCCGAGCACCAGGCCGGACAGCACCACGACAGCGGTCCGGCGGGCCGGGGCGAGCGCGGCGAGCAGCCAGGCGGTCAGCGCGGCGCTCGCCGGGATGGCCGAGTACGCGAAGTAGAGCTGGCCGTTCGCGGTGTGGTTGATCAGCAGGGTGCCGGCCCATCCGGCGAGCACCATGCCGGCCAGCAGCCAGGCCGCCGGGTCGGCGCGGAGGTCCCGGCGCAGCAGGCCGAAGAGGCCGAGGAGTCGGCTGAGCTGGCTGATCATGAAGCAGACGGCCACCGCCGGCAGGATCATCCGCTCGGACCAGGGCACCGCCGCCAGCTGGGTCGGGAAGAGCCCGCCGGTGCCGGGGATCGTGTCCCGGCCGGCCACGGCGAGGAACTCGCCCTTGAAGCTGAACGTGGCGCCGATCTGGATGCCGGCGCCGGAGCCGCCACCGGCCAGGAACGGCGCGGTGACCGCCAGCACCAGCAGGGTCCCGGCGGTGGCGGCGAGCAGGACGTCCGGCCGGCGGCGGCGGATCCACCAGGTCGCGGCGGACGCCAGCATCAGGCCGCCCAGCAGGACCGGCAGCGAACTGGACTTGCTGCAGGTGGCGACCAGGAGAAGCAGCCCGCCGAGGATCCAGCCCCCGCGGCCGATCCTCTCGCCTCGGGCGACGTCGATCAGCAGCGCCGCGACCGCCGCGACGAACGGGATGGAGAAGGTCAGGGTGGGGCTGTACCAGGGCTCGATGGTGACCGGGTAGCTGCCGAACCGCGGCCAGATCGACGCGACCGGCAGGGCGACGGCGACGAACGCGGCCACCGGCCCGGTCCACCAGACGCGGCCGGCCTGGCGGGCGAGCGCCGCGATCACCAGGACCGAGGTGAGGACCACGGGCCCGGTCCACAGCCGCAGCATGACGACGGGGATCCCGACGCCGCTGATCATGCTGGCCGAGGCCCGGTACGCGTCGGAGAACCAGTGGTACTTGAGCGGTTCACCGGCCATCTGCGGCTGCTGCGGCAGGATGGTGCGGCGCAGCTCCGCGGCGTTCGCCCAGTGGTAGTGGATGTCACCGAAGAGGGTGTGGGTCACCGGCGGCAGCGGGTTGGGCCCCCATTCCCAAGCGGCGATCATCACGATCGAGAGCACCATGATCGCGGCGATCAGCCAGGACCAGATCAGCGGCAGCGGCTGCGGCTCGGCGATCCGCCAGTGCCGGCGCAGTCCCGGAACGGCGACGAAGACGGCGATCACCAGCAGCGGCCACACCCACAGGTAGTCGCCGAGACCGGTGCCGACCGCCAGGGCCCAGCCGGCCAGATTCACCGCGATGCCGGTGACGGCGCCGAAGCCGGCGTCCTCGGGCAGGTTCCCGCGGCTGCCGCGCAGCGCACGGAAGACCAGCACACCGGGCACCACGACCGCGGCCACCCAGTAGACGCCGTACCGGAGGAGGGCCCTGCTCGGTGTGCCGACCCACTCCAGCGTGGCGAGCAGGAAGGCGGCGACGAGCACCCAGGGCAGTGCCCGCAGCGCCAGGGACACGAGGGTCCGACGGGCCGGTGAGTGGGGTGGGGACTCCAGGTCCTCCATGGAAGTCAATGCAGTCACGCCGTGGAACGTAACCAGAATTTCGTTACCGGCACGTACCCGTCACTCACACCAGTCGATGGGAAAAGCCGCGACCCTACAGGTCAGGGACTCGCTATGACGTGAATCTCAGCCTTTCGGCCGGAAGGCGGCACCGATCCGGCAGAAACGCATTGAGCTGCGAGAAGTTACCGGTTCGTGTACCGGTATCCCGCGCCGGCCGGTCCGGCCTGTACGGTTCCACCCGATGAGCGGCTTTCCCTGGCTTCTGGTGGACCAGAACACCGACGACGGTGAACTCGTGATCGCCGCCTGCTCCGAAGTCGACGGCCTCTTCGTCGATCCGCCGCAGCCGCCGGTCGAGCGGTACAGCCTGCTCGGCTGCGAACCGGCCGGGCGGCTCCGGGACGCGTGCGACGGACGCGGCCCCGGCTGGCTCGGCAACGTCGGCCTGGACGCGATCCACCCGCCGCACTCGAAACACCCGCCGCACTGCTGGCACTGCGCCGAGGAGCTGCTGGACATCACGGTGCTGTCGGCACGGCCGTCGGTGCTCGGGCCCCGGCTGCTGGACGTGACCCTGGAGGGCCGGCTGCGGATCGAGGAGCTGGCCCGGTTCGCTCGTGGCGCCGACCGTGCGCCGGACTCCGACGGGTACCGGCTGGTCGGCGTGACCGGCCGCGGCGAGGAGGATCTCGGGGTCTGCCGGGACGTGGACGGGGTCTTCCGGACCCGGCCGGCGCCACCGCCGCGCGGCGCCACCCTGCTCGGCTGCCGGCCCGAGCCGCCGCTGCAGCGCGCCCTGGACGCGCTGGCCCGCGGCGGGGCCCGGCGGCGCCGGTGGGTGCAGGCGTCGATCTTCAGCGTGGACCGGGACGGCACGGCGGTCGGCATGGTGGGCGCGGCGCTGGGCGCCGAGGTGGCCGAGGTGCGTGCCTCACGTCTCGGTGACGGCCTGGTCGATGTGACGTTCGAGCCGACGTACGGCGACGCGATCGGCGGACCCCGCCCGGCCGGCGCGCGCACCGTGTGGCACCGCTGGCGGGCCGGCCGCCCCGACGTGATCGGCGAGTGGGCCGAGTACGACGCCGACCTGCGCCACGAGTGGGCCGGTGTCGCCCTGGCCCACCACGAGCAGCGCGCCGACCGGCCGTCCGGCGCCACGTACCACCTGGCCGGGCGGCACGTCACCGACGTGGAGGGGTTCTTCTGCGCGATCGGCGAGGCGGTCAACGGCCCCGGCGGCTACTTCGGCTGGAACCTGGGCGCGCTGCACGACTGTGCCAACGGCGGCTGGGGCGCGGCCCCCGGTTTCCGGCTGGTCTGGCACGACGCCGAGGTGGCCCGGGCGCATCTGGTGCCCGGTTACGACCGGCGCTGGTGGACGCCGGCCGTGACCATGGACGACCTGATCGGCTACCTCGCCGACTCGGGTGTGGACGTCGAACTGCGCTGACCGCCGACGTCGCGCCGGTGCACGGTGAGCTGGTGCCCCTCGCGGTCCTCGTCCAGGCCGAACGCGATGATCCGTTCCGGATGGATCCGGATCAGCGGCTCGGGGCCGTCGATCGCCTCGGCCCGGCCGCGGATCTCCAGGCAGCGCACCCGCCACGGGCTGACCGACGGCAGGTCGTCGACGACGAACGCCACCCGCCCGTTGTCGGCGACGTTGCGGAACTTGCGGCTCGCCGCCATCCGCCAGCCGGTGATGTCGATCGTCGAGGTCTCCGCGTTGTAGGTGAATCCCACCGGGCTGTTCTGCAGCGTGCCGTCCGGCTGCACGGTGGCGAGCCGGCCGAGCCGCTGCCCGGCGAGGTAATCGATCTCGGTCGTGGTGAAGGTCATGACCCCGACCCTGCAACCTCAACCTGAATTGAGGTCAACCCACGAAGACGCAGAACAGGTGGCCGTCGGGGTCGGCGTAGGCGCGCAACGGCTCCTCCGGGTCGTCGCTGCGGTCGAAACGCAGCGTCCCGCCCAGGGCGAGGATCCGGTCGTGCTGGCGGTCCAGCTCCTCGATCGAGTCCACGGTGGTGTCCAGGTGGGCCTGCTGGGGGACGTCGTCACCGGGCCAGGTCGTCGGGCGTACCCCCGTGGTCTGCTGGAACGCCAGCCGCCAGGAACCGTCGGGCGCCAGCAACACCAGCCAGTCGCGGCCCTGCGGGTAGTCGGAGCCCGCCGGCGGCGGCTCGTCGCCCTTGCGGTACTCCAGGCCGAGCAGCTCGCGATAGAACTCGGCGGCCCGGCGCGCGTCGGTGGTGTCCAGCACGAACGACTGGAGTCTCGGAACAGGCACGGTACCTCCTGTGAGCGGGGTGGCGACGCTCTTGAATACCCGCCTACTGTGATCTGATGCGTGTCCTCTTCGTCGCCGCGCCGCTGGTCGGGCACGTCTTCCCGCTGATGCCGCTCGCCGGGGCGCTGCGGGCGACGGGCCACGAGGTGCTGGTGGCGACCGGTGGCGACGGGCTGCGGGTGACCGCGCCCGGTGTCGAGGTGCGCGACGTGGCGCCCGGATTCCGGTTCGTGCCGACGGCGCTCGGCGCCCTGCTGCGGCATCCGTCGCTGATCCGCCGCGAGATGGCCGGGACCGCGGGGACCCGGGCGGTCGGGCACATGTTCGGCCGGGTCAACGACCGGATCCTCGAGGCGGTCCTGGAGACCACCCGGGAGTGGCGGCCGGACCGGATCGTCTACGAGCCGCTCGCGGCGTCCGGCGCGGTGGCCGCCGCCCGCTTCGGGGTGCCCGGCATCCTGCACGAGAACTCGCTGTTCGACGGGCCCGCCCTGGTCGCGGCGACCCGGATGCGGGGACGTCCCGAGGTGGCCCCACCGGCCGCGGTGATCCGGATCGCGCCGGCGAGCGTGGCCGGCCGTGGCACCCACCTGCCGATGCGGCCGGTCCCGTACGGCGGTGACCACCCGCTGCCGGACCTGCTGGCCGGGCCGCCGTCGCGGCCCCGCGTCCTGATCAGTCACAGCACCCTGCCGCAGCCCGGCCGGGACCGGCTGACACCCCGGCTGATCGAGGCCGCCGCGTCGGTCGACGCCGACTTCGTGCTGGTCCGCTCGTCCGTCCGGCGACTGCCGCCGAACGTCCGGGCCACCGGCTGGATCCCGATCCCGGCGGCGCTGGCCGCCGGGGCCGCCATCGTGCATCACGGCGGCGCGGGCACCGTACTGTCCGCGCTGCACGCCGGCGTCCCGCAGCTGGCCGTCCGCGGCGCCGGCGACCGGCGGCACAACGCCGACCTGGTGGCGGCGCGCGGCGCCGGCCTCGCCGCCGACGAGCGGGACATCTCCCCCGAGCTGCTCACCCGGCTGGTCACCGACCCGGGCGTGGCGGCCGCGGCCCGCGAGGTCGCCGCCGAGATCGCCGCCATGCCGCCGCCGGAGGACCTGGTCGAGGCGATCCGCCAGTCCGGATAGAAGTCCTTCCCGCCGAACGCCTGCACCACGACCGCCGGCACCGCGAACAGCAGCGTCACTTCGGCCGGCCCGCGCGCCTGCCGGCTCACGATCGCCCGCCGCCCGCCTTCGGGATCTCCATCACCGGCAGGGCGGGCGGCACGAGACGGATAGCCGGTTCTTCGAGGCCCGTGACAGCGGTTGATCCACACCTGTCCATAATCTGACTTCGATCAACGGGGAGGACGACCGAAGTGAAGAAGCTGGGCTGCCAGACGACCATCCTGCTGCTGGCGCTCGTGGCCGGCGGGCTCTGGTACGGCGGCAACCTCGCCTGGAAGGCCATCCGGGGCGACGTCGCCAACGACTGGGCGGTCACCCTGGACGATCAACTGGTGAAGGTCTGCGAGGACACCTACTACACGACCGCGCCCGCCTACACCGGCACCGCGGCGCCACATCCGATCGCCGTCTACGACCTCGGCGAGAAGACACCCCGGGACGAGCTGCTGATCGGCCCGGACATCCCGGCGGCCACGAGCAAGGCCTGGAACCCGGCGAAGGCGGACGTGCAGCTCGTCGGCTGCGCGGAGAAGGTCGCCGACGGCGCCGAGATCGGAACCTGCGAGTTCGACAGCGGCATCAAGGCGCCGGTGCGGACCGGGGTCTGGGAGGTGAGGCTCCGCGAGGTCAAGACCCGCAAGGAGATCGCCACCGTGCGCATCGACGGGAAGGACAAGACCTGCCCGTTGATCAAGCTCGTCAAGGAGGGCGAGGAGCCGGTGGTGTACAGCAGCCCGTCGGTGAAGCAGTACTACGACGCGTTGAAGCAGTACGTCGAGGGCTGAGCCCGTCCCGGCGCGCGCGCCGGGACGGACCAGGACCTCAGGAACCCAGCACGGTCCACCCGGAGTCGCGGGCGCGGGCGGCGGCCAGGATGCCACCGACCGCGGCCGCGTTGGTGATCTCGCCGCGGAAGACCATGTCGACGGCCTCGTCGAGAGGCACCCGGCGGATCTCCAGGTCGGCCTCCTCGCCGGTGCGCTCGTACCGCTCCGTCTCGGAGACCGGGGCGAGGTCACGGGCCAGGAAGACCCGGACGAACTCGTCGGCGAACCCGGGCGTGGTGTGCAGATCGAGCAGCGGCTCCATCCGCCCGGCCGTGAGATCGGTCTCCTCGGCCAACTCCCGGGCCGCGGTGAGCGCCTCGTCCTCGCCGACGACGTCCCGCAGGCCGGCCGGCAGCTCCCACAGGTGCTTGCCGACCGCGTGCCGGTACTGCTTGATCAGCACGATCCGGTCCTGGGAGTCGAGGGCGACCACGACGACGGCGCCCCGGTTCTCCACCACGTCCCGGACGGCGGTGCTGCCGTCGGACATGGTCACCTCGTCGCTGTAGACCGAGAAGATCGCGCCGTGGAAGCGTTCGGACCGGGACACCGTCTCGTGGGCGAACCCCATGTCAGGCCTCGACGTCGATCTCGACCGGCAGCTCGTCCGCCGCGGCGTACGCGACGGCCGCCTTGACCAGCCCGTCGAAGAGCGGGTGCGGCCGGGTCGGGCGGCTCTTCAGCTCCGGGTGCGCCTGGGTGGCCACGAAGTACGGGTGCACCTCGCGGTCCAGCTCGATGAACTCGACCAGCCGCCCGTCCGGCGAGGTGCCGGAGAAGACCAGGCCGGACTGCGACAGCTTGTCGCGGAAGTCGTTGTTCACCTCGTAGCGGTGCCGATGCCGCTCGGAGATCTCCGTCGCGCCGTACACCTCGGCGACGATCGACCCGTCCTTGAGCTTCGCCGGGTACGCCCCGAGCCGCATGGTGCCGCCCAGGTCGCCTTTGCCGGCGACGATGTCCTCCTGGTCGGCCATCGTGGAGATGACCGGGTAGGTGGCCCGCTCGTCGAACTCGACCGAGTTGGCGCCGGTCAGCCCGGCCAGGTTGCGGGCCGCGTCGATGGTCATGCACTGCAGGCCCAGGCAGAGGCCGAGGATCGGGATCTTGTTCTCCCGGGCGTACCGCGAGGTGTTGACCTTGCCCTCGATGCCGCGGACGCCGAAACCACCGGGGATCACGATGCCGTCGGCGCCCTTGAGCGCGGCCGCGGCGCCGGCCGGGGTGACGCAGTCGTCGCTCGGCACCCACCGGATCTTGATCTTCACGGTGTTGCCGAAGCCGGCGGCCCGGATCGCCTCACTGACCGACAGGTACGCGTCCGGCAGGTCCACGTACTTGCCGACCAGCGCGATGGTGATGGTCCGCTTCGGGTGGTGCACCCGTTCGAGGAGATCGTTCCAGGTGTTCCAATTCACATCCCGGAAGGACAGACCCAGGCGGCGTACGACGTACGCGTCCAGACCCTCGTCGTGCAGCACCTTCGGGATGTCGTAGATGCTCGGCGCGTCCGGGCAGGCGATGACGGCCTCGGCGTCGACGTCGCAGTACAACGCCAGCTTGTGCTTCATCTTCTCCGGGATCTCCCGGTCGCTGCGGCAGATCAGCGCGTCCGGCTGGATACCGATGTTGCGCAGCGCGGCCACCGAGTGCTGGGTCGGCTTGGTCTTCAGCTCGCCCGACGGCGCCAGGTACGGCACCAGCGAGACGTGCAGGTAGAAGACGTGATCCCGGCCGACCTCGTGGCGCACCTGGCGGATCGCCTCCAGGAACGGCAGCGACTCCATGTCGCCGACGGTGCCGCCGACCTCGGTGATCACCACGTCCGGGACGTTGCCGTTCTCGTCCGGGTCGGCCATCGCGAAGATCCGGCTCTTGATCTCGTTGGTGATGTGCGGAATGACCTGCACGGTGTCACCGAGGTACTCGCCGCGCCGCTCCCGGGCGATGACCGCCGAGTAGACCTGGCCGGTCGTGACGTTCGCCTTGCCGGAGAGATCCCGGTCCAGGAACCGCTCGTAGTGACCGACGTCGAGGTCGGTCTCCGCCCCGTCCTCGGTGACGAAGACCTCACCGTGCTGGAACGGGTTCATCGTCCCGGGGTCGACGTTCAGGTAGGGGTCGAGCTTCTGCATCACGACACGGAGGCCGCGGGCGGTGAGCAGATTGCCGAGGCTGGAGGCGGTGAGGCCCTTGCCCAGCGAGGAGGCGACGCCCCCGGTGACGAAGATGTGCCGCGTTTCGCGCACTGATGAGGCCAAGGCCCGCTCCCGTGGTCGCCGTTTCATCGGTTCTTGCGGCCGGGGCAAGCCCCATCCACGGGAGTTCACCGTAACACTGATTGCCGGGGCCGCCATGTTCGGGCTGCTCGCGTGCGTGTCAAAACGCCCCTTACGGTATGGGCACCGGATCGCCGTCCGATTTGCGGAGCAGCGGCCCGCCGGGACCGTCGGTCTCGCCCGGCGGCGGGGTCCGGTCCGCCGCGTGCAGCAGCACCCGCAGCGCCGTCAGCACCGCCACCGGCACCGCCGCGGCCGCCGCCGCACCGGCCGCGCCCAGCGCCGTACCGCCCAGCACACCCGCGATCAGCGTGGCCACCACCGTCCCGGCCACCCCCGCCCGGACCGCCGGATGCAGGCCGTAGACCCGGTTCAGGCCGCCCCACGGGGAGAACTGGCAGAACGCCAGCATCGCCGCCCCGCACAGCGCCAGCAACGTGAGCGGGCTGTCCACCAGCGCCTGCCCGTTGGCGGCCGCGGCCCGCTGCATCGCCGGACCGGCCGTGCCGTCGCCCAGCGCGGTCAGGAACCGGCCCAGCGTGCCCTGTTCGAGCGGCGCCCGGCTCAGATCCAGCACCGCGAACGCGATGGTCACCGCGACCCCGGTCAGCGCCGCCCAGGCGAACCGCGGGAAGGTCAGCCAGCCGCCGGTGCTGATCACCGCCGCCACACACACCCCGGCGGTGACGGCGATCGCGCCGACCGGGTCCGCTCCCAGGTACGGGCTGCCGACCATGACCACACCCAGCCCGCCGAACGTCACCACGATCACCGGGCGCCAGCGGCGGCTCACCCACTGGGACACTGCCCCGGCGAGCAGCAGCAGCCCGGCCACGAACACACCCAGGCCGACACTGCCCAGCCCGGCGTACCGGACCCCGTGAATCGCCGAATACCCGGCCACGCCGTTCAACTGCAACCGCGCCCCGGTCGCCAGATCCACCGCCACCACCAGCACGGTCACCCCGGCCACCGCGGCCAGCGGCCACAGCGTCCGCTCATAGCGCGGAACCAGCCGGATCAGCAGCGTCCCCGCCACCATCAGCACCGCCGTCGCGAACCCGAACGTCCACGCCGGGTGCGAACTGCTCCACCACGGCGCCAGGTCGGCCAGCAGAGCCGCCGGAATCGCCAGGCCGGCCGCGATCAGCGCCAGCTCCGCCAGCACCACCAGCCGGCGCGGCGGCAGCGGCGGGCCCAGCGGACCGGCGTGCCGGCGGGCCCGGATCAGCACCGGGACCACCGCGAGGAACAACAGCAGCTGCAGGATCGCCAGCACGGTGAAGAAGATCTCGGCGACGCCCCGCTGGGCGATCGCCCGCCGGTCGGCGTCGTGGTCGCCCTGCATCGCCTCGGCCGGGTCCGCGGGACGGCCCGGGGTGACCGTGGCGGCGTACCCCGCGAAGAGCTTCTCCGGGGATTGCCGGCCGAGCGCCGACAACACCGTCGGCGCCAGATCGACCAGCTGCAGGTAACCGTCCCGGCCGGTGCCGGCCGAGGTGAGCCGGCCACCCGCCCAGCCCGGGCCCTCGGCGATCGCCACGTGTAGACGCGGCGTGGTGTCGGTGTCGGCCAGGCCGGCGATCAGGATCATCGAGTTCTGCGGGCGGGCGGTGAGGACCCGGGCGAGGGTACGGTCGGCGGCCTCCACCGCCGCCATCCGCTCCGCCCCCGAACCCGCGATCGTGCCCAGGTCGACGATGCTCAACAGACAGTCGCCGAGCAGCGCGGACGGATCCTCCGGCAGCTCCGGCACATAGCGGTCCACCCGGCCGAACGGGCGGGCTGCGGCGATCGCGGCGCCCGGCCCGACCGCCACCGAACAGCGCACCGACTCGACGAGGGCGCCAGGCGTCGCGCCGTACGGCAGACGGTCCTGGTTGTTGCGGACCACCGTGGGCTGATCGGTGAGGTTCGCGCCGATGCCGTCCGGCTGGGTCAGTTTCGGCGCCGCGTCCGGGCAGCGGCCGGTGACCGCCCGGGTGTCCCAGGCCGCGTAATTGCCCGCGCCCAGGGTCAGCCAGCCGTCCGACGGGCAGGTCACCGCATGCGCCGACCGGACCGACAGCCAGCCCACCGAACCGCGGGTAGCCTCCTGCCACAGCGCGGGAGTGCGGTCCGGATCCAGATCCTCCCAGCGCAGGCCCGCCGCGGCGGCGATCACCACGTAGTCGGCCTCGCCACGGTGCTTCTGCTCCGTCGGCCGCATCGTCAGGGCGGACAGGCTGGCCGCGACCACCAGCGCCACCAGCAGGTAGGGCACCCAGACGGCGGCCATCGGCCCGCGCGGGGTGCCGGGCCGGCGCACCCGCCGCAGCCGTTCCAGCCGCTCCCGCACCAGTCCCGCCACGCCTGCCCGCGCCTTCCCCACACTCACCGGCTTCTCTCCAGGATCCACCGGCTCCTTCCTACGGCTCTCCGGCTCCTTGCCCGCGTTCACGGGCTCCTTCCCCGCGTTCGCCGGCTCCTTGCCCCCGCTCACGGGTTCCTTCCCCGCGCTCACGGGCTCGTCTCCCGTACCCACCGGGTCTTTTCCCGTACCCACCGGGTCTTTTCCCGTACCCACCAGGTCTTTTCCCGGGTCCATCGGCTCTTTCCCCCGGCCCACCGGGTCTTCTCCAGGGTTCACCGGCGGACCGCCGCGACTTCCGCGTAGGCCGACCGGACGTCGGCGACCACGTCCTCCTCGCCCGGCCAGGTGGCGGCCTGCCGAGGGCCCCGGGCCGCGTAGTCGGCCCGCAACTCCGGGTCGGCCAGCAGCCGCCGGACCGCGGCGTCCAGGGCGTCCGGGTCGCGCGGCGGGATCTGCACCGCCGCGTCACCCACCAGGCCCGGCAGCCCGCCGACCGCCGTGGTGATCAACGGAACGCCGGCGTGCAGCGCCTCCTGCGCGAACAACTGCCGCGCCTCCCAGTCACTCGTGATCACCGCGAGATCGGCGCCGGCCAGCAGGTCCGGCACGTCGGCGCGGTGCCCGAGCAGATGCACCGGGGCGTGCAGCCGGGACGCCCGCTGCGCCAGCGGCATGTAACTCGGCCCCGAACCCGCGATCACCACCACCGGCTGCGGTCTCAGGTCACGCCAGCGGCCGGCGGCGTCGACGAGCATGTCGTAGTTCTTCTGCGGGTGCAGCCGCCCGACCGACACGATCAGCGGGGTGTCACCCTTCACCTGGAACTCGGCGCGCACCGCCGACCGGCTCCGCTTCGGCGGCGCCAGTTGCGGCGTCGCCACCGGCCCCAGCCGCGCGTTACGCGCACCGAGGGCGGTCGCCCGCTGCACCAGATCGTCCGAGGCGCCCAGGGTCAGCGCGGCGTTGCGCGCCACGATCCGCTCCAGCAGGGCACCGGCCTGGCCTTTCAAGCCTCGCGCGAGGACGGCGTTGTGCCAGGTCACCACGAGGGGTACGCCGGTCCGTGCGACCGACGCCACGAAAGCCGCCCGCAACCCGTGCGCGTGGATCACCTCGGCGTCCCGCCCGGCGACCGCCCGGCGCAGCTGACGGATCGCGCCGGAGTCCTGCGGCCCGGGGTCGGCCGGAATCTCCACGACCGCGAACTCCAGCCCCGACGCCGAGAACCCGAAGTGCTGGTCCACCCCCGCCGGCCCGCACACCAGCACCCGGCACCCACCGGCGACCAGGCCCCGGGCCAGTGAGGCGACGTGCTGCCCGATCCCGCCGGTACTCGACGCGACCACCAGCACGACCGAGCCGCGCCACCCCTCGTCGCTGCTCACGACCCCGTGTACCCCTCTCCTCCGGCGGCCGTCACCCGGCCGCTGGTCCGCCCGTCACCGGACCGGTCCGCGTACCCCGATCCCGCGCGGCCCAGTCTCACACCACCGCCCACCCGTCCATCGCACACCCCACCGACCGCGTGTGCGCTTGCACCACCCACCGCACCCGAACTCCCCGCACCCCCGCTGCCGGCCCACCCCTCGAACAGCGTGTGCACTTCCGCCACCTGTCGCCCGAACTCCCCACACTGCCGTAGCCGGCCCACCCTCACAGCGTGTGCACGTGCGGCGCACATAGCGGCCCGAATCAACACACCTGGCGTCAGCACGCCCCGGCGAACAGCGTGTGCCTACAGCCCGGATAACGGCCGAGGTCGACCCGCCGCCGCGGTCGGCCACCCCGCAGAAAGCCGGCTCGTGTCTCCGCCGTTCAGCGCGCTGGCTGACTCCACGCCCCAACGGTCGGCGCACCCAGCGATCAGGGTCCACCTGCGGCGTGTACGGCGCCCGAAGTCAACAGACCCACACCGCTGGCGCGCCCCACCGGAGGTTGCCCGTCGACGGGCGGGCGAGTCCGGCACCGGGTTCCTTCCGGCCGGCTCCTACGCCTGTCACAACGCGCGGGACACAGCAGTGAGAACCATCCCGGGCAAGATCCGCCGCTGTGCGGACAGGCCCACGAACCGGCGACGACGGTGGGGTCGAGGGCTAGCGGCGGAAGCGGCGGGTCAGGGTGGTGACCAGCGGAGCGATGTCGCGGCGGTCCAGGGCCCAGGCCACCGCGGCGAACACCACCGCGACCGCCACTCCACCGGCGATGCCCTGCACGAGGCTGCCGAACACGCCCGGAACGGGCCAGAACGCCGACCCCAGCACCGCCACCACGCCCCATCCGGCGAGCCCGGCGACCGCCGCGGCCAGTACCGCGGCTAGCAGCGCCCGGCTCAGCCCGGCGAGCGCCGGGGTGCCCGCGTGCCGCCGGACCGCCAGGATCAGCAAAAGCCCGGTGACCGACATGCCGATCGCGCTGGCCAGACCGAGCCCGAACACTTCCCGGCTCCCGTCCACGACGGTCGTGACGACGATCACGGCCACGCCGGCGGTGAGCCAGCCCACGGCCGAGGCGACAGCGGCCGCGACCGTGGCGCCACGTGCGTAGAGCGCCCGGGACAGCAGAGCGAACAGCGCGTAGCCGAGCAGCCCGGGCGCGAAACCGATCACGCCGGGAACCCCGTTGGGGGCGTTCATCAGGAAGGCCATCGGGACGGCGAGGCCGGCCAGCGCGGCGGTGCCGAGCCCGGCGAGCAGCACCACCGACCGGGCGGTTCCGGCGAGCGCGGTGGCGTAGCCGGTCTCGTCACCGGCCGCCACGGCCGCGGAAAGCCGTGGATAGACGGCTGTCGCCAGGGGAACCGCCAGCACCGCCCACGGCAGCAGGAACAGCGTCTGGGCGCCGGTGTACGCGGCCATCTGCAGGGACGCCAGCACCATGATCAGTCCGGCGACCGCCTGCTGGGCGCCGACCGTGACGGCGCCCGCCCAGCCGAGCCGCACCGCCTGCCGCCCCTCGCCGCCGGGGAACGTCAGCGACGGCCGGAGCCGCAGTCGCAGCCGGGCCACCGGGATCAACAGGCACAGGCTGAGCGCGACGACGCCGAGGGTGGTGCCGACCGACAGGGTCAGCTCCCCGGCCCGGCTGAGCCCGGCGAACCCGGTGCGGGCGCCGTCGATCCCGGCATAGGCGAGGTACGCCGTCATCACCGTCACGCTGGACAGCAGCGGCGCGATCACCGGCCAGGCGAACCGGTGGTGGGCCTGCAGGACGCCGGTCAGCACGATCCCGATGCCGTACAGCGGCAGCTGCGGCGCGAAGATCCGCAGCATCCGGGCGGCGACCTCCTGATGCTCCGGCGGCACCCCGCTGAACAGTCCGGTGATCGGGCCGGCCAGCAGGAACACGATGACGGCGAGTGGAACCGTCAGGACGAGCACCCAGGTCAGCAGTGCCGAGGCGACCCGTCCGACCCGTCCGCGGTCACCGGCCGCGACCGCCCCGGCCAGCAGCGGCACCACCAGGCTGGCCAGGGCGCCGCCCGCGACCAGTTCGAAGACGATGTTCGGCACCAGGTTGGCGGCGAGATAGATGCTGGCCAGGCCGTCGTTGCCGACGGTGTAGAAGAACACGGTGGTACGGCCGAACCCGGCGAGCCGGGCCAGCACGGTGAGCACCGAGATCAGCGCGGCCGCGCCGGCGAGCTTGGCGACCGTGCTCCTCCCCGTACCACCGGGGGTGGAGGAAGCCCGCGAAGCGGAGGAATCACTCGGGGTTGCGGAAACCGGCGAAGCGGAGGAATCACTCGGGGTTGCGGCAGCCGGCGAAGCGGAGGAGAGCCGCCCGCCGGAGGAATCGCCTGGTCTCACTGGGGCCGGCGGCCGAGTTCGTCGATCGTACGCAGCCACGGCGTGTCCTGGATGACCTTGGTGAAGCTGACCTTCTCGCTGGCCGCGGTCAGCGCCGCCAGCGCCGCGAGCGCCGCCACCCGCCCGGACGTGCCGCTGCGGGCGACGAGGGCGACGCCGAGCAGCGCGCCCAGCGAGTTCGCCCCGGCGTCGCCGAGCATGATCTCCTCGTCCAGGTCGCTGGAGAGCAGCGCCGCGCCCGCGCCGAGCGTGCCCGCGGTCATCGACGCGTTACGGCCGGCGGCCAGCGGGGTCCCGATGATCGCGGCGGCCTTGATCGCCCGGCCGGGCCGCAGGTCGAAGAGGTTGAGCAGGTTGGCCGTGCCGGCGATGACCCCGGCGCCGAGCAGGACGTCCATGCCGCGGCCGAAGCGGGACCGGCGGTCGCTGCCGATCAGCGCGGACGCGGCGAGCCCGGCCGCGCCCACCCCCGCGATCTTGAGGAGGCCACTGGTCACCTTGCCCTCGCGCAGCGCGCCGAGGTGCCCGGCGAAGCCCTTGAACGCTTTCTGGTCGGGCCGGCCACCGACCAGATCGTCGTAGAAACCGACGGCGCCGCTGACCCCGCCCGCGGCGACCGCGGCGGCGGCCAGGCGGCCGGTGCGCGCCCCGGTGACCGCGCCGATGGTGGCGCCGGCCGCCAGCGCGGGACCGCCGGCGAGCGTCACGGTCCGGCCGCGGAAGTTGGTCCGCTCCAGGGCGGAGGCCTTCGGATCCTGCCGGATCCAGGCGAGCACGGTCCTTGCGACCAGGGCGCCGACACCGGCGGAACGGAGGTAGGCCATGGGCGCAGAGTCTAGACGGGTGCGGCTACGGAGCGGCGGACGGCACGATCGAGGTGGCGCCCGCGGCCAGCCCGTACTGCCCGGTCTTGTTCTGCACCAGGCGCTCGACGGTGACCAGCGCGGTGGCGACCTGACCCTGCACGGTGCTCACGTTGTCCACCGTGGAGATCTTCTGCACCAGGGTCGGGTCGTTGCGGATCGCGGCGACCAGGTTGCCGTCGCCGGCGCCGTCCCCGGCGACCACGAGCGGCCGGTTCTTGGCGAACTGGTCGGCCATGGTGACCGCGAACCGGCTCTTCCGCTCGGCTTCCTTGTCGGTAGCCGGCACCCCGGCGACCAGCACGACCGCCTCGGCGCCGCCGGTCGCGCCGTCGGAGACGGTGAGGTAACCGGCCTTGCCGAAGGCGGTCAGCACCGCGGTCACGTCGTCCGGCAGCGGGGTGCTGGTGGCGCCCTGCTGCAGGGTCAGCGCCAGCAGCGCGCTCGCGGTCTCCACACCGTCGCTGTTCATCGGCAGGCCGGCGGCCGGGATGCTCTGCCGCGACGACTGGTCGGCCAGGTCGAGCAGCTCGTTGACGAAGTTCGGGTCGAAGAACTTCTCCTCGACGTCGACCCGGGCGGTGATCGTCGCGCCGGCCACGGTGAGCATGTCGACGACGCCCTTCGCCGGGTCCTCGACACCGGGCAGCGCCACCACGGCCAGTTTCCGGCCGGCCAGCTTGCCGCCGAGCAGCGCCGGGGCGATCTGGGTGGCGAACTCCTGGTTGCGGTTGACCTCGTCGTTGAGCTTGTTGACCTGCTCACGGCGGACGTTGTTGTCCTTGTTGAGCGCGGCGAGGTTGTTGCGCAGGTTCTCGGAGACCGGGCCGTTGAGGGCGGCGGTGCCGACCACCAGGCCGATCGCGAGCGCGAGGAAGACCGCGGTGAGCGACACCACGTGGTACCGGAAGTTGATCACAATGCCCTCGGAAGACCCTCAGAAAAGATTGCCGAGCTGGAAGAGCAGATTGTCCCACCACTCGGACACGACGGTGAGATAGGCCTTCCCCACCGTACTGACCGCGACGGCGGAGGCCATCGCGGCCAGCGCGGACAGCACCAGCAGCAGCACCGCCGACCCGGAGATGCTCTGCCGGTAGAGCCGGCTCACACCTTTCGCGTCGACGAGCTTGCCGCCCACCTTGAGCCGGGTGAGGAACGTCGAGGCCATGCCGCCGCGGCCCTTGTCGAGGAACTCGACCAGGTTGGCATGCGTGCCGACGGCCACGATCAGGGACGCGCCCTTCTCGTCGGCGAGCAGCATCGCCAGGTCCTCGCTGGTGGCCGCGGCCGGGAAGGTCAGCGCGGCGACGCCCAGGTTCTCCACCCGTTTGAGGCCGGGGGCCCGGCCGTCGGGATAGGCGTGCACGACGATCTCGGCGCCGCAGCGCAGCACGTCGTCGGTGACCGAGTCCATGTCGCCGATGATCATGTCGGGGGTGTAGCCGTTCTCCACCAGGGCGTCGGCGCCGCCGTCCACCCCGATCAAAACCGGTTTGTACTCCCGGATGTAGGGCCGGAGAACCTCCAGGTCCTCCTTGTAGTCGTAGCCCCGGACGACGATCAGCACGTGCCGGCCGCCGATGCGGGTCTGCACGTCGGGCACGCCGACACCGTCGAGCAGGAGGTCGCGCTCCTGCTTCAGATAGTCCATCGTGTTCGCCGCGAACGCCTCGAGCTGCACCGACAGGCCCTCGCGGGCGTCGGCCATCGACTTCGCGACGGTCTCCGCGTCCTGCCGGGCACCGGTGGCGACCGGCTCGCCGTCGACCAGCACGGTGCTGCCGTCGATGCTGACCGTCTGGCCCTCGCGCAGACCGGCGAACACGTCCTCGCCGAGGTCGTCGACGAGGATCACCCCGCCCTGGATGAGCACCTCGGGGCCCAGGTTCGGATAGCGGCCCGAGATCGACGGCTTCGCGTTGAGCACGGCCATCACCCCGGACGCCACCAGCGAGTCGGCGGCGACCCGGTCGAGGTCGACGTGGTCGATGACCGCGATCTCACCGGGCCGCAGCCGGCCGGTCAGCCGCTTGGTGCGCCGGTCCAGCCGGGCCACGCCGGAGACCGGGCCGGGCTCGGCGCCCTTGGCCCGGCGCAGGGTGGGAATGGGAAGTCGCATCCCGGCCATCCTGACACGCCCCCGCACCCGTTCACCCCGCGACATGCGCCAGCTCACCTCTATTAGGCGCGTTTCTCCCGAGCAGCCACGGAGAGTAGCTCCTCGGCATGCGCGATACCCAGATCCGAATCGGGCAGACCCGCCAGCATCCGGGACAATTCCCGTGCTCGCTCGGTCTCCTCCACGATCCGCACACCACTCGTGGTGATCGCTCCACCGGTGTCTTTCGCCACCACCAGGTGCCGATCGGCGAAGGCCGCGACCTGCGGCAGGTGCGTCACGACCAGCACCTGATGGGTCCGCGCCAAGCGGGCCAGTCGCCGCCCGATCTCCACCGCGGCCGTGCCGCCCACTCCCGAGTCGACCTCGTCGAACACCAGGGTCGGCGGACCACCGGCGCCGGCGAACACCACCTCGATCGCCAGCATCACCCGGGACAGCTCACCGCCGGAGGCGCCCTTCTGCAGGGGCAGTGCCGGAGCGCCCGGATGCGCGTGCAGCCGCAGCTCCACCTCGTCGGCCCCGTCCGCCCCGGCGGCCAGGGTCTCGCCGTCGACGGTCACGGCCGGCTCGTCCCGCGACGGGCTCCGGGTCAGCACCGCCACCTCGACCCGGGAGTGCGGCATCGCCAGCCCGGCCAGCTCCACGCTGACCGCCTCGGAGAACCGGCCGGCCGCCTCCCGCCGGGCCGCGGTCAGCCGCCCAGCCAGCTCGCCCACCGCCGCCTCCAGGCGCTGCCGCTCCCTGTCGAGCTCCTCGAGCAGCTCGTCGGAGGTGTCCAGCTCGCTCAGCTTGGTGCGGGCGTTCTCCGCCCAGGCGATCACACCGTCGACGTCGTCGGCGTACTTCCGGGTCAGGGCGCGCAGCGCGGCCCGCCGCTCGTAGATGGCCTCCAGCCGGGCCGGATCGGCGTCCAGCGAGCTCAGGTAGCCCGACAGCTCCGAGGCGACGTCACCGGCCAGGGTCGCGGCCTCCTCGATCCGGGCCGCCAGGTCGCCCAGCGACGAGTCGACCGCGGCCTGGCCCTCCAGGGTGCGCCGGGCCAGACCGAGGAGCTGGGTCGCGTCGGGGGTGTCGTCGGCCGCCTCGACGCCGCCGGCCAGGGCCTGCGCGGCCAGGGCGGCCGCGACCCGCAACCCCTCGGCGTGCTCCAGACGCTGCACCTCGTTGCGCAGCTCGTCGTCCTCGCCGGGCTGGGGGTCCACCCGGGTGATCTCGTCGAGGCCGAGCTTGAGCAGGTCGGCCTCCTGGGAGCGCTGCCGGGCGTTGCGCTTGCGGTCGGCCAGGTCGTCGACGACGGCACGCCACCGGCCGAACGCCTCCCGATAGGTGTCGATCAGCTTCTCGTGCTCGGGGCCGGCGAACCGGTCGAGTGCGGACCGCTGCTCCGACGGGCGCAGCAGGCGCAGCTGGTCGGACTGCCCGTGCACGGCCAGGATCTGCTCGCCGAGCTCGCTCAGCGTGGACACCGGCATGCTGCGGCCACCGACGTGCGCCCGGGACCGGCCCTCGGCCGTCACCGTGCGGCTCAGCAGGATCGAGCCGTCGTCGTCGGCCTCGCCACCGGCGTCGGTGATCCGGGTCCGCACCGCGTCGCCCAGGGTGCCGCGCAGTTTCAGACGGCCCTCCACCACGGCCCGGCCGGGATCGGCCCGGACCCGGCCGGCGTCGGCCCGGCCACCGAACAGCAACCCGAGCCCGGTCACCACCATCGTCTTGCCGGCACCGGTCTCACCGGTGATGACATTCATTCCGGATGTGAGCCGAAGCGTCGTGTCGTCGATGACGCCGAGCCCGGTGATGCGCAGTTCCTCCAGCACAGCCAGACAGTATCGGGACCCCCCGACAATTGCCCAACCCTGGGGTCTCTGATCAGCGTCGATTGCCTCGCCAGCCGACGACCGGCAGGCCGAACTTCGCCACCAGCGTGTCCGTGAACGGGCGCGGCGCCAGCCGGACCAGGCGAACCGGGAGCTGACCGCGTTCCACGGTGACCGTCGTGCCCGGCGGCAGATCCCAGGTGCGGCGCCCGTCACAGCACAACACCGCGAACGAGGTGTACGGGTCGACGGTCACCACGAACGTCGACGTGGGCGCGGTCACGATCGGCCGGCTGAACAGTGCGTGCGCACTGATCGGCACCAGGATCAGCGCCTCCACCTCGGGCCAGACCACCGGGCCGCCGGCGGAGAACCCGTACGCCGTCGACCCCGTCGGTGTGGCACACACCACACCGTCACAGCCGTACCGGGACAGCGGCCGCCCGTCCACGTCCACGAGCAGTTCGAGCATCTGCGCCCGCTGCCCCTTCTCCACGGTCACCTCGTTGAGCGCCCACGACTCGGCGATCAGGCGGCCGTCGTACTCGGCCCGTACGTCCAGGGTGAGCCGCTCGTCGACCGTGTAGTCCCCGGCCACCACGTCGGCGACCGCCTGGTCGATGTGCTCGATCTCGGCCTCCGCCAGGAAACCGACCTTGCCCAGGTTGATCCCGAGCAGCGGGGTCTTCGACGGCCGGGCCAGCTCGGCGGCGCGCAGGAAGGTGCCGTCACCGCCGAGCGCCAGCACGATCTCCACGCCCTCGGCCGCGTCCGGGCCGTAGACCGGCTGCACCCCCTCCGGCAGCTCCAGGTCGTCGACCTCCTCGGCGATCACCCGCACGTCGAAGCCGGCCGCCAGCAGGTCCAGCGCCACCGCCCGGGCGTGCTGTGTGCTCTGCCGACGCCCGGTGTGCGTCACCAGCAGGGCCGAGCGCGTCATCTCTCCTCCAAGAGCTCGACAGCATGCGGTCCGGCCTCGACCACTGCCTCGACCCGGGCCGGATCAGCCGGCGGGGCGTCCCGCCGGAACCACACGAAGAACTCCACGTTGCCGCTCGGGCCCGGCAGCGGGCTGGCGGTCACGTCCGCCACACCCAGCCCCAACCCGGCGGCGGCCGCCGCCACGTCCAGCACGGCCTCGGCACGCAGCCGCCAGTCGCGGACCACCCCGCCCGCGCCGACCCGTTCCTTGCCGACCTCGAACTGCGGCTTCACCATCAGCGCCAGATCGCCGTCGTCCGCGGTGCACGCGGTCAGCGCCGGCAGCACCAGCCGCAGCGAGATGAACGACAGGTCCGCCACGGTCAGATCCACCGGGCCGCCGATCGACTCCGGCGTGATCGTGCGGACGTTGGTGCGCTCCTGAACCACCACCCGCTCGTCGGTGCGGATCGGCCAGGCCAGCTGCCCGTACCCGACGTCCACCGCCACCACCTGCCGGGCGCCGGCTCGCAGCAGCACGTCGGTGAACCCGCCAGTGGACGCCCCCGCGTCCAGGCAGCGCCGCCCGGTCACGGCCAGCCCACCCGGGCCGAACGCCGCCAGGGCGCCGGCCAGCTTGTGGCCACCGCGCGACACGTACTCCGTCTGCGGGTCCTCCCCGGTGACCAGGATCGGGTCGGCCGGGTCGACCATCGCCGCCACCTTCTGGGCGACGGTGCCGCGCACCTGCACCCGGCCGTCCGCGACGAGCGCGGCGGCCTGTTCCCGGGAGCGGGCGAGCTTGCGACGGACGAGCTCGGCGTCGAGACGCGCACGGCGGGCCATCAGATTCCTTTTATCGGTACGGGGTGGTCAGCGGCCCTTTTCACGACGACGGGATCCGTCGCTGGGCGGGCCTCAACGGTCGATGCTGGCCAGGGTGTCCTGAAGCACCTGATGCGCGGCCTCGAACTCGGCGATCTGCTCGGCCGGGGCCAGCCGCGCGGCGTTGGCGAGCGACCGTAACACCGCGTCCACCGCGGGATGCCCGGTCCCCTCGCCGTCCGTACCGCCACCCATGGAGTAGGCCGGCCGCACCGCTCCGGGCGGCGGCCCGGGCACGCCCGCCGGACCCGGCCGGGGGCCCGCGGACGGCGGGCCCGGCCGGAACCCGCCGGTCGGTGGACCGGGACGCGGACCGGGGCTCGGATAGGTCACGGCGTCACGCCTCCGTGCTCTCGGCCGTGCTGACGCTGTCGCCGGCCGGTTTCGGCTGAGTGGGCACCTGCGCGGTCTTCCGCGGCGCCGCCCGGCGCCCGGTTTCCTTCCGCGGCTCGGACTCGACGGCCTTCGCCGGGGTCCGCCGCCGGGGCGCGGTCTTCCGCGGTGCCGGCGGCACCTCGGTGGCGGCGGCGGCAGCGGTCACCGGGCTCACCGGAGCGGGCACGGTCCCCTCCGGCTGCGACACGACCGGAACCGGCTCCACGAACGGGACAGCCGTCACCGGAGGCCGCTTCACGGCCGCCTTCTTCACCGGAGCCGCCGGCTTCTCGGCCGGAGCCGCAGGCGCCTCGACCGGAGTGGAGGCAGCCTCCACGACCGGACCGGTGGCCTTCCGCGGCGCACGCTTGGCCGGCGCCTTCTTGGCCGGGGTCTGCTCAACGGGCGCCACGGCCCGCTTGGCGGGCGCCTTCTTGGCCGCGGGCTGCCCACCGGGCGCCACAGCCTGCTCAGCGGGCGCCACGGTCTGCCCAGCGGGCGCCGCAGCCTGCTTAGCAGCTGCTGCGGCCCGCTTGGCGGGCGCCGTAGTCTGCTTGGCCCGCGCACGCTTGACCGGCGCCACCGTCGGCGCCGGCTCGGTGGCCGGGCTGAGCGCCGCCGCCGGCATCGCGTTCGGCTTCGGTTTGACGGCCTTCTTCGCGACCGCCTTCTTGCCCGGGGCCGGGGCCGGGGCCGACGCCGGGGTCGGGGTCGGCGCCACGGCCGAAGCCACTGACGGCGCCGGTTGAGCCCCGGCCCGCGCCTCCCGCAACTGCCGCTCCAGGTCGTGCACCCGCGACGTCAGATCGGACACCTCGTCCGCGGTGGCCAGTCCGACCCGCCCGAGCGCCCGGTCCACCTCGTAGCGGACGATGTTCGTCAACGCCTCCCGGTTGGCCAGGCTCGCCGACAACAGGTCCTCCACCACGCCCTGCATCTGCGCCGCCGTGGCCCCGCCCCGGGTCAGCAACTCCCCGGCGACCTGCTGCGCCCTCTTCCGGGGGGCCTCCGTCAAGCCGAGTGCCAGGTCCAGATAAGCCCGCCATGCCTCTGGCATGTCCCGCCTCCTCTCGCCGCGTCGGGTGCCACGCTACCGGGCACCTCCGGGATTCTCCTGAGGTACCGTGCCGGTGTCGTGAGGGAGGATGGTCATATGGCCACCACCGTGGATGACTGCCGCCAAGCCCTGCACGACCTCGCCGCGAAACTCGACGCCAACGCCGAGGCCCGCGGCAAGCTCGATCTGGACCGCACTCTCGCCTGCCGCATCACCGATCTCGGCGCCGCCTTCCACGGGCGGATCACCGGTGGCCGGCTGGTCGACATCGCCGACGGCGACGACCCGAAGGCGAAGATCGCCCTGGTCACCACCGGCGACAATCTGCTCGCCCTGGTCCGCGGCGAGCTGGACATCACGCGCGCCCTCGCCGCCCGCCAGATCTCCATCAAGGCGAATCCGTTCGACCTGCTCAAGCTCCGCAAGCTCCTCTGACGACCGCACTGCACCGGTTGTGCCCGGGGATACGGGCACGACCGGTGCGCGAGTTCAAAGATCAGCTCGTGAGGCAGAAGGCGCGACGGCGGTTCTCCCCACCGCGAACGGTGCCACGATGGTTGAGGAAACCCGACGGCCGGCGGCCGTGCCGGCCCTTCACAGGGAGGGATCATGAAACATGCCCACCCCGGCCCCCCGCGCTTCGACGCCACGCTGACCTCAGCCAACGTGCACGAGCGCGCCGAGCAGGTGTCCGTACCCGCCTTCGACTGGATGAGCGGCCCCGTCCTCGCCTTCGTCGACGGGCTGCTGCACATCGACCGCGACGCCCCGCTCCCGCGGCGTCGCCGCTACCAGCCGGTCCCCGGCCCCGTCTCGGCGCATCCGGCCGACGACGCCGCGCACAGCGCCTCGCACCTGCTGGCCGACCTGACCCGCATGCACCGCCGCTGAAAAACGACGCGGCCCGGGCTGCGCATCCCGCAAGATGCGCGGCCCGGGCCGCATCCCCCCGTGCAAAATCTCTTTCCGGTACGCCGTGAGCCGTCCCCGCCGCGCCTCACCCGCCCGTGCCCGTCCACGCGAGGTGGTCCCGGCGAACGACCGGAACGCGGCCGCCGGGCCGGAGCGCCGGTGCGGGTCGACCCCGCACGGATCAGCGGCGAATCTCGCAGCTCACCTGCGTGCTGGACGCCCCGGCGTCACAGATGTCGCCCCGGCGGGTCTGGGTGCCCCCGTCGAGGTGGTCGCGCGCCCGCGGGTTGTCGGTCAGGTCGCCCTCCGGGTCCGACGCGCCGGGGTCCTGCTCGCCGATCAGGTGGTCGTCCCCGGCCTCGCCACGGAGTGTGTCGTTGCCGGACTGGCCGACGAGGATGTCGTGGCCCGTACCACCGGCGATGTAGTCGTTGCCGTACCCGCCGGTGATCCGGTTGCCGGCGGCGTTGCCGATCAGCCGGTCGGCGCCGCGCCCGCCGATGAGGTCCTCGACGTCGGCGCCGACGCTGTCGCCCTCGCCGCGGGCGCCGTCGTCGCCCTTGGCCCCGTCCATGTCGACGTACACCGCGCCGGTGCGGGAGCCGTAGTAGGCCAGGTCCCGCCCGGTCCCGCCGCGCAGCACGTCCCGGCCCGCGTCGGCATTGAGGTAGTCGTTGTCCGTGCCGCCGTCGAGGTGGTCGTTGCCGGTTCCGCCGCTCAGGCTGTCCCGGCCGCCGCCGCCGGCCAGGACGTCGTTGCCGGGGCCGCCGTCGAAGCTGTCGTAGCCCGCTCCGCCGGTGATCCGGTCGTTGCCCGGGCCGCCGAGAACGTCGGCGATCATGCCGGCCCGATCGGTGAACCGGTCGTTGCCGTCGGCGAGATCCACCGTGACGAACGCGACCTTCGACCGGGAGGTGCACCGCACTCTGGTCCGGTCGTCCTTGACGGCCGAACAGCCGGGGCCGGCCTGGATCGCGACCCGGTCGTCGAGCGTCACGATGCCCCCGAGCGGGTGATGACGAGATCGTTGGCGGCGCCGCGAGCGGCAGTGAAATGCACCGCACTGCCATCGACGATCCGCGCTGTCCCGGCCGTGGCGGCCGCGGCCTGAGCCGGCGCGGGCAGGAACGCCGCCCAGGAGACCACAGCCCCGGCGACGGCGAGCGCCTTGATGCTGAACTTCATGCGAATCCCCCGCTGTTCGCCGCGCCCGATCCGAGCACGGTGTGTCGGCTACATCAGGTGCGATGCGGCCGGGAGCGGGGTAGTTCTCGACAATTGGTAACGGAAAGATAACGACTCGAACGAGGGTGCCGGATACGAACGTGGCGCCGGACCCTCCTCGAGGAGGGTCCGGCGCCACGGTACGTCGATGCGGGTCAGAGGCCCCAGGAGCGGAGCAGTTCGCCGGCCTCAGGGGAGTGCGCGGTGATCGCGGACGGTGCGACACCGTCCCAGGTGACCGCACAGAGCAGGCGCAACGCCGTCACCGGGTCGCCGGAGCCGGACAGGACCGCCCGGTCGCCGTCTCGGGCGACCCGCCAGCCGCCGGCCTCGCCGCCGGATACGGGCACCCGGGCGTCGTCAGCCGGGCCGAAAAGCCCCGACAGGTCGGCGGTCACGAAGGTGGGGCGCCGGTCCTCGGGCGCGGCCAGCAGGTCCGCCGGGCCGCTGACCCCGGTGAGCACCAGCAGGCTGTCGACGCCCGCGGTGACGGCGCCCTGGATGTCGGTGTCGAGACGATCCCCGACGGCGAGGGGCCGCTGCGCGCCGGAGAGAGCCGCCGCGGTCCGGAACAGTCCCGGCTGCGGCTTGCCGACCACCACGTCCGGGTCCCGGTCCAGGGCGGTCCGCAGCACGGCGACCAGCGAGCCGTTGCCCGGAAGCGGGCCGCGCGGGCTCGGCAGGGTGCGGTCGGTGTTGGTGGCGAACCAGGTCGCCCCGGCCCGTACCGCCAGCGCCGCCTCGGCCAGGATCTTCCAGCCGACCTCGGGCCCGTATCCCTGAACCACCGCGACCGGCTCGTCCGCCAGCTCGCTCACCGGCACGAGGCCCGCGTCGCGGACCTCGTCGCGCAGCGCCTCAGCGCCCACCACCAGCACTTTCGCGCCGGCCGGCAGGCACTCGGCGAGCAGGGCGGCCGCGGCGCCGGCCGAGGTCAGCACCTCGGCCGGTTCCGCGCTCACACCCATGCCGTTCAGCAGTTCGGCCACCTCGCCGGCCCGCCGGGACGCGTTGTTCGTCGCGTAGGCGATCGGCGTCGAGCCGGCACGCAGCCGCTCCACCGCCTCCGCCGCACCCGGGATCGGCTTGTCGATCAGGAGGACGACACCGTCCAGGTCGAAGATGACCAGGTCGTAGCCGCCGGCGAGGTGATCGCTCATGCCTGCGGCTTCTTCTCCTCGTCCTTGTCGTCAGCGGCGTCGTCGTCGGCCTTCTCGACCGAGTCCGTCACCGCGCCGCCGACAGCCGCCTTCTCGTCCGCGGCCTCGTCGGCCGCGTCGTCCAGGGCGCTGTCCACGCTCGGCTTCGCGGCGCCGGCCGGAGCATCCAGCGAGTCGGTGACGCCACCGGTGACCACCGGCGCGTCCTTCTCCTCGCCGTCGAGCCCGTCGGTGTTCACGTCGGTGTCCTCGACAGCCACCGCGTCCCGCTCGTCGTCGTCCTCGAACTCGCCGTCGAGGTCGTCCTCGTCGTCGAAGTCCTCGTCCTCGTCCTCGTCGCGGTCGTCCGACTCGTCGGCGTCACGGTCGCCGGCCTCGGCCGACGCGCCGTTCCCGGTCGCCTCGTCCTCGTCGTCCTCGTCGTTCTCGTCGCCCTCGATGGTGACGCCGTCGAGCTCGAGCAGGCGCTCGGCCGCATCGGTGACCTGGTCCTCGTCGGCTGCGGCGGCCCGGGCGAACCACTCCCGCGCCTCCTCACGACGACCGCCCGCCAGCAGAGCGTCCGCGTACGCGTACCGCAGCCGCGCCGCCCACTCGGCGTCCTCGTCCGCGGTCAGCTCCTTGACCTGCAGCATCGCCGCCGCCGCGTCGTGCTGCCCCAGGTCGCCCCGGGCGCCGGCGGCCACGATCAGCAGCTCGATCGCACCGGCCTTCTCCAGCTTCGCGACGTCCGCGCCACGGAACAGGTCGATGGCCCGCTCCGGACGGCCCAGCGCCCGCTCGCAGTCGGCCAGCTCGGCCAGGTGCGTCTGCAGCCCGGTCATCCGGTGGTAGGTGCGCAGCTCAGCGATGGCGGTCGTCCAGTCACCGGCCGCGTACGCCGCCAGCCCGACGGCCTCCCGCACCACCGCGATCCGCGAGGCGAGACGCCGCGCCGCGATCGCGTGCTTGAGCGCCAGCTCAGAGTCCTCGTCGATGATCGTCCCGGCCGCGACCAGGTGCCGCGCGACCTTGTCGGAGACGTCGCGGGCCAGGCTCACCAGCTCGGCGCGCACCTCCTCGTCGAGGTCGAGAGCCGTGATCTCCTCGGGAATCTCCGGAGCCTCGAACGACGCCTGCCCGTTGTCGTCCCGGTCCTGCGGGCGCTGGTCGGCGTCACCACGGTAGCCCCCACGGTCGTCACGCCCCTGGTAGCCGCCACGGTCCCGGTCGCCACCGCGGAACCCGCCACGGTCGTCACGCCCCTGGTAGCCGCCACGGTCCCGGTCACCGCCGCGGAACCCGCCACGGTCGCCACCACCCTGGTAGCCGCCGCCCTGGGGACGG
>NZ_BOMZ01000111.1 GCF_016862455.1 Actinoplanes utahensis
GAGGCCGGGCGCGGTCTCCGGGCGCGACAGCGCCCGGAGATCAGCTCTTCAGCAGGTGCCGGTCGCTGAGGGAGGCGACGCCCGGCGGCGGCAGCCCCGCCGTCGAGGACAGCATCACGCACCAGCCGCGCAGGTGCGCGCCGAAGTCGCCGGAGGTGGGCGTCCAGGACGCACGAACCTCCAGGTCGGCGGTCGGCTCCGGGCCGGCCAGCTCGCCGAAGCGGGTGGACGCGGTCTGGGTGACCGTGCCGCCGATCGCCGTGTACGCCGCCGCGTGCTGGTCCAGCCCGTCGGTCAGCCATGTCCAGGCGACCGCGGGCAGCAGCGGATCGGAGGCGAGATCCTCCTCCAGCTCCGCGGTGATCAGCGTGACCAGGCGCAGATCGCCCTGCCAGGCGTCGTGCCCGGCCGGGTCGTGCAGCAGGATCAGCCGGCCGCTCGCCACCTCGTCACCGGCGCGGAGCACGGTGGCGCTGAGGGCGAACGAGTACGGCGCGAGCCGCTGGGGCGCGGCGATCTCCTCGAGCAGGATCTCCGGCCGCGGCGACTCCGCGCGCAACCCGGCAACGGCGCGGGTGAACGCCTCGGGGGCAGCGGAGGGGGACGCCATGGGGGCAGCCTATGCCGATCTAGTGGCTGCCACTGCTCGCCGCGCCGCCGGGGCGCGCCGGACCCATGACAGGATGGCCGGGTGACGGTTCTCCAGGATTCCCCGTTCGTCCGGGCCTGTCGTGGTCTGCCCGGCCCGCACACTCCGGTCTGGTTCATGCGGCAGGCCGGCCGGTCCCTGCCGGAGTACCGGAAGATCCGGGCGGGTGTCGGCATGCTGGAGTCGTGCCGGCGGCCCGACCTGGTCACCGAGATCACCCTGCAGCCGGTGCGCCGGCACAACGTGGACGCGGCGATCTTCTTCAGCGACATCGTGGTGCCGATCGCGGCGGCCGGTGTCGATCTGGACATCGTCGCCGGCACCGGCCCGGTGGTGGCCGAGCCGATCCGGGCCGAGGGCGACCTGGCCCGGCTGCGCCCGATCACCCCGGCCGACGTGGACTTCGTCACCGAGTCGGTGCGGCTGCTGGTCGCCGAGCTCGGCGCGACGCCGCTGATCGGGTTCGCCGGCGCGCCGTTCACGCTGGCCAGCTATCTGATCGAGGGCGGTCCGTCGCGGACCTACCTGAAGACCAAGGCGATGATGTACGGCGCCCCCGACCTGTGGAACGCGCTGCTCGCCCGCCTCGCCGACATCACGCTGACCTTCCTGCGCGTCCAGATCGACGCCGGGGTGAGCGCGGTCCAGCTCTTCGACTCCTGGGCGGGCGCCCTGTCCGAGGCCGACTACCGCAGGTACGTGATGCCGCACTCGGCCGCCGTGCTGGGCGGCCTGGCCGACGCCGGGGTGCCGCGGATCCACTTCGGAGTGGGCACCGCGGTGCTGCTGGAGGCGATGGGTGAGGCCGGCGCCGACGTGGTCGGGGTGGACTGGCGCACCCCGCTGGACGAGGCGACCAAGCGGATCGGGCCGGCTCGCGCGGTGCAGGGCAACCTGGACCCGGCGATCCTGTTCGCCGGGTGGGAGACGGTCGAGCGGGAGACCAGGCGGATCCTCGAGCAGGGCGCGGCCGCTCCGGGCCACGTCTTCAACCTCGGTCACGGTGTGCTGCCGGAGACCGATCCGGAGGTCCTGACCCGGCTGGTCGCGCTGGTGCACGACGTGTCCGGGTCCTGAGACCCTGGAGGCCGGGGCCGCCGGGGGAGCAGGATCGCGTCACAGCGACGGACCCCGCTCGGCGGAAGCGGGCGCGACCTGGGAGTGTGAAGAGCGTGCGGAAGCGGATCGCGATCATCGGCGGCGGCATCGCGGGCCTTGCGGCCGCGGTCCGCTCGCGCGACCTGACACCCGCCGCCGAGATCGTGGTGTACGAGCGGAACACCGCCCTGGGTGGCAAGCTCCACACCGGTGACCTGGGTGGACTGCCGGTGGAGCGGGGCGCCGAGTCGTTCTTGAACAGCGGCCCCGACGGCGCCGAGTCCGCGGCGGTGGCCCTGGCCCGCCGGCTCGGCCTCGGTGACGCGCTGGTGCATCCGGCCGCCCGTCCCGCCGCGCTGGCGTTCGGCGGCCGGCTCGCGCCGATCCCCGGCGGCACCCTGGTCGGTGTCCCCGGCGACCTGTCCGCGCTGGACGGTGTGGCCGCGCCCGCCGACGGCGCCGACGTGGACTCCGGCCGGCCGCTGCTGGCGCCCGGCGAGGACGTCGCGGTCGGCGCGCTGGTCCGCGAGCGTTACGGGCCCGAGGTGGTGGACCGGCTGGTCGATCCGATGCTCGGCGGGGTCTACGCGGGCCGGGCCGACCGGCTGTCGCTGCGGGTCACCATGCCGCAGCTCGCGCACACCGCGGAGACCGAGCACACCCTGGCCGGCGCGGTCCGGGCCGCCCAGTCGCGCAGCCGCCGGGTGCCGGGGCGGCCGGTGTTCGCGGCCGTCGAGGGCGGGATGAGCCGGTTCGTCGCGGCCGCCGCCGCGGCGTCCGGGGCGCGGATGATGCTGGGGGAGACGGTGCGGGAGCTCAGCCGTACCCCGCGGGGTCGTTGGCTTCTGACTCTCGGCCCGGCGCCCGCGCCGCGCACCGAGGAGGCCGACGCGGTGATCCTGGCCGTTCCGGCGAAGCCGGCGGCGCGGCTGCTCGGACGGGCCGAGGAGCTGGAGTACGCGAGTGTGGCGCTCGCCGCGATGGCCCTGCCACCCGGCACGGAGTTGCCGGAGCTGTCCGGTTTCCTGGTGCCGCCGGGGGAGGGGACGCTGGTCAAGGCCGCGACTTTCTTCACCACGAAATGGCCGCACCTGGCCGTGGCCGGCGGTCCGGTGATCGTGCGGGCGTCGCTGGGCCGGGCCGGTGAGGAGGAGCGGCTGCACCTGGACGACGCTTCGCTGCTCGCCATCGCCCACCGTGAGCTCGGCGAGCTGCTGGGTGTGCCACTGCCGGCGCCGGTGGAGTCGTGGGTGCAGCGCTGGGGCGGTGGCCTCCCGCAGTACGCGCCGGGTCACGCCGACCGGGTCGCGCGCCTGCGGGCCGGGCTGCCGGAGGGGCTGGCGCTGGCCGGGGCCGCGTTCGACGGTGTCGGCATCCCGGTGTGTGTGGCGAGTGGAGAGCGTGCGGCGGACGATGTGAGCAAGTACCTGGAGGGGATTCGATGACAGAGCAGCAGACCAACGCGGCCCGGATCAAGGAGCTCAACGCCACGATCCGTTACACCATGTGGTCGGTCTTCCGGGCGGCCACGCCGCTGCCGGCGCTCCGCGACGAGTTGGCCGCCGAGGTCGACGGGCTGTTCGAGCAGCTCAGCGCCAAGGGCGTGACGATCCGCGGGACCTACGACGTGTCCGGGCTGCGGGCCGACGCCGACATCATGGTGTGGTGGCACTCCAGTTCGCCGGACGCGCTGCAGGACGCCTACGGGCTGTTCCGCCGGACCGCGCTGGGCCGTCACCTGGAGCCGGTCTGGTCGCAGATGGCGCTGCACCGCCCGGCCGAGTTCAACCGCAGTCACCTGCCGGCGTTCCTGGCCGACGAGGAGCCCCGGCCGTACATCTGCGTCTACCCGTTCGTGCGTTCCTACGAGTGGTACCTGCTGCCCGACGAGGAGCGCCGCCAGCTGCTCGCCGAGCACGGCAGGATGGCCCGGCCATACCCCGACGTGCGGGCCAACACGGTGGCGTCGTTCGCGCTCGGCGACTACGAGTGGATGCTCGCGTTCGAGGCCGACGAGCTGCACCGGATCGTCGACCTGATGCGTGACCTGCGGGCCTCCGGCGCGCGGCGGCACGTGCGCGAGGAGGTCCCGTTCTACACCGGCCGCCGCCGCTCGGTCACCGAGCTGGTCGCCCACCTGCCCTAGCCGGCGGCCCGCTTCATGGGCACGTGGGGGATGCCGTCCTCCAGGAACTCCGGGCCGGCCGTCTCGAAGCCGAACCTCGCGTAGAAACCGGTGAGGTGCGCCTGCGCGTCGAGCACGGCCGGCCGGTTCCCGATGACCTCCAGGGCCTTCTCCATCAGCCGGGCGGCGAGTCCGGCGCCGCGGGCGTCCGTCGCGGTCACCACCCGGCCGATCCGCTCGGCGCCGGGATCGGCCAGGACCCGCAGGTACGCCCGCACCTCGTCGCCCTTCTCGAACCAGATGTGCCGGGTTCCGGGCTCGATGTCGCGTCCGTCCGGGTCGAGATAGGGGCATTCCTGCTCGACCACGAAAACCACGCTGCGCAGTTTGAGAATCTTGTACAGGGTGGTGGTGTCCAGATCGCGGAACGAGGCCACTCGAAGCTCGTCGTGAGGTTCGGGATGCATCGGCACAACATACGCGGCTGTCCGCCGTTGTACCCGGTGAAGGCTGGGAGGGCATGATGATCAAGACAAGCAGGCTGTTCGGCAACAAGACCCGGGTGACCTTCAGCTTGCCCGCCGCCGAGCCGGCCGGCCGGGTCAGCGTGGTCGGCGACTTCAACGACTGGGAGCCGGGCCGGCACGAGCTCCAGGCGCGGCGCAACGGCACCCGGACGGTGAGCGTGTCCCTCGGCCCGGGGACCTACAAGTTCCGCTACCTCGCCACCGACGGCATCTGGCTGGACGACGAGGACGGCAGCGAACTTCACCTATAAGCGTTTCGGCCCGGGGGCCGAGGGGATCTCCTGGTGTCATGGCTGATGTGAAGCTGGCGATCATTTACTACTCGTCCACGGGAACCATCCACGCGATGGCTCAGCGGCTCGGCGAGGCCGGTGAGAAAGCCGGCGCCGACGTGCGCCTGCGCCAGGTGCCCGAGCTCGCGCCGGCCGAGGCGATCGCCTCGAACGCGGCCTGGAGCCAGCACTTCGACCGGACCAAGGACGAGCCGAAGGCGACTGCCGACGACGTGGTCTGGGCGGATGCGGTGCTCTTCGGCACCCCGACCCGGTACGGCAACGTCGCCAGCCAGCTCAAGCAGTTCATCGACACGCTGGGACCGCAGTGGGCGCAGGGCCAGCTGGCGAACAAGGCGTACGCCGGGTTCACCGCGTCGATGACCGAGCACGGCGGCCAGGAGTCCACGCTGCTGGCCCTCTACAACACGATCTACCACTTCGGCGGGGTGGTGGTGGCGCCCGGGTACACCGATCCGCTGAAGTTCGCCGACGGCAACCCGTACGGCGTCTCGCACGTCACCGGCGGCAGCAACGACGCCCCGCTGTCGGAGGTGCAGTTCGCCGCGCTGGACCATCTGGCCCGGCGCATCGTCGGCATCGGCGGGAAGCTCCGCTAGTTTTACCGGATGGCCGTCGACACCCAATATGAAGATCTCCTGCGGCGGGTTCTGGAGTCCGGCACTCCCAAGAGCGACCGCACCGGCACGGGGACGCTCAGCCTCTTCGGTGAGCGTCTCCGTTACGACCTGTCCCAGGGTTTCCCACTGATCACCACGAAGCGGGTGCACTTCAAGTCGCTCGCCGTGGAGCTGCTCTGGTTCCTGCGCGGCGACACCAACGTGCGGTGGCTTCAGGAGCGCGGCGTCACGATCTGGGACGAGTGGGCCTCCGCGTCGGGCGATCTCGGCCCGGTCTACGGCAAGCAGTGGCGTTCCTGGCCGACGTCCCGCGGTGACGTCGATCAGCTCGCGGAGGTGCTGGAGACGCTGCGGACGGATCCGGACTCGCGGCGGATGATCGTCTCCGCCTGGAACGTGTCGGACATCCCGGATATGGCACTCGCGCCGTGTCACGCGCTGTTCCAGTTCCACGTGGCCGACGGCCGGCTCTCCTGCCAGCTCTACCAGCGCAGCGCCGACCTGTTCCTGGGCGTGCCGTTCAACATCGCCAGTTACGCGCTGCTGACCCACTTGGTCGCCGCGCACACCGGCCTGACACCCGGTGACTTCATCTGGGTCGGCGGTGACGTGCACATCTACAACAACCACATCGAGCAGGTACGCGAGCAGCTCACCCGGGAGCCGTACCCGTTCCCCGGCCTGGAGATCGCGCCCCGCCCGAGCCTCTTCGAGCACGAGTTCGAGGACTTCACGCTGGTGGATTACCGGCACCACCCGCTGATCAAGGCCCCTGTGGCGGTATGACCATCCACATGATCTGGGCCGAGGCCCGGAACCGGGTGATCGGCGCGGGGAACACCATCCCGTGGCGGGTGCCGGGGGAGCAGCGGATCTTCAAGGAGCGGACGATGGGCGCCGCGGTCGTGATGGGCCGGGCCACCTGGGACTCGCTGCCGCGCAAGCCGCTGCCCGGCCGGGAGAACATCGTCCTGACGCGGAACCCCGCGTGGACGGCCGCCGGCGCCACGGTGATCCACTCACTCGATGACGTGAAGCCCGATGACTTCTGGGTGATGGGCGGTGCCGAGGTCTACGCGGAGTTCCTGCCACGGGCCGGGCACATCGTCCGGACCAGGATCGACATCGAGGTCGCCGGGGATGCCTTCGCGCCGGAGCTCGGTGACGAGTGGGTCGTCACCGAGTCGGCCGTCGTCGAGGCGCCCACGGGCGTCTCTTACGTCGTCGAGGACCTCAGGCGGCGGGATCCAGCCTGATCGACAGGCTGTTCACACAGTGCCGCGTGTTCTTCGGGGTGAAGCCCTCGCCCCGGAACACGTGGCCCAGGTGCGAATCGCAGCGGGCGCACCTGATCTCCGTGCGGACCATGCCGTGGCCGCGGTCCTCGATCTCCTTGACCGCGCCGGGGATGGCGTCGTCGTAGGAGGGCCATCCGCAGTGGCTGTCGAACTTGCTGTCGCTCCGGTAGAGCGCCGCGCCGCAGGCGCGGCAGTTGTAGACGCCCTCGGTCTTGGTGTCCACGTACTCACCACTCCAGGCGCGCTCCGTGCCGGCCTCGCGCAGGACCCAGAACTCCTCGGGGGTCAGGCGGACCCGCCATTCTTCCTGAGTGGTAGGTAGATCGGTCGTCATGCCATCAACCGTACGTCGCACGTCCGGTCCGCCGGATGTGATGTGCGCCCGCCGTTGAGGGGTCATGGAAGGTGCATCCCCGGCGACGTTCCGGCCGACCCCGCAGCAGGCGTTCGGCCACGGTCTCTACCTCGGCGTGCTCGGCGCGGTGGCGAGTGTCGGAATGGCGGTGATCATCGCGCTGTTCGGCTCGGGGCCGCCCGGGTGGATGTGGGCGGCGCTGGTGCTCGGGTCGCTGCTGATCGGGGCGGTCGCGGGTCTGGCGGCCGGGCGGCGTACCGGGGTCGAGGTGGGCGCCGGCGGGATCCGTACCTCCTCGGTCTTCGCAGAGGGGGTGGCGCCCTGGAGCCGGGTCGTCGACCTGCGGGCGGAGCGGCGGGGGCGCCGCAACGTGGTCTCGGTCTACCTGGACTCCGGGGCCAGCGTGCAGTTGCACGCCCCGTACAGCGGAGGGCTGTTCGCGGCCGACCCGCAGTTCGAGCTGAAGGTGTTCGCTTTGTCTCATTTGTGGCGGAGTCACCGTTTCGGTGGTCTTCCGGGGTGAAGACCCGCCGAGGGCTTTTTTCGGGTAAATCGGGCAATTAACGTTAAGCTCTCGTGCGACCATGGAACCGTACCTTCAGCAACAGAACGGATACTCCTCATGAGCTTTTCGCGTCGGCTGGCCGCTGGACTCCCCACGGTCGGTGCCACCGTCCTTGTCGCCCTGGCCCTCGGCGGCGCGCCCGCCTCGGCCGCCGCTGACCTCGCCGGCAAGGCCGGTCACGCGATCATCACGCCCAGTCCCGGGCCGGGTGATCAGCGCGGCAACGCCGGTTACGGCGACGTCCAGCAGGCCCCCGAGGCGCCCGCCGGGCCCGCCGCGGTCGCCACCGTCCCGCCCGCCGGCGGCGCCCCGGCGACCACCGCCACCGGCCCGACCCGCGGCAAGCCCGGTTACGGCCCCGGCGAGGCGCCGAGCGAGACCCCCAGCGAGACCCCCAGCCAGACGCCGAGCACGCCGACCGGCACCGTCACCCAGGGCACGCCGGGCGGCGCCCTCGCGGAGACCGTCACCCCGGTCCCCGGCGCCACCACCGGCGGCGCGGGCGTCAGCTCGGGCGAGACGCTGCCGCTCACCGGCGACGCGCTCGGCGGCACCCTGGCCGTCGGCGGCCTCCTGGTGGCCGGCGGCGCCGCGGCCGTGCTCTACTCGCGCCGCCGCCGCAACGCCTGACCCTCTTCTCGCCAGGCCGTCCGGTTCACGGGCGGCCTGGCGCCTTCTCGGGGCATAGGCTCACACCATGCCGAAAGCCGCCGCGGAAGAGCACGAGATCGCCGGGCACACCGTGCGCCTGAGCAGCCCCGACAAGGTCGTCTTCCCGGCCCGCGGGTTCACCAAGCGGGACGTCTTCGAGTATTACCTGGCCGTCGGCGACGGCATCCTGCGCGCCCTGCGCGACCGTCCCACCACGTTGCAGCGCTTCCCCGACGGGATCGAGGGGGAGATGTTCTTCCAGAAACGGATCCCCACCCGCGGCGTTCCCGACTGGATCAGGACCGCGAAGATCGCCTTCCCGAGCATGCGTACGGCCGACGAGCTCAGCCCCGCCGACCTGGCCCACGTCGCCTGGGCCGCCCAGATGGGCACCGTGGTGTTCCACCCCTGGCCGGTCCGCGCCGGCGCCCCCGACTCCCCGGACGAGCTGCGCATCGACCTCGACCCGCAGCCCGGCACCGGTTTCCCGGACGTGGTCGCCACCGCCGGTGTGGTCCGCGAGGTCCTCGCCGAGCTCGGCTGGACCGGTTACCCGAAGACCTCCGGCGGCCGGGGTGTGCACGTCTATGTGCGCATCGAGCCCCGCTGGTCGTTCGTTGACGTGCGCCGGGCGGCGATCGCGCTGGCCCGCGAGGTGGAGCGGCGCGACCCGGCCGGCATCACCACCTCCTGGTGGAAGGAGGAACGCGGCGAGCGGGTCTTCCTCGACTACAACCAGATGGCCCGGGACCGCACCATCGCCTGCGCCTACTCGCTGCGCGCCAACGCCCGGGCCACCGCCTCCGCCCCGGTCACCTGGGACGAGCTGGCCACCGTCGAGCCGGACGACTTCGACCTGCGGACCATGCCGGCCCGGTTCGCCGCGGGCGGCGACCCGCACGCCGGCATCGACGACGTGGCGCACGACCTCACCCCGCTGCTGGAGTGGGTCGCGCGGGACGAGCGAGACGGTCTCGGCGACCTGCCCTATCCGCCGGACCACCCGAAGATGCCCGGGGAGCCCAAGCGGGTGCAGCCCTCCAAGGACCGCGACCTCAAGTCATCGGGTTAGCCCGTGTGGAGTCCGGCCGCTGTTCGCGCCCGGAATCCCCACACGGTCCGGACCGTCGCCGGTCACAGGGCCAGCTTCATGCCCTCGTGCGACGCCTCGAAGCCCAGGGCGGCATAGAACCGGTGCGCGTCGGTGCGCCGCTTGTCGGTGGTGAGCTGCGCCATCCGGCAGCCGCGCTCCCGGGCGCGCTCGACCGTCCACCGGATCAGGTCGCCGCCGAGCCCGCGGCCGCGCTGATCGGAGCGGATCCGCACGGCCTCGATCGACATGCGCTCGGCGCCGCCCCGGCTCAGCCCGGGGATGAAGGTGAGCTGGCACGTGCCGATCACCTCGCCGTCCACCTCCGCCACGATCAGCTCGTTGCGGTCGTCCGCGTCGATCGCCTCGAACGCCGCCCAGATTCCGGGCTCGATCTCCGCCGGCACGTCACCGAAGCCGCGGGCCCGGCTGAGGTCGTCGTCGGCGAGCAGGCGGAGGACGGCCGGGACGTCGGCGCGGGTGGCGATGCGGATCTTCATGGCCGAAAGCCTGTCACGGGCTGTCGCGGGTTGTTCACCTCGGGCACCATGACCAGATGAATGCGCTGCTCATCCTGCCCCGGATGCTGTACCGCGGGCTTGTCTGGCTGGCCAACTCACCGAAGAGACTACTTCTCGCGTACTCCATGCTGATCGTGATCTGCGGCTACCTCTACCACCACTTCGAGGGCAAGTCGATCGGCGACTCGCTCTGGTGGGCGGTGGTCACCGCCTCCACCGTCGGGTACGGCGACTTCGCGCCACAGACCTGGCCCGCCCGGCTGATGGCCGGGATCCTCATCTCGGCCATGGTCCTGCTGGTGATCCCACTGATCACCGCGCACTTCGCCAGCAAGCTGATCGTCGACACCGACGCCTTCCGGCACGAGGAGCAGGAGGAGCTCAAGGCCAACCTGCGGATCACCCGGGTGCTGCTGGAGGAGATGGCGGCCCGTCAGGGCATCACTTCGCCGGGCAGCGCAGACCCTCCCGCGGCAGCTCCAGATCGATGAGGTAACCGTCCACCGCGTCCCGGATACAGGCCGTCGTCGGGTACGCGGTGTGCCCCTCGCCCTCCCAGGTCAGCACGTGGCCGACGCCCAGCATGTTCGCCAGGTCCGCGGTGTTCTCGTACGGCGTCGCGGGGTCCCCGGTGGTGCCCACCACCAGCAGGTCCGGGGAGCCCACCGCCTTGCCCGCCGGGTAGGGGTCCCGCTGACCGGCCCAGAACACGCACGGCAGCATCCCGACGGCCAGCGCCGCGCCGAACAGCGGGTACTTCGCCCGCCACTCGCCCTGCAACCGCCGGACCTCCTCGGCGGTCGGCGTCTTGCCGGCGTCCGCGCAGTTCACCGCCAGGTTGGCGTCGAACATGTTGGAGTAGGTGCCGTCCGGTTCGCGTTCCGCGTACTGGTCGGCGAGCTGGAAGATGCCCTCCGCGTCGCCCTGCTGGAGACCGGCGATCGCCTCGGCCAGGTAAGCCCAGCCCGACTCGGTGTAGAGCGACGAGATCAGCCCCACGAACACCCAGCCGTCGGTCGCCGCCCGCCCGTCCGGGCCGGTCACCGGCGACACCTTCGCCTTGGCCAGCGCGTCCGTCACCGCGCCGCGGGCGTCCGGCGCGATCGGGCACTTCGCCGCGTTCCGCGCACACCAGCCGGTGAAGTTGGTGAAGGCCCGCTCGAAGCCCTTCGCCTGCTGCTCGGAGCCGGACACGAAGGACTCGGTCGGGTCGACCGCGCCGTCCAGCACCAGGGCGCGCACGTTCTTCGGGAACAGCTGGGCGTAGGTGGCGCCGAGCAGCGTCCCGTACGAATATCCGAGGTAGGTGAGTTTCTCGTCGCCGACCGCGGCGCGCAGCGCGTCCAGGTCACGGGCCGCCTGCTCGGTGGAGAAGGTGCGCAGGCGCTCCCCGTACTTCCCGGCGCAGTCGGCGGCCACCTTCCGGTTCAGCGCGACGGCCGCGTCGAACTCGGCCTGACCCGCCGGATCCGGGGTGGCGGCGAAACTCGTGTCCTGATCCTTGGCGCTGATGCACTTGACCGGGCTGGACCGGCTCACCCCGCGCGGGTCGAACCCGACGATGTCGAACCGGTCGGTGATCTCGGTCGGCAGGCCGCCCTGCGCCTGGCCGAACGACAGGTAAACGGCGATGTCGATGCCGGAACCGCCCGGCCCGCCCGGGTTGATCAGCAGCGACCCGATCCGGTCCGCCGCCTTCTGCTTCTTCGACCGGATGCGGAGAAGCGCGATGTCGTACGTCTCCGCGCTCGCCGGGGTGGCCCAGTCGCGGGGCACCGTGACGGTGGCGCACTCGTACGTCATGGCGGAGGAGGCGACACCCACCACCTCCCGGGGCACCTCGGGACAGGGCCGCCACCGGGTGCCCGTGCCGCTGCTCGGAGCGGCGGCCCCCGGGACGGCCGGCTCCTCGGAACCCTCCGGCGCGAACGAGGGCAGCGTGCACCCCGCGACGGTGGCCAGAACCAGCACGGTCATGAGGGCGACGGCCAGGCGCGAGCGACGATCCACGCCCCGAACCCTATCCGGTCCTCCCCACGGCGATCCTCAACGGCTGGTCAGCACCTCCGCGAGATCGAACCGGACCGGCCGCTCCAGCTGCTCGTAGGTGCAGGTCGACGGCTCGCGGTCGGGGCGCCATCGTTCGAACTGGGCGGTGTGCCGGAACCGGACGCCCTCCATGTAGTCGTAGCGGACCTCGACCACCCGCTCCGGCCGCAGCGGGACGAAGGACAGATCCTTGCCCGCGTTCCACCGGCTCACCTCGTTCTTGCGCGGGGTCCGCTCACCCTGCTCGTGCGCCGCCCAGTTCCACGGATGATCCTCGAACGTGGTGACCAGCGGCTGCAGCTCCGCGAACAGCTCCTCCCGGACCTTCATCGGGAACGAGCCGATCACCCCGACGCTGACCAGGACGCCCCGCTCGTCGTGCAGGCCGAGCAGCAGCGAGCCGATCCGGTTCTCCGCCGACTTGTGCACCCGGTAACCGGCGACCACGCAGTCCGCCGTCCGCTTGTGCTTGATCTTCGACATCACCCGCTTGTCCGGCTGATAGGTCAGATCCCGGCCCTTGGCGATCAGGCCGTCGAGCCCGGCGCCCTCGAACTCGGCGAACCACCGGCGGGCGGTGTCGAGATCATCGGTCGCCGGAGTCACGTACACCGGGGGCTTGGCGTTCTCCAGGGCCTTCACCAGCATCTCGCGTCGCTTGTGGAACGGCAGCTCGGTCAGGTCCTCGTCGCCCAGCGCCAGCAGATCGAACGCCACGAAACTCGCGGGCGTCTGCTCGGCCAGCAGCTTCACCCGGCTGGCCGCGGGATGGATGCGCTGCTGGAGGGCCTCGAAGTCGAGAGTGTTCCGCCCGGTGTCGGCGACGATCACCTCGCCGTCGATCACCACCCGCTCCGGGAGGTTGCCCAGCACCGCCTCCACCACCTCCGGGAAGTAGCGGGTCATCGGCTTCTCGTTGCGGCTGCCGATCTCCACCTCGTCACCGTCCCGGAAGACGATCGACCGGAATCCGTCCCATTTGGGCTCGTAGATCTGGCCGGGCGGGATGTCCGCGACGGGTTTGGCGAGCATCGGCTTGACCGGCGGGTTCAGCGGGAGCTGCATCCGATCAGTGTGCCCTCTTTACTCGTCCCCTGGGGCAGACCTCACCATCAAACCCATGACGGTACGGGGGGACGGGTCGATGACCATCGGAGAGTTCGGGCGGCGGACCGGGCTCTCCATCAAGGCGCTGCGGCTCTACGAGGCGTCCGGCCTGCTCCCACCGGCCGAGGTGGAGCCGAGCGGCTACCGGCGCTACACCTCCGTCCAGCTCGACCGAGCCGGGCGGATCAGTCTGCTGCGGCGGCTCGGCATGCCGCTCGCCGTGATCGGCGACATGCTCGGCCTGCCCGACGCCGAGGCGGTCACCCGGCTCGACCGGTGGTGGTCCACCGAGGAGGCCGCGATCGCCGCCCGCCGCGACGGCTATCGATGGCTGCGCACCCGGCTCGCGCACGGCGACGAGCCCGACATCTCCTACCCCGTGCACACCGTCCTGCAGCCGGCCCGCAAGGTCGCGACCCTGCGTTTCGAGACCGACCAGCAGGGTCTCGTCCCGGGCATGGGCGCCGCCGAGTGGGAGATCCGCCGCCGTCTGGAGGAGCAGGGCGCCGCGACGACCGGCGAGCACTGGGCGATCTATCACGGCCAGGTGACGCCCGACTGCGAGGCTCCCGTCGAGGTCTGCGTGCCGTTCACCGGGACGGCCGAGCCGGCCGGGCGGCTCACCATCCGGATGGAGCCGGAGCACCTGGTGGCCTTCGCCGAGGTCACCCGGGACGACTGCTTCTACCCCCGGATCCTGCAGGCGTACGAGGCGGTCGAGACCCACGTCCGGACGGCCGGCCTGATCCGCACCGCGCCGCCCCGCGAGATCTACCTGGACAACTGGGACCGGCTCACCGGAGCCGACCCGTTCACACACGTCGCCCAACCGTTCGAGGGATGAGCTGATGGACTACACCCGACAGACCCGATTCTCCGACCCCGGCCGGCACCTCAGCCGGCTCACCGCGCTGCCCGCCGACGTGGCGGCGCTGCCCGCCGAGGTCGCCGCGATCGGCGCCGTCGTCCGCAACACGGTCGTCCACTACCGCGCCTCCGGCATCGACTTCCCGCCCCGGCGGCTCACCGAGATCGACAGCCGCTGGGTGGAGACGATGCTCGACGCCCTCCCGCCGGGCGAGCCGCTCGGCGCCCCGCGCCCGCCCGAGGACCGGATCGTCGGCTGCTGCCGTGACTTCACCCTGCTCACCGTCGCCGCGCTGCGGGCGAACGGGATCCCCGCCCGCAGCCGGGTCGGCTTCGCCGACTACTTCCACGAGGGCTTCCACACCGACCACGTCGTGGTGGAGTACCACGACGGCACCCGCTGGGTCGCCACCGACGCCCAGCTCGACCCGGCCGCCGGGTTCCCGGTCGACGTGGCCGACGTGCCCCTCGGGCCGGGCGGTCTGCGGACGGCGGCCCAGTCCTGGCGGGCGTTCCGGCTCGGCGACGACGACCCTTCGACGTACGGCGTCGATCCCGCCCTGCCGATCCGCGGCCCCCTGATGATCGGGCAATACGTGCTGACCGAGCTCGCCCACCGCCGCGGTGACGAGCTGCTGCTGTGGGACTTCTGGGGTGAGCCCGCACGAGTGCTCGCCGGACTGGGCGGCCGGTCGGTCGAGGAGGCGTGGGCGACCCTGCCACCGTGGGAGTCCGGCGATGTCGCCCTGCTCGACGAGATCGCCGCCCTGCTGATCGACGCGGACGCCGGTGATCAGGCCGCCGAGCGCAAACTGGCCGAGCGTTATTCGTCCGACCCGCGCGTGCGGCCCGGCGACGTCGTCACCTGCCATTCACCTCGCGGCATCAGCTACGACGTCGACCTGCGCGAGCGGCGCTGACCTTCTCCCGCCGGTCGATTCAACGGACCAGCAGGTCCACGAGCCTTCGCAGTTCGGCGCCGGGGTCGGCGGCCAGTCCCATGTGGACCGGCCCGGCCCGCAGGATCGTGCTGCGCGGCGCCACCAGCCAGCGGAAACGTTCGCCGAGCCGCATCTGCTCCGACGCGCCGCCGCCGGCGCAGGTCCGGTCCCAGGCGTCCAGCGCCGCCCGGATCCCGTCGACGTCGGCGGCCGGGTCCAGCGCCCGCAGCCGCGCCTCGTCCAGGTGGGTCAGCGCCGACAGGAAATCGTGCCGCTGGCTGTACAGAAGCACACCGACGTTGATCAGCTCGCCGCGTTCGATCCGGGGCACGGCCTGGATGATCGCGTACTCGTAAGGAGTGAGTCGGGGTGTCACGGCAGCCACGCCTCCGGCTGCGCGGCCCGGCGCGACAGGTGGTTCAGATAGGCGTCCCGGTCGCCGTCCTCCAGCCACTCCTCCGGCACCAGGCCGATGACTTCGGTCAGCAGGTCCGGCGTGATCCGGGCCGCCAGCCGCGGCCCTTCCGAGGCGACTTCGGTGGCATACGGTTTGAGCACGTGATCGTCCCACTTGTACGGGCGGTGCACCACGTTCTCGGCGCGCGGCCAGTTGTGGTGGAAATACAGCGTCGCCCCGTGATCGATCAGCCACAGGCCACCGTGCCAGATCAGCAGGTTCGGGTTCCGCCAGCTGCGGTCCACGTTCTCCACGAACGCGTCGAACACCACCACCCGGCTGGCCAGCCCCGCGTCGACCGGGTGCGCCACCGGGTCGTAACCCAGCGCCCCCGGCAGGAAGTCCATCCCGAGGTTGCCCCCGGCACTGGCCTTGATCAGCTCCTGGACCTCTTCGTCCGGCTCGGCCCGCGCCACCACCGGATCCAGCTCCACCCGGGCCAGCTCCGGCACCGGCAGCCCCAGCCGCCGCGCCAGTTCCCCGGCGATCACCTCGGCGACCAGGGCACGGGGGCCCTGACCGGCTCCGCGGAACTTCACCACGTACGTCCCGAGGTCGTCGGCTTCGACGACGCCGGGCAGCGACCCACCTTCCCGGAGGGGAGTGACATACCGGATGGCGGTTACCTCACGAAGCACGGCACCCACCCTACGGACCCCGCCCGTGCCACCACTGGACCGGCCCCGAGCCCGTCCGGCCGCCCTTCCCCTGCCCGCCTTCGGGTCGAGGGCACACCGTTCGGGCACTGGTCGTTGCTGTGGTCTCGGGTTGCTGTCGGTTCTTCCGCTGTGTCTCGTTCGTCCCTGCCGGCGTTCGGGGGGCATGCCGTTCGGGCGCCGGTCGTCGTCGTGGTCTCCGGTCGCCGGCGGTTCTCCTGCGGTGGCATGTCCGCCCTGGCGATCTTCAGGGCGGGTTCGGTCGTTCGGGTGGTGGACGACGCTGTGGTTTTCGCCGCCGTCGGTTCTTCTGCTGACTCGAAAGTCGGCCGTCACCGCAGCTCACGCCTTGAATGAAGGCGTTATGTCAACCGGCCCAGCGGCCGGCTTTCACACACGGCACGGGCGTCGCAAGGACACGGACGGCTGTGTCTCGTTCGTCCTGCCGGCCTTCGGGTGGGGCGGCATGCCGTTCGGGCGCCGGTCGTCGTCGTGGTCTCCGGTCGCCGGCGGTCCTCCAGGGTGGCTTGTTCGCCCTTGTCGGCCCTCAGGCGGGTTCTGCAGTTCCGGCGCTGGCCGGCGCCGTCGTCCTCGGCCGTGATCTTGACGGCGGGTGGCGTGGATCGTCGCGGTCGACCGGAGACCGATCTTTCGTTCCCTCGCTGAGAAGCCAACCGCACACACTTGAAGACCTGCTCGGTGCCGGCGGGTCGCACCCGGGCTCGCCAACGCCGCGATCGGAACCCGTGACCCGCATCCCGGCTCGTGTGGCCGGAGTGCGGATATCTCCGCCCACATCAGCTCTCGGCGCCATCGGCTGACCGCGATCCGCCGGTGGTGGCCGGGTCGACGGGGAGCGGCCTGCCCCGCGGGATCCGCCGCCGATCCGACAGCCCTCGACGTGCGTGGACGTCAGATGTCCGTGTTGGCAGCGGCGGATCTCCGGCGATGTCGAGCACCCGACTCTCGGCGCGGACGGTGGAAGCCGTCAGGCGTCCGGGCCGCGCCGTCGGAGCTCGTCGACGTGGGTCATGGCGGTGCGGAGCTCGGTGAGCCAGTCCTCGGTGTGCCGGCCGACGAGCTTGACGCACCAGGCCAGCGCCTCGGAACGGGACCGGGCCACGCCCGCGTCGACGAGGGTGTCGAGAACCTGGCGCTCCGGCTGCCGAAGCCGCGTCATCACGGGGGCGGACAGGTGGGTGAAAAGCTCCGAGGTGTCGCCGCAGCGGACTCCCCAGGCGACCTTGCGCTGGTAACGGTGCTCGATCTGGCGGGCGACCCGGATCCGGCCGTCCCGGGTGTCCTCGCGGAACTGGGTGATCCGCCCGGCCTGACCCGCCGCCCGGTCGGCGTCGGTGGGGTCCTCGCCCAGCTCGGGCCGGGGCAGTCGCCCCCAGATGATGATCTCGTCGCGGTCGATGACGATCTCGGGCTGCTCGGTGAACCATCCGTCCGGGATCGCACCGGTGATCCAGGCGGCGGCATCGTCAGCGTTGGGCGGCTCAGCCCGCCCACCGGGCGGAGCGAATCGAACTCGCATGGCATCCTCCCTTGGCTTACCTGATTACATGCTTACAGCCTTTCGTCGCTTCCGGCCATCACGGTTCGCCGAAGGCGAACTCTCCCATCCCACCGACCACGAGCCCGTCCATCCCGCCGACCACGAACCCGCTCCTCGTGTCGGCCACTCGCGGCCCGGATCCCCCGCCCCCGTGTGCCACTTGCCAGTCGCCTTCGGCAAGCGAAAGGCGCCGCTCCCGGGCCGGCTTCGCCGCTGATGCCGGGGGCCGGGTGGGTGCCTCCCGTCGGCGGGGTGACGTGTAGGGCGGTTCCCGGTCGTAGGGCCCCGGGCTTCCAGCCTTCGGTTTCCTCGCTGGCGACGACTGTCCGGGCCGCCGCCGATCCGCTTTCATCCCCGTTGCCCTCCGCCCGTTTCTGCGCCCCACCCTCGTCCGTCCGCTCCCCGCGGGACTGCCTGTCACGGGCGGGCGGCCCGGTGCCAGTTCCTTCCAGCTGGTTCTCACTGCTGTCTCGGGGTGAGACAGCGCTGACGACCAGCCGGAAGTCCCCGGCTGGTTCTCACTGCTGACCTTGCTGGCCGATTCGCCGCCCTTTTGTCGAACGTGGAGATTCCGCTGTCCGCGCCACCACGCGCTCAACCGATCCAACCCAGTGGACGGAACCGCCCGCCCGCGACGGAGGCACCCTTCCCACCCCTTACGCGCGAGATCTAGTGAGTTTCGGGCGAACCGGTTCACCACAACCTCGCAAGATCGACAACCGGCGGGTAAGCAATTGCCCAGCAGGGTCACTGCTTGTCTCGGCGGCGGTGAGACAGCGCTGGCGACCAGCCGGGAACTGGGCTGGTTATCACGGTTTGTGTCACTGCTCTCTCGAGTGGCGGAGAGGGCAGTGAGAACCGGCCGGGCAAGATCCGCTGCGGCGCGGACGGTTCCCTATCCCCCGGCTGCGGGATCGGTGGCGGTGGGGCGGCGGTGGGCTGAAGGGGCGCTGGGGAAGTGTGGCCCGGAAACGGCGAACCGCCCCGGCACCGGAGAATCGGCGACGAGGCGGCTCGGGATCGGGGATGGTGGCTGGTGGCGCCCGGTGTGGGGGATCGCCTACGCTCCGGGCTGGAGCGGATCTAGGCGGGGCGCGGTGATCGCGGTGGCCCCGCGAATGCCACGAGGGCGGTCAGTGCGACTCGGATGGCGCGGCTCATTGACCCTCCCGGAGCCTTGGGAGCGCTCCCAAGACGGACGTTACCGCACATTCACGGTCCTGAAAAGGTCTGAGAGGCCGATCGGTGCGGGCAATTGCGACATGCCAAGACGGGCAATTTGCACTCGCTGCCATGAGGGCGACAGAATGAATGCGACGACGAGCATTCGCGGCCAGGCTTCGCGCGCACGCCCGGACGTCACTCGAATGAACATGGCGTAGGAGCGAACAACCATGGCCAAGCAGATTATTACCGTGCTGACCGACGACCTCGACGGCGGGGATGCGGACCGCACCGTCGAATTCGGTCTCGACGGGGTCAACTACACGATCGACCTGTCCGAGAAGAACGCCGGCAAGCTGCGCAAAGCTTTGGAACCGTTCCTCTCCGCGGCCACCCGGCTGGGTCGTAACGGTAACGTCGCCACCACTGCGCGGCGTGCCGTTCCGGCGGCGTCGAGCCGTTCCAGCCGCGACCAGAATCAGGCTATTCGGGAGTGGGCCAACAAGAACGGTTATCCGGTCTCCGAGCGTGGCCGGATCCCCAGTAACGTCGTCGAGGCGTACCACAACAAGCGCTAGATTGACGGGAAACGGCGCCGTCCGGGAGTATCCGGGCGGCGCTGTCGTCGTCGAAAGGGGAGGGTCGTGGCCGTCGTCGTCGTCACCGGGGCGTCCAGCGGGATCGGCCGGGCCGTCGCCGTACGTCTCGCGGCCCGTGGTGACACCGTCATCCTCGCCGCCCGCCGTGCGGCGCAGCTGGAGGCCGTGACCGACGAGATCGCCGCAGCCGGGGGCACCGCTCTGCCGGTGGTCACCGATGTCAGCGACCCGGGCGCCGTGCGGGCGCTGGTGACCCGCGCCCGTTCGGTGAACGGCCGGATCGACGCCCTGATCAACAATGCGGGTGTCGGCGGCGACGCGTCGATCCTGGCCGCGGACGAGGAGGTTCGCGCGATGGTCGAGGTGAATCTGATGGCCCCGATCCGGTTGATGCGCGAGGTCGTCCCGGTGATGCGCGAGCAGCGCTCCGGCTCGATTGTGAACATCGGCTCGGTGGCCGGCGAGATCGGGATCGGCGGGGTCTATTCGGCGACCAAGTTCGGGTTGCGGGGGATCAACGATTCGGTACGCCGGGAACTCGCCGGCACCGGAATCGGAGTCACCCTCGTCGAGCCCGGATTCATCGCCACGGAACTGACCGCGCACCGTTCCGGCCTGCCCGGTCCGGAGATCGTGGCGGCCGCGGTGGAACGGGCGCTGAACCGGCCGCGGCGCCGGGTGGTCGTCCCCGGAAAGTACCGGGCGGCGATCATGCTGTCGAATGCGCTGCCGTTCGTCACCGACCGGCTCTATGCCGGACGGGCCGCGCGAAAATAGCCGCCGCCGGAAATGATGCCGCGCTGACCTGCCGGGTAAAGACTTCCTTAAGGCGGGAATGGGTGGTTCAAACCCGCCCTCCGGGGTACTCCACAGCACCATGCGTGTAGTGATCGTGGGCGCCAGCGGCAACGTGGGCACCGCCCTGCTGCGCCGTCTCCACTCCGAATCCGACATCGAGATCGTCGGCGTCTCCCGTCGTACGCCCGACCCCACCGGCCCGTACGCCGACCTGAACTGGCATTCGATCGACGTGGGCGCGGATGACGCCCCCGACCGTCTCGCCGCCGCCTTCGCCGGCGCCGACGCCGTGGTCAACCTGGCCTGGCAGATCCAGCCCAGCCACGATCCGCGCCGCCTGTACCGGACCAATGTGCTGGGCAGCCGCTCCGTCTTCCGCGCCGCGATCCGATCCGGCGTCCCCACCCTCGTGCAAGCCTCGTCGGTCGGCGTCTACGCCCCCGGCCCGAAGCAGGCGTTCGTGCGCGAGACGTGGCTGCGCACCGGCGTCGCGGAATCCTCCTACAGCCGGCACAAGGCCCTCGTCGAACGGATGCTCGACGAGATCGAATCCGATCATCCGACGCTGCGGATCGTCCGGCTACGTCCGGGACTGATCTTTCAGCGGGACGCCGGAACCGAGATCGCCCGTTACTTCGCCGGCCCGCTGCTGCCCGGAAGACTGCTGCGGTTCGGGCGGATCCCGGTGGTCCCCGCGAACCCCGGGCTGCGCATGCAGGCGGTGCACGCCGATGACGTCGCCGAGGCCTACCTGAGCGCGCTCCGGGCCGACGTGCGGGGCGCCTTCAACATCGCCGCCGGCCCCGTGCTCGACGCCGAGTTGATCGGGCGCGCTTTCCACGGCGTACCCCTCAAGGTCCCTGGTCTTCTGCTGGAGGCAGCAGCCGCGCTGACCTGGCAGCTACGCCTGCAGCCGGTGGACCGGGGATGGGTGCGCCTGGCGCTGAAGGCGCCGCTGATGAGCTGCGACCGCGCCGCCGCCGAACTCGGCTGGCGCCCGCGGACCGACGCCGTCAACGCGTTCCGCGAACTGCTCACCGGCATCGCCGGCCATGCGCACACCGAGAGCCCGCCGATGGCGGACGACGCCGGGCTCCCCGGACGGTTCGGCGGCCTGCTGCGCGGCCGGCTTCCCGGCACAGGCAACCCCTACTGACCGATTCTGTACGCCGTCGGCCGCCCCGTGCCGAAGTCGCCCGTGTCGACGCCGCCCGCGGCGAGCCCGCCCGCGGCGAGCCCGCCCAACGCCGACCGCAGAGCCCGCCCAACGCCGACCGCAGAGCCCGCCCACCGCCGAACTCGCCCACCGCCGACCCCGCCCTCCCAGGGGGAACCCCCGCTGGTCATTCTCGCTGGGATCGGGGTTGCTCGGTGGGTGGGCTGTGGACGGCGCGGCGCTGTGGACGACGGCGGACGATCCGTGCGGCCGTGCTACACGGCGATCGGCTGGGCGCTGCGGAGCCAGGCCAGCACCTCGGTGGGGCCGAGTGGGCTGGAGAACAGGTAGCCCTGGCCGAGCGGGCAGCCGAGCCGCACCAGCACCTCCCGGTGGGTGGCGCTTTCGATGCCTTCGGCGACCACGGTGAGGCCCAGTGACTGTGCCAGGCTGACGATGCCGCTGACCAGGGCCATCGGCTGTGAGCTGGTGACCATGTCGTCGATGAAGGTCTTATCGATCTTGATGATGTCGATCGGGCGCTGCCGCAGGTACCCGAGCGACGAGTACCCGGTGCCGAAGTCGTCGATGGCGATGCGGATGCCCATCTCGCGGAGGACGCCGAGGTCGGTCCAGATCCGTTCGTCGTCCTTGACGAGCAGGGTCTCGGTGATCTCCAGGATGAGGGCCTGCGGCGGCACCGCGGTGTGGGCGAGCGCCGTCCGGACCTGGTCGACGAAGCCGCTCTCCCGGAACTGGCGGACGGACACGTTGACGCTGACGTACGGGGCCTGGCCGGGGGGCAGGATGCGCCGCCACTCGGCGACCGTGCGCAGCGCCTCCTCCAGGACCCAGCGGCCCATCGGGACGACCAGTCCGCTCTCCTCGGCGACCTCGATGAACTGGTCCGGGGTGACGATGCCGCGTTTCGGGTGGTGCCAGCGGACCAGGGCCTCGAACCCGACCGCCGTTCCGGTGGGCAGGTCCACGATCGGCTGGTAGTGCAGCAGGAAGTGACCTTCGTTGACGGCGTGGTCGAGCGCGGACCGCAGTTCCAGGCGTTCCACCATCTCGGTGTGCAGGTGTGCCTGGTATCGCCGCCACTGGTTCTTGCCGGCGCCTTTGGCCACGTACAGGGCCAGGTCCGCCTGTCGCAGCAGCTCGTCGGCGTCGCTGCCTTCGGGGGTGGTGGTGATGCCGATGCTGGCGGCGGCGTACAGCGGTTTGGCGTCGGTGACGATCGGCTCGGCGAGCGCCGCGAAGATCCGGTTGGCGGTCTCCTCGACGGCGCCGGGGTCGTTGACGTTCTCGACGAGCGCGGCGAACTCGTCGCCGCCGAGCCGGGCGGCCGTGTCGTCGGCGCGCAGTGCCCCGGCGATCCGGTGCGCCACCGCGATCAGCAACTGGTCGCCGACCGCGTGGCCGAGCGTGTCGTTCACGATCTTGAAGTCGTCCAGGTCGATGAAGAGCACGCCGATCACCGAGCCGTCCCGGGCGCTGCGGGCCGCCGCGTGCCGCAGCCGGTCGTTGAAGAGCACCCGGTTCGCCAGCCCGGTCATCGCGTCGTGGAACGCCTGATGGGTCAGTTCGTTCTGGAGACGGCGCTGCTCGGTCACGTCCCGCATGGTGATGACCAGGCCGGCCACCGTCGGTTCGGCGCGCAGGTCGCGGCAGTGCAGTTCGAGCAGCACCTCGTCGTGCCGGTGGCTGCGGGCCCGGAAGTCCAGCAGCTGGTCCAGCTGGTGGCCGCCGCGGACCGCGGCGAGCACCTCGGCCAGCCGGTCCCGTTCGCCGGGGTGGATCACCTCGGGCAGCCGGGCGCCGGTCGGGTCGCCGCCGAAGACGCCGATCGCGGACGGGCTGGCGTACCGGATCCGGTCCTGTTCGTCGATGATCGTGATGACGTCGGCGGTGTTCTGGATCAGGGTCCGGAAGTAGGTCTCGCTGTTGCGGCGGGCCACCTCCTGGCCGAGGGCGATCCGTTCCAGCGCGAGCGCCACCTGCCCGGCCAGCACCTCCACCGAGCGTTGCAGCTCCAGCAGCGCCCAGGTCGGCGCGGCCACGTGCAGGACGCCGACCAGCGGATCCCCGCCCGGCCGGTCCTTGAGCACCATCGGGCAGCGCAGCGTCTTGGTGAACTGGGTGAGGCGTACCGCGACGGCCCAGTCCACCTCCCGGGTCGGGACCAGACGGGCCGCGGTGCCGGTGGCCCGGTCCACCGCCGCCTGCACCGCGGCCTCCGGCGACTGCGGCTCGGACTGGGTGATCGTGATGGCGAGCACCACGCCGTGCGGGACGTCGCCGGGGATCAGCTGGGCGACCGCGGTGCGTACCGCCAGGCCGACTGCCTCGCTGTCGTTGGCCGACACCAGGGCCGCGGACGCCTCGCGCAGCGCCCGTTCCCGGGACATCGCCTGCCGGTGACTCGTCATGATGCCGGCCATCCGGGCCAGCACCAGCGCCACCATCAGCGTGCTCAGCGCGGCCACCACGGTCAGGCCGGCGAACTGGCCGTCCCGGAACATCTTCACCAGCAGCACGGTCGGCGCGACCATGGCCGCCCCGCCGAGCATCACCAGCCGGACGTTGCTGGTCTCCGCGACCGGCTCCTCGGCCGGGCGGGTCAGTTCGGCCATCGACGGGATCAGTGCCGCCATGCCGGCCGCCGTGTAGAGGGCCAGATGCCCGAAACCGGATTCCCGGCCGACGTCGGCGGCGAGCAGCGCGACCACCCCGGCGCCGAGCAGGTAGCCGGGCGCGACCAGGCGGCCCGGCATGGTCGCCAGCCGGACGAGCAGCCCGAGGCAGAGCAGGTCGGCGACCGGCATGGCGATCTCGGTCCAGCCGGTGCCGACCGAGCCCTCGATCCGGGGGCCGACCACGAACGTCCAGATCAGCAGCGCCACGCCGGAGGTGACGGTGAGCGCGTCGAGCAGGCCGGCGCGGTCCCGGGACGAGCTGGTGCGCTGGTCGACGAAACCGGACAGGGCGACGGCCAGGACGGCGTACGCGACGAGCAGCAGGGCGGTGCCGGCCGATTCCAGCCACGGCAGCCAGTCGGTGATCCAGGACGGGGCACTCTCGGCCGCGCCGCCGGCGGCGGAGAGGATCACGGCGCCGGCCAGGACCCACCAGGGACGTACGTCGTCCGGTCTGCTCCGCCGGAGCCCCAGGCTGATCGCCACCACCGCGGAGACGCCCGCGGCCAGCCGTATCGGGGCGTGCAGTGCCGCCTGCAACCCGAAGGCCACGCCGAGCACCGCCATCCAGGCGCCGAAGATGGTTGCCGGCCATCGTGTCGGCATCGGCGCTCCCTCCCGATGGGCGTGCTCGTCGTGACTGTTCGGCCCGGTGGGCACGGATCTGAGCGACAACGGCACAATCGGGGCGTGCTTCTCGAATTCGTCCAGGCCCACACCGTCCTGGCGCCGGTTCCGTTCGTTCCCGAGGTCCGGCTCTACCAGGCCGGTGACCCGATCGCCCTGTGGGAGGCGACCGAGGAGTCCGGCGCCGAGCAGCCGCCGCCGTTCTGGGCGTTCGCCTGGGCCGGTGGGCAGGCGCTGGCCCGGCACATCCTCGACGACCCGGATCTGGTCTCCGGGCGCAGCGTCCTCGACCTGGCCACCGGTTCCGGCCTGGTGGCGGTCGCCGCGGCCCGGGCCGGCGCGCATCCGGTCACCGCCAACGACATCGATCCGCTGTCGCTGGCCGCGGCCCGGGCCAACGCCGAAGCCAACGGGCTGCGGGTGGAGACGGTCGAGGCGGATCTGCTCGACAGCGACGAGACGTACGGCGTGGTCCTGGCCGGCGACGTCTTCTACAGCCGGGAGATGGCCGGCCGGGTCCTGCCGTTCCTGCGGCGGGCGGCCGGCCGCGGCGCCCTGGTGCTCGTCGGTGACCCGGGCCGCGCCTATCTGCCGGACGGCCTGATCGAACGGGCCGTCTACGACGTGCCGGTCATCGAGGAACTGGAGAGCATGCCGATCCGCCGTACCAAGGTCTGGCAGGTCACCGCCTCCTGACAACCAGCCGGAGAGACCCCTCGCATGACCCGGGTCCGGGGGACGGTCCGGTGGACCGCCTGCCGTGGCCGCCGCGAGGCACGGGACCCGGCTACGGCGTACCGGGAAAGGGTGTCAGAGAAGGGCCAGGAGACCGTGACCGTCGGTGACCACCTGGTCGGGTTCGGCCTGGGTTCCGCCGGCGTCGGCGCGGCCGGACGGCATCAGGACGGCGGTGCCGATGTCGGCGCGGCGCGCACAGGCGATGTCGCGGCGGCGGCTGTCGCCGACGAACCAGCAGGCGGCGGGGGCGATGCCGAGGCTGTCGGTGGCGGTCCAGATCATCTGCGGGTTGGGTTTGCGGACACCCGCCTCGTCGCTGTAGACCTGCACGTCGAAGAGATGGCCGACGCCGGCGTGCGCCAGGAAGTCGCGGTGGGCGGCGCCGGACAGGGTGTTGCTGACGACGGCGAGGTGGATGCCGCGTTCGGTGCAGGCGGCGAGGAACTCGGGGATGCCGGGACGCAGCGCCCACCCCTCGCGCCGGGCCCAGGCGTAGCTGAGCCGGGGGATCGCGCCACGCACCCGCGCCTGCGCCAGCCGGGGCCAGTCGCCGATCACGAAGCGTTCCCAGACGTCGAGCTGCGGAAGCTCGTCGGGCCAGTCCTCGTCACGCCAGCGGGCGTAGGCGGCGGCGCCGTCCTTCAGCGACTGCTGGATGCGGCCGGGGGCGAGCGCGCCGTCGATCAGGTTGTAGATGCGCAGCACGAGTTCCGGCTGGTCGGCGCGGAACGGCGCGTCGGCCAGGACGCCGCCGAAGTCCAGCAGAACGGCTTCCGGGGTCATCGGACCTGACCCAGGGTCCAGGCGCGGACGCCGCCGACGATGCCGGCCGTGTTCGGGACCACCACCACGTCGTCGCCCATCCGGGCCAGCTGGGTCGGGGTGATCAGGCGGGAGTTGCCGCCGCCGAGGTAGACGCGGTCCCAGAGGAAGACCGGGCGCAGGCCCTCGACCACGTTGCGGACCCGGCGCGACCAGAGCGCGTCACCGAGGCGGCGGCGCTCGTGCTCCCCGATGTACGTGTCGTAGGACATCCCCCAGCGCACCGGCGCCTGCGACATCTCCAGGTGCGGGGCGAGCTCGCCGCCGTCGAAGAGGGCGCAGCCCAGGCCGGTGCCGAGGGTCAGCACCAGCTCGCAGCCGGTGCCCGCGACCACCCCGGCGCCGTGCACCTCGGCGTCGTTGAGCACCAGCGTCGGCAGCCCGAACGCCTCGGCCAGCGCGGTCCGGGCGTCGAACCCGTGCCACGCCTCGACCAGCTCCGGGTCGACCCTGGTCCGTGGCCCGCTGCGGGTCACGTAGTGCGGGGTGGCGACCACCACCCCGTGCCGGATCATGCCGGGCATGCCGACGGTGACCCGGTCCGCGTTCGGCAGCCGCCCGCCGAGCCCGACCAGGGTCTTCACGAACAGGTCCGGCGGCAGTGGATAGGGCGTGGGCACCCGGATCGGCTGGGCCCGCATGGTCCCCGCCTCGTCGAGGACGGAACCCTTGATCCCGCCACCACCACAGTCGATCGCCAGGGTGAAAGCCACTCGGCCAGTGTGCATGCGGATCCCCTCCCCAGCCTGCAATTGTGCCGGGTGTCCCGCTATCCCGCCTCTTCCGCCCAGACACGCCAGTTGTCCAGCACCCCGTGCAGGGCGGGGGTGAGCCAGCCCGGAGCGGACCGCCGGAACACACCCGGATCCATCGATCCGGCGCCCGCGGGCAGCGCGCCGACCAGGTACGGGACGAGTTCGCCCAGGTTGGCCCAGTGGACCAGCTCCGGTTCGGCCGGCCAAGCGCCGAGGATCACCCGGGCCGGGACGGCACGCCGGTTCAGCGCCTCCAGCGTGAGGGCGGTGTGGTTGAGGGTGCCGAGCCCGGCCCGCGCCACCACGATCATGTTGGCGCCCAGGGTGGTGGCCAGGTCGGCGAAGGTCCACGGCTCGCCGGACGGACGCAGGCCCATCGGCACCAGCAGACCGCCGGCGCCCTCGACCAGCACCAGATCGTGTTTCGCGGCCTCCGCCCGGATCGCGTCGACCACGTCGAACAGGTCCAGCGCGGGCAGCCCGGCCACCTTGGCGGCGGCCAGCGGGGCCAGCGGTTCGGGGTATTCGGCGAGCGTGCGCACCGTCTCCGGGCCGGCCAGGCGGGTGACCACCTCGGCGTCGGTGGGCGCGCCGGTCGCGATGCCGGTCTGACCGGGTTTGATCACCGCGACACGCTGGCCCGCGGCCTGGGCGGCGGCGGCCATCGCGGCGGTGGCGATGGTCTTGCCGACCTCGGTGTCGGTGCCGGTGACCAACACGATCCCGTGCCACTCGTCCGGGCTGCCGGAGGGGCGCGCGGGTTCCGGTTCGCGCTTCTCCACGGGTTCGGCGGTGGCCGGCGCCGGCGCTCCCGGAGACGGTTCGGCGGTGGCCGGGGCCGGCGCTCCCGGAGACGGTTCGGCGGTGGCCGGGGCCGGTGCTTCCGGAGACGGTTCGGCGGTGGGCGCGGTCTCCGGCTGCGGGGGTACGGGCGGAGCCTGCCCCCCGCCGTGCGCCTGCAACGGGTCCGGCTCCGGGGTGGCGGCCGTCCGCGGCGTCACGTCCGGCAGCCCGTGACCGCCGCCGCGGCGTGGGGGCGGCGGAACCACGGACAGGTGAGGGGGATCGGCGGTCACGGTGCGCACTCCAGGATCACGGTCAGGGCTCGGGCGAAAGCCTCCTCGGCCACGCCCGCGTTGACGGTCAGCCGCAGCCGCGAACTGCCGTCCGGTGTCGACGGAGGCCGGAAACAGCCGACCGCCACCCCGCGGTCCCGGCAGTTGGCGGCCCAGGCCACGGCGGCCTCGGGCCCCGGCGCCGGCACCGACAGCACCCCGGCGGCCGGGTCGCGGGTGGGGAATCCCGCGTCCCGCATCCGGGCGGCGATCAGCTTGCCGCGGCGGAACAGAACGGCCCGCCGGTCGTCGGCGGCCTGAGCGACCTCGACGGCGGCGAGCACCCCGGCGACGACGGCGGGGGGTGGCGCGGTGTCGTAGATGAAGGTGCGGCCGGTGTCGACCAGGTGCCCGATGAACGCCGCCGGACCGGCCACCACACCGCCGGCGCCACCGAGCGCCTTGGACAGCGTGGCGGTGATGATCACGTCCGGCTGCCCGGCCAGGCCGGCGGCCGTGACGCCGCCGGACCCATGCGGGCCGAGGAGGCCGAGCGCGTGCGCGTCGTCGACGATCAGCAGCGCGCCGCGGGCCGAGGTGACCGCGTGCAGGGCGGTGAGCGGGGCGAGGTCGCCGTCGACGGAGAAGACCGACTCGGTGATCACGGCGGCTCGGCCGGGATGGGCGTCCAGCAGGGCGGCGACGGCGGCCGGGTCGTTGTGCGGGGCGACCCTGACCGGCGTCCCGGCGATCCGGCAGCCGTCGATCAGGGACGCGTGGTTGTAGGCGTCCGAGACGATCAGGTCGCAGACCGGGGCGACGGCCCGGACGACTGCCAGGTTGGCCAGGTAACCCGAGGAGAAGACCAGGGCGGCCTCGGCGCCGAGCCAGCCGGCCAGGGCGTCCTCGAGGGCGGTGTGGGCGTCGGTGGATCCGCGGACCAGGCGGGATCCGGTGGCGCCCAGCCCGTACGCCGCAAGCGCCTGCCGTGCCCCGTCGACCACCCGGGGGTGATCGGAGAGACCGAGATAGTCGTTGCCGGCCAGATCGACGACGGCGCCGCCGGCCGATCGCGGCCGCAACTGACGGGTGAGCCCCGCCTTGGCCCGCTCGCGGGCCAGACGGCCGATCTCCTCCAGCCAGTCCGCCAAGACACCCCCATTGATCACCGGAACGGAAAACTATCACCCAGCTCTGACAGTCCTACCGGGCTGGGAACTCTGTAGGGTACGGGCATGCCAGAGATCCTCGACCGGGCCCGTGCCCGGGTGCTCGACGACGGTGCCGGTCTCGCCGAGGCGGACATCCTTGAGGTGCTGCGCCTCCCCGACGAGGACCTGCCGGAGCTGCTGCAACTGGCCCACGACGTCCGGATGAAGTGGTGCGGCCCGGAGGTCGAGGTCGAGGGCATCGTCTCGCTGAAGACCGGTGGCTGTCCCGAGGACTGTCATTTCTGCTCCCAGTCGGGCCTTTTCGCATCCCCCGTCCGGGCGGTGTGGCTCGACATTCCCTCCCTCGTGGAGGCCGCGAAGCAGACCGCCGCCACCGGCGCGTCCGAGTTCTGCATCGTCGCCGCGGTCCGCGGGCCGGACCAGCGCCTGATGGACCAGATGCGGGCCGGCGTCAAGGCGATCAAGGAGGCGGTCGACATCCAGGTCGCCGCCAGCCTCGGCATGCTGAGCCAGGGGCAGGTCGACGAGCTGGCCGAGATGGGTGTGCACCGGTACAACCACAATCTGGAGACCTGCCGCTCCTACTTCCCGAACGTGGTGACCACCCACTCGTGGGAGGAGCGCTGGGACACGCTGACCATGGTCCGCGAGTCCGGCATGGAGGTCTGCTGCGGCGGCATCCTCGGCATGGGCGAGACCCTGGAGCAGCGCGCCGAGTTCGCCGCCCAGCTGGCCGAACTGGACCCGCACGAGGTCCCGCTGAACTTCCTCAGCCCGCGGCCGGGCACCCCCTTCGGTGACCGCCCGGTGGTGGAGGGCCGCGACGCGTTGCGCGCCATCGCCGCCTTCCGGCTGGCGATGCCGAGGACCATCCTGCGGTACGCCGGCGGCCGTGAGATCACGCTCGGCGACCTGGGCACCCGGGACGGTCTGCTCGGCGGCATCAACGCGATGATCGTCGGCAATTACCTGACCACGCTGGGCCGGCCCGCCACCGCCGACCTGGAGCTGCTGAAAGACCTGAAGATGCCGGTCAAGTCCCTGTCGGCGACCTTCTGATGTACTGCGACCGGTGCGGGGAACCCGGCACCCACCCGGCGTGCGTGTCGGCGCGGGAGCTGGAGCCGCCGCGTTACTGCCCGGACTGCCGCCGCCGGATGAAGGTGCAGGTCGTCCCGACCGGCTGGACCGCCACCTGTGTGGAGCACGGCGAGCGGCGCGGCTGACGGCCACTTCCCGTGTGTGTTCCAGGGGCGTACGACGGCCGGGATGCACACACGGGAGCCTCAGCCCGTCACCCGCTGCGGGGCTGTGCGCAGGGTGACGGTCACCATCGCGCCGTCCCGCTCGATCGGCCCGGAACCGACCCGGCGCAGGGTGCGCAGCATGGCCGCGTTCCCCGCACCGGTGTGCGCGACGAGCGCCACCACACCGGTCCTCGCCGCGTGGGCCCGCAGCCGCCGCAGCAGCGCCGTGCCGAGGCCGCGCCGCTGCCACTCATCGGTCACCAGCACGTGCAGCTCACCCAGGTCGCCCTCGGTGACCAGGCCGGCCATCGCCACCACCGCGCCGCCCGGCGCGACCGCGAGCAGGGTCCGCCCGGCGGCCGGCTCCAGCAGGCGGCGCAGCCGGGCCTCGCCCGGGACGCCGCCGGGGAAACGCTGGCGCAGCGTCACCGGCGAGCACTCGTCGTGGAACTCGGCGACGGCGGCCAGATCGTCCGGTCCGGCGGGCCGCAGCACCACCTCCGCGCCGTCCGGCAGGAGCAGCGCGACCTGCTCCCGCTGCCGGCGGTGGATGGTGGCGGCGACCTCGACCAGAGCCTGGGCCCGGGCGAACTCGGCCGGGGTGAACGCGGGCAGCGCCCGCAGCACCTCCAGCGAGCCGCCGGACGGGTCGGCCAGGGTCATCCGGCCACCGTGGAAACCGGGCCGGTCGTCCGGCGAACCGGGCCGCCAGCGGACCTCGGTCGCGTCCAGCAGGGCGGCGAGCGTCTCGCCGAGCGAGTCCGGCTCGTGCACCAGCCGGCCGGCCAGGGCCAGCGCACGGGTCGGCTGGTCGGCCAGGCGCTGCGGGTCGGCCCGGGTCACGAACGCGTCCCGCCCGCGACCCTTGGCGACCGCGGCCAGCAGATCGGCCTCGGTCAGCTGGTCCGGCGCGTCCACCAGGAAGTCGTCGACCGCGCCCTCCTCGGTGGTGTGCACCTGGACGGCGAGGATGTTGACCGACCGCAGAGCGAGGCTCGCGGTCAGCACCGAGAGGTAACCGGGACGGTCGTCGACCGTGGCCCTGACACGCCACAAAGCCATTCGGGGCACTCCTTTCCTCCGGCCTCCAGAGTGCCCCGCCGTTGTTGCGCGGGTATTGCCTTCACCTTCGATGACCGCGGTTAGGACGATCACATTCGCTGGGCGGTGGCCGGCGTGACCACCGAGTCCAGGCGGTCGCCGAGGATGACGGCGGCGGCCCGGACCAGCTGGGCGATCCGGTCCACCTCGGTGATGTGGAAGGCGGCGGCCGGCAGGTCGTCGTCATCGGTCCGTGCCACCACCAGCACCAACCCGGCCCGGCCGAACGGGGCGACCGCGTACCGCGCGCCGCCGGGCTCGGTCATCGGGCGGGCCCGCAGCGGGGTCACCTCGGGCAGCCGCAGCGGGGACGGGGCACGCCAGCTGGCGTAGATCACGCCCGGCCCGGTGCCACCGCCGGCGCCGTTGCGGGTGGCCCAGTCGGCCGGAACCATCGCGGCGGCGGCCCAGTCGGCGGCCAGCAGGCCGGGGACCGCGTCGACCAGGGTGGCCAGACCGTCCGCCGGGTTCGCCGCGACCTGGGCCAGCAGCTCGGCGTCGTGACCGCCGTTCACCGGGGCCCCGATCGCCTTCCACACCCCGTCCACCTGCACCCCGGGGATGGCGGCCAGCCCGGCGAGGAGCCGCTCGACCCGGGAGGCGCCCGGCCACACCACGGTGAAGTCGTCGACCGCCCGGCCGCCCAGCCGCTCCAGCACCACGACCTGGACGATGTCGGCGCCGGCCACCCCGAGGGTGCGCGCGACCTGGCCCAGCGCTCCGGGACGGTCCGGCAGGGTGATTCGAACCCGCAGCAACATGAAGCTCCTCCCGTCGCGACGGCCGGTGGCGCCGTCCTGCCTCGACACCCTGCCCAACCGGCGTTTCGGACCGGTTGCACAGCCGTGTCCCGGCCGTCAAGCTGCCGGGACATGCCCGGAATCACAACTCCAGGTTAAGAGGGGACGGCTTCCGGACCGGGCCGCCGGTCGGGTGTCGGACCCCGGCGGCTTCCCCCCGTGTCGACGTCCGGCGCGCATAGTGGCCGAAGTCAACACGCTCCAGCCTGGAAGGGCGGGCGATAGGCTCGGGGCATGATCTGTGACGCCTGCCGGGAGCGGCGGCACGACGGCTGCCGGGGCGGCTCCTGGTGCGACTGCCAGCACCGCGAGCCCGAGCCGGTCCCGCCGGTGACCGGGCCACCCGGCCCGTGACCGTCCGTCCGGGCACGCCCTCGCGGCCCTTGCTTCGCTATCCGGGCCTGCCCTCGCGGCCCTTGCTTCGCTGCGGTGCACTCGGTCATGCCTAGGCTGCCGTCCTCCCCGGCCGAACTCGTCGCCTGCTACCCGCGGGCGGACTCGCCCACCCTCCGGGTCGACTTCATCGCCAGCGCGGACGGCGCGGTCTCCGTCGACGGCCTCTCCGCCGGGCTCCAGGGGCCCGGCGACAAGGAGGTCTTCGACACCCTGCGGATGGTCTGCGACGCCCTGATCGTGGCGGCCGGCACGGTCCGCGCCGAGGGGTACGACGCGCTGCGGCTGACCGCGCCGGCCCGGCGGTGGCGGGTGGCGCACGGCCTGCCCGAGTTCCCGCTCATGGTGATCGTCTCCGGCTCCCTCGACCTGGACCCGGAGCAGCTGATCTTCTCGGACGCCCCGATCCGCCCGATCGTGCTCACCCACCGTGCGGCGCCGGCCGGCTCGCCGATCGCCGAGGTGGCCGAGGTGATCCGGCTCGGCGACGACGAGGTGGACCTGGCGGCCGGGGTGCGGCTGCTGCACGAGCGCGGGGCCACCCAGCTGCTCTGCGAGGGCGGCCCCGGCCTGCTCGGTTCGATGATCGCCGCCGATCTGGTCGACGAGCTGTGCCTGACGGTCGCCCCGCTGCTGGTGGGCGGCCCGGCGGGCCGGATCGCGCACGGCCCGCCGGCGCCGCCGCGCCGGATGTCGTTACGGCACGCGCTGACCCGCGACGACATGCTCTTCCTGCGGTACGCCCGGAGTTGACCACGGAACCGGGTCGACGCCGGTACGGGCGAGCGCCCGGTACTGCCGCACCTCGGTGCGCTGGTGGCCGCGGAGCAGGTTGGCGGCGATCCCGTAGAGCCACGGCAGGGCGTCCGGCTGGTCGTCGTCGTACCTGTGCCGGCTGCGGAAGGCGATCAGGAACGTCTCCGCGGTCAGATCGTCGGCGAGCGCCCGCCCCACCCGCCGGGTCAGGTACCGGTGGATCGCGTCGGCGTGCCGGTCGAAGATCCGGCCGAAGGTCTCGGGGTCGGCGGCGGACCTCAGGATGAGGAGAAGGTCCGGTTCGGTGTCGACCGGGGAGCTTCGGGCTGCTGGTGTCATGGCGCCCTTTCGATGAGGGGTGTCCCGTCACCCGGTCATTGACCGATCCGCGCCGATCGGTTCGATCCAGGGCGCGCCTCACACACGGGTTCAAGATCTTGTGCGTAACTCGTCTGATGGACACCACAGGTAGTGGAAAGCAGAGGGCGCGGGCATTTTGTCGTACCTCTGAGGCAACATGATCCCCGTGTCTGATGAAACTTCCCCCGTCGGACGCGTGCTGGGCACTGCGGACGCCACGCCTCTGCAGTTCTGGACCGCGGTCACCCCGGGCAGCTATCTCCAGCTCGATGACGTCGTGGTCACCAAGCGCGACCTGCCGGACCGCGAGCCGGTGACGATCGCCGGGGTGGTGACCCAGGTGCGCGCGCGGCACGAGGGAGCCCAGTTCGACTCGGACGTGTTCGCCATCGCCGACGGCACGCTGCCCGCGATGGTGCAGGAGGCGGCCGAGATCACCACCACCCGCGTCGATCCGGAGCTCTACGTGCCGCCCGCCCCCGGCGCGGTGGTGCACCGGGCGTCCGGTGACGCGCGTGACGCCGCCCTGCACTTCGACCGGATGGAGCGGCGGGTCCCGATGGGCACCGGCCGTGACGGGGTGCCGGTCTTCCTCAACGCCGACTTCCTCGACGGCACCCGCGGCGCCCACGTGTCGATCTCCGGGATCTCCGGGGTGGCCACCAAGACCAGCTTCGCGACGTTCCTGCTCTATTCGGTGTTCCGGTCCGGGCAGCTCGGCGCGGACGGGACCAACGCCCGCGCCCTGATCTTCAACGTGAAGGGCGAGGACCTGCTCTTCCTCGACCACCCGAACACGAAGCTCGACGACCGGACCCGCGAGGCGTACGCGTTGCTCGGCCTGCCCGCCGCCCCCTTCCCGGACGTGCGGGTCTACGCGCCGCCGCGGGCCGGCGAGTCGTCCGGCGCGCCCGACGTGGCGAGCCGGCTCACCGGGGTCGACTCGTTCTACTGGACGCTCGCCGAGTTCTGCGACCTGAAACTCCTGCCGTACGTGTTCGCCGACGCCGACGACGAGCGCCAGCAGTACACGATGGTGGTCCACTCGGTGACCGCCCACCTGAACCGGTACGCGGTGCCCGCCGAGGGCGGCATCAGCATCGACGGCAAGCGGATCAGCTCGTACCAGGACCTCGTCGACCACATCGTCGAGCAGCTCACCGACGACGACACCCGGTCCACCTGGGCCGGCAGCGCGGTCAACATGGGCACCGTCAACGCGTTCGCCCGCCGCATGATCAACAGCAAGCGTGATCTGTCCCGGCTGATCCGCGGCGACCTGGCCCAGCGCCGCCCGCACCAGATCAAGACCGCCGACAGCGCCCAGGTCACCGTCGTCGACCTGCACAACCTGCCGGACCGGGCGCAGCGGTTCGTGGTCGGTGTGACGCTGAAGACGGAGTTCGAGGAGAAGGAGAAGTCCGGCACCGGCCGCCCGCTGCTCTTCGTCGTCCTCGACGAGCTCAACAAGTACGCCCCCCGCGAGGGCTCCTCGCCGATCAAGGAGGTTCTGCTCGACATCGCCGAGCGGGGCCGTTCGCTCGGCGTGATCCTGATCGGCGCCCAGCAGACGGCCAGCGAGGTGGAGCGGCGGATCGTCACCAACTCGGCGATCCGGGTGGTCGGTCGTCTCGACCCGGCCGAGGCGTCCCGCCCGGAGTACGGCTTCCTCCCTCCGGCGATGCGCCAGCGCGCGCTGCTGGCCCGGCCGGGCACGATGTTCGTCAACCAGCCGGACATCCCGGTTCCGCTCTGCGTCGAGTTCCCGTTCCCGGCGTGGGCGACCCGCAAGTCCGAGTCGGGCCCGCCGCCGGCCGAGACGCTCCGCTCGATAGTTCAGGGCGCCGACCCGTTCGCGGTGGTCGGCGGGCGACCAGGCGCCGACGACGACATCCCGTTCTAGAGACCGGACTAGGGTTCAGCGATGCGCATCCTGCACACCTCCGACTGGCACGTCGGCAAGGTCCTCAAGGGCCGCAACCGCTTCGAGGAGCACACGCGCGTGCTCGCCCAGGTGATCGACATCGCCCGGGAGGAGCGGCCGGACCTGGTGATCGTGGCCGGTGACCTCTACGACACGGCCGCGCCGACCGCGGACGCGACCCGCTTGGTCACCCGGGCGCTGTCCGCGCTGCGCAAGACCGGGGCCCGGGTGGTGGCGATCGGCGGCAACCACGACAACGGGGCCGCGCTGGACGCGTTGCGGCCGTGGGCCGACGCGGCCGGCATCGAGCTGCGGGGGTCGTACCCCAAGGGTGATCTCAACGATCTTCTGATCGAGGGGACCACCGAGGGTGGCGAGCGGTGGCGGCTTGCGGCCCTGCCGTTCCTCTCCCAGCGGTACGCGATCCGCGCCGCCGAGATGTACGAGCTGACCGCCGCCGAGGCCAACCAGACCTACGCCGACCTGGTCGCCCGCCTGATCGCCAAGATCAGCGAGCCGTTCGCGGAGCCCGGCGTGGTCAACCTGCTCACCGCGCACCTGACGATCGTCGGGGCGAGCACCGGCGGCGGCGAGCGGGAGGCGCACACCATCATGGGGTACGCGGTGCCCGCCACCGTCTTCCCGCCGAACGCGCACTACGTCGCTCTCGGCCACCTGCATCGCACCCAGTCGGTGATCTCCCCCTGTCCCACCCGGTACTCCGGCAGCCCGCTCGCCGTCGACTTCGGCGAGGAGGAGAACGTCTGCTCGGTCGCGATCGTCGACGTCTCGGCCGAGAAGGCGGCGCACGTCCGTGACGTGCCGGTGACCTCGGCGCTGACCTTGCGGACCGTGCGCGGCACCCTGGAACAGCTGGCCACGGTGAACCTTCCGGAGGCCTGGCTGCGTGTCCTGGTCCGGGAGGCGCCGCGCCCGGGCCTCCGCGAGGACGTGCAGGACCTCCTGCCGAACGCCCTGGAGGTGCGCATCGACCCGGACATGCTGCCGAGCCGTACCGGAGCCCGCGCCGCCGAACGGGCCGGCCGGTCCCCCCGCGAGCTCTTCGGCGACTACCTGGACAGTCGCGGCAACGCCGAGGAAGGCGTCCGCGAGCTCTTCGACGAGCTGTACGACGAGGTGAGCAGCAACCGATGAGGCCACTGAGGCTCGACATGGCCGGGTTCACGGTGTTCCGGGAGAACACGACGGTGGACTTCACCGACGCCGACTACTTCGCCCTGGTCGGCCCGACCGGATCCGGCAAGTCGACGGTGCTGGACGCGATCTGTTTCGCCCTCTACGGCACGGTGCCACGCTGGGGCGGGTCCCGGGGGATCGGCAACGCCCTCGCGCCGTCGGCCGCCGAGGCCCGGGTGCGCCTGGTCTTCGAGTCGGCCGGTGACCGGTTCGTGGCGACCCGGGTGGTCCGGCGGGACGGCCGGGGCAATGTGAAGACCGCGGGAGCCGGGCTGCAGTTGATGCCGCCCGGCTTCGACGTCACCAAGCTCGACACCGGCATGGACCTGGAGGATCTGGGCGAGGTGCTGGCCGGCACCCCCGCCGAGATGGACGCGGCGGTGCTGGACGCCGTCGGCCTGCCGTACGAGCAGTTCACCAGCTGTGTGGTGCTGCCGCAGGGACAGTTCGCCGACTTCCTGCACGCCAAACCGGCCACCCGGCAGCAGATCCTGGTCAACCTGCTCGGCCTGCACGTCTACGAGGAGGTGCAGGGCCGGGCGGCCGAGCGCGGCAAGACCGCCGAGGCGAAACTGAGCGTGGTCGAGCAGCAGATCGGCGCGCTGGACGACGCCACCGACGAGGCGGTCGGCACGGCCGCGGAGCACCTGGAGCGGATGCGGGAGCTGACCGCTGCCGTCGAGGCCGCCGTGCCGGGGCTGCGAGCCGCCCGGGAGGCCGAGGCCGCCGCCGCCGAGGCACGGGACGCGGTGGACGCGGAGCTGGCGGCGCTCGCCTCGGTGCGTACCCCGCCGGGGTTGTCCGAGGCCACCGGCGCGGTCGCCGCCGCCCGGGAGGCGGCCGCCCGCGCCGCCGACGACGTGCACACGGCCGAGGAGGCCGAGGAGAAGGTCCGCGGCGAGGTGGCCGCGGCCGGCGACCCGGGCCGCCTGCGGGTGGCCCTGGACCGGCATCACGAGCTGGCGAAACTCATCGAGCAGCAGGAGTGGTTCGCCGGGAAGGTGTCGGTCGCCGAGGTCGAGCACCGCGACGCGCTCGCCGCCGCCGAGCTGGCCCACGCCCACCACCTCGGCGCGCAGCAGCTGCTCGAGCAGGCCCGCCAGGCCTATCGGGAGGCCCAGCAGAGCGACCGGGCGGCGGCGCTGCGCGGCCACCTGACGGCGGGGCAGTCCTGCCCGGTCTGCGAGCAGACCGTCACGGTGGTGCCGGAGGTGCCGCACGAGTCCGCGGTGCGGCTGGCCGAGCAGGCCGGCAACGCCGCTCGCGAGGAGTCCGAGGCGGCGCAGGCCCGCTGGCGCGAGCGCGACGCGGTGGCCCGCAACCTGGCCAACGACCTGGAGCGCAAGCGCGGGCAGTACGAGCACCACCTGTCCCGGCTGGCCGAGGTGCGCAAGGCCGTGGAGGGGCTGCCCGACGCCGAGACGTTGCAGCGGCGCCTGGCCGAGCTGGGCGCGCTCCAGCGGCGCCTGGAGGACGCCGGGACGGCGGTGCGCGGCGCGCGGGAGGCGCTGCGCACGGCACAGCAGGTGGTCCGGGCCGCCGAGGACCAGCAGCGGACGGCGTGGCGCACCTTCGACGCCGTCCGGGACCGGCTGGCCCGGTTCGAGCCGCCGCCGGCCGACCGCGACGACCTCGCCGGCGCCTGGCAGGCCCTGGTCGCGTGGGCGGTCACCGAGCACGGCAACCGGCGCTCGGCCCGGGAGCAGGCCGAGCGGGCGGTGGCCGCGGCCCATCAGGAGACGGTCCGCGCCCGTGCCGACATCGTCGACCTGTTCACCGCCGCCGGCGTGCCCGGTCCCGCGTCGTACGACGAGTCCGGCCTGATCCGGGCCGCCGCGGTGGCCGCCGAACGGGCCGGGGCGGCCTGGCAGCGGCTCACCGAACGGCGCGAGCAGGCCCGCGCCGCCATCGAGCAGCGCGACGCCCTGGTGCGGGCGAGCCGGGTGGCGAAATCGCTGGCCGGGCACCTGCGGGCGAACAACTTCGAGCGCTGGCTCCTGGAGGAGGCACTGGATCTTCTGGTCGACGGCGCGTCCCGGATCCTGCGGGAGCTGACCGGCGGGCAGTACGAGCTGATGCACGAGAAGGGCGAGTTCTTCGTCGTGGACCACCACGACGCGGGGCTGCGCCGCGGGGTGCGGACACTGTCCGGCGGCGAGACGTTCCAGGCGTCGCTGGCGCTGGCGCTGGCCCTCTCCGAACAGCTGGCCGGGATGAGCACCACCGCGGCCAGCCTGGAGTCGATCGTGCTGGACGAGGGGTTCGGCACCCTGGACGCGGCCACCCTCGACGTGGTCGCCGCCACCCTGGAGAACCTCGCGGCGCGCGGGGACCGGATGGTCGGGCTGGTCACCCACGTGCACGCGCTGGCCGAGCGGGTTCCGGTGCGGTTCGAGGTGCGTAAGGACGCGCGTACCGCCCACGTCGAGAGGGTGGGCCTGTGACCAGGATGTTCGTCGACGCGTGGGACCCGTCGTACGGGTCGTCCTTCGAGGGCGGCGAGGGCGGGGACGGCCCGGCGTCGTCCAGCAGCGCCCAGGTGGACGTGGACGTGGAGGTGGCGGCCGCCGAGTGGGCGCCGATCGACGTGCCCGCGGGCGCGCGGGCGCCGGACGTGGTGTTCCTGGTCGACGGGGTGCGGCGCAACGACGCCGGACTGTGGACGGCCGAGGAGGACGGCACGTCGTACGCGGGGCTGGCCGCCTCGTACGCCGCCGGGGTGGTCCGCTGCGACCTGGCCCGCGGGATCGCCGAGCTGGCCGGGGCCCGGGTCGCCCGTGGCCTGTTCACGGCCAGCCCCAGCGCGACCGACGTGCAGGCCGGCTCGGTGCGTTACGAGGTGCACCGGATCAGCGGGGCCGGTGAGGCGAGCAAGCTGCCGGCCGCCGTGCAGGCGCCGCTGACCGCGCTGGAGATCGAGATCTCGGCGGCCGCCCGGGACGGCGGCTCGGACGGCGCCGACCTGCTCATCGTGGACGGTCCACTGCGTAACCGGCGGCAGCTGCCGCGCACCATCGGCTACGTGAAGACCCAGCAGAAGCACTATCTGCCGGCCGCTCAGGAGGCGATCGTGCCCCGGCTGCGGCCGGGTCAGCGCACGCCGGTCTTCCATCTGGGCACGGTGTGGGGCGGCTGGACGTGGTACCTGCGGCTGCCCGGCTCGTCCGGCGCGCCGTGGTCGGGCATCGTGCGGGTGGAGTGCTCGCCGGAGCTGACCGCGGAGCAGGCGATCGAGCTGGCCGACGTGTCGGTGGCGACGCTGCCGCGGTTCGCGTCGTCGGCCTACAAGGATCCGCGTGCCCCGCAGAACCTGGTGCCGATCGCGGGCCTGGAACGGCGGCTGCGGGGGATGCTCGGCGACGCCCGGGTCCTGCACCGGGCGCTCTCCCTGGCGACCAGCGCGGCCCGCTGAGGACCGTCCCGGCTCGGGTGTGGAGTTCGGGCGTCGTACGCCGGGGGCTCCACACACCACCTGCCGTGTGGAGTTCGGGCGGTCATGCGTGCCGGAACTCCACACGCGGCCTGTCGTGTGGTGGGGCCACAGGCGCCCTCGCCACACGCGCCGGGGGAGCCGGGGGTCGTCGTTTCGGTCACGGACCGTCAGCGGCGGCACCGGGCGGGGCCACGCCGAGTGTGATCGTTCACATGGTCGGCCCGGCAGGTGGGCCGGGACGTGCGATTCGTCCCGCTTTCTGAGACATCGACGAGATCGGCTTCAGGGCCGGCCGGATGACGCCTATTCGGGCATCCCGCTACCACCCGAACAGGGAATTCCTTAATGGGAGCGCTCCCGTACGGGTGTCGCCCGAAAGGGGCCGACCGGAATTATGGCATCCCCCGATCGGCTCGCAGAGGTGCCCTTTAAGCACCGACGACAACGCTGTGAAATCACTTGTTCACGCTACGAGATCACGCTCTCCGGCGACCCTGAGAATTATTCTCGCCGCTGTTGTCCAAGGGCTAAAGGCAGTGAGTATTATTCCGCCTTACCTGGCGTCCCAATCGGCGTTGATCAATACAGAGGGTGATCGGCGGCTGATGGTCCGTCTCGAACGCGAACGCAGCGGAGGACCGTTGAGACCAAGTGTCCCGGAAAATTCTGCCCCGGCTTTGATCCCGGCGGGGCTCCCCGGCCGTATCTCAGGCGACGGGGAAGGGTCCGGGCGGAGGTATCGATGCATGCGGTGGCCGAGGATCGGCTCGCGCCGGAGAGGGTGCGCGTGATGGCACGGCAATCCGGTGGTAGGTGGCAGGCTCTCGACGGTGGCAACCACCGTGACGAGGGCACGGTGATCCCGCGGCAGGGTCCGCGGCACGGCGCCGCTCCGAGCAGTGCTCCCAGCCACGAGGACACCCTCGTGAAGATGCTCTACGAGGAGCACGCGGGGCCGCTGCTGATGTTCGTGCTGCGGCTGACCGGCGGTGACCGGCAGCGTGCGGAGGACATCGTGCAGGAGACGCTGCTGCGTGCCTGGCGCAACGCGCACCGCCTGGGCGCCCAGGGGCAGCAGTCGCTGCGTCCCTGGCTCGTCACGGTGGCCCGCCGGATCGCCATCGACGAGCATCGCAGCGCGAGCGCCCGCCCCGCCGAGACGTATGATCGGGAGCTGGAGAGCTTCCCGACGACGTCCGACGAGACCGACAAGGTCCTGCAGTCGATGACCGTGTCGGACGCGCTCCGGCAGCTCAGCCATTCGCACCGGGAGATCCTGATCGAGACGTACTTCCGCGGTCGCACCGTCCCGGAGGCCGCCGAGTCGCTGAACCTGCCGCTCGGCACGGCCAAGTCGCGGGTGTACTACGCGCTGCGTGCGCTGCGTACGGCGCTGCAGCAGCGGGGGGTGACGGAATGACACAGGACCAGCAGCACTACGACGTCGCGTCGTACGCGCTCGGCATCCTGGACGACCGGGACGCCGCCCGGTTCGAGGACCATCTCATCGACTGCGCCCAGTGTGCGTACGAGCTGGAGTCGTTCGTCCAGGTGGCGGACGTCCTCTCGACCGTCGACGGGGAGGCCTTCGAGGCCGCCGAACGGGCCGAGCGGGACGGTCAGGTGCTGCACAAGATGCTCGGCGAGGTCGGCGCGGAGCGGCAGCGGGCCAACAGCCGCCGCCTCTACTCGCTGGCCGCCGCCGTGGTCGTCTTCGCGATGCTGTCGATCGGCGCGCTGTTCGCCGGCGGCAAGTGGCTCGGCCCCGACGAGCCCCGGAACTCGCCGGACACCACGGCCCGCGGCTCCAGCGAGATCGAGCCGCTGCCGAACCTCGACGGCCCGGGCGTCGGCGGCACCAAGCTGCCCGGCGACAACCTGGCCGGCACCGACAACCGGACCAATGTGGCCGCCGCGGTCGGCCTGCTGCAGAAGGACTGGGGCACCCAGGTGTCCTTCATGCTCACCGGCATCAAGGGGCCGAAGAAGTGCGCCCTCGTGCTGGTGCGCACCGACGGGACCTCGGAGAAGGTCGCCGACTGGACCGTCACCGAGGCCGGGTGGGGCACCGCCGCCAACCCGAACGCGCTGATGCTCCAGGCGATCACCGCGACCCCGCGCAAGGAGATCGCGCACGTGCGGGTGCAGGAGATCACCGCGAGTGGCGCGGGCGAGACTCTGGTCAGCCTTCCGTAACCGTCCGAACACGAGAATGGCCCGGCCGCGTCAGCGGCCGGGCCATTTTTGCCTGGAGGATCTTACTTTTACGTACGCGACGGCCGGAAGGTTCAACCGAAAAATCATTGATTTGATCCACCCGAATGTTCAACCGACTTCGCACCCTCTCCGTACTACTGCCCGGAAATGGCCAAAGCCATGACATAGCCGGGAGGGGCCACGTGGTACCGGAGAAGCGAAAGTGGAAGGTCGTTGGAGCAGCACTGGCGGCGGGGCTGGCCCTGTCGGCGTGTGCCCCGACCGGATACACCGCGGCCGACTACGGCAACGCCGCCGAGCCCGCGTCCAACGACGTCGCGGCCACGCCGGGCGCGACCGCCGGGGCAGAGGCCGAGGCCGACCCCACCGCCGAGGCGACGGCGCCGGCCGCACCGGCCGGCGGCGGCGAGGCGAACACCGCAGAGATCAGTGACGAGCTGGCCACCACGGAGCTCAACGCCGCGAAGGTCGCCCGGATGGGCACCACCGTCCAGGACGAGGACGGCTTCGTGCTGTACCGGTTCGACGACGACGGGGACGACCCGGCGAAGTCGAACTGCAACGGCGACTGCGCCAAGGTGTGGCCGCCCGCGTACACCAACGACGGCGAGCCCACCCTCAAGGGCGTCAACAAGGCCCTGGTCGGCACGGTGACCCGGGCGGACGGCACCAAGCAGCTGACCCTCAAGGGCTGGCCGCTCTACCGCTACATCGGCGACAAGAAGCCGGGTCAGTGGAAGGGCCAGAACGTCGGCGGCAAGTGGTTCGTGATCCAGCCGAACGGCGCGAAGAACCTCACCTGTCTCCCCGCCGTCTCGAAGGCGGTCGCTCCGCCCGCCGACGACAGCTCCGGCGCGGCCGGCAGCGACTCGAGCGGCGACATCAGCTACTGAATCGGCACAGGCACCGGAAGTTGGAGGACAAGATGCAGACCCGCCGTATCCCCCGATGGCTGGTCGGAACCCTGGCACTGGCATGCGCGTTCCTGATGACGCCGGCCGGGGTGGCTCACGCCGACGAACCTGTGCCCGTGCCGCCGAACACCGGCCTGACCGACACCGGGAACGGCGTCATCAGCGCCGCGGACCGGGACTTCGTCGTCAAGGTGCGGCTCGCCGGGCTCTGGGAGGTCCCGGCCGGCAACATGGCGCAGGAGAAGTCGGACAACGCGAACGTCGCGAAGATCGGCAAGGCCATCGCCGCTCAGCACGTCGCTCTCGACAACCTGACCATCGCCGCGGCCAAGAAGCTGGGCATCAGCCTGCCGAACAAGCCGAACGGCGACCAGCAGGCCTGGCTCAACGAGATGAAGACGGCGCCCACCGCGCGTCAGTTCGAGCAGCTCTTCATCGACCGGCTGCGGTCCGCCCACGGCAAGATCTTCCCGGCCATCGCCACGATCCGCGCCACCACGCGCAACGACACGGTCCGCAAGCTCGCGCAGCAGACCAACCAGTTCGTGATGACGCACATGACCCTGCTGGAGAGCAGCGGCATCGTCGACTACGCCGCGCTGCCCACGGCCCCGGCTCCGGCCGCCGCCGCGGGGCTCGGACCGGTCGCCATCGACAACCAGATGCTCGTGGCAGCCGAAAAGGGCGAGAACATGCCCGGACTCAGCAACACCGTGATCCTGTTGGTCCTCGCTGCCGCGCTGGTGGTCGGGGTCGTAACGACCATGCGCATCTTCCGCGCGCGGTAAGTCGAATCGCCCACGGCGACGAAGAAAGGTGTCACCCATGCGAAGGTCCAAGTACCGCCGCGCCAATTCTCCGACTTGGTTCAGCGGTCGGCGCCGCGTCATCGCCATCGCCGCAGCGTCTGCGGCTGCGTTCGCCGGCGTAGTGACCGTCACGCAGATCTCCAACGCGGCCACCGAGAGTGACCAGGTCACCGACCGGGCCCTCGCCGCGTGCGACGATCTGGCGGCGCCCAAGTCGGCCAAGCTCTCCACTCAGACCCGCAAGGGTACGTACACCACGAACAACGGCCAGGTCACGCAGCACGCGGACGACGGCGCCGGCGACGTGGCCTCGACGGCGGACGTGCGCGCCCGCTGCCGCGAGTGGGTGCTGCAGAACGTCTCGGCCGAGGGAACCGCCCAGGCGGAGACCCTGGCCCGGCGTAACCGTGGCAACAACGGCGGCGGCAACAACAATGGCGGCCAGAACGGCGGCCAGAACGGCGGCCAGAACGGCGGCCAGAACGGCGGGCAGCAGCCCAGCGCCGCGCCGTCCGACCCGGCGGCCAGCGAGCCCGCCGAGGACGGCCAGAACCAGGGTGGCGGTGACCAGAACCAGGGCGGTGGCGGTCAGAACCAGGGCGGTGGCGGTCAGAACCAGGGCGGTGGCGGCCAGAACAACGGTGGCGGCCAGAACAACGGTGGCGGCCAGAACAACGGCGGCGGCCAGGCGACCACTCCGCCGCCCGGCGCCGGCCTCGGCATCCTGACCAACAGCTGTGAGGACTCCGACCTGGAGGCGCACGACGGCTTCCAGCGCGGCAACCGGTGTGTCTCGACCGAGTTCGGTGAGGTCGGCGCGGCCGCCAACAACCCGACCCTGCTGATCACCAACGCTCCCCGCCAGGTCAACCGGAACCAGCCGTTCACCCTGCAGGTGAGCACCCGGAACCTGATCCGGGACCGGTTCCTCGCGGCCGGCCAGGGCGGTTACTACGTGGAGTCCAGCGTGCTTCAGGGCGGCCTGGTCCGCGGTCACTTCCACACCGCGTGCCGGATCCTGGACAGCCAGAACCAGGCGCCCGCCCCGGACCCGGTCCCGGCGTTCTTCGTCGCGACCGAGGACAGCCGCGGCGGCGCCCAGCCGGACACCGTCGCCATCCAGGTGCCGGGTCTGCCCCAGTCGGGCACCTTCCAGTGTTCTTCGTGGGCCGGTGACGGCTCGCACCGTACGCCGATGATGGAGCGCGCCAACCAGACGCCTGCCTTCGACTCCGTTCGGATCCGCGTCCGCTGATCGTGGAGCCGGCCCGCCGCTGAGGCCGGGAACGAGCCGGTCCGAGGATCCACGCGTCCCGGACCGGGCCCCCCGACGTTCCCGTCCCGCGTCCTTCCCCCTGCCGGACGCGCAGGTGGCGGACCGCCCGGCCACCACCGGGCGACGGCTCCACCCCGGGTGACCGGATCGACTTCTCGGGTGTCCGGTCACCCGTACCGATGGCCCTGACCACGGAGCATGGTCAGGGCCATCGGCGTGCCCGGCGGTGGCATAGTGGCCCGGTGACCGTGACCCGACGGCTGACACCACCGGAGCGCTACGCCTTCGGCGCCTCGGTGCGGCCGCTGCTGGTGCCGAAATCCGATCCGTGCGGGCGGTACGCCGACGACGGGTTCTGGCTCGCGTTGCGTACACCGCAGGGTCCGGCTTCTCTGCACCTGGCCCGCGAAGCGGGTGATCTGATCGCGACCGGTCATGGACCGGGAGCGCGATGGGCTGTGGACCGGGCCGACGCGATCGCCGGTCTGCGCGACGACGTGAGCGGCTTCCCGGTGCTCGCCGCACGCCATCCGCTGGTCCACCGGCTCGCCAGGACCTTTTCGGGGGTACGCCTCCCGGCCACCGGCCTGCTCTTCCCGCGTCTGCTGCGGGCGATCCTGGAGCAGAAGGTGACCGGCAAGGAGGCGCACCGGTCGTACCGGGCGATCTGCCGGCATTTCGGCGAGCCCGCCCCCGGCCCGGCCGGCCTGGTCCTGCCGCCGGATCCGGCCGCGGTGGCCGCCGCCGCCTACTGGGAGTTCCATCCGTTCGGTGTCGAGCAGCGCCGCACCCAGGCGCTGCTGCGCGCCGCCCTGGTCGCCGACCGGCTGGAACGCTGCGCCGACGCCGCCGAGGCGACCGCCCGGATGACCGCCCTGCCCGGCATCGGCCCGTGGACGGCCGCCGAGACGGTCCGGTTCGCCTACGGGGATTCGGACGCTGTCAGCGTCGGGGACTTCCACATCCCGAACACGGTCGCCTACGCCCTGGCCGGTGAGGCTCGCGGCACCGACGAGCGGATGCTGGAGCTGCTGGAACCGTTCCGCGGGCACCGGGGCCGGGTCTGTGACCTGTTCGCCCTGGGCGGGATCACGGCGCCGAAGTTCGGTCCCCGGATGCCGCTGCGGTCGTTCTCCCGATTCTGATCGGCTCGGCTCGCTAACTTTGGTGACATGGAAGGCGTTTGGCCGATCTTACTGGTATTTGTTCTCATTCTGGGCAATGCCGTGTTCACCGGCAGCGAGATGGCGCTGATCTCGCTGCGGGAGGGTCAGGTGCAGCGTCTGGAGCGGGAGTCCCGGTCCGGCCGGGTGCTGGCCCGGCTCAGCCGCGACTCCAACCGCTTCCTGGCCACCATCCAGATCGGCATCACCCTGGCCGGATTCCTGGCCTCCGCGGTGGTCGCGCTCTACCTCTCCGATCCGCTCGTCGCCCGGCTGGGATTCCTCGGCACCGCGGCCGAGCCGGTCGCCACCTTCCTGGTCACCCTGCTCCTCACCTTCGTCACCCTGGTCTTCGGGGAACTCGCGCCGAAACGGATCGCGATGCAACGGGCCGAGGACTGGGCGATGCTGATGGCCCGGCCACTGGATCTGCTGTCGACCTTCTCCCGCCCGGCGGTCTGGCTGCTCGGCCGGGCCACCGACGGGGTGGTCCGGCTGGCCGGCGGCGACCCGGACGCCCGGCGCGACGAGGTCACCCCGGAGGAGATCCGCGACATGGTCGCGGCCCAGCGGGAGTTCTCCGCCGAGCAGCGGACCATCATCTCCGGAGCCTTCGAGATCGCCGACCGGATCCTGCGGGAGATCCTGGTGCCCCGCCGGGACGTGCTCTCGCTGCCCAGCGGCCGGCCGGCGCCCGAGGCGCTGCGCACCCTGATCGACGGTGGGCACTCCCGGGCCCCGGTGATCGGCCCGGCCGGGCTGGACGACGTGATCGGCATCGTGCACCTGCGGGACCTGGTCGGGGCGGACGGGCCGGTCGACGACGTGGCCCGGCCGCCGCTGTTCCTGCCGGAGACGCTGCGGGTGTCCGACGCGCTCAAGCAGTTGCGTGCCGAGCGGCAGCCGCTCGCCCTGATCGTCGACGAGCGTGGCGCCATCGAGGGCATCGTCACCATCGAGGACCTGGTCGAGGAGATCGTGGGGGAGATCTACGACGAGACCGACGCGGACGTCGCGGCCACCGTTCGGGAGGACGACGGGGCCCTGCTCATGCCGGGTTCGTTCCCCATCCACGACCTGCCGGACGTCGGGTTCCACGGCAACGCGCCGGAGGAGGGCGACTACACCACGGTCGCCGGGATGGTGCTGGCCCGGCTCGGGCACATCCCGACCGAGCCGGGCGAGGTGGTGACGCTGCCCGAGTTCACCGCCGAGGTGACCGAGGTGACCGGGCGGGCGATCACCGGCCTCCGGGTGCGGGCGCTGCCCGGGGACATCGACTGACCTCCTGTGCGACGCCGGCCCGGCCGTCGGGCATAGCCTGCCGTCCATGACAGAGCCGTCGAACGCGTACGAGTACCTGGACCACGTCGATCCGCGGGAACGCGCCCGGCTCGCGGCCGTGCGCCGGTACCGGCTCGTCGATCAGCCGGTCGAGGACGCGTACGACCGGATCGCCTTCATCGCGGGCGCGCTGTTCGGCACGCCCATCGCCACGGTGTCGCTCGTCGAGCAGGACCGGGTGTGGCTGGCCGCCTGTCACGGGCTGACCGGGGTGCGGCAGATCGGCAAGGAGCCCGGTCTGTGCGCCTCGGTGATCGCCCAGGACGACGTCTACGTGATCAACGACGCGGCCGTGGACCCGCGCACGCTCGAGCACCCGCTGGTCCGCGGCGAGCTGGGCCTGCGGTTCTACGCCGCCGCGCCGATCCGCACCCACGACGGGTACCGCCTCGGCACCGTCAACGTGATCGACAGCGTGCCGCGGGAGGCGGACCCGCGCCGGCTCCAGGCGCTCGAGCACCTCGCCGCGATCGTCGCCGACGAGCTGGAGCTGCGGCTCATGGTCATCCGCAGCGCCGCCGCCGAACAACGCATGCGGGAATCGGTGAACTGATCGTCCGGGCTGGGTAATACAGCGGCATGTTCATCTGGAGTTTCGTCCGCCGTGCCGTCCTGACCGCCGTCCTCGTCCCGCTCGGCGTCGCCGGAGCCCGCAGGCTCAGCGACACCGTCGAGCGCCGGCGGGGCCCGAACAACCGTGCGTCCCGGCTGCTGCGGCAGGGCGCCGACACCGCGCAGACCCTGTTCGGCCGGAAGAAGAAGCGCCGCTTCGGCTTCCTGTGAAGCCGGGTTTGATGCGAACCGCTGACCGGGTAACGGCGGCGACATGCGAACCCCCCGCACGATCGCCGTCGTTGCCCACCAGCGCAAGACCCTCGGTGGCGGCCTCGACGAACTACGCCGCCTGCTCACCGGCCGCGGCGTCGAGAAGCTGATCTGGTACGAGGTCCCCAAGAGCCGCAAGGCCCCGAAGAAGGTCCGCAAGGCTGTTCAGGCCGGCGTCGACCTGCTCGTGGTCTGGGGCGGCGACGGCATGGTCCAGCGCACCTTGGACGTGCTCGCCCACGAGAAGGGTGGCGGGAAGATCCCGGTCGCGATCATGCCGGCCGGCACCGGCAACCTGTTCGCCGGCAATCTCGGCATCCCCACCGATCTGGCGAAGGCCGTCGACATCGCGTTCACCGGCGAGCGCCGCCGCTTCGACCTGGGCCGGCTCGACGGCGAGCACTTCGCCGTGATGGCCGGTGTCGGCTTCGACGGGGCGATGATCAAGGACGCCGACGGGGCGCTCAAGGACCGGCTGGGCAAGCTCGCCTACGTCTGGACCGGTCTGCGCCACGTCAACGGCGAGGCGCCCCGCGCCAAGATCAAAATCGACGGCACCGACTGGTTCGACGACGAGGCCAGCTGCGTGCTGATCGGCAACGTGGGCCGGATCACCGGCGGCATCGAGGCCTTCGACGACGCCTCGCCCGACGACGGCTGGCTCGACGTCGGCGTCGCCACCGCGCAGAACGCCGTCCAGTGGGCCCGCGCGCTCGGCACCATGGCCGTCACCCGCTCCGACCACTCCCCGTTCGTCCGCACCACCCGCGCCCGCCGCATCGACGTCACCTTGGAGTCGAAACTCGAATACGAACTCGACGGCGGCGCCCGAGCCAAGACCAAGAAGTTCACCGCCGAGGTGGTTCCCGCCGCCGTCCAGATCTGCGTCCCCACCACCCAACAGCCGTAGCCGCGCCCCACTCTCCCCGTAGTCTTCGGTGTGCGCGTGGCCACAGAACTGCCCGCAAAATGCCGCCGATGTCGAGACAGTCGATCTTCCGACGCCCAGTGGTTTTTGCTGGGCGGCGGAAAATCGACTGTCTCGACACCGGTTACCAGGCATTTTGCCGCGGAGCGAAGCGAAGCCAGCTAGCTCAGCTCAGCCCTGCCACCAGCCGTCCACCGCCGGCGGGTTGTCGATGTCGATCCGTTCGCCGGGGCGGGGCACCGCCAGGGTGACGCCGCGGGCCTTGGCCTCCCGCCAGGTGCGGTCGGCGGGCTCGGACCAATCGTGCAGGGCCAGGTTGAACGTGGCCCAGTGCACCGGGATCATCACGCCGGCCCGCACGTCCACGTGGGTGGCGACGCCGTCCTCGGGGGTCATGTGGATGTCCGGCCAGGCGTCTCCGTACGCCCCGACCTGCACCAGCGACGCGTCGAACGGGCCGTGTTCGGCGCCGATCGCCGCGAATCCGTCGAAGTAACCGGTGTCGCCGGAGTAGAACACCTTCCGGGTCGGGCCGTTGATCACCCAGCTGGCCCAGAGCGTCTCGTCGCGGCCCAGTCCGCGGCCGGAGAAGTGCCGGGCGGGGGTGGCGACGAATTCGATCCCGGCGACGGTGGCCCGTTCGTTCCAGTCGAGCTCGACGATGCGCGGCGCGGGGACACCCCAGCGTTCCAGGTGCGCGCCGACGCCCAGCGGCACCAGGAACCGGGCGGCCTGCAGGTCCACCAGGGTCTGGATGGTGGCCATGTCGAGGTGGTCGTAGTGGTCGTGGGAGATCACCACGGCGTCGATCGGGGGCAGGTCGCGCAGCGCGATCGGCGGTTCGTGCAGCCGGCGGGGGCCGGCCAGCCGGGACGGGGAACAGCGGTCGCTCCACACCGGGTCGAGCAGGACCCGGCTGCCCTCGATCTCGATCAGCGCGGAGGAGTGCCCGTACCACGTCACGTGCAGACCTTGGGCGTCGCCGCCCGGCTCCGGGGTGACGAGCGGAACCGGCTGAGGCGGGCGGCGCGCCTCGCGGCCGGTGGCGGCGGCGACGGCCAGCCGGGGCATCGACGCCGCGACCAGGTCGGTGGCGGGGACGGTGTTGCGGAACTTCCCACCGGAGAACTGTGGCGACGCCTCCACGCGGGCCAGGCGGGTGCCCCGCGAGCGCGCGCCGAGCTGGGCGGGGATGTCACGGGCGGCCCAGACCGCCGCGGCGCCCAGGGCCAGTGCCATCACGGTACGGGTTCGCGTTCGCTTAGCCATGACCACCAGTCTGGCCCTCCCCGGTCACCGGCTGCCACCGCCACCCACAGCATCTCCTCAGCAAGTGACCGGTATGACACACTGCCGCGGTGACGCTCCATACCCTTCAGGCGCAGCAGCACCTCATCGTGCGTCAGCGCATTCGTTTCATGGTGAACCAGTACGAGGTTCACGCCGTCGACCCGCAGACCGGCGGGGAGGCCGGCATCCTCGCGTTCGCGCAGCAGAAGCGGCTCGCGTTCAAGGAGCAGGTGACTCTCTACACCGACGACACCAAGCAGACCCCGCTGCTCGGTTTCAAGGCCCGCCAGGTCATCGACCTCGGCGCGACCTACGACGTCACCGACGCGAACGGGCAGCCGATCGGCCTGTTCCGGAAGAACTTCGCGGCGTCGCTGTTCCGGTCCAGCTGGGTCGTCGAGCAGCCCGGTTACGGCGAGATCGCCGGCCAGGAGCGCAACCAGTGGGTGGCGATCCTGCGGCGGTTCGTCGACTACCTGTCCTGGCTGCCGTACCACTTCGACTTCACGATCCAGGGCCGGCCGGCCTTCTCGGTGGTGCGCAAGTGGGGTCTGCGGGACACGTACCAGGTGAGCATCCACGACCCGAACCTGGACCGCCGTCTGGTCGTGGCGATGGCCGTCGCATTGGACGCCCTGCAGTCCCGGTAACCTCCCGGCATGGACGATCCACGTGCCCAGCGCCTCTTCGGTGACAGTCTGGTGGCCCCCGGAGATCTGGCGTCGAGCCCTTTCCGGGTGGACCGGGACCGGATCGTCAGCTCGCCGTTCCTGGCCCGTCTCGCCGGGGTCACTCAGGTGATCAGCCCCGGCGGGGCCGGGCTGCTCGTGCACAACCGGCTCACCCACAGCCTCAAGGTGGCTCAGGTGGGCCGGGCCGTCGCCGAGCGGCTGCGTTCCGCCGAGCCGGACCTGGCGGAGAAGCTCGGTGGCTGCGACCCGGACGTGGTGGAGGCGGCGGCGCTCGCCCACGACCTCGGGCACCCGCCGTTCGGGCATCTCGGTGAGCGGGTGCTGGACCGGCTGGCCCGGCACCGGCTGGGGCTGCGCGACGGGTTCGAGGGCAACGCGCAGTCGTACCGCATCGTGACCAGCACCGAGATCCGCGGCCAGGCCACGCTCGGCCTCAACCTGACGAACGCGGTCCGGGCCGCGATCCTCAAGTACCCGTGGACCCGGCACACCCACCCGGACCCGCACCCCCGGTTCATGGATCCGCCGCCGCGCGGCGCCGCCTCGGTCCCCGACGATCCGGACGGCGGCTCCCTCAAGTTCGGCGCCTACTCCACCGAGGTCGCCGACGTGCGGGCGGCCCGTGCCCCGTTCGCCGGGCGGGTCGCCGACTGGCAGCAGACCGTCGAGGCGTCGGTGATGGACGCCGCCGACGACATCGCCTACGCCATCCACGACCTGGAGGACGTGCACCGGGTCGGGGTGCTCCAGCAGGGCGCCGTCGCCTCCGAGCTGATGGCCTGGCAGCGCTGGGGCAGCGAGTCCGACCTGAACCGGGCCGGCGGCGCGATCGAGTCGCTGCGCCGCCGGTTGCGCCGCAAGGAGGACTGGATCGCCGACGACGAGGCCTTCGCCGACGCCGTCGAACTGGTCCGCGCCGAACTCGTCGACGGCCTCCTGGCCCGTCCGTTCGACGGTTCCCTGGAGGCCGAGGCCCGGGTCGCCGCCTTCTCCGCCAACTGGACGCACCGCCTCGTCGCGTCGGTCGAGCTGATCGAGCAGCCGGCCGTCCGCAGCAGTCACGCCCAGTTGGCTCGCGCGCAGTGGCACGAGGTGCAGATCCTCAAGTTCGTGCAGAACCGGTTCGTCCTGGAGCGTCCCGACCTGGCCCTGCACCAGCGCGGCCAGGCCCGCCTGCTCGCCTCCCTGGTCGAAGCGCTGATCGCCTGGCTCACCGACCCCGACGAGGAGCAGCGCCTGCCCCGCCGCCTGCGCGACCTGGTCGAACTGGCCGAGACCGAACTTCCGCCCGGCACCCGCGACCGTCTCACCCTGGCCCGCGGCCGCGCCGTCGTCGACTTCGTCGCCGGCCTCACCGACAGCCAGGCGGTCGGCCTGATGGAGGCGCTGTCCGGCCGATCCCGCCAGCTCTGGACCGACGCCTTCGTCCTGTAGAAGCCCCGCGGTGGCCCGGGCGGGCCGCCCGCTTCGGCTTCCACCGCTTTCGCCGGTACGCCGTACATCGTCCCCGCCGAACCCGGCCCGTCCCGGAACCACCGCATTCGGCCCGGCGGCCGCGTTTCGGCCGGGACACCCGCCAGCCTCGCGCGGGAGTCACGGGACGGGCCGGTCCGGCGCGGGGCGAGGTACGGCGTACCGCCTCGGGGGTCACAGCAGCAACCCACCGCCTGCCCGCACGTTCTGGCCGGTGATCCAGGCGGCGTCGGGGCCGGCGAGGAAGGCGACGACCGCGGCGATGTCGGCGGGCGTGCCGAGGCGGCCGAGGGCGGTGAGGGCGGTGGTCCGCGCGAGGGCCTCCGGTGGGTTGGCGCCGCGCAGCATGTCGGTGTCGGTGGCGCCGGGGGAGACGGTGTTGACCGTGATGGCGCGGGGGCCGAGTTCCCGGGCGGCGACCTTGGTGACCTGTTCCAGGGCGGCCTTGCTCGCGCAGTAGAGGGTGAGGCCGGGCGCGGGCACGGCGGTGTTGAGGCTGGACAGGTTGATGATCCGGCCGCCGTCGCGCAGCAGGGGGATGGCCGCCTGGATGGTGAACAGCGGGAACTTCGTGTTGACCGTCAGCAGGCGGTCGAAGTCGTCCCGGGTGAGGTCGGCGATCGGGCGGCTGAAGGTGATCGCGGCGTTGTTGACCAGGATGTCCAGGCCGTCGCGGACCGGATCGAGGATGGCCGGGAGGGTGGTGAGGTCGGCCTGGTCGCAGCGAACGGCGGTCGCCCCGATCTCCGCGGCCAGGGCCTCGGCGGCGTCCTTCGACGAGTGGTAGGTGAGGACGACGCGGGCGCCGTCGGCGGCCAGGCGCCTCGCGACGGCCTGGCCGATCCCGCGCGAACCGCCGGTGACCAGCGCGGTCTTTCCGGTGAGTGTCATGCCTGCGGACGTTAGGCGGGACCCGCCGGGCGCGTCTTGAAGGAATGCGCCACCGGCACGGAGGCGGGGGCGACGAGGGCGCGGAGGGCGGTGGGGGTGAGCCCGGCGAAGGCGCGGACGTCGCGGGTCAGGTGCGGCTGGTCGGCGTATCCGGTGTCGGCGGCGGCCGTGGCGATCGGGGCGCCGGACAGCAGGCGGACGGTGGCGCGCTGGAAGCGGGCGATCCGGCTGACCGTCCCGGGGGAGAGGCCGATCGCGCGCTGGAAACCGGTCTCCAGCCGTCGCCGGGACACCCCCAGAGCCGCGGCCACCGCACCGGCCCGGGCTCGTCCGGGACCTCGCTGCAGTCGCCACCAGGCCGCGGTGACCAGCGGATCCTCCGGTGCGGCGGGGTCCAGACGCGCGGCCAGCCAGCGGTTCAGGAGGGCGAACCGGGCGTCCCACGACGTGGTGGCCGCGAGTTGTTCGGGGAGGACGACGTCGTCGAGCGGGACGACCTGGCCGACCAGTTCCGGCGTCGGCACCCCGAGCAGCGCCGACGCCCCGGCCGGAGTGAGCCCGACGGTGACGCCGTGACCCCAGCGGCTCTGGCCACCGACCACCGGGGTGGCGCTGGGGCCGGTCACCACCCGGCACGCCCCGGTCAGGTCGATGACCAGGGCCGGCACGTTGATCGGCAGGATCCGGTGCGGGATCGGCGTGGCGGTGGAGAAGCCGCTGTAGGCGAGCACGTGCCGGCGCAGCCGCGGGTCCGGACGGCGCGACACCGTCCAGCAGGGGGTCCCGGCCGCGGCCGCCGGCACCGAGTGGATCATCGGAACCTCATCGTGGGCGGATCTGCAGGCGCAGGGCGGCCGGGGCGTGCGCCGGGACGGCGGGGGAGCGCGGCGCGATCGGCTCGAGCCGCCGGTACGGGTCGCCGAGCGCGGGCCGCCGGTCGGTTTCGCCCTTGTTGGGCCAGAGGGCGATGGCCCGCTCCGCCAGCGCCGTGATCGTCAGTGACGGGTTGACGCCCAGGTTGGCCGGCACCGCCGAGCCGTCGATCACGTGCAGGCCGGGATGGCCGAAGACCCGGTGGTAGCCGTCGACCACCCCGGTCTCGATCGACTCGCCGATCGTCGCGCCGCCGAGGATGTGCGCGGTGAGCGGGATGTCGACGATGTCGCCGACGGTTCCGCCGGGGAACCCGCCGATGGTGTCGGCGAGGCGCCGGACGGCCTGGTGACCGACCGGGATCCACACCGGGTTGGGTTTGCCGTGGCCGAGGGAGGTGGTGAGCCGCCCGGTACGCGTCCGCCGTACCGTCAGGGAGTTGTCCGCGGTCTGCATGACCAGGGCGATGATGGTCCGCTCGCTCCACCGCCGGACCGACAGCGAATGCCCGAAGACGATCGGGTGCCGCAGCGCCTGCCACAGGAACCGCAGCGGCCGGGGCACCCGCCCGCCGCCGTCGACCAGGATCGTCGACAGCAGGCCCATGGCGTTGCTGCGCGGGCCGTAGCGGACCGGTTCGATGTGCGTGTCGGCGTCCGGATGGAACGACGACGTGATCGCGATGCCCTGGGAGAACGGCTGCTCCGGGACGTCCTTGACCGCGGCGCCGAGCAGCGCCTCCGAGTTCGTCCTGGTCAGCCGGCCCAGCCGGTCGGACAGGCCGGGCAGCACCCCGGTGTCCTTCATGGCGTGCAGCAGCCGCTGGGTGCCGAGCGCGCCGGCCGACAGGATCACCTGGCCGGCCGTGAAGCCGCCGCGCCGGGTCTCGATCCGCCACCCGTCGCCGTCCGGCCGCAGGGACGTGACCTCGGTGTCCGGGTGCACCGTCACCCCGGACTTCTCGGCCAGGTAGAGGTAGTTGACGTCGAGCCGGTTCTTGGCGCCGACCCGGCAGCCGATCATGCAGTCGCCGCATTCCAGGCAACCGGTCCGGTCCGGGCCGGCGCCCCCGAAGTACGGGTCCGGCACGGTCTTGCCGGGTTCGCCGAAGAAGACCCCGACCGGGGTCCGCCGGAACGTGTGCCCGACCCCCATGTCCTCGGCGACCTGCCGGATCGCCACGTCCGACGGGGTCATCGTGGGCTGTTCGGTGACGCCGAGCATGCGGGACGCCTGGTCGTAGAAGCCTTTCAGCTCGCCGGCCCAGTCGGTGATCCCGGACCAGTGCGGGTCGGCGAAGAACGGGGCGGGCGGCACGTACAGCGTGTTGGCGTAGACCAGCGAGCCGCCGCCGACCCCGGCCGCGGACAGCACCATGATGTCCTTGAGCAGGGTGATCCGCTGCATGCCGCGCAGCCCGAGTCGCGGCGCCCAGAGGAAGTTGCGCAGGTCCCAGGACGTCGTGGGCAGGGTGTCCGGGGTGAACCGGCGGCCGGCTTCGAGCACACCGACCCGGTAGCCCTTCTCCGCCAGCCGGAGTGCGCTGACGCTGCCACCGAAGCCGCTGCCGACGATCACGATGTCGTAGTGCGTCATCGTGTCACCTAAGCATTACCGATCGGTAACCTTCAAGAGGTCAGCGCCGATAGATGCTTCAGCGCCGATAGATGCTGATGGAGTGGCCTACCTGGTCGATCAGGGTGCTCGACTCGATCATCTGCCTCAGGCGGGGACTGGCCAGCGCCACGCGCGAGTCGGAGACCACCAGGAGACCACGGACCTGATCGAGGGGTACGGCGAACGGGTCCCGCGCCTCGATCCCGTAGTACCCCGGCACCCCGGCGCCCTTGTAGACCAGCCAGACGGGCTCGCCCGGGTACTCCGTCCGCAGGCGCCGGCCGAGCCGGGGCAGGTCCTGTCCCCAGTCCACGTTGGCGTCGTGCAGGTTGCGGTGGGTGTTCGCCGTGCCGCCGAAGGCCTCGTTGGAGTAGGGGAGGTAGTTCGGGAACGTCAGCAGCGAGCTGACGGCGACGAAGAGGACCAGCGCGGCCGCCGGCCACCTCATCCGCCGGATCAGCGCCACCGTGCCCGCCGCGACGGCGAGGAACATCGGCAGGACGATCACGTACCGGGTGCCGTAGTTGCGCGCCCCGCTCATCGTGACCAGCACCAGCACCAGCGAGACCGGCAGCAGGTGGAGCGCCGCCGCCCGCAGCCGGGGGATCACGACCATGGTGATCGCGCCGGCCAGCCACATCGCCAGCATCCCGAGCGGCGTCTTGATCAGGATCGCGACCGGCATGTAGTACCACGGCGAACCCCGGTACGCCTCCCCCAGCAGGAACCCGTTGTAGACCTTGTTCTCGAAGGAGAACTGGACGAGCATCCCGTCCCGGTACGCCTGCGGGAACGGCAGCAGATCCACCGCCAGGCCCTTCAGCCCGCGCGGATCGGGCAGGCCGGGCGGGGTGGTCCAGCGCAGCCGCGGATCCACCACCAGATAGGCGAACCAGACCACCGCCACCGCGATCACCCCGGCACCGAGCGCCGCACCCACGGCCCGGACGATACGCCGCTTGCGGTCCGCGGCGAGCGCACGCCAGCCGACCCAGCCGCTCCACCCCAGGAGCAGGATCAGCAGCGGTACGGCGGGAAGCGCGCTCATCCTCGTCGCCAGCGCCGCCCCGAGAGCCGCCCCGGCCAGCGGCACGTACCGCCCCGGGTGCTCCCGCGCGCGCCAGGCCAGCCAGAACGCGGTCAGCAGGAACCCGGCCGCCGGCACGTCCAGGGTCGCCAGGGACCCGTGCGCGATCACGTCGGGGGAGAAGCTGTACAGCGCCAGCGCGATCAGCCCCGCCCACGCCCCGGCCAGGTCCCGCGCGAAGGCCAGCACCACCAGCCCGAACAGCAGGGTGAGCAGGATGACCGGCAGCCGGGCCAGCAGCATCAACCGGAACGGGTTGTTGCCGTTCTCGTAGAGCAGGTGCCGGCCCAGCCGGGTCTGGTCACCGGGATGGGCCGGATCGAGCTCGGCCCCGGCGAACGCCGTCCCGGCCGCGATGATCAGCTTGCCGAGCGGCGGATGCTCCGGGTTCAACCGCAGGCTGTGCTGCTGCCGGTAGACCTCGGCGGTGGCCACATAGACCGGCTCGTCGATGGTCGGCGACTGCTGCATGGCCGTGGTCACCATGGCGAACGCCATCTGGCCCAGCATCGCCACGACCGCCGGCAGCAGGAACAGACGGCGTCGTGGCATCGGGCCAATCTAGCGGGACGCCGGTTCAGACGCCCACCGTACGGGTGGCGACCAGCCCCCGGGTCGCGTCCCCGGTCACCGACGGGATCTCCAGCGCCCATCCGCCGGCGAAGCAGCCGTCCCGAGCGATGCTCATCCCGTCCAGCCGCCGCCGCTCCGCCGCGCAGTACGCCTTCGCGCAGGCGTCCCCGGGCAGCGCGAGCTGAGCGGCGTGCAGCAGCCCGTCGGAGTCGCCGCCGTCGTGCACGGCGAAGTGCACGTGCGGCCAGCAGCCCGCCTGCGCGCCGGGGAACGCGCTGCCGAACGACACCCAGCCGGCCGGGTCCACGGTCTGCCGGCCGCGCGCCCGGTGGCCGCCACAGTGCCACAGGCTCACCGCGCAGCCGGCCCGCGGGCGGCCCGAGTTCGTGCTCACCAGGCGCAGTCTCACGGTGAGCGCCACACCTCGCGCCACGTCGTCACGGTGCTCCGTCATGGCGGTCTGATCGGCGCGGCCGGGGGATCCGTTACCCGTTCCGGGTTGCGGACCGGTGGCGGCGCAGGTCGGCGCCGACGTCGTGCAGGTGCCGCAGGGCCTGCCGGTACGACTCGATCAGCCCGGTCGTCTCGTACGGCACCCCGATCTCGGCGCAGTAGTCCCGCACGATCGGCTGAGCCAGCCGCAGGTTCGGCGCCGGCATGGCCGGGAACAGGTGGTGCTCGATCTGGTGGTTCAGCCCGCCCAGCGCCGCGTCCACGAACCGGCCGCCCCGCACGTTGCGCGAGGTCAGCACCTGCTTGCGAAGGAAGTCCTCGGTGCCGTCCGGATGCGGCATGCCCTTGTGGTTGGGTGCGAAGGTCATCCCCAGGTAGACCCCGAACAGCGCCTGGTGCACCACCAGGAAGGCGAGCGCCTGCAGCGGGGTGAGGACCAGGAGCAGCGCGGCGGCGTACCCGCAGAAGTGGATCCCCAGCAGCGTGGCCTCCCGGCCGCGCTGCTTGACCGTGCCACGCCGCACCGCGCGCACGCTGTCCCGTTTGAGGGAGACGCCCAGCAACGTGAGCAGCGGGAAGAACAGCCACGCCTGATGCCGGACCAGGAAACCCCGGCCACGGGCCTGCTCCCGGGACCAGACCAGGTTGTCCGGTCCGACGTCCGGGTCCAGGTCGTCGTGGTTCGGGTTGGCGTGGTGCTTGGTGTGCTTGTCCATCCAGTAGCCGTAGGACATGCCGATCGCCAGGTTGCCGGCGATCATCCCGGCCCGGGAGCTCGGCCGGTTGGTGCGGAACACCTGCCGGTGCGCCAGATCGTGGGCCACCAGCGCCACCTGGGCGAACGCGACGGCCAGGAAGACCGCCACCGCCAGCGTCCACCAGGAGGCGCCGACCAGGAAGAAGGCGGCCCAACCGCCGATCAGCGCGGTCGAGACGAGACTGAGGCGTACGGCGTAGTAGCCCGGCCGCCGGCGCAGCAGGCCCGCCGCGCTGATCCGGCGGTTGAGTTCGGCGAAGTCGCTCCCGGTGGTCCGGGTCCCGGTCGTGGTGGTCATGCCTCGACTCAACCGGCTCGCCCCCGCGGAGTCAGGAGACCCAGCACCCCCGCGGAGGTAGGGCTGGCACTACCGACAGACTGGCGGCCGATCGCCAGGATGGTGACATGGACTCGCGCGACTGGATCCGGGACGGGATGCGGGCCGTGGGGGGCGGAGTCGTCGCCCTCCCGCTCGCCCTCGCCAACCTGTTCCTTCTCGTGCTCTTCGCGGTCTCGCTGGCGCTGACCCCGGTGCTCGGTCTGGGGCTGCTGCTGGTGCCGCTGGTGACGCGGCTGATCCGGTTCCGCGCCGACCTGTCCCGCCGGATCGCCGCCGGATGGCGGGTGCCGATCGCCCGGCCCTACCGTCCCCGCCCGGAGCGGGCCGTGCTCGGCGGCATCCGGCACTACCGGTGGATCGTCACCGACCCGGCGACCTGGCGCGACGTGGCGTGGCTGCTGCCCGGCGGGCTGGCCGGCCTGGCCCTCGGTGTGCTGACCCTGGCCCTCCCGCTCTACGGGGTCGAGGGCATCCTGCTCATCCCGCTGTGGATCTCCCTCGGCGTGGAGGGTTACGGCTACGGCGTGATCTGGCCGATCGAGACCGTCGGCGAGGGCTTCCTGTCCCTGCCACAGGGCGCGGTGATCCTGGCCATCGGGGTCGCCCTGGCGCCCTACCTGCGCCGGGGCGACGCGCTGATCAACCGGCTGTTCCTCGCCCCGACCCGGGCCGCCGAGCTGCGCCTGCGGGTCAGCCAGCTCACCGTCACCCGGGCCGACACGGTCGACGCCCAGGCCGCCGAGCTGCGCCGGATCGAGCGGGACCTGCACGACGGCGCACAGGCCCGGCTGGTCTCCCTCGGCATGACGATCGGGCTGGCCGAGGCGATCCTGGACGCCGACCCGGCCGCCGCCCGGGAGCTGCTCGCCGAGGCCCGGGACAGCAGCTCCGCCGCCCTGGTCGAGCTGCGGCACCTGGTCCGCGGCATCCATCCGCCGGTGCTCGCCGAGCGTGGCCTGGAGGGCGCGGTCCGGGCACTGGCGATGGCCCTGCCGATGCCGGCGACGGTGACCGCCGCGGTGCCCGGCCGGCTCGACACGCCGGTCGAGTCGGCGGCCTACTTCGCCGTCGCCGAGGCACTGGCCAACGCGACCCGGCACAGTGGCGCCACCGGCCTGACGGTGGATCTGTGGCACACCGGCGACACGCTGCTCCTACGGGTCGGCGACGACGGCAAGGGCGGCGCCGACCCGGCCGGCGGCACCGGCCTGCGGGGCATCGAGCGCCGTCTCGCCGCCTTTGATGGCACGATGAGCCTGTCCAGCCCGCCGGGCGGGCCGACTGTCGTGACCATGGAGCTGCCGTGCGCGTTGTCATCGCCGAGGACCTCGCCCTCCTCCGGGACGGGCTGATCCGGATCCTCGAGGCGTACGACTTCGAGGTGGCGGCGGCGGTCGACAACGGACCGTCGCTGCTGCCGTCCCTGCTGGAGCATCGGCCGGACGTCGCCGTGGTGGACGTGCGGCTGCCGCCCACCTTCACCGACGAGGGCCTGCAGGGCGCCATCGCGGCCCGGCAGAAGATCCCCGGCATGCCGGTGCTGGTGCTCTCCCAGCACGTCGAGCCGCTCTACGCCCGGGAGCTGCTGACCGACCGGGCCGGCGGCGTCGGCTACCTGCTCAAGGACCGGGTGGCGAACGTGGCCCAGTTCGTCGACGCGGTCCGCCGGGTGGCGGCCGGCGGCACCGCGATGGACCCCGAGGTGGTCTCCCAGCTGCTGGCCCGCCACCAGCCGCCGCTCGCGGCACTGACCGCCCGGGAACGGGAGGTGCTGGCCCTGATCGCCGAGGGCCGCTCCAACGCGGCGATCGCCACCAAACTGTTCGTCGGTGAGAAGGCGGTCAGCAAACACATCAGCAGCATCTTCACCAAGCTCGGCCTGCCCCCGTCCGACGACGACCACCGTCGTGTCCTGGCCGTCCTCGCCTACCTCGACGTCTGATCCCCGGGCCCGGCCGGTGGACGGCCCGGGGTTCGTTCATCCACACTGCCGGACCGTCCACAGCCCGACTCACCGACAACCACGTTTCCTGCCACACTGTCAGCGGGGGAGCCCCCTGGGTGGGCGGGCTCTGTGCCGGCGGGGCTTTCTGCTGGCTGGGCTCCGTGCCGACGGCCCGGCAGGCGACCGTCGAAGCGTGCCGGCAGCCCGCAGGCGACTATCGCAGGCGGGCGATCCGGCCCTTCTCGCCGGAGGCCCAGCAGGCGCCGGACGAGGTGCAGGCGACCGCGTCGAAACTGCCGGTGTCGAAGCGCCGCCAGGTGACGCCGCCGTCGTAGGAGACGTCGCTGCCGGTCGGCCCGACGGCGAGGGCGGTGTGGCGGCTGCGCCACGCCACCCCGGAGCGGTATTCGCCCGGCTCCCGCTTCGCCACGGTCCAGTGCCGTCCGCCGTCCCGGCTCACCGCGGCCGCGTCCGGCGCCGTGCCGGGCGTGACGTAGTCGCCGCCGACCGCGATCCCGTGCCGCGGGTCCCGGAACGCCAGCGAGTAGATTCCGGCGCTGGCCCCGCTCGGCACCGGTGTCCCGGTGACGGTCCAGGTCCAGCCGCCGTCACGGGAGGCGAACACCCGGGCGGTGGCGCCGCCGCCGGTGGCGAACCAGGCGTGCCGCCCGGCCGAGACCAGGCAGGTCCCGCTGGCGGCGAAGGCGAACTCGCCGGGCAGCGCGTCCGGCATGCCGGTGGTGGGCCGGACCTGCCAGGTGCGCCCGCCGTCCCGGGTCGCCAGGATCCGGAATCGCCCGCCGACCGGGTCGGACAGGGCCAGGCCGTGGCGCCGGTCGAGGAACGTCACGCAGTCGTAGAAGGCCGCCGGGTCGTCGTTGCGGAACGCCTCGGTCCAGGTGGCGCCGCCGTCGGTGGTGGTGTAGATGCGGGAGTCGGGGCCGTTGCCGATGGTCAGGGCGACCGCGTGCCGGGCGCTGAACGCCTCGATGTCCCGGAACTCCAGCGCGGCCGCCTCCGGTGGCCCGACCGGGGCCCAGGTCCGCCCGCCGTCGACGGTGCGCAGCACGGTCCCCGCGGATCCGGCCGCCCAGGCGACCGTCGCGCTGACCGGCGCGAGCCCCCGGAACCGTGCGGTGGAACCGGTGTCGGTGAGCTGCCAGGACGAGCCGTGGCCGGTGGTGAACCCGGTGGTCGCGAGCAGGACGAGGGCGAGCACCGCGATGGACGTTTTTCGATGGAGCGTCATGCCGGGAAACTACCGTGTCAAGCGGTGGATCTCGATGGGCTGGGGGAGGGTGCCGGCGCCGGCGTGCCGGGTTCGTCCTCGTCCAGGAGCAGGCGGCCGGCCAGCAGGCCGCCGCCGAGGATCACGACGGCGGCGAGCATGCCCGCGACGCCCTGCACGATCGGCCGTCGCCGTCGTCCGGGCACGCGGGAGAACCCGCTCCGCGGATCACCCATCCGGCCCCCTTCCGCAGTCCTCCTGGAATCTCAACGCGGAAGAGGTGACGGCGGGTATCACCCGAACCGGGTGATGTGACGGGCCTAGCGGTCCAACAGCTTCCGGAGGCGGATGCTGTCGGCGGTGGTCCAGCCGGGCGGGGGTGCGATGGCGGCCCACCCGTCGACGGTCTCGGACTTGTAGACGTGCCCGTGCCCGGTCGGCACCTTGGTGGAGAAGACCAGGTCACAGGTGATCTGCCAGAACGTGATCCCGGGGTACCAGTGCATGTCGGGGGTGACGTCGGCGGCCCGTCTCCCGGTCAGCCACTGCGGTTTCTGCCAGAGCAGGTCCCAGCTCCACCAGACCACCGGGTCGGTCGCGTTCTGCAGGTACACCACCTTGGGCCGGGGGCCGGTCGGATCGCGCAGCTCGGCCGCGTCGTCGGCGAACTCGATCGGCAGAGCGGGGTACTGCGGATCCCAGATCGGGCTGCCGGCGGTCCGCCCGTCGGTCAGCTCCCGGTGTGCCGGGTTGGCGAAGGTGGGCCCGAGCAGCAGCGCCCCGTCCGCCCCGTCGACCAGGCCCTCGGGGGTGCCGAAGGTGGTCTCCATCCCGTACGTCCCGAGGCTCTCGCCGAACAGCAGCAGCCGTGGCCGCTCGCCGGCCGGCATGGCCGCCCAGCGCTCCCGCACGGCGCCGATCAGGGCGTCGGCCGCGTTCACCACCTCGGAGCGGTCGCCGACGAAGGCGAAGAAGCTCGGCAGGTACGAGTACTGCATGGAGACCAGGGCGGTGTCCCCGGCGTACATGTACTCCAGGGCGCGGGTGACCTTGTAATCCACCCAGCCGGTGCCGGTCGGGGTCACCACGGCCACCACCGACCGGTCGAAGGCCCCGGTCCGGTCCATCTCGCGGACCACCAGCCGGGCCCGCTCGGCCAGGGAGTCCGCCGAGGTCAGGCCGGCGTAGACGCGGATCGGCTCGACCGCCTGACGCCCGGCGAATCCGGTGAGCTCCTCCACCGTCGGCGCGTTGGTGACGAAGGCCCGGCCCTGGCGGCCCAGCGAGTCCCAGGTGATCAGGGACTGCGGGCCGCCGGAGCGCAGCGCCGAGGACGGGACGGTCACCCCGTTGGCGGTGCCGCTGTTCTCCACGGCGGCCGAGCGGTCGGCCATCGCGAACAGGTTCGCCACCAACAGGCCGTCGAAGGCGCCGTAGGCGAGCACGGCCACGACCAGGGTGCCGGCGCAGTAGGCGGCGGCGGTCGGGAAGAACCGCTGGAGCAGCAGCGCGCAGCCGCGGGTGGCCAGCCGCAGCAGCCGGGCGAGCAGCAGCAGCATGCCGAAGGTGAGCAGGCTGACGCCGACGGTGCGGAGGATGTCGATCTCCGGGACGGGCGGCATCCCCAGCCGCGTCCGCAGGTCACGCTGCCACCGGGTGCCGAGCCACAGGAAGACCGCGAACAGCACCGGCACGAGCGCGGCCAGGGCGACCCAGCCGTACCGCGCGGTCCGGGCCCGCATCGGGCCCCGCCACCGGCGGGCCAGCGCGCCGAGGGTGGCACCGAGCGCGTACCCCATCGCGGCGGTGATCCCGGCGACCACGCCCTGCAGCAGCCAGGCGCGTGGCAGCAGGGACGGGGTGAAGGAGAGGCAGTAGAAGGCGGCGGCGAAGGCGGCCCCGGTGAGGCTCAGACCGGACCGGACGATGTGGCGGCGGACCGGGCGGTCGGTCGTGGGGGCGGGAATCCGTTCGGAGGAGCGACGCGGCGAGGGGATCCGCCCACGGAGCGGCGTCAGCCACCCGGGCGGTGACGCCACCACCTGTCTGCGCATCCGGTGCTCCGTTCGTCGGGCCGGGACGTACGCGGGGTGATGTATCCACCCCGGTACGTGGCCCCTCCATCATCGTGGGTCGATGGCCCCGAACGCCGCCCTATTTACCTCCGGGTTCCCCCTGGTTTTGTCCTCCGGGGTTCTTTCACTCCGGTGCGCCGCTGCCGATGGGCAGCATGAGGAGGAACGCCATGCGGCTGCGCAACTGGATCGCGGTGCTGGTCAGCGTCTTACTGCTGGCCTGCGCCGGGGTCGTCGGCATTCTGGTGAACCGGTCGGCCGTGCAGGCGGTCGAGAGGGTGCACCGGAATGACACGACCGCGCTCGGCGACAACAACGGCACACTCACCGCCCAGCTCCAGACCTACTCCGCGGTCGAGCTGGGCCGGATCGCCGCGCAGTTCGCCGGCCCGGGAGCGGGCCCGGCGAGGCTTCCCGACCTGCTGAGCACGGCCGCGAGGAAGTCGAGCACCTTCACCTACGGCCTGATGGTGGCGGACGCCACCGGCGCGCGGGTGCTCGCGAGCCGGCCGTCCGGCCTGCCGTCCACCGGTGACGCCGGCTGGCGGCGGATGTGGGCGCAGGTCCGCGGCGGTGGGGCCGGTTTCTCGGACATCATGCTGGTGGAGGGCGGGGACGCGGCGGATCCGGAGTCCTATGTGGCGGCGGTCGCCGTGCCGATTCCCACCGCCGCCGGGTACCTGATCGGGCTGAACCAGGTCGCCCGGACCTCGCTGCAGGGTTACATCGGTGAGCTCAAGAGCGACCTCCACGAGACGACGATCGTCGACGCCACCGGCCGGATCGGCGCGGCCAGCGTCCGGTCCCGGGTCGGCTCGACCATCAGCCGGAGCGTCTTCGCGCCGAAGGAGACGTTCGAGACCGACTCGGAGAAGTCCTCCTTCATCCAGTACGACGAGGACGGCACCGCGATGGTCGCGGTGGTCTTCGACAAGACGCCCAGCGGCTGGTACTACGTGCGGACGCAGACCAAGAAGGAGTTCGACGGCGCGGTCTACAGCAAGAGCCAGACGTTGAACATCACCCTGCTGTCGATGCTGGTGATCGGCGTGGCCGGCATCATCGCGCTCGGGTACCGCCAGCAGATCCAGCGGCGCCGCGCCGACCAGCGGTTCCAGGCCCTCTTCCAGCACGCCCCGGACCTGGTGTCGGTGCTGGACAGCACCGGCCGGATCATCTTCAGCAGTCCCAGCACCACCTCGGTGCTCGGCTTCGAGCCGGGTTCGCTGGCCGGGCACAGTGTGTTCGACGTGCTGCACCCGGAGGACGAGCCGCAGATGCGGGGGCGGCTGGGCACGCTCCTCGCCGACCCGTCCGCGGTGCTGCGCCTGCAGTGCCGGGTCCGGACGGCGAGTGGCGAGTACCGCTGGTTCGACTTCACCGCCTCCAACCAGATGCAGAACCCGGCGCTGAACGGCATCGTGATCAACGCCCGGGACGTCTCGGAGAACCGCGCCTTCCAGGAGCGGCTGGAGCACGAGGCCCAGCACGACCCGCTGACCGGCCTGCCCAATCGCCGGCGGATGCAGGACAAGCTCAACTCGACGCTGACCGCGGACGCGGTCGCGGTGCTCTTCGTCGACCTGGACGGGTTCAAACCGGTCAACGACGTGCACGGGCACGAGGTCGGCGACGAGTTGCTGCGCCAGGTGGCGGACCGGCTCAGCGCCTGCGTACGGGCCGATGACGTGCTGGCCCGGGTCGGCGGCGACGAGTTCGTGATCCTGATGCCGGGGGTGCTGACACCGGAGGACGCCGAGAACATGAGCGGCCGCGTACGGTATGTCCTCGAACTCCCCTTCCGGATCGACGGTCACGAGATCGCGATCGGCGCCAGCGTCGGCGTCCATCTGGCCCCGGCCGCCGCCGACCCGGACGAGGCCCTGCGCGCCGCGGACCACGCGATGTACGAGACCAAGCACACCGGCCGGATGCCGGCCGGCGCGATCCGGGTCGGCAGGCATCGCGCGGGGGACTAAACTTCGTGCACACTGGGTGCAGTAAGTTTCTCTCGAAACGGTGGTGACCGCGGTGTCCAAGGTGCTCTCCCGGCGTGACCTGGAATTCCTGCTCTACGAATGGCTCGACGCGGAGGCGCTAACCGCCCGCGAGCGGTTCGCCGAGCACTCCCGGGAGACGTTCGACGCGTTTCTCGACGTGTCGCAGCAGATCGCCGAGCGCGATTTCGCCCCGCACAACCGGGCCGGCGACCTCAACGAGCCGACCTTCGACGGGGAGAAGGTCACGATCATCCCGGAGGTGAGCCGGGCGCTGAAGGTCTTCGCCGAGTCCGGCCTGCCCGCCGCCGGGTTCCCCGCCGAGCTCGGCGGCCTGCAGCTGCCGCACGTGGTGCAGCGGGCCTGCTTCCTCTGGTTCCAGGCCGCCAACACCGGCACCTCGGCGTACGCCATGCTCACCTCGGGCAACGCCCACCTGCTGGTCGCCCACGGCACCGACGAGCAGATCCAGCGGTACGTGCTGCCGATGCTGGAGGGCCGCTTCACCGGCACCATGTGCCTGTCCGAGCCGCAGGCCGGATCCTCGCTCAGCGACGTGACGACCAGGGCCGCCAAGCAGCCCGACGGCACCTACCGGGTCACCGGCGGCAAGATGTGGATCTCCGGTGGCGACCACGAGCTGAGCGAGAACATCATCCACCTGGTGCTGGCCCGGGTGGAGGGCGCGCCCGCCGGCGTCAAGGGCCTGTCGCTGTTCATCGTGCCGAAGAAGGACCTGGAGACCGGCGAGCGCAACGGTGTCGTCCTGGCCGGGCTGAACCACAAGATGGGTTACCGGGGCACCACCAACACCGTGCTCGCCTTCGAGGACGCGGCGGCCGAGCTGGTCGGCGAGGAGGGCCGCGGCCTTCAGTACATGTTCCACATGATGAACGAGGCCCGGATCGGCGTCGGCGCGGGCGCGGTGGCCCTCGGCTACACGGGCTATCTGCACGCGCTCGACTACGCGCGGGAACGCCTGCAGGGCCGCCCGGTCGGGGACAAGAACCCCACGGCGCCCCCGGTCGCGATCGTGCGGCATCCGGATGTCCGGCGGATGCTGCTGAGCTCGAAGTCGTACGTCGAAGGGGGTCTGGCTCTGATCCTCTATGCGGCGAAGCTGCTGGACGAGCCCTCCCCGGAGAACGACCTGCTCCTCGACACGCTCACCCCGATCGTGAAGGCCTGGCCGTCGCAGTGGTGCCGTCTCGCCGACGACCACGCCATCCAGATCCACGGCGGCTACGGCTACACCCGGGAATATCCCGTCGAGCAGTTCTATCGGGACAACCGGCTCAACTCGATCCACGAGGGCACCGACGGCATCCAGGCCCTCGACCTGCTCGGCCGCAAGGTCACGCAGAAGGGCGGCGCGGGCCTGGGCCTGCTGCTGGGCCGGATCCGCTCTCGCGCGGGCCTGGTTCCGGAACTGGGTGACGCCGTGATCGAGGCGGCCGCGCGTGTGGAGGCGACCACCGCCAAACTGTGGGCCGCCGGGAACGCGGAGACCGCGCTCGTCAACGCCACCGCCTACCTCGACGCCGTCGGCCACCTGGTGATCGCCTGGATGTGGCTGGAGCAGTGGAGCGCCGCCGAGGGCAAGGAGGGCGACTTCTACGAGGGCAAACGCCTGGCCGCGCGGTACTTCGTCACCCACGAGCTGCCCCGGATCGGGCCTCTGCTGGATCTTCTGGACTCCGGTGACACCTTGCTTCGGGACATGGACGACGCCTGGCTGGGCTAACTTGAAGGGCATGTCCGGTAAAGCCACGATCATCGAAGTCGGCGACCACGACGTGCGGGTCTCCAACCCGGACCGGATCTACTTCCCGGAGCTCGGCGCCACCAAGCTCGACCTGGTCGAGTATTACCTGGCGGTGAGCGACGGGATCGTCCGGGCACTGCGCGAGCGCCCGTGCATGCTGCACCGCTTCCCGGACGGCCTCGCGGGGGAGAAGGTGCATCAGAAGCGGGTGCCCAACGGCGCTCCGCCCTGGCTGGAGACGGTCCGGGTGAAGTTCCCGCGTTACAACCGGCACGCCGACGAGCTGTGCGTGACCAAACCGGCCGACGTGATCTGGGCCGTGCAGATGTCCACCGTGGAGTTCCATCCGTGGAACTCCCGGCGGGCCGACACCGAGCGGCCCGACGAGTGGCGCATCGACCTGGACCCGATGCCGGACTGCCCGTTCGGCACGGTCCAGCGGGTCGCCCCGGTGGTCCGCGAGGTCCTCGGTGAGCTGGGCATGACCGGTCACCCCAAGACCTCCGGCGGCAAGGGTCTGCACGTCTACGTGCGGATCACGCCGCAGTGGGGCTTCTCGGAGGTACGCCGGGCCGCGCTCGCCTTCGCCCGCGAGGTGGAGCGGCGTGCCCCGGCCGACGTGACGACCACCTGGTGGCGCAAGGACCGCGACCCCACCTCGCTGTTCATCGACTACAACCAGAACGCCCGGGACCACACCATCGCCAGCGCCTACTCGGTCCGCGGCGTGCCCACGGCCACCGTCTCCACCCCGGTCACCTGGGACGAGATCGGAGATCTGGACCCCAGAGACTTCACCATCCGTACGGTGCCCGCGCGCTTCGCCGCCCTCGGTGATCTGCACGCCACCATCGACGACCACGCGTACTCGCTGGACACCCTGCTGGAGTGGGCGGACCGCGACGAGAAGGCCGGCCTGGTCACTCCCGAGGAGAAATCCCCGGATCATTAGGGAACCGATCGGCGGTCTCCCGCGTGTATCGGTCATGGCGGTACGGACAGCGCTGAGCCCGGACGTGGCGGCACCGGTGGAAGAGGACGGTTTCGAGGCCTTCTACCGGGCGAACGCCGACCGGGTCTACCGCGCGCTCGTGGTGACCCTGCGCCGTGACGACCTGGCCGCCGAGGCGGTGGCCGAGGCGATGTCCCGGGCCTACGCCCGCTGGTCCACGGTCAGCCGTCTGGAGAACCCGGCCGGCTGGGTCTTCCGGGTCGCGCTCAACTGGGCCACCTCGTGGTGGCGCAAGGTCCGCCGGGAGAGCCCGCCGGCCGACGAGGCCGCCCACCCGCACCTGCGAGCGCCGGACGGCTCGATGGCGGCCCGGGACGCGCTCGCCAAGCTGCCCGAGCCGCAGCGGGCCGTGATCACCTGCCGGGTGCTGCTGGATCTGTCCACCGCCGAGACGGCCACGGCCCTGCGAATCAGCGAGGGCACGGTGAAGAGCCGGCTCTCCCGCGGTCTGGCCGCCCTCCGGCACGAGCTGAACAGCGAGGACTGAGCCATGGAGAGGATTCCGCAGAACGTGAGCGAGGCGGTCCGGGTGGCGGCGGGAGCCGCACGGGGATATCCGGGCGACCTCGCTGACATCCATCGCCGGGTCCGCCGTCGCCGCAACCGGCAGGCGCTCGTGTGCGCCGCCGCGGTGGTGGCGGTGCTGGGCGCGGCGGCCGCCGGGGCGGCGGCCTGGCGGCGGCCCACCGCCCCGGTCGTCACCCCGGCCGCCACCGGCCCGGCCCGTAGCGCGGAGCCGTCACCGAGCACGGCGCCCACACGGCGGGACCCGGCCCAGCCGCTGATTCTGGACGCGGCGGCCGGCTCCTACCGCGGGAGCGACGGTAGGACCGTCGTCCTCGGCGGCGACAAGCGGATCGGTGAGCTCCTGCCCGGCGGCGAGTTGCGGGGTCACCCGGTCGCCGGCTCGCGGAACTGGGAGAAGGCCGTGGTGGTGTTGCCGGACGGCAGTCTCGTCGCATTCGGCAGCCACGACACCACGCCGGGGGTCGAGCGCACCGACGGCCCGAACGTGAGCGGGCTGGAGTACCGCCTGGTGGGTGTGGACTCCGACGGCACGGTCTCGGTCCAGCGGAACATCCGCCGCAAGGGCGAGCCGGTGACCCTGGTGACCTCGACGGCGACCACGGCGTATCTGTGGCGCCCGGCGGGCCTGGCCGAGCACGACCTCGCCACCGGCGCGGAGAGGATCGTCGTGAAGAAGGCGGCGCTCGGCTTCGAGCAGGTCTTCGGCTCGCTGCGGATGTCGGACCTGGCCGGCGACCGGCTCGTGGTCGCCGGGATGAACGACGAGTGCAAGCCGAGCGTCTACGACATCGCCACCAGCCGGCGTGTCGCCGCACTGTCGCTGCACGGCTCGAAGTGCGTCGCCGTGAACGCGATGCGGCTCTCCCCGGACGGCTCCAAGCTGGCGGTCGCCTACCAGCACGAGGACGCCTCGGCGGGTCTGCTGAGCAGCGTCGCCGTGATCAGGGTCGCCGACGGCACGGTGATCACCCGCCGGCCCGAGCCGGAGATGGGCACCACGCAGGCGTCCTGGGCGACCTCGCTCGCCTGGGCGGACGAACAGACCGTGCGAGCCGCTTCCTACCTGGTCGGCGCTGAGGAGACCAGCGAGGTCACCGCGTTCACCATGACGGCCGGCTAGCCCCCGCCGGTGCCGCGGCGCCCGGTGACCACCACGGTCACCGGGCGTCCGGCGTACGTCCCGCCGTGCTCTCCCGGACGATCAGCCGGTGCGGCGCCCGCAGCTCCAGACCGGGCGGCGGGGTGTCGCTGGCGATGCGCAGCAGCAGCCGTTCGACAGCGGTGGTGGCGATCCACTCCTTGTCCGGCGAGATCGTGGTGACCGTCGGGTTGGAGTAGGAGCCGTCCTCGATGTCGTCGTACCCGATCACCGCGATGTCCTCGGGGATCCGCAGGCCGCGGGACACGATGCTGCGGATCGCGCCGAGCGCCACCAGGTCGGAGTAGCAGAACACCGCGTCCGGCGGCTCCGGCAGGTCGAGCAGATGGTTCATGGCCTGCGCGCCGTCGATCCGGTTGAACCGCGGCGTCTGGATGATCAGATCCTCCTGCGGGGTGAGGCCCCGGCCCTTGTGCGCGTCGCAGAAACCGCGGGTGCGCCGTTGCGCCGCCTCACCGGTGGCGTACGGCTGGTCGCCTATCGCGGCGATCCGTTGCCGGCCCATGTCGAGCAGGTGCTCGGTGGCCTGGCGGGAGGCGGCCACGTCGTCGATGCCGACGTGGTCGAAGAAGCCGTCGCTGCTGCGCTCGCCGAGGATCACCAGCGGGAGCGTCGGGTCCCGGTCGGTGAGGGCCTGCTGGTCGAGGCCGAGCGGGCTGAAGATGACGCCGTCGAAGAGCAACCGGCGCGAGCCGTCGGCGATGAAGGCCCGCTCGTGCTCCGGGTCGCCGTCGGTCTGGTCGATCAAAACGTTATAGCCGCCGACCCGCGCCGCCCGGATCACGCTCTGCAACAACTCGGAGAAGTACGGGGTGTCCAGGTAGGGCACGACGACCGCGATCTGACCGGATCGGCCCTGCGCGAGGTTGCGCGCGAGTACGTTCGGTCGGTATCCGAGCTCTTCCACCGCGCGTTGAACGCGCTCTCTCGTACGTTCCGTGACATTGGCGTAGCCGTTGACCACGTTGGAGACCGTCCGGCTGGATACGCCAGCCAACTCAGCGACGTCACGCAGAGTTACTTCTCGACGCAAGGTGCCCCCCTCTGCCCGCTCCAAGTTTCCGGCAGGTTACCCCTTGCCGTCGTTAAGGCGTCCGTGCATGCTTTGCTTTGCAGCGCTGCAAAAGCGTAGCAACACCGTCCGACGGACCGAGAGAACTGTTTGGCGGCGAGGTCCGGCCTGTATGGCCGACCCCCGGTGTGCCAGCACCGGAGGCCGGCTCTCTGAGCCCTGAACCGGCTCAGAACTGATCAACTGGATACGCATCCCCCACTAGAAACGAATCTACTTGTCTGTGAGGACCCAGTGAACATCAGCAAGCTTAGTGCACGACGGGTCAGTCGGCGATCGGTTGTGGCGGCGGTCGCTGCCTCGGCGCTCGCGCTGACCGCCTGCAGCAGCGGTGGCGAGAAGGCCGCGGAGAAGCCGGACGGCCCGGTCACCGTCAAGGTCTGGGCGTGGTACCCGGAGTTCAAGGCCGTCGTCGACCAGTACAACGCGACCCACACCGACGTGAAGATCGAGTGGACGAACGCGGGCACCGGCCAGGACCAGTACACCAAGCTCCAGACCGCGCTGAAGGCCGGCAAGGGCGCGCCCGACGTGGTGCAGCTCGAGCTCCAGGAGATCCCCACCTTCGCGCTCACCAAGCACCTGGTCGACCTCGGCAAGCACGGCGCCAACGACGTCAAGGGCGACTACGTCGACTGGGCCTGGAAGCAGGTCAGCTCCGGTGACCAGGTCTACGCGATCCCGGTCGACGCCGGCCCGATGGCGATGATGTACCGCGAGGACATCTTCAAGAAGTACAACCTGACCGTCCCGACCACCTGGGACGAGTACAAGGCGCAGGCCGAGAAGCTGAAGGCCGCCTCCGGTGGCAAGTCCTTCATCACCGACTTCGGCGCCAACGACGGCGGCTTCATGACCGGCCTCTTCTGGCAGGCCGGCGCCAAGCCGTACGCCTACGACCTCGCGAACCCGTCCAGCATCGGCGTGAACGTCAACAACGCCGAGGCCAAGAAGGTTCTGGAGTACTGGGAGGGCCTGGTCAACGGCGGTCTCGCCGACACCACGGCGTTCCACACCACGGACTTCTACAACGGCCTCAACACCGAGAAGTACGCGACCTACATCGCGGCCGGCTGGGGCCCCGGCTACATCCAGGCCAACGCGGCCGGCTCGTCCGGCAAGTGGAAGGTCGCGCCGCTGCCGCAGTGGGCCGCCGGCGAGAACAAGCAGGGCGACTGGGGTGGCTCCTCGTTCGCGGTGACCGACCAGGCCAAGTACCCGGACGTCGCCGCCAAGGTCGCGATGGAGCTCTTCGGCGCGAAGAACACCGAGGCCTGGAAGATCGGCATCGACAAGGCGTTCCTGTTCCCGACCGCCACCCCGGTGCTGGAGTCGGACACCTTCAAGAACAAGCAGTACGACTTCTTCGGCGGCCAGAAGGTCAACGAGGTCTTCGTCCCGGCGTACAACCAGATCGGTGAACTGGCCTGGAGCCCGTTCAACAGCTACAACTTCAACCAGCTGACCACGAACCTGAACCAGGCGATCGAGAAGAAGACCTCCTGGACGGCCGCGCTGGACACCGCGCAGGAGAACGTCAAGAACTACGCCACCCAGCAGGGCTTCAAGGTTCAGTAATGACCGAGGTCCAGACTCCCCCCGCGGCCGCTCCGGCGGCCGCGGGCCCCTCGGCCGCACCCGGCACCCGGCGGTCGGCGAAGGTGAAGGAAGCGGCCACCGGCTGGCTGTTCGCCCTGCCCTTCACGATCCTGCTGATCGCCTTCCTGCTGCTGCCGATGGGCTACGCATTCAAGATCAGCCTGTACCGGTCCACCCTGCTCGAGGGTGAGGTCTTCGCGTTCTTCGACAACTACCAGCAGGCGTTCTCCGACCCGCTGGTCCGTGAGGGCGTGGTCCGGGTCCTGATCTTCGGGCTGGTCCAGACTCCGGTGATGATCGGGATCGCGCTCGTCGCGGCCCTGCTGATCGACGCCACGACCTCCCGGTTCTCCCGGTTCTTCCGGCTGGCCGCCTTCGTGCCGTACGCCGTGCCCGTGGTCATCGGCACGCTGATGTGGGGCTTCCTCTACAGCGACAGCATCGGCCCGCTGTCCGGGCTGGGCATCGACTTCGTCTCCGGCGACACGGTGCTGGCGTCCCTGGGCAACATCACCACCTGGCAGTGGGCCGGCTACAACATGATCGTCCTGTACGCGGCCCTCCAGGGGCTGCCGCGGGAGACCTACGAGTCCGCGCGCATCGACGGCGCGAGCGAGGTCCAGATCGCGCTGCGGATCAAGACGCCGATGATCTCGTCGGCGCTGATCCTGGCGACGCTCTTCACCATCATGGGCACGCTCCAGTTCTTCACCGAGCCGCTGATCCTCCAGCCGCTCAACCCCGGCGCGATCACCCAGCACTACACCCCCAACGTGTACGCCTACAACCAGGCGTTCTCGTTCCAGCAGTACAACTACTCGGCGGCGATCTCGTTCCTGCTCGGAGCGGTGGTCTTCATCGGGTCGTACATCTTCCTGTTCGCGACCCGGAAGAGGAGCGCGCTGCGATGAGCTTGAAGAAGGGCAGCGTCGCGGCCCACGTCGTCATGGGGCTGATGGCGATCTACTTCCTGCTGCCGTTCTGGTGGCTGCTGGTCGCCGCGACCAAGGACAACCAGGGTCTCTTCGACTCCGCGTCGCTCTGGTTCTCCGACTTCCACCTGATCGACAACCTGAAGGCGCTGTTCAGCCAGGACAACGGGGTCTACCTGACCTGGGTGCGCAACTCGGCCTTCTACGCGGTGGTCAGCGGTGTCGGCTCGACGGTCGTCGCGGCGCTGGCCGGCTACGCCTTCGCGAAGTTGCGCTTCCCCGGCCGCAACGCCCTGTTCTCGCTGCTCCTCGGCCTGATCATGGTGCCGGCCACGGCGCTGGTGCTGCCGACCTACCTGCTGATGTCGCAGGCGAACCTGGTCGACACGATCTGGGCGGTGATCCTGCCGTCGCTGCTCAACCCGTTCGGCGTCTACCTGCTGCGGGTGTACGTGCACGACTCGATTCCCGAGGAGATGCTCGAGGCGGCCCGCATCGACGGCGCCGGCGAGCTGCGGGTCTTCACCAGCGTGGCGCTGCCCGCGATGAAGCCGGCCCTGGTCACCGTCCTGCTGTTCGGCATCGTCGCGTCCTGGAACAACTTCTTCCTGCCGCTGGTGATGCTCAGCGACGACCAGCTCTACCCGCTCACCGTCGGTCTGCGGAGCTGGTACATGTCCGCGATCATGGGCAACGGCGGCGCGGCCACCTTCAGCGTGATCGTGACCGGCGCGCTGATGGCGATCGTCCCCCTGATCGCCGCCTTCCTGATGCTGCAGCGGTACTGGCGCGGTGGTCTCACCATCGGTGCCGTCAAGTAAGCCAGCGCATCTCCTCTTCTTCTCGGTTAAAAGGACACAACAATGCTCCGTGCGCGTGTCGCATTGAACCCGGCCGCCGTCGTGGCGCCGGTCAGCCGCCGGACCTTCGGCTCGTTCGTCGAGCACATGGGCCGCTGCGTCTACACCGGAATCTACGAGCCGGGTCACCCGCTCGCCGACGAGGACGGCTTCCGTACCGACGTGCTGGCGCTCGCCCGCGAACTCGGTGTCACGATGGTCCGCTACCCGGGCGGCAACTTCGTCTCCGGTTACCGCTGGGAGGACGGCGTCGGCCCGCGTGAGCAGCGGCCACGCCGCCGGGACCTGGCCTGGCGCAGCATCGAGACCAACGAGGTCGGCATCGACGAGTTCGCCAAGTGGGCGGAGAAGGCCGAGGTCGAGATCATGTACGCGGTCAACCTCGGCACCCGCGGTGTGCAGGAGGCGCTCGACGTCCACGAGTACGTCAACCACCCGGAGGGCACCGCGCTCAGTGAGCAGCGGCGGGCCAACGGGGCGGAGAAGCCGTACGGCATCAAGCTCTGGTGTCTCGGCAACGAACTGGACGGGCCCTGGCAGACCGGGCACAAGACTCCGGAGGAGTACGGGCTCCTCGCGGCCGGCACGGCCCGGGCGCTGCGCCAGGCCGAACCGGACCTGGAACTGGTCGCCTGCGGCAGCTCGTCCTCGTCGATGCCGACGTTCGGCACCTGGGAGTCGACGGTGCTGGAGCACGCGTACGACCTGGTCGACTACGTCTCCTGCCACGCGTACTACGAGGAGCACGACGGCGACCTGGGCTCGTTCCTGGCGTCCGCGGTCGACATGGACTTCTTCGTCGACAGCATCGTGGCCACCGCGGACGCGGTCGGCGCCCGGCTGAAGAGCACCAAGAAGATCAACCTGTCGTTCGACGAGTGGAACGTCTGGTACCTGTCCCGCTTCCAGAACGCGCCGCTGCCGGAGGAGTGGAAGGTCGCCCCGCCGGTCATCGAGGACCAGTACAACGTCGCCGACGCGGTGGTCGTGGGCAACCTGCTGATCTCGCTGCTGCGGCACAGCGACCGGGTCACCGCGGCGTGCCAGGCGCAGCTGGTCAACGTGATCGCCCCGATCATGACCGAGCCCGGCGGCCCGGCGTGGAAGCAGACCATCTTCCACCCGTTCGCCAAGACGGCCGCCCTGGCCAAGGGCGACGTGCTGCGGGTGCACATCGACACCCCGACCTACGAGACGGCGAAGTACGGCGCCGCCCCGCTCGTCGACGCGGTCGCCACCCACGACGCGTCCACCGGCGACGTGACGCTGTTCGCGGTCAACCGGGACGTGGCGAACCCGGTGGAGTTCAGTGTGGACCTGAGCGCGTTCGGCGCCGGCCTGACGGTCGCCGAGGCGTGGACGCTCGCCGACGACGACGTCTACGCCAAGAACTCCAAGGACGCCCCGGAGCGGGTCGTGCTGCGCCCGATCGGCGAGGTCCCGGGTGGTTCGGTGGCGCTCGACGGTTCCACCGCCACCCTGACCCTGCCGAACGTCTCCTGGAGCGCCATCCGCTTCACCCGCGCCTGATCCCGCGCGCCACACCGGCCGGCTCCTACCGCCAGGGGAGCCGGCCGGTTCCGTCATCCCCGGCTGGAAAAACTGTTATCGGTGATGGGGAGAATACGTCAGCGATTTAGACCTTAAAGGACCCTTAAAGCCTCTGGGAGAGCGGTTTCACAGGACGGATGATGGCGGCGTTCCCCTGCCTTTGGAGGTCGCACCCCCATGCGCCGTAAACGGAGCCTGATACTGGCCGCCACCGCCGCCGCGCTCGCCACCGCCTGGATCGCCCTGCCCGCCTCCGCCGCCGCGCCCACCGCCGGCGTGCGCACGGTGTCCGACTGGGGCACCGGCTGGCAGAACGAGGTGACCATCACCAACTCGGGCGCGTCCCCGATGACGTCCTGGAAGGTCGAGTTCGACCTGCCGGCGGGCAGCACGGTCGGCAGCTTCTGGGAGGCCGACATGGTCGCCACCGGCAGCCACCGGACCTTCACCAACCGTTCCTGGAACGGCACCGTCGGCGTCGGGGCGAGCGTGACGTTCGGCTTCGTCGGCACCGGCGCGCAGCCGATCAACTGCACGCTGAACGGCGCCCCCTGCGGGGGAGGACCGGCGGCGACGACCGCGCCCACGACGGCGGCTCCCACCCGCACCGTCCCCACCACGACGGTCCCCACCACGACGGTCCCCACGGCGACCGTCCCCACCACGGCCGCGCCGAACACTCCGGCCGCCGCCGTGCCGCCGGCCGGTGATCTGCTGCCGGTCACGGTCACCAACCGGAGCGGCCGCAGCGGGCCGGTCTACCTCTACGTGCTCGGCGTCAACCTGGCGACCGGCAAGCTCGGCTACGTCGACGCGGGCGGCGCCTTCACCCCGTGGACCGGAGGCGGATCGGTTCCGGCGCCCGCCCCGGACGTGTCCATCCCCGGCCCGGCGAACGGCGCGAGCACCACGATCAAGGTGCTGAAGAACATCTCCGGCCGGATCTACTTCTCCTTCGGCCGCAAGCTCGACTTCCGGATCACCGCCGGCGGCCTGGTCCAGCCGGCGCCGTGGGCGGGCGGCGACCCCAACCGGGACATCCTGTTCGACTGGAGCGAGTTCACCCTCAACGGCTCCGGGCTGTGGCTGAACAGCTCGCAGGTGGACATGTTCGCGGTGCCGCACGTCGTCAGCGTCACCGGCGGCAGCGGCGTCACCAGCCGGACCGGTGAGCTCGTCCCCGGCGGGCGGCAGAAGGTGATCGACGCGGTCCGGGCGAACCCCGACTTCGCGAAGAGCGTGGTGACCGGAGCCGACGGGACGGTGCTGCGGGTGCTGGCCCCCGGCAAGGCCGCCGACGCCGGCCTGATGAGCGCGAACCATCTCGACTCGTACATCGCGAGCGCGTGGAACGCGTACACCACCAGGAATCTGACCGTCGTGCCCTTCGGCGACCGCCCGCACGTCAAGTACGTCGGCCGCACCTCCGGAACGGTGATGAACTTCACCGACGCCGGTGGCCGGACCGTGGCGTCGTTCACCCGGCCGTCCACAGCGAACGTCTGGGGCTGTGACGGGGCGCTCGCCGCACCGAACGACCAGGTCGTCGGGCCGATCGCCCGGACCCTGTGCGCGGCCCTGTGGCGCACCACCCTGGGCCGGATCGACACGCAGCCGGGCGGGACCGCCGCCGACTTCTACACCGGCGGGCCGGCCAACCCGTACGCCAAGGCCATCCACGCCACCATGGTCGACGGAAAGGCGTACGCCTTCGCCTTCGACGACGTGCAGAACCAGGAGTCGCTGGTGCACGACGGCGACCCGCGCGCGGCCGGCATCACGCTGACCGCCTTCTGACGGCGACGGGCCCCGGTCCGCTCATTCGGGCGGACCGGGCCCCGGAGGATCACCGCGGCCCCTCACAGCGGACGGTAGGCGATCTCCGGGTCGAGCAGCGTCACCCAGGACGGCCGGTACGCGGGCAGCCGGGCGTCCATCTCCTCCCGCAGGTTGGTGCGCCACGGGCCGGACACGCCGTCGTCGTGCCACCACGACGGCCACGAGTCGTACCGCCGCTCCACGTGCACGCCGGTCGCGCTGGTCTCCACCCGCAGGAACAGCCACCTGCCGTACCGCGGATCCGACTCGGCCCGGCGCAGCGCCCGGACCAGCTCGGTGAGCTGCCGGAACGCGGCGTACCGCTCCTCGCCGGGCCGGTCCGCGGGTGGGTTCGCGCCCGGCTGCGCGCTGAAACTCGTCGCGTCGGCGTACGCCAGCAGCGTGCACCGCCCGTCGCCGTGCGGCGCCCGGTCCTGCAACCAGGAGATCAGGGTGTCCAGCTCGGCGGTGGCCGGGGGAGCCGGCCGGGACGACTCGGGCGCGTCCCGCATCGCCGACCAGACCAGCCGGTCGTGCTCACCCTGGCTCAGCCGCCGCACCCGGCGCATCGGCGGCCGCCGGCCCGGCTCGATCCGCGGCGCGGCGCTGCCCGGCGCCAGACCGCCCCGGGCGGCGACCGCCAGGGCCGCCTCCGGCTCCGGCACCGGATCACCGAGCAGGCCGGTGAGGTGGGCCGCGGACACCTGGGCGCGCACCGCGGCGGCGAGCAACCGCTCGGCGGCCGGCCGGGAGCCCAGCCGGGCCAGCGCGGTGATCGTGTTCTCGGTGGTGAGCAGCGGCCCGGCCATCTCCGCCATCCCGTCGGCCAGGCCGTCCCGGTACCGCACCCGGGACCAGCGCCCGCTCTCGTGCCAGATCACGAAGCCGAGTGTCTCCCGCTCGGCGAGCGGAACCAGCGCGTCCCACGGCAGCCAGTCCGGGGCGCCGGTGAGCAGATCGAGCGGCGGGTCGGACGCGGTGGTCGCGCTGTGCTCCCGGTGGTGGCCGTAGAGCACCGCGCGCCGGCCGTCGAGCAGCGCGAACCGCGCCCAGCTCCCGTCCTCGTCGTCCCGCGCGGCGCCGAACTCGTCGATCGTCCAGGTGCCGGGCCGGCCGATGGCGGTGTGCGTGGTGCTCAGCGTCGCCCAGCGTGTCCAGAGCAGTCCGGGCGCGGGCAGGTCCACGTCGGTCAGCATCCGTCCACTGTGCCAAATGTGAGCGGGGTGGCGTCACCCCCCGGGTGCTCTTGTGGTGCGGGCGGTAGCGGGACCGGTGCGAGCGGTCAGCGCCGTCCGGTCCGCGCCGAACTGCCCGGCGATGCTTACCCACGTCTTCGGCCTTCTCGGCGCCGCGCTGTCCATGTCCATCGCCTGGCCGCAGGTCTACCGGTCCTGCGTGCGCCGCCGCACCGGCGGCCTGTCGGCCACCGCCTGCATGCTGGCCGTGGCGATGCCGCTGGGCTGGGTGACCTACGGGCTGCTGATCGGTGACCGTTTCCAGGTGGTGACGAACGCGGTCAGCGCGTCGACCGGTGTCGCCATCCTGATCGCGCTGCTGGTGACCCGTCCCGCCGTCCGGTCCGGCCGGGCGCTGCTGGCGAGCGTCGGCGCCGCCGCGGGTGTGCTGCTGGCCGTGACGGCGATCGCCGCGTCCGCCGCCCTGCCGCAGGTCAGCGGGCCGCGGGCGGCCGCGATGCTGGGCACCGTGCTGGCCGCCATCTCGTTCGTCTCGGCGATTCCGCAGCCGCTCGCCCTGCTGCGCGACCGGGACCAGGACATCTCCGGGCTGTCCCCGGTGCGCTGGACGCTCGCCGCCTCGGCGTGCGCCTCCTGGTTCGCCTACGGCCTCGGGGTGGGTCAGCCGGCCGTGTGGGCGTCCGCCCTCGTCGGCCTGACCAGCGCGCTGACCGTCTGCGGCGTGCTGTTCACCCGCCGCGCCGGCGCGGGCGTGCGGGTCCTGGCCACCGCCTGACTCGCACCGGGTTCCTACGATGCTCTTCTCCGCAGCCGGGCCGGTGTTCGTGGGCGGTCCGGCTGCGGAGTCCCGGTGGCCGGGCGTCGCTCACGCGCGGCGTCCGTTGTCGGAGGGCTTCCAGTCGGCGCTGTCGCGGCTGTCCGCGGGCAGTCCGGCGATCGAAGTGATCAATAGTAGGACGAAGAAGACAACCAGTGCGATTTCCATGACTCAACTGTCGCGCTGTTCCGTGCGCCGGAACAGTGGCAGGAATGCCATACATCTTCAATAAACTGCCAACCTGCGGGTAGGGTGGCCACATGTTGAGAAGCGTCGCTGTGATCGCGTTGCCCGAGGTGGCAGTCTTCGAGCTGGGCGTCCTCTGCGAGCTGTTCGGCTATGACCGCACCCCCGAGGGCCTGCCCGGCTACGAGTTCTCGGTCTGCAGCGTCGGCCGCGCCCCCGTGCGCACCCACGCCGGGTTCAGCATGACGCCGGACCACGACCTCACCCCCGCCGAGACCGCCGACCTGATCGCCATCGCTCCCAACGACATCCAGGACCCGCCCGCCGAGGTCGTCGAGGTGCTGCAACGGGCGCACGCCCGCGGCGCCTGGATCATGAGCGTCTGCACCGGCGCGTTCACCCTCGGCGCCGCCGGGCTGCTCGACGACCGCCGCTGCACCACCCACTGGCGGCACACCGACGCCCTCGCCGAGCGGTTCCCCCGAGCCAAGGTCGACCCCGGCGTCCTCTACGTCGTCGACGACAACATCCTCACCTGCGCCGGCACCGCCGCCGGGATCGACGCCGGCCTGCACCTGATCCGCGAGGAGCAGGGCTCCGCCGTCGCCGCCCAGATCGCCCGGCGCATGGTCGTGCCACCCCACCGCGACGGCGGCCAGGCCCAGTTCATCGAGACACCGATGCCGTCGATCTCCTGCGAGACCCTCCAGCCGCTGCTCACCCACGTGCTGGAAACCCTGGACCGGGCACACACCGTCGACACCATGTCCGACCTGGTACACATGGCCCCGCGCACGTTCGCCCGCCGCTTCCGTGCCGAGACCGGCGCCACCCCGCACGACTGGCTCACCAACCAGCGCGTCCTGCTGGCCCGCCGCCTCCTCGAGGACACCGACCTCGGCATCGACGCCGTCGCCGCCAAGGCCGGATTCGGCAGCGCCCAGAACCTGCGGCACCATTTCACCCAGCGGTTGTCCACCACGCCGCAGGGCTACCGGAGCACCTTCAAGACCAAGATCTGATCTCTTTTCGTACGCTCGGGGCCGCCCCCGCCGGACCCCACCGTCCCGGACCACCGCGCGAGGCGGACCCCGCTCCGGACCGACCCGCGACCGGCGGGCTGAAGCGGCCCACACGGTCACCCCGGCAGGTGACCGCCCCGCCGGGCCTCTTCCGCGCCGGGCCCCCCTCTGCCCGGATCTTTCCGCGTCGGGCCGCGACTCCGCCCGGGTTTCTTCCGCGCGGGGCGGCTGTGCGGCCCGGGTTTCTCGCGCGTCGGGCCGCCACTTCGCCCGGGTTTCTCGCGCGCCGGGCCGCCACTCTGCGATTCTCGCGCGTTGGGCGGCCGTTCGGCCCGGTTCTCTGCCGCGCCCGGCCGCCACTCTGCCTGCCTTTCTCGCGCGTCGGGTGGCCGTTCGGCCCGGGTCTCTGTCCCGGGCCGGGCGGCCGTTCGTCGGTCAGGACTCGTTCGCGGCGAGCCAGGCGGACAGAGTGGTCCGGCCCAGATGCGCCGACGGGCCCGCGACCAGCGCGTCCACCGGCACGTCGGCGCCGAAGAACGGCTTGCCGTCACTCTTCACCCGCTGCCCGGGCGCGGCCAGCCGGCGGCCGATCTCGTCCATCGCCAGTACCTCCGGCCCGGCGGCCTCGACCGTCCCGCCCGCCGGGTCGCCCTCGGCGATCTCGACGAGATGCGACACCAGGTCGGACAGGGCGATCGGTTGCACCCGCACCGGGCCCAGCCGGATCTCGTCACCCTCGGTGTTCGCCTGCAGCAGGTCCCCGAGGAACTCCAGGAACTGCGCCGCCCGCACGATCGTGTACGGCACCTCACCGGCCCGGACGGCCGCCTCCTGCGCCAGCTTCGCCCGGTAGTAGGCCAGATCCGACGCCCGCTCCAGCCCGATGATCGACAGCACGACGTGGTGCCGGACGCCCGCCTTGCCGCCCACCGCCGTCAGGTTCTCCGACGTGACCCGGAAGAACTCCGTCGCCGCCGCCTCGTCCCGCGACGGCGGGTTCGTCACGTCGATCACCACGTCCGTGCCCGCGAGGGCCTCCTCGAGCCCCACCCCGCTGAACGCGTCGATCCCGGTCGACGGCGACGCCGGCACCGCCTCGTGACCGCGCCCCCGCAACGCCTCGACCAGAAGCCGCCCGGTCTGCCCGGTTCCACCCACCACGACGATCCGCATCTTCGGTTCTCCTCCACTCGCATGCCGTCAGCCCCGCCGCGGTCGGCGCCGAGCGGGTCCGGAAACAGGGACGAGACGGCTCACCGGAATGTGACAGGGCCCGCGGAGGATCGAGGTGAACCCGCCACCCCGGCGCCGCGCCACCTCACGGATCAGCACCGCGACACCGCCGTACAACGGCCGAGGGCTGCGGCCCGGCCTGCGGCGGCTGCCGTCAGTCGCCACCTGAACCTCGCTTCACTTCCGCCGGGTCCCGGGTTCAGTGGCGGGGGAGTCGCCGGGTCCCGGGTTCAGTGGCGGGGGAGTCGCCGGGTCCCGGGCTCAGCGGCGGGGGAGTTCGCTCCGGGCCGCGGAGAGCCAGTCCAAGGCGTACTCGAGGTCGATCGCGGCGGCCCGGCGGCGGTAGGACCGACGACCGCGAGCGGTGGCCGCACACGCCTCGATCCGCCGGCGGAAGGCCGTGTACCGGTAGATGTCGTCGATCGGCGCCGGCCCGCCGGCATCGTCGTGGTCCCAGCGGCGGCGCAGACGCCGCACCACCGCCGCCGGGATCAGCGCCGCCCAAACCGCCACGACGGCGGCCACCGCCAGCGGCAGCGGCCGGGCCACCGCCGGCCAGCCCGCCCAGACCAGTGCCACCGCCACCACGGCGCCGGCCACGACCCCGGCGGTCACCCCGACCGGATCGCCGATCAGCCCCGGCGCCCGGGTCCGCCCCGCCGCCGTACGGACGTGCTGCCGCACCTGACCCAGCCGGGCGAACCCCACCCGATCCGGTCGATCCGCCACCCAGTCCCGGCTTTGCGCGTCGGTGATCACGGCATCGAGATCCCGCTCGATCCGGGCGGGCCGCGGCACGGTCTCGCCGGAGAACGGATCCTCCCGCACCGCCGCCCACGACCGCCAGGCCCGGGAGTACCGGTGCGCGGCCATCAGGCCGGGTCCTTGCGCAGGTCGTCGAGATGCCGTTCGACGCAGTCGATGGCCTGGCAGAGAAGCTGATCAGCGGCGGCCAGACGGCCCACCACCGGATCGGTCCGCAGGCTCCGGCGCAGCCGGGGAACCGTCCAGTTCGCCGATCCCGCCTGCCGCATGGCCGCCGACACCAGCCGCACCCGGGCCCGGGACAGCTCGTCCGCCACCGTCGTCAGCCGTTCCGCCGGCGAGGCCGAATCCGCCTCGGCACCCGATGGCGCCGGCGACATCGATGCCGGACCATCCGGAATCGGGACGGACGTGGGTGGCCGTGAGCGGGCCGCGCGGGCCAGGCGCCGGCGGCCCACTGTGGATCTCACGGGCCGCGCGGCCCACAGCGACAATCCGAGTGCCGCCGGCAGCGCGGCTCCGGTGACGGCCAGGACACCGGCGGAACCGAGACCCGTCGCCCCCGCGAGCGCCGCCGACCCGAACACCACCAGGAACGTCACCAGCGACACCGTGATCACCCGAACCGGCGCGGGGAGCACACCCGCGGCCTCGGTGAGCGTGCTGTCGAAGGCGGCCAGCCGGGCGCACGCCGAGCGGACCCACACCTGACCGGTGTCACCCGCCGCGCCGATCCCGGCCAGCGCGTCGGCGGCCGTCGTGCGGACGGCGGCGAGTTCGGCGTACAGGGCGGAGCCGGCCATGTTCCGAGCGTCGCACCGCACGCCCCGTCGCGCAGCCCGGAGACTGTCGTGTTTCAGCGCCCCCGCTGTCGAAGCCACGTCGCGGCGTCGTCCGCTGTGGACACCGTGTCGGCGGCGGGAGCGGCCGGGCGATCCACCATCAGGACCGGGATCTCCAGTTCACGGGCCGCGACCAGCTTGGCGCCGGAACCGCCGCTGTCCTTGGTGACGAGCACGTCGATGCGATGCCGGATGATCAGCTCCCGTTCCCCCGCGACGGTGAACGGGCCCCGATCGAGCAGTACCTCCATCCGCCGCGGCATCGGGGCTTCCGGCGGCTCCACCGACCGCGCCAGGAACCAGCAGCCGTCGTGTTCCGCGAAGCTTGCCAGGCCCTGCCGCCCGGTGGTCAGGAACACCCGTCGTCCCCGCTGCGGCAACAGGTCCGCCGCCTCCGCCAGCGACGCGACGCGGTGCCAGTCATCGCCCGGCCCGGCGCTCCAGCCTGGCCGCCGCAGGACCAGCAGGGGTACGCCCACCGCCGCGCACGCCTCGAACGCGTGCTCGCTCATCGTCGCCGCGAACGGGTGCGTCGCATCGACCACCACGTCGATCCGTGTCTCCCGCAGGTACGCCGCGAGCCCCGTCACCCCACCGAACCCGCCGATCCGTACGTCCCCCGCGGGCAGCAGCGGATCCCTGGTCCGCCCCGCCAGCGAACTGACCACGGTGAACTCCCCGGCCACCAGCCCCGCCAGCCGCCGCGCCTCCGTGGTCCCGCCCAGCAACAGCACTCTCACCCGCGGCATTCTCCCAGCCGGAAACCGTCCACACAGCCGAGGCCGCTGGCTTTCTCGCCCGGGGGAGCAGGCGTGCCGGCTTTCTCGCCCACGGGACCAGGTGTGCTGACTTTCCCACCCACGGGACAAGGCGTGCCGGCTTTCTCTCCCACGGGAGCAGGTGTGCTGACTCCCTTACCCGGGCAGCAGGTGTGCTGACTTTCCCACCCACGGGACAAGGCGTGCTGACTTTCTCGCCCACGGGAGCAGGTGTGCTGACTCTCTCACCCACGGGAGC
>NZ_BOMZ01000112.1 GCF_016862455.1 Actinoplanes utahensis
AGCAAGTCGGCACGCCTGTTCCCGTGGGTGGGCGGGCCGCCTCCCCTCAGCCCGCGCGGGTCAGCGGCAGCGGGTGGTGGAGTACAGGTGGCTGTCGGGGAACTGGGCGGCGGTCAGGGCGGCGCCGACGACGATCACCGCGGTACGGCGTACGCCCGAGTCCTCGACCTTGGCGGCGATGTCGGCGAGGGTCCCGCGGATGATCAGCTCGTCGGGCCGGGAGGCGCGGGCGACGACCGCGACCGGGCAGTCGGCCCCGTACTCGGGGAGGAGTTCGTCGACGACGGCGCCGATCCGCTGGACGGCCAGGTGCAGCACCATGGTGGCGCGGCTGACGCTGAGGGTGGCGAGGTCCTCGCCGGGTGGCATGGCGGTGGCGCGTTCGGCGGTCCGGGTGAGGATGACCGTCTGGGCGACCTCGGGGACGGTGAACTCGCGGCCCAGGGATGCGGCGGCGGCGGCGAAGGCGGGTACGCCCGGGGTCACGTCGTAGGGGATGCCCGCGGTGTCGAGGCGGCGCATCTGTTCGGCGACGGCGCTGAACACGGAGGGGTCGCCGGAGTGCAGGCGGGCGACGTCCACACCGGACCGGTGGGCGGCGACCATCTCGGCGATGATCTCGTCCAGGTTCAGGTTCGCGGTGTCGATCTTGCGGGCGCCGGGTGGGCAGGCGTCCAGGAGTTCGGCGGGGACCAGGCTGCCGGCGTAGAGGCAGACCGGGGACGAGGCGATCAGGCGGTGGCCGCGCAGCGTGATCAGGTCGGCGGCCCCGGGGCCGGCGCCGATGAAGTGAACGGTCATCGCAGCACCACCAGGTTGTCGAGAGGGGGAGGAGTGTGGGGGACGGTCATCGCGGGATCACCGACCAGATGGTGACCGGCATGGCGGAGCGCCAGCCGGTGAACCCGCCGACCGGGGCGCCGCGCTGCACGGTGAGCCGGGTGAGTTCGCCGCCGAGCCGGGCGTAGGCGGCGGCCAGCACCGCCTCGGACTCCACCGTCACGGCGTTCGCGACCAGGCGCCCGCCGGGACGCAGGGCGGCGAGACAGCGGTCCAGGACGCCGTCACGCGTCAGCCCGCCCCCGATGAAGATCGTGTCCGGCTGGGGGAGCCCGTCGAGGGCGGCCGGCGCCCGGCCGTGGATCACGCGCAGGCCGGGAACGCCGAGCGCGGCCGCGTTGGCGGTGATGACGGCGGCCCGTTCGGCCGACGACTCGATCGTGATCGCCCGGCACGCGGGGTGGGCGCGCATCCATTCGATGCCGATGCTGCCGGAGCCGCCTCCGACGTCCCACAGCAGTTCGCCGGGGGCGGGGGCGAGCGCGGCCAGGGTGACCGCCCGGATCTCCCGTTTGGTCAGCTGACCGTCGCCGGCGTACGAGGTGTCGGGCAGGCCGGGCACGACACCGGTGGCGGGTCCGTCGCCGCAGGCGATGGCGACCACGTTGAGCGGGTCGCCGTCCGGTAGTACCCAGCCGTCCGCGGTCCCGGTCAGGATCCGTTCGCCGGGGCCGCCGAGCTGTTCCAGAACGGTCATGGTGGCGGCACCGTACCCGCGGTCGACGAGCCGGGCGGCGACGGCGGCGGGGGTGTGCGCGCCGGCGGAGAGCACCAGGATGCGGCGACCGGGATTGATCAGCCGGTTCAGGGTCTCGACGGGCGCGGTGACCAAGCTCACCACGTCGGTCCCGGCGAGATCCCAGCCGAGCCGGGCGGCGGCCAGCGACACCGACGACGGGTGCGGCAGCACCCGCACCGCGCCGGCGCCGAGCAGGCGGACCAGGGTGGCGCCGATGCCGTGGAACATCGGGTCGCCGCTGGCCAGCACGCACACCTGCCGTCCCCGTTCCGCTTCGAGCAGGCCGGGCAGGGCCGGGACCAGCGGGGACGGCCAGGGCACGCGGCGCGCCGCGACCGTCTCGGGCAGCAGGTCGAGCTGCCGGGAACTGCCGAGGATCACGTCGGCGCCGGTCAGGGCGCGCTGGGCCGTACCGGACAGATCCGGCCAGCCGCCCGCACCGATGCCGGCCACCGTGACCACCGCGCTGGAACTCATTCTCAAGAACCTAACCTCTGGGATTTTTCTGATCTCGTTGAGCCAACTCGGCGTGATGCGCGTACCCAACCATGACGGCCCTTCCGTGCACCGGGTCGTCACGTCGGCCGCATGGGGTGGCAGGCGCCGAGAGACGACTGCTGAGCAGGTGAGGACGTTGACTATTCCGGCTTTCCGGGATCAACGGGAGCTGCCCGACGACGATCGGTATTTCTCCGGCCTCCGGGACGACGACGCCTCCCGTCAGGGCTGGGACGGCCCGTCCCTGCCGCCGTGGCCGGACCAGCAACAACCGCAGCCCCAGTACGACCAGGCCCGGTACGACCAGCAGCAGTACGCGCAGCCCCAGTACGGGCAGCCGTACGCCGCCCCGGACAGCCACCGCCGCGGCGACATCGTGGTCTCCTCGGAGACCGACCCGACCGGCTGGAAGGCCGGCTCCGGCGTCCCGATCCGTGACGAGCGCCCGCCCGGCGAGTCGACCAGCGGCAACCGACTCTTCACCGTGCTGCTGTTCTTCTCCGGCCTGGCCACCAGCGTCGCGCTCTGGCTGTTCAACACCCAGGCCGGGGCGATCAGCGACACCGCCACCATGATGATCGCGGCCGGCCGGGTGACCGGGCTGATCGGCGGTTACCTGCTCTTCATCCAGCTGCTGATGATGAGCCGGGTCTCCTGGCTGGAGGAGTGGGTCGGGTCCCGCGACCTGTTGCGCTGGCACCGCTGGCTGGGCACCTCGCTGCTGACCTTCGTGGTCGCGCACATCGTCTTCATCGTGTATGGCTACGCGCTCACCGCCGGCACCGGCGTCGTCGAGCAGGGCTGGACCGTGATCACCACGTTCCCGGAGATGATCAGCGCCACGATCGCGACCGGTCTGCTGGTGTTCATCGCGCTGATCTCGATCCGGTTCATCCGCAACATCCTCAACTACGAGCTCTGGCACCTGATCCACCTGAGCAGCTACGCCGTCCTGCTTCTGGGGTACGGCCACCAGATCGCCGCGGGCGCCGACATGAGCGGGAGGTTCGCCTCGGTGTTCTGGCCGGCGCTCGGCTGCATCACGATCGCCGCGCTGTTCTGGGGCCGCATCGTCGAGCCGCTGTGGCTCAACGCCCGGCACCGGTTCAGCGTCGCCGAGGTGGTCGGCGAGGGCGCCAACACGTTCTCGATCTACATCGAGGGCAAGCGGCTGGACAAGCTTCCGGTGCAGGCCGGGCAGTTCATGCGGTGGCGGTTCCTGACCGCGAACGGCTGGTGGCAGTCGCACCCGTTCTCGCTGTCGGCGGCCCCGAACCCGCAGTGGCTGCGGCTCACCGTCACCATCGCCGGCGGGCACACCCGCAAGCTGGCGACGATGCGCCCGGGCACGCCGATCTGGGCGGAGGGCCCGTTCGGCACGTTCACCGCGGAGCGCCGGACCCGGCGCCGGGCCCTGCTGATCGCCGGTGGCAGCGGCATCGCCCCGATCCGCGCGCTGCTCGAGGACATGCCGCCGGACACCATCGTGATCTACCGGGCCAGCCGCCCGGACGAGCTGGTCTTCCGCACCGAGCTGGAGGACCTGGCCGAGCAGCGGGACGCCTGGGTGCGCTACATCGTCGGCGGCCGTAACGACCCCGGCCCGCGCCGGCTGTTCACCCCGGACGGGCTGCGCGGCCTGGTGCCGGACGTGAACCGCCGCGACGTCTACCTGTGCGGCCCGCCCGGGCTCGTCGACGCGGCCGTCGACACGCTCAAGCAGCTGGACGTGCCGGACAGCCAGCTCCACCTGGACCCCTTCGAGTTCTGACCCGTTCCCCTACGGATCTAGGAGTTTCCCGATGCGACGTAGTACCGCAGCCGCCCTCGGCACGCTGACCGGCGCGGCCCTGATCCTCGGGGTCCGGCTGAGCGTGCAGCCCGCGGCCGTGCCGGTGGCCGCCGCGGCGAACGGCGCCGCCGCCGAGGAGCCCGAGATCGACGAGGCCGGCGCCGACGCGACAGCGCCGCCGGCCGGCAAGAAGCCCGCCGGCGGCAAGAAGACCACCGCGCCCGCCGCTCCGGCCGGGGGGAAGACGGCGGAGGCGGAGGAGGCCGGGCTCAAGGCCGGCACCTACAAGGGCAAGGCCGTGCAGAACCCGTACGGCACGGTCCAGGTCACCATCAAGATCAGCGGCGGGAAGATCTCCAGCGCGAACGCGACGGCGCCGACCGACGGGTTCAGCGGCACGATCAACCCGAAGGCCGTGGAGAAGCTCAACGCCTCCGCGCTCAAGGCGCAGAGCGCCGACGTCGACGCCGTCTCCGGAGCGACGTTCACCAGCCAGTCCTACTCCCAGTCGCTTCAGGCGGCGCTGGACAAGGCAGGCGCGTAGGGTTCCGGTTCGTGCGCCACGTCGAAGAGGTCATGGGTACGGTCGTCAGCATCGAGCTGGCCGACGACCTTCCCGCCCCTCGCCTCCGGGAGCTGATCGACGCGACGTGCGCGTGGCTGCACGAGGTGGACGCCAGGTTCAGCACCTACAAGCCGGACAGTGAGGTGTGCCGCTTCCGCGACGGCGCGCTGCGGCTCCAGGACTGCTCGGACGATCTCCGGTTCGTGCTGGACCGGTGCGCGGACCTGTGGCGCGACACCGACGGATACTTCGACGCGTACGCGGGCGGCCCGCTCGACCCGTCCGGATACGTCAAGGGCTGGTCGGTCGAGGTGGCCTCCCGGCGGCTCGCCGAGGCCGGTTCGCTGCGGCATCACATCGGCGCCGGCGGCGACATCCGGATGCGGGGGGCCGGACCCGGCGGGCGGCCCTGGCGGGTCGGCGTCCGCCACCCCTGGGAGGCGGACAAACTCGCCTGGGTGCTCGCGGTCACCGATGGGGCGGTCGCGACCTCGGGGACGTACGAGCGGGGCGCGCACGTCTGGAACCCGGTGGCCGGGCGGCCGGCGTCCGGGCTGCGGTCGGTCACCGTCACCGGGCCGGATCTGGCGGTCGCCGACGCGTACGCCACCGCCGCCCTGGCGATGGGCGAACCCGGCCTGTCCTGGCTGGCCGCGCGGGTCGCCGAAGGGTACGAGTCGGCCGCGGTCACCGACGACGGCCGCGCCTTCACCTCACCGGGCCTGCCGATCGCGTAAGACCCCCGGCTGGTCGTCAGGGTCGTCTCGGCGCCGCTGAGACGACCCTGACGACCAGCCGGAACCACCGCCTCGGCCCGCAGCGTGCGAGTCGGCCGTGCGCGGGCAGCCACCCGGGCCGGACTGACACGGGACTCGCGTGGCCCGTACCGCATCAGGTCCTAAAGATCTTTTGCGGCACCCGGCCACGGACCGGGAGTGGCCGCCTGGTGGTACGGGATCGTCTCGGTGCGGTAGAGGCGCATCCCGCGGGCCTGGTAGTTCACGAGGGCGGCGGGGCCGTCCAGGCTGCACGTGTCGACGACGACGCGCTGGACCGGCGGGTGGCCGGGATGGCGTTCGGGCAGGCTCCAGGCGTGCCGGAGGCCGGTGGTCAGCAGATGGCCGCCGAGGCCCTGCCCGGTGAACTGCGGCAGCAGACCGAAATAGGCGATCTCGACGAGGCCGGGTTCGTGGCCGTCCAGCTCGATGTAGCCGGCCGGGGTGCCGTGCCGGTAGGCGATCCACGTCTCGACGCCCGGCTGATCCAGGTAGTCCTGCCACTGCGGCCAGGTCCAGGGCAGCCGGTCGGTCCAGTGCCAGTCGCCGCCGACCGCGGTGTACAGATAGCGGCTCAGCTCCGGGCTCGGCACCTCGGCCCGGATGATCGGCGCCGCCGTCGCGGGCTCGCGAGCAGGGCGGATCTGGCCGGGGGAGTCCTGCTCCAGGTACCACTTGGTGATCTCCACGCCGCCCATGATGACCCCTGGCGCGACACGCGGGGACCCCCGGTTTGGAGCTTCGAGGGGTGACCGGATAAAGTTCTCTCGTCGCCGGGGGAAACGCCGGAGAGACAAGCGGAAGTGGCGCAGTGGTAGCGCATCACCTTGCCAAGGTGAGGGTCGCGGGTTCGAATCCCGTCTTCCGCTCGGAGAGGCCTTGAACGCGGGGTCACCTCGGTGGAGTGGCCGAGAGGCGAGGCAACGGCCTGCAAAGCCGTGTACACGGGTTCAAATCCCGTCTCCACCTCGCTCGCTTCTTCGGAAGTTGTTGCAGGGGCGATTGGCGCAGCGGGAGCGCGCTTCCTTGACACGGAAGAGGTCACTGGTTCGATCCCAGTATCGCCCACCATGGTCGGCAGCGCGCGAACGGCGCCGTCATCAGGTAATTGATCAAGGGCTGGCCTCAGGGTCAGCCCTTTGCCGTTGGTGGCGGTCGGGATGCTGAAACGCGGGACGACGCTGTCGTCCGACGGGACCTCGATGTCTTCGATCAGCGCCTCGAAGAGAGCCTTCCCGTCCGCCATCCGGTGATCTCGCGACTCTCATCATCTGTGCCGACTTCGTGCGAAACATGAGCGAGTAGTGAACCCAGGGCTCGCCATCGGCGTGTACCACCTCGAGGAGTCACAACAGCGACTCGTCTTCCGGCACCGGCTTGTTCAGTCCTGCGAGGTCGGATGCGACATCTGGGCTCGCGGCTGACAGCTCAACGCTAGATCAACGACTTACATGCTCCGATCGCTAGCGCTTGGCACGTGACTGGCTAGGAGGAGGAGCAGGAATTCACGGGGGAGGTCGACGTGGCCGGCGGCATCATCTACGACACCAACTTCTACGCCGCGCTCGAAGCCGAAGTGAACGCGTTCCGCAAGGCCCTGACGAAGCGTTGGCGTAAAGAGGTCGCGGCCGCCTGCTGGGAGAACCGCGAATTCAGGACCGCGTTCCATCGGTACCAGGCTCCCTATGGGGAGGACCTCTGGGACTACTGGGATCCGATCAACCGGCTTCACCTGATCTACGGTCCGTGCGAGGTCGTCGAATGGGCGGAGGGCGACCAGCAAAGCGGTGTGCCCTCCTGTCCGGGACGCATCAACGCCCCGCTGTCGGGCTCCGGGTTGTTGTTCGCGACCGATCGCTACGGCAATGAGGTGGTCGCGCCGAGCGAGGTCACCTGCGGGATGAATTCGATCATGCAGCACGTCGAGTACTGGGCACACGCCGAAGGCAGCGCGGTTCTCGGAAAGCTGCCGCAGTTCGACAGACATGATCAGCGCGCGATCGAGGGGGCACAGCAGGCGCTCCTCACGATCGGCAGCACCCTGGGTCTGGAGTCCGCTGTCGACTCCGACGCCGGTTTCACACTCGCGAGCAACACCGACCTGATCAATAAGGTTGCCAAGCTCGTCGGCGAGAACGGCGAGAACGCGGGCTGGTACACAGGCTGGACCGGGCTGGCCGCCACCACCTTCAAGGACGGCTTCTTCGCCTCGATCGCTCCGACCCTGCACAACCAGGCCGGGATCGCAGCGAGCATCCACAATCTCTACAGCGCCAGAGGCACCATCATCCAGGAGATGCGGTCCGGCTCGCTGAAAATCCTCAGCGACGCCGGCAAGGCCCTCGATGAGACCAAGGAGATCACCACCGACCTCAACCCGATGTGGCAGACCTTCCAGGGGATGGGCACGGCGCTCAGCATCGCCGGCGCCTGGAACCCACCGGTGGCAGCCATCGGCGCGAGTGTCCAACTCATCGGCATCATGGGGCAGAACTTCGCACCGAAGATCAAGCAAACCGTGTACGCCCACGATGTCGAGTCGGTGATAACGGCTCTATGGGGCCACCTCGACGAGCAGGCCGACGACCTCTTCTCCCGGGAGAACGACTACAACAACGGCATCCACGCCCTCCGCGACGCCGTCTTCGGGCTGCACAGCTTCAACCTGGAGTTGTACGACCTGACCGAGAACACCGCCACTGGCAACCGCGACAGCAGGGAGTTCCACATTCGCATCGACGACGTCCTGGAACTCGCCGACACCTGCTTCGAATGCGCGGCGATCTACGAGAAACAGCTCATCCCGAAGATCGCGGCAGTGCAGGCGGCCGATGCCTCGCTGGCCACTGCGGACGGTTCCGAAGGCAGCGCCGACCCAAAGGTCAAGGCTATGGTCGTGGAGTACGGCGAATACCTGAGGACCGCCTGCGGACGCCTCTATCTGGCGGGCGAGCAGATCAAGGCGGCGGCGCAGTTCTACGCGGCGACTGACGCGGAGGCCAAGGCCGCCTTCGACTCCGTAATGACGGACTGGGACGAGCCACCCGCTCCGGGCCAGGCTCGTGACTGGGCGGGGGACACCGACCGCAGCGGCTGGAAGGTGCACATTCCGGGTGCGCCCTCATATGTCAACGACACGACCCCGGGCGACAACGACACGAGCGGGCAGGGCTACGAGACGGAGGCGACTCGATGATGAGACGAGTGGTGACGAGTGCCGTGGTCCTGTTTCTGCTGGCGGGCTGCGACTCGTCAGCCGAACCCGGAGATGTCGAGTCGCAGCCGCCATCCGAGCCGCCGCCCTCGGCATCCCCGGCGGCAGCCGGTGTCCAGCGAGCCACGGAGGCCGAGCTCGCCGCGGTTTGTGAAACGCTGGACAGGACGGTGGCGCTGCCTGGCAACGGGACTGTCCAGTACAGTCCCGCGTTCCATTACTCAGTCGGGGCGACCAATGTGCCGTTGTGCGGTATCGAGCCGGACGGCGAGTACTACGACGTTGCCGCCAAGGTACCTGTCTTCGGTCGTGCCAGATTCGACTACGGTCGATACACAGACGAAGAGATGCGGACGATCCCCTCCCCGAAGTACACGCCCGAGACCGCGGAGGAACTGCTCACCCTCGATCAAGCAGATCCATTGACCGACGAGTTGCCGTGTGCGGCCAAGCCCTGCAAGAACGGCATCCATGGATATCAGTACAACTTCCGCTTCCAGGCCGTCATGGGCGACAACATTTCGGTGATTGCGAAGTTCGACTACATCACCACGGACGTGAAGGGCGACAAGAAGCCGCAATACCGGACGCAGGCGATCGAGGCGTTCAAGGCTTCGATGGAAGCCATCAACGCCGGGCTCACGTGAAGATCTCCGGCAGCAGCCGGCCTCATGACGAGTGGTGAACGAGGTTTCGCTCCTTTTATCGTCGAGGCATGACGACGCACGCCGATCCGCGGTTGCCCGGCCGGTTCGGGCAGGACCGGGCCTGGTCGGAGCGGGCCGCCCGGCCGCTGCGACTGGTCGCCGGGCCCGGGGCGGCCCCCACACCGGAGGAGATCGCCGCCCTCCAGGAGGCCCTGACCCGCCAGGACGACCTGGCCGCGGGCCTGATCACAGCGGTTCCGCCGGGCGAGTTGCACCGCTCGCTCGCCGCCGGGCCGACCGCGGACGCGCCCGAGGCGGTGCGAGCCTTCTACGACGCCGTCTCCCGGCGGCCGGACTGGGTCGACGACGCGCTGCTGGCCCGCGGCGCCGAGGCCTGCCGGGCGTTCGGGATGGACGCCGGGCTGGTCCTGGCGTACGGATCGCTGCTCGGCGGTTACCGGACCGCTGCCGCGCTGGAGCCGCTGGTGCGGACCGGCCGGCTGACCGGCGGTGAGTCGCTGCGCCGGATCCAGGAGACGTCGCTGTGGTGGCGGGCGGTCACCGCGCCCGGCGGGATGGCGCCGGACGGCGCGGGCTTCCGGATGACCCTGCACGTCCGGGTCATGCACGCCGTGGTCAACGCCCGGCTGGCCGCCGATCCCGGCTGGGAGTGGGAGCTGCGCGGCATGCCGATCAACCAGTACGACCAGGCCAGCACCCTCGGCGTCTTCAGCACCAGCTTCCTGCTCCACGTGCGACTTCTCGGGGTACGGGTGTCCCGCGCCGACGCCCGCGCGGTCATGCACCTGTGGAGTTACGTCGGCTGGCTGATGGGCGTGGACGAGCGGTGGCTGCCGCACACCGAGCGCCGCGGCCGCCGGCTGCTCTACCACTTCCTGGCCAACGATCCGCCGCCGGACGCCAACAGTGTCGCGCTGGCCCGCGCCCTGATCGGGATGACCGACGACGTGACCTCCGGGTGGCGGCGGACGTACGAACGGGAGCGTGCCCTGTCGGTGAGCTGCTGGCTGCTCGGCCGGGCGGCGATGCGCGATCTCGGGCTGCCGTACCGTCCACCGTGGTACGGCCTCGCCCGGATCGCCGCGAACCTGCTGGTCAGCCACGGTCTCGGCCGGTTGCCGGGCGGCCGTGCCCGGCTGCTGGCCCGCTCCGAACGGCAGGCGCACACCCAGTTCCGCCGCTGGGGTGCGACGCTGGACGACGCCTGACAGAAACGTGCCAGAAAGACGGCAGGCCCACCTGACAGGCTGTCGCCCGGTGCCGAACGGGACGACGACGCGATGCGCTGGCGGGCGCCGGTTTCGACGTTCCCCACCTGGCGGACGCGGAATGTGCGGGGTTAGCACAAGGGGGGACCCCGCACCTTCCGCGTTCGGCGCCGACCACCGGGGTGTGACAGGCGGATGCTGCCGATCGACGTGTCCGGCTATCCCCGGCTGTTCGGTGAGCCGGCCGCACGCGGCTGGCCGGACTCCGAGCCGGCGGCGCTTGCCGGCGGTGACGTGCTGCGGGCGCTGCACGACGCCGAGACGGTCGCCGCGTCGCAGGCGCAGCCGAACCCGGCGCGCCAGGCGGTCAGCTCGGCGTTCTCCCGTACCCCCAGCTCGTGAAAGATCTCCGCAGCCGTCGCCCAGTCGCGGTGCGCGCCCTCGTGATCGCCGGTCCGGCAGCGCGCCGCGCCGAGATCCCGCAGGGTCCGCGCCAGGCCGAGATCCATGCCGATGGCCCGCCACTGGGCGGCCGCCGAGTCCAGCAGGCCGATCGCCTCGCCCGGCCGGCCGGCGGCCAGCTCCAGCTCGCCGAGCGTACGGGTGACCAGCGCCGCGCCCAGCCCGTCCCGTCGCGCGCTGGTGACGACCAGGGCGGTCCGCAGCGGCTCCCGGCCACGCTCCGGATCACCCTGCCGGATCCACACCTTCGCCAGCGCCTGCGCGGTGTACGCGGCCAGATGCCGCTCGCCGATCGCACCGGCGATCTCGTGCGCGGCGGCACAGTGCGCCTCCGCCTCGGCCAGCTCGCCGCGGGCCCGGTGCACCAGGCCGACGCCGCGGATCGAGATCAGCTCGCCGCGCCGGTGACCGAGCTTGCGGTAGAGCTCGAGCGCGGACGCGAAATGCTTCAGCGCCACCTCGTCGTCGCCGGCTTCGCGGTACGCGTATCCCAGCCCGTAGTGGGCGTGCGCCACCCCCGCGTCGTCGCCGAGCCGTTCCAGCATCTCCCGGGCCCGGCTCAGCAGCGGCACCGCGGTCGCGTGCTCGCCCAGCTCCCGGCTGACCGTGCCGAGACCGTTGACGGCCACCGCCAGCCCACGGTCGTGCCCGGCCGCCTCGAACAGCGTGGCGGCCCGGGAGAAGTGCTGCCGGGACTCCGGGAACCGGTCCTGGGCGTACCGCAGCTGACCGGTGCCGCACTCCATCGCCGCCTCGGCGAGCGTGTCGGCGGCCCGCCCGGCAGCCGCGCACGCCGCGGAGTGCGTACGCTCCCAGCCGTCGAAGTTGTTGCGGGCCGCGAACGACGCGAACACCAGCGCGTCGGCCAGCCCGCAGGCCGGGGCCACCAGATCCAGGGCGGCGGCCCGTTCCACCGCGGCGATCAGCGCCGGTTCCTCGTCGTCGAACCAGCTCCGCAGATCCATCCGGGCGATCGTGTCCGTCCAGTGCGGACCGGGCTCGGGCAGGCCGGCCGGGTGATAGAGCCGCGGAGTCGCCACCGGCAACTGCTGGGCCAGGTGCTCGACCAGCCGCAACAGTGTGGTCACCGCCCCGGTGACGGTGGCCCGCAACGCCTGCGGATCGGCTCGGGCCAGCTCCCCGGCATAGAGCCGGACCAGGTCGTGCATGCGGTAGAGGGTGAACGGCCCGTCCGCGCCGACCACGTCCAGCAACCGCGCGTCGGTGATCTCCTCGACCAGGTCGTCCGCCTCGTCGAGGGTGGTGTCCAGCAGCGCCGCCACGGTGACCGCGGTCAGCATCGGCGGGTCCAGGCAGCCCAGCGCACGGAACGCGGCCTGCGCCCGCGGGCTCAGCCCGCGGTAGCCGACGGCCAGCCCGGCCCGCACCTCCAGATCGTCGATGGCCAGCTCGTCGAGACGCCGGCGTTCGTCGTCGAGCCGGTCGGCGAGCTGCGCGACCGCCCAGTGCGGCCGGGCCGCCAGCCGCGCCCCGGCCACCCGGACGGCGAGCGGCAGGCGGGCGCACAGCGCGATCAACCGGGCCGTCTGACCCGGCTCGGCCTCCGCCCGGTCCGGGCCGATCACCCTGGTCAGCAGCGCCGACGCCTCGGCGACCGACATCATCGGCAGCTCCACCCGGCTGCTCGCGGGCACCGTGGCGAGCCGGTTGCGGCTGGTCACCAGCAGCGCCGACCCGGCGTCCCCGGGCCGGAACGGATGGACCTGCCGGGCGCTGACCACATCGTCCACGACCACCAGCACCCGGCGCCCGGCCAGCTCGGCCCGGTACCGCGCCTCCCGTTCCCGCAGGTCACAGCGGCCCTGCACGTCCGCGTCGACGACACCCAGCATGCGCAGCAGCCGGCTCAGCGCCTCGGCCGGCTCCAGCGGGTCGGCGCCGCCCACGTTCAGGAACAGCAGCCCGTCCGGATAGTGATCGCGGACCGCGTGCGCCACGTGCACCGCGAACGCCGTCTTCCCGGCGCCGCCCTGCCCGGACACCACCACGACCGGGCTGCCGCCGGACCGCAGCGCCGCCACCGTGCCGGTGACCTGCCGATCGAACCCGGTGTAGTCCTGCAGGTCGGGCGGCAGCAGAAAGGGCCGGTCCGGCCGCGGCGGCGCGCTCTCCGTGGCCGGCTCGCGCAACACGCTGGTGTGTGCCGCCCGCACCAGCGGGCCGGGCTCCGCGCCCAGCTCATCGATGATCCGGTTGCGGGACCGGGCGAAAAGATCAAGAGCTTCGACGGTACGGCCGGACGCGTGCAGCGCGCGCATCAGCGCCGCGATCAGCGGCTCGCTGAGCGGGTCCCGGGTCAGCGCGGCGGCCAGCCGGTCGGTCGCCTCGGCGTGCCGGCCCCCGACCACCGCCACCGCCGCCCAGTCGGCAAGCGCCGTGACCCGCTGCTGCTCCAGGCTCTGGCGGGTGCGCCGGGCCCACTCGCCGGGCAGCCCGGCCAGCGCCTCGCCCCGCCACAGGGCCAGCGCCTCGTCGAGCACCGCGAGCCGGTCGCCGCCGGACCGGTCGCGCGCCAGCTCCAGCAGCTCACGAAAGCGGTACAGATCCACCGAGCCGTGCGGGACCTGCAGGGTGTAACCGCCCGACCAGCGGACCAGGGTGACACCGGCGCTGTCCTTGACGACCCGCCGCAACCGGGCGATGTATCCATAGAGCGCGCCCCGGGCGTCGGCCGGCGGCTCATCGCCCCACAGCCGGTCGATCAGGGTCTCGAAGGTGACCGGGTGCCCGCCGTCGAAGAGCAGCGCGGCGAGCAGGTGCCGCTGTTTGAGAGCGCCCAGCGCGACGACCCGGTCCCCTTCGACTGCCTCCACCGGACCCAGAAGCCGGAATCGCACCACACCCCCCTTCGGCACGGACGTTCGCGCCGGCCCAGCCTAGGGGTGGCAGTCGTCACCGTCTATGTGGATCTCACCGTCGCGGACTCCTCGCCGGCCGCACTGATCAGCCGCTCGGCGAAGCCGGCCGGCCTCTCCGCCAGCGCGTCGGGCATCCCCTCGGTCTCCGCGGTGCACCTGCCGGTGGATCGCCCGGCCTTCCAGAAGGTTCGCTGCTCATGCCCGTTCAGACGGCAGTGGCGGGGCCGGTCCGGCGTTCAGTTTCCGGCTCGCGTCCCGGCGTTCAGTTTCCGGCTCGCGTCCCGGCGTTCAGGTTCGGCTCGCGGGCTCACCGGAGGGCGGTGACGTGTCTCGACGCAGCCCGCGGGGCCCACGGGACAGGACCCGGCGTGCCAGGATCGGGGAATGGCTGACCTGTTCCAGGTGCGCATCGCGGTTCGTGGCTACGAGATCGACATCCAGGGTCACGTGAACCAGGCGGTCTATCTGCAGTACGGCGAACACGCCCGCTGGCAGTGCTTCCTCGCCGCCGGTCTCCGGCTGGACACCCTCGCGGCCGCCGGTGTCGGCCCGGTCGTGCTCGAGACCACCATCCGCTACCTCAGGGAACTGCGCGCCGGCGACGAGGTCGACGTGACCTGCCGGTTCATCTGGGGCGAGGGGAAGACGTTCCGGGTCGAGCAGGAATACACGCGCGACGACGGCACCCCGGTCGCGACCGTGACCGGAGTGGCGGGCGTGCTGGACCGGGAGACCCGGCGGCTGGTCCCCGATCCGGCCGCGCGGCTGCGATCGCTCGCCACCGACCCGGCCGTGATCGGCCTCTGACTTTCGGCGCGACGGTTCTCTCACACCCATGCTCCGGTACGGGCCACGCAGCGTCCCGTGACTCGCGGCCGCCACGGCAGGCGTTCCCTCCCGGCCGTCCCCGGGTGCGGGTCATGCACGCCCGTCCCGGTCACCAGCCGGACAAAACCGCAACCGGCCCGGGACCGCTCCACGCCGGGATCCGGCCGTCGCAGTCGCAAGTGGCTACGGTCAGGTGCCGGTGCCCTGCTCAGTCGTCGTGCCCTGCTGGGTGGCACCCTGCTGTTGTTCGAAGCCGGAGCCAGGTTGCACACCCGAATCCGTGCTCGTGCTCGCGCCTGTGCCCGAATCCGTGCTCGTCCCCGTCCCCGCGCTCGTGTCCGAATCCGTGCTCGTGTCCGAATCCGTGCCCGTGCCCGTGCCGTTTTGGGTGCCGCCCTGCACGTCGCCGCCGGGCATGCCGCCGCCACCCTGCATCCCGCCCGGACCGCCGCCACCGGGACCGCCCTGCCGAGTGGTCTGCTCGGTGGTCGCGGCGGGGGTGGCACCGATCGCGGACATGACCGCGGCGGTGATGCCGGAACTGGCGATCGCGGTGACCAGGACGGCGGCGATCAGGACCAGCTTCGGGCTCTTGGCGCCCCTCGGTCTGCCCGCGGCCGGCTGCGGTGCCGCCCATGACGCCGGCGGGGGCCCGGCCGGGGGAAACGGGCCCTTCGGAGGTACCGGGCCCTTCGACGCGACCGGGCTGTTCGAGGGGTCCGGGCTGTTCGGGGCATTCGGACCGTTCGGCGGAAGCGGGCCGTTCGGCGAAACTTGGTTGTTCGGTGGGACCGGGGTGTTCGAGGGGTCCGGGTTGTTCGGCGGGACCTTGCGGTTCGAGGGGATCGAGAACGCGGCGGTCGCGGCCCCGGCGACGATCTCGGTCGAGACGGGTGGCGCGGCCAGCGCGGGAAAGGCGTTCACCGGGGCGTCCTGGGCGTTCTGGGCGTTCTCCGAGGCGCTTGCCGTGACGGTGATGATCTCGGTAGCGGTGATCGGCGCACCCGTGATGATCGTCTCGGTCGGCGTCGCCCATGGATCCTGGGCCGCGGTCGCCGCCCCCACGCCGGGCGTCGCCTCCGAGCGGGTTGTTGCTCCCAGGTTGGGCGTCGCCTCCAGGCGGGTCGTCACTCCTACGTCGGGCGTCAGCTCCATGCGGGTTGTTGCTTCAACGCCGGGCGTCGCCTCCAGGCGGGTCGTCGCTCGCACGCCGGGCGTCGGCTCCATGCGGGTCGTCGCCTCCATGTCGGGTGTTTTCTCCGTGTCGGGCGTCGTATCCGGAGCGGTCGTCTCGTCCATGCCTGGCGTCGCGCCGGTCTTCGCCGGGGAGACGGCGGTGAGCTGGTCGTACGGGGTCATCGGGGCCTCCTGGGCTTCGTCGGCGAGGACCATCGTGCGGAGCGAGGTCGTGCGGGTCCTGTGTGCCGATCAGGAAGCCACTGTCAACGGCGGACACCGGCTGAACGGTTTCCCAGCTGATCCCCGACGGAGCCGGTGATCAGGCCGGCGCCCGGTCCGAGGCGGCGGCGTCCATCAGGTGGCGCGGGACGCGGGCCGTACCCCCGTCCCGCTTCGCCGTGCCCGCGTGCCGCCTCCTCGTCAGGCCCGCCCATGGTCCGAACGGATGACCCGAGGACTTCCGGATGGGCCGGCGTCCGGCTGACGTCCTACTGCCGAACCGGGTGGATCTCCTCCGACGGGCGACCGGTATTGCTGCGGCCTTCCGGCGTGCGAGATTGTCGCCCGTGTTCGAGGAGGCCCCCATGGAAGAAGCATTTCTGGCGTACACCGCCGGCCGCGCCGACGGCGAAGCCGGGCACCGTGACCTGACCCGTGCCGATCATCCGGAGACCGGGCAGGACTACCGGGTCGGCGTCGTCGATGGCAGTGTGGTCGCGTTCCAGGCCGAGCTGGTGGCTGAGGTCCGCCGCCTGCTCGGTGAGAACCGCTAGTCGCCCGGCCGCCCCTGCCCGGTGCCGTGCAGGGGCTCTGACCAGGGCATTCACCCGGAGGGCGGGGGGTGCTTTGGCAAGGCCGGGGTGACTCGGCTAGTGTTTCATCCGTCGCCGGGGGAAACGCCGGAGAGACAAGCGGAAGTGGCGCAGTGGTAGCGCATCACCTTGCCAAGGTGAGGGTCGCGGGTTCGAATCCCGTCTTCCGCTCGGAGAAGGCTGTTGCTGATCCTTGCATCGGCCGCCTCGGTGGAGTGGCCGAGAGGCGAGGCAACGGCCTGCAAAGCCGTGTACACGGGTTCAAATCCCGTCTCCACCTCGCTTTACAGTGCGGGGCGATTGGCGCAGCGGGAGCGCGCTTCCTTGACACGGAAGAGGTCACTGGTTCGATCCCAGTATCGCCCACCAGTAAGTCATGCAGCCGGACACCCGATGTGGTGTCCGGCTTTCGTTGTTCCCGCGTTGGAGCCTGCTGCCGGCGAACCGGGTGTCAGGGGTGGTCGAGGATCCGGCGTTCGGAGAGGTCGGGAAGGTGCCGGGCCGCGGTGATGTCGTCGTGCAGGACTGTCAGGCCGCCGACCGCGCGCACGCGCGGATTCACGGCCGGGGCGACGTGTCGGCGTAGGGGACGCCGTGCTGTGGGGTGGTGCCGTAGGCGTCCAGTGGTGGGCTGGTGAAGAGGCGGGCCAGGCCGGCCAGCGTGGTGGCGACCGTGATGAGGTCGGCCGGTGGGAAGGGCTGCCCGGTGGCGGGGGCGGTGCGGGCGGTGATCAGGTCGCGGCCCTCGAGCCACCAGTCGCTCAGATCGTGCTGGAGGGTGTAGGGGAGCACGCCGGCGGCGAGCGCGGCCTCGTGGAACGCGGTGTCCGCGGCCTCCAGCGTGGCGGCTTCCGCCGACTCGCGGCGGCGGGTGGTGTTCATGAAGCGGGACAGCCGGGCGTGGGTGAGGCGCAGCCGGGGGTAGGCGGCCGGGAGGTGGATCACCCAGACGGTACGGCGGACCTGCTCGCGGGCGGCCACGCCGACCGTGCGGCCGTCCTCGGAGAGTTGCATGGTGTCGAAGACGGTGTAGGGCAGGCCGTCGATCTCGCCGCCCAGCACACCGGCCGGGGCGAGCGCGGCCGCGGTCGGGTAGAGGTCGGTCCAGCGGCCGTCGACGGCCAGCAGGTCGCTGTCGCGGTAGTGCAGGCCGTGGGCGGTCGCGTAGTCGCGGCGGGGGGCGAGCAGCGCCAGCCGCTGCCGGTTCAGGAAGCGCCGGTACAGGACGAGGGCGGCCACGACGGCGATCACGAACAGGAGGCAGCCGAACCAGCCGGCGGTGGCCCGGCCGATCGCGCCGGTGTACAGGGCGACGCCCAGCGCGGGGTTGAGGGCGGCGAACCGCTGGATGGGGATTCTGTTGACGGTGCTCTCGTCGTGCCATACCCGGCCGCCGGCGGTCGCTGTCGAGTTGAGCGCGCGGGCGAGGAACCAGTAGGCGAAACCGGACAGGATCAGCGCGGTCCCGGCGCCGACGAGCAGGCCGGTCGTACCGCCGATCAGGGCCGAGCCCGCCGCGCCGCCGACGCCGAGACCCGCCACGAAGAGGGCGAAGAGCGCCCCGGTGGCCGCCATTCCGTGACCCTCGTACTCCCTGGAACTCATCTTCGGCCCTTTCCCCGGCTTGGCGAGGAATCGATGGTAGTCATCGGCCGGGCGTGGCTCGTACAACGCAGGTATGGCCTTCGGGGTAAACCTGCGTGGTATCTCAGAGAGCCAGCCGTTGCCGCAGCTCGTCCAGCCGGCCGCGCTCGACGGTTGCGCAGCCGGGCCAGGTCCCGCCCGATCGGGGAGCGGCCGCCGGTCAGGGCGCCACCACATCCTCCGGGAGCAGGGTGGTCAGCGCCTCCCGGGTGACCGTCGCGCCGCGCAGGCGCAGCGCCTGCCGGCCGGTGGCGAGCTCGAGGATCTGCCGCATGGCGCGGGCGTTGCCGAAACCCCGGTCCCGGGGCAGACCGGCCAGATGGTCACGCAGCGCGGTCCGGGTCTCCGGGGCGATCGTGTAGTCCTGTTCCTCCGCCATCCTGGTGAAGATCTCCAGCAGATCGTCGTCGGTGTGCGGGGCGAACGTGATCGGCGGACGGAACCGGCTGGCCAGGCCGGTGTTGGCGGCCAGGAAACGGGACATCTCGTCGGGGTATCCGGCGGCCACCACGACCACCTCGTCCCGGTGGTCCTCCATCAGTTTGATCAGCGTCTCGATCGCCTCCCGGCCGAAGTCGGAGCCCGGCCCGTCGTGCGGGGTCAGGCTGTACGCCTCGTCGATGAACAGGACTCCGCCGCGGGCCTCGCTGAATCGGGCCCGGGTCTTCAGCGCGGTCTGCCCGACGAAACCGGCCACCAGATCGGCCTGGCCGACCTCGACGATGGCGCCGTTGGCGAGCACACCCAGCGCGGCGAGCAGACGGCCGTAGAGGCGGGCCACCGACGTCTTCCCGGTGCCGGGCGGCCCGGTGAAGATCAGGTGCCGGCTCAGCGGCTGGACCGCCATGCCGTGCGCGGCCCGGTGCTGGGCCAGTTCCACCTGGGCGACCAGGGTGGCCACCTCCTGTTTCGCCTCGGCCAGCCCGACCAGCGCGTCGAGTTCGGCGAGCAGGCGGGACACCTCCTCCTGGTCGACCACGCCGACGCCGACGGCGATGCCCGCCGCCCGGCCCGCCGCGGCGACGTCCTCCGGGCGCAGGGCGGTCAGTGACTCACGGTCACGAGCGTCTTCCTTGATCGTACGATCGGCGAGGCTCTGTCTCATGTCATGGAAGACCTGGCGGGCCGCCCGCGCGTTGGCGAACCCCGGCGTCCGGGCGAGCTGGGACAGCGCCGTGGTCAGCGCCACCGCGGTGTCGGCGGGCACCGTGTACTCCTCGTCCGCGGCGAACTTCGTCACGATCGCCACCAGCTCCGCCGGTGTGTAGTTCGGGAAGTCGATGGTCGCCCCGAACCGGCTCCGCAGCCCCGGGTTGCTGTCCATCAGCTTGCGCATCTCGTTCGGATAGCCGGCCGCGATGACCACCGTGTCGTCCCGGTGATCCTCCATCAACTTCATGATCGTCTCGACGGCGTGCCGGCCGAAGTCGCGGCTGGAGCTGTCGTCGGCGGCCAGCGCGTACGCCTCGTCGATGAACAGCACCCCGCCGCGGGCCCGCTGGAACGCCGCCCGGCTCAGCTTCTCCGTCTCGCCGATCACCGATCCGACCAGGGTGGACCGGTCCACCTCCTCGACGTGGTTGCGCCGGATCACGCCGAGCGCCGAGGCGATCGCCGCGTACCGCCGCGCCACCTCGGTCTTGCCCGTCCCCGGCGGGCCCGCGAAGATCAGATGCCGGTGTGTGACGCCGCGTGGCAGGCCCTGCGCCTCCCGGCGGCGCTGATGCTCGATGAGGTCGGCCAGCCGGCGGATCTCGGTCTTCACGTGGCCCAGCCCGATCATCGCGTCCAGTTCCGCGAGCGCCACGTCGAGGCTGGTCACCGGCTGGTCCGGGGCGGACGGCCGGCCCGGCCCGGAATCCGGGCCGCCGGGCTCGGGACCGTCGGGCTCCGGCAGCGGACCGGTGTGCCCGGTGAAGGTCACCCGTGGCGTGCCGCTCAGCACCACGTCGTCACCGTTGCCGGTGGCCGTGCACTCGGTCACCGCCAGGGCGCCGCAGTCGGTGAAGAACATGCCGGTCGCGCGGTGGCCGGTCGAGGCGACCCGGATCAGGTCGCCGGTGCAGCCCTCGCCGACGACCAGCCCGGACTTGCCGCCGGTGACGACCGCGCCGGACACCGACAGCCGGGTCTGTTCGGCGACCAGCCCGAGCGGGGTGCCGGAGATCCGGAGGTCGGTGCCGGTGAGCCGGGCGCCGATCGTCACCAGGCCGATGTCGGCGGCGCCCTCGACGGTGAGGTCGTGCACGGTGACGGCGCCGTCCTGGACACCGACGGCGGTGCGGACGCCGCTGATCCGTACCGCCTCCAGGCGCACCTCGGACGCGGAGCCGCCGACGCCGACCGCCGGCAGGCTGGTTCGCAGGTCGGTGACCGTCAGGTGGGAGTAGACGCCGCCCGCGTCGGCCACCGCCAGGGCCTGCCCGGTGCCGCCGGTGACCGTCACCCGCCGCATGGTGGGCGCCGCGCCGCTCAGCACCGAGATGCCGGTGGCGACCCCGGTCAGGCGCAGGTCGTCGAAGTGCGAGGTGGCCCGCTCGCGCAGGTGGATCGCGGTGTCGGAGGCCGAGCGCTCGACCGAGCAGTCCTCGAAGACACCCGCCGCGGCACTCACCATGATCGCCTGGCCGGGCAGGTCGTGCAGCCGGGCCCGGCGGATGGTGGGGCGAGCCCCGCTCTCCACCGCGATCGCCGGCAGCCGGCTGCCGGTCACGTCCAGGTCCGAGCAGGTGCCGGTGGCGCCGTTGCGCCAATACAGCCCGTTGCCGCGGGAGTCCCGCACGGTGCAGCCGGTCACGTCCACCGCGCTGCCGTCGGCCACCACCCCCGAGCCGACCGGGCCGATGACGCACTGGTCCACCAGACCGGCGGCGTCGACCACCTGCACACCGTTCGCCTCACTGGACCGGATCCCGCACCGGCGCACCGTCACCCGGCCGGCCGAGACGTACACCGCGGTGCCGGCCGCCTGCACCTCGCAGTCCTCCAGGGTCAGGTCGCCGCCTTCCACCATGATCCCGCCGCTGTTCCGGTCGGTGACGGTGAGTTGCAGGCCGGACACCGCGACCGTGCCGCCGGACACCTGGAGGACCGGTCCCTGCCCGGACGACCAGCGCACCGTGCCGCTGCCCCGGGCCGGAACGATCCGCAACGCCGTGAAGATCCGGATGCCCTCGTGGTAGTCGCCGGGCGCGAGCACGATCGTGGCGCCCGGCGGCGCCGCCGACGCCGCCGACAGGATCGTCTGGTGGTGCCCCGCCCATCCCGGCGCGACGTGAATGACGCTGCTCATGACACTGCTCCCCGCGTGCACAGTGGATCCCGCAGCAGCCTATGCGACACCGGCTCGGAGATCGGAACGCGCCGATCGACGGTGGCCGCGGAGGCGGGGTCACGGGAGGTGCCCGGGGGTGAGGTTCTTTCGGGTGGCCTAAAATTCCCTCCGGTGGGTGGAAGGGAGACCTGTCACACAGATTTGGCTGTTTTTGCAGCTCAAAGCCCTGCGTAAGGGTGCCCTAAGTACGTTTTGAGGGATTTGGTGACCAGGGTCGCATTGATCTAAACCTAGGTTGAGGTTTTAAAGTCGCTACGTTTGCCGTCGATCTTGGCTGACGGAACCGAAGCGCGAGTTAGGAAGCGACCATGAACCGCCCCCTGCGAGTTGCCGTCATCGGTGCCGGCCCGGCCGGCATCTACGCCGCCGACCACCTGATCAAGGCTTCGGAGACGGTCACCGTCGACATCTTCGACAAGCTGCCGACCCCCTACGGACTGATCCGGTACGGCGTGGCGCCCGACCACCCCCGGATCAAGGAGATCGTCAACGCGCTGTTCCGGATCCTGGACAACCCGCGGATCCGGTTCATCGGCAACGTCGAGTACGGCAACGACGTCAAGCCGGAGGAGCTGAACCGCTTCTACGACGCCACGATCATCTCGACCGGCGCCGAGAAGGACCGCTCCCTGGACATCCCCGGCATCGACCTCCAGGGCAGCTTCGGCGGCGCCGACTTCGCCTCCTGGTTCAACGGCCACCCCGACGTGCCGCGCGACTGGCCGCTCGAGGCCAAGGAGGTCGCCGTCATCGGCGCCGGCAACGTGGCCGTCGACGTGGCCCGGATCCTCGCCAAGACCGCCGACGAGCTGCTGGTCACCGAGATCCCGGACAACGTCTACCAGGCGCTGAAGGCCAGCCCGGTCACCGACGTGCACATGTTCTCCCGCCGCGGCCCTGGCCAGGTCAAGTTCACCCCGCAGGAGCTGCGCGAGCTGGACCACTCGCCGAACGTCGAGGTGATCGTCCACCCCGAGGGCATCGAGTTCGACGAGGCCAGCCTCGAGGCGATGCGCCAGACCCGGCACATCAAGATGTGCGTCGACATCCTGCAGAACTGGGCCGTCCGTGACCCGCGGGACCGCCCGCGCCGCCTGCACCTGTACTTCCTGCAGGCCCCGGTCGAGGTGCTCGGGGAGGACGGCAAGGTCGTCGGCCTGCGCACCGAGACGCAGGAACTGACCGGCGACGGCTGGGTGCGCGGCACCGGCGAGTTCACCGACTGGAACGTGCAGGCCGTCTACCGAGCCGTCGGCTACCTCAGCTCGGCGCTGCCCGACCTGCCGTTCGACACCCGGACCGGCACCATCCCGCACGCCGCCGGCCGGGTCATCGACCTCGACGGCGAGCACATCCCCGGCATGTACGTGGCCGGCTGGATCAAGCGCGGCCCGGTCGGCCTGATCGGCCACACCAAGGGCTGCTCCGGCGAGACCGTCACCAGCCTCCTGGAGGACGCCGACACCCTGCCGGTCGCGCCCGAGCGGGACCCGGCCGCCGTCGTCACCTACCTGGAGCAGCGTGGCCTGCCGGTCACCACCTGGGCCGGCTGGCAGATCCTGGACGCCTTCGAGATCGCGCTCGGCGAGCCGCACGGCCGCAAGCGGATCAAGGTGGTCGACCGCGACGAGATGACGAAGATCAGCCGCGGCGAGAACTGATCAGAGAAGAGCGGCCGGGGTACGTACCCCGGCCGCTCTTTCATTTCCGGGGTGGAATGCGGCGGCGCACGTCCTCCGCCTCGCTCGGCCCGGCCTGCCAGGCGGCCACCCACGGGGTGTCCGCGGGCGGGGCGACCACACCGTCCTCCAGGAACGCGTAGCGGCCGCCGAGGACCCGCTTCGCCGCCTTCACGTCCAGGCTGTCGGTGTTGTCCCACAGGCCGGCGAACAGCGCCTCGGTCCGGATCCGGGCCTGCCGGCAGAACAGGTCGGCCAGCTCCCGGCCCTCCGGACGGTCGTCGCGCTCGGCCTGCGCGCGCACGCACACCGACGTCATGGCGAACAACTCCGCCCCGATGTCCACGATCCTGCCCAGGAACGCCTGCTTGCGCTCCAGCTTCCCCTGCCAGCGGGACATCGCGTAGAACGTGGACCGGGCGAGTCTGCGGGACGCGCGTTCCACGTACCGCAGATGAGGCGAAAGGGGGCCGAACTCCCCGTACCCCGCGGGATTCTGACCCGGGCCGACCGCGAGCGTGGGCAGCCACCGCGCGTAGAACGCGCTCGCCCGCGCCCCCGCACGGGCCTTGCGGCCGAGACCCGCCTCCGGATCGATGATGTCGCCCGCCACCGACAGGTGCGCGTCCACCGCCTCCCGGGCGATCAGCAGGTGCATGATCTCGGTGGACCCCTCGAAGATCCGGTTGATCCGCAGGTCGCGCAGGATCTGCTCGGCCTCGGACGGGCGCTCGCCGCGGGCGGCCAGGGAGTCGGCCGTCTCGTAGCCGCGGCCGCCGCGGATCTGGACCAGCTCGTCGGCGACCAGCCAGGCGATCTCACTGGCGAACAGCTTCACCAGCGCCGCCTCGATCCGGATGTCGTTGCGGTGGTCGTCGGCGATCAGGCAGCAGAGGTCCAGCATGGACTCCATCGCGTACGTGGAGGCGGCGATGAACGCGATCTTCTTGGCCACCGCCTCGTGCTCGCCGACCGGCCGGCCCCACTGCACCCGTTGCGCCGACCACTCCCGGGCGATCGCCACCGACCGCTTGCCCGCGCCGACGCACATCGCCGGCAGCGACAGCCGGCCGGTGTTCAGTGTGGTCAGCGCGATCCGCAGGCCCTTGCCGAGGCCGCCGATCACGTTCTCCGCCGGCACGAACACGTCGTGGAACCGGGTCAGACTGTTCTCCAGACCGCGCAGGCCGACGAAGGCGTTGCGCCGTTCCACGGTGATGCCGGGGGAGTCGCCCTCCACCACGAACGCGGTGATCCCCTTCTCCGGCACCCGGGCCATCACCACCAGCAGGGTCGCGACGGTGCCGTTGGTGGCCCACAGCTTCACCCCGTTGAGCCGGTAGCCGCCGTCGACCGGTTCGGCGACGGTGCCCAGCCGGGCCGGGTCCGAGCCGACGTCCGGCTCGGTGAGCAGGAACGCGGACACCTCACCGGCCGCGAGCCGGGGCAGGAACACCTCCTTCTGTGCGGGCGTGCCGAACATCTTCAGCGGCTGCGGCACCCCGATCGACTGGTGCGCCGACAGCAGCGCGCCGAGCGACGCGTTCACCGAGCCGGTCATGGTCAGCGCCTGGCAGTAGTGCAGGTTCGACAGGCCGAGTCCGCCGTACTCGGTATCGATCTTCATGCCGAAGGCGCCGAGCGCGGCGAGGCCCTGGAAGACCTCGTCCGGGATGCGGGCCTCCCGCTCGATGCGGGCGCCGTCCACATCGGAGCGCAGGTACGCCTCCAGGCGATCGAGGAATTCCGGACGCGGGCCGGCCGGCGGCCGCGGATGGATCAGGTCGAGCCGGAACCGGCCCAGGAAGAGTTCCTTGCCGAAGCTGGGCTGGCGCCACTCGGACTCGCGCGCGGCCTCAGCGGTCTGCCGTGCCTGTTTCTCCGAGACGTTCGTGCTCATACGCACCCTCCTTCTCCGCCACGCTACGCACTTCGGTTACCGTGCGGTAGCGGTCGGTGATGATCGACGTCGGCGGTGTCACGACTCGGACTCGGGCGTTGTAAAGGTGATCGTCTAAGAAGACACTAAGAACAGGACCGCCGATTCTTCGGTGGTCCTGTTCGTTTTGGCATGATTTGTAGTCAGTCGACCGGGAATAGCGTTCCGGAAATCATCAGAAGTCTCATGGCGAATTCCTAGGAATGGCTTCTAGGGTCGATGAATGCTGAGTGTGGCGGTCCTGCCGTGATGACGGTGCTCCGCCCGGACGGCCCGGACGCCCCGGAGCCCGTTCCGGAGGAGCCGAAGACCCGAGGGAGCACCGCCGGCCTGCGCCGCAAGGTGCTCATCGGCGCCGTCGTGGCGTGGGCCGTGGCGATCACGGTGCTGGTGGCCGTCCGCGGCGGGGATCCGGCCGCCCCGCCCGCCGCCGCCCCGGCGGCCTCGCCCTCCGCCTCGCAGGCGCCCCTCACCGTGGCCGAGATCCATCAGGCGCTCACCCCGTCGGTGGTGCTGATCCGGACCACCGGGCACGACGCCGCGAACAAACTCGAGGCCGGCACCGGCACCGGCGTGATCGCCAACGCGGACGGCACCGTCCTCACCGCCCTGCACGTCGTCGACGGCGCCGAGACGGTCGATCTGACCTATGCCGACGGCACGACGTCGGCAGCCGTCGTCGCGAGCCGGAACCCGGCGCAGGACATCGCCACCCTCACCCCGCAGAAACTGCCGGAGACCCTGATCCCGGCCGTGCTCGGCGGCGGCGGCGCGGTCGGTGACGACGTGGTGGCGATCGGCAACCCGCTCGGCCTCGCCTTCAGCACCTCCAGCGGCGTCGTCTCCGGACTGCAGCGCCGGATCGACGGCGACGCCGGCAAACCGGACATCGAGGGCCTGATCCAGTTCGACGCGGCGGTCAACCCCGGCAACTCCGGCGGCCCGCTGATCAACGACCGCGGGCAGGTGATCGGCATCGTCATCGCGCTCGCCAATCCCAGTGGCGCCGGCACCTTCATCGGCATCGGTTTCGCCGTCCCGATCGGTTCCGCTCTCGGCGGTGGCGAGGGCGACGGCCAGGCGCCCCCACTCTGACGCGTTCCTTCTCCGAGCTGAAAGCGACTGACATATGAGCTGGACCGACGCTCCGCCCGCCTCCGCCGGCCCGATCGAGAAGGTGCTCTACGAGGTCAAGAAGACCATCGTCGGCCAGGACAACCTGCTGGAACGGCTGATCGTGGCGCTGCTGGCCCGTGGGCACATCCTGGTCGAGGGCGTGCCCGGCCTGGCGAAGACGCTCGCCGTGAAATCCCTCGCGGAGGCGATCGGCGGCGACTTCCACCGGGTGCAGTTCACCCCCGACCTGGTGCCCGCCGACATCGTCGGCACCCGGATCTTCCACCAGCAGTCCGGTGAGTTCCGGGTCCAGTTCGGCCCGGTCTTCACCAACCTGCTGCTGGCCGACGAGATCAACCGCGCCCCGGCGAAGGTGCAGAGCGCGCTGCTGGAGACCATGCAGGAACGGCAGGTCACCATCGGCCGGGAGACCCACCGGCTGCCGAACCCGTTCCTGGTCATGGCGACCCAGAACCCGATCGAGAACGAGGGCGTCTATCCGCTGCCGGAGGCCCAGGTCGACCGGTTCATGATGAAGGTGGTGGTCGGCTACCCGAGCGTGACCGAGGAGTTCGTGGTCGTCGAGCGGGCGCTCGGCAAGGCCGCCGCCATTCAGAAGATCATCGACCCGGACGTGCTGACCGGGCTGCAGGACGAGGTCGACCGGGTCTATGTGGACCCGTCGCTTATCGAGTTCGCGGTCAACCTCGCGCACGCCACCCGAGACCCGGCCCGGGTCGGCCTCACCGACCTCGCGCGGTACGTCACGTTCGGCGCCAGCCCGCGATCCTCGATCAGCCTGGTGCTGGCGGCACGGGCGCTCGCCTACATCCGCGGCCGGGAGTACGTCGTGCCCGAAGACCTCAACGACCTGGCCCTGGACGTGCTGCGGCACCGGCTCGTGCTGTCCTACGAGGCCCTCTCCGACGAGGTCACCGCCGACCTGATCATCGCCAAGATCCTGGCGAACATCTCGTTCCCGGAACCCGCGGGCCGGGGCCGCTAGATGGCCGGCGCACCCGACCGGTTGCTGCGGCGCCTCGAGTGGAGACTCGGGCGCCGCCTCGACGGGCGCCTGCAGGGGTCCTACCGGACGGTGTGGCACGGCGCCGGGCTGGACTTCACCGATCTGCGCGCCTACACGCCGGAGGACGACGTCCGGCACATCGACTGGAACGTCACGGCACGTCTCGACGAGCCGTTCGTCCGGCAGTACACCGAGGATCGGGAGATGACCGCGTGGCTGGTCGTCGACAGGTCGGCGTCGATGCGGGCGGGTAAGGAGTCGTCGGCTGCCTCGCTGGCGATCAGTATCGCCAGGCTGATCTCCCAGGGCGGGAACCGGGTCGGGGCGATCCTTTTCGACAACCGATCCCACCGCGTTGTCCCTCCGCGAGCCGGGCGGGACCAGGTCCTGCGTATCGCGCGGGACCTCACTTCAGGATTCGTGCCGAAGAAGTCGAACAAGACGACGGACTTGGCGGCGATGCTCAAGCTGGCGGCGACGACGACGTCTCAGAGAAGAAGCCTCGTCTTCGTGATGAGCGACTTCATCGGCGACCCCGGCTGGGACCGCCCCCTCGCCCAGCTCAACCACCGTCACGAGGTCGTCGTCATCCGCGTCGTCGACCCCGCCGAACTGGACCTGCCCGACCTCGGACTGATCCTCGTCGAGGACGCCGAGACCGGGGAACAACTGCTCGTCGACACCAGCGACCCGCTGCTGCGGGCCAGGCTCACCGAACAGGTCGGCGCCCACGAGGAGGAACTCGGCGCCGGCATGCGCAAGGCCGGCGTCGACGCCCACCGGATCACCACCGACCAGGACATGCTCGCAACCCTGGTCGACATGGTCCGCCGATCCGGACGGAGACGCCGGTGACCTTCCTCTACCCGGCGGTGATCGCGGTCGCCGTCGTCCTCACCGCCGCGGCCGTCTACGGATACGTCGCCCTGCAGAAACGCCGGAACGCCGCGTTCCAGGCAGCCGGTCTCGGGCCGCCGAAAGGGTTCCGGCGGCATCTCCCGTACGCACTTCTGCTCGCCGCCCTCCCGGTCATGCTGATCGGGCTGGCCCGCCCCCAGGCCGAGGTCGCCGTCCCCCGGGTCGCCGGCACCGTCCTGCTCGCCTTCGACATCTCCAACAGCATGTCCGCCACCGACGTCGTCCCCAGCCGGCTCGCCGCCGCGCAGCAGGCCGCCACGGCGTTCGTCGAGGACCAGCCGGACACCGTCGACGTCGGCGTGCTCGTCTTCGGCGACACGGCACTGCTCACCCAGGCGCCCACCGACGACCACGCCGCCGCCATCGCCGCGATCGGCCGGGTCGCGCCCAGCGGCGGCACCTCGCTCGGCCAGGCCATCCTGGTCGCGCTCGGCACCATCACCGGCAAACCGGTCAGCCTCCCGGCGGAGGGAGCGGCCCCGGCCACCCCGGACCTCGGGTACTGGCCGTCGGCGACGATCGTGGTCTTCTCCGACGGTGAGGAGACCGGCGGACCCGACGTGCAGGCCGCCGCCGAACTCGCGGCCGCCGCCGGGGTGCGGATCCAGACCGTCGGCGTCGGCACCGTCCAGGGCGCCACCGTCGAAGTCGACGGGTTCCAGCTGGGCACCGCCCTCGACGAGACGCTGCTGACCACGGTGGCGCAGGTGACCGGTGGGGCGTACCAGCAGGCCGGTGACGCCGCCTCGCTCGCGGAGCGGACCGGCGCCCTCGACCTGCGGCTGACCACCGAGAAGGAGCCGATCGAGCTGACCGCGCCGTTCGCGGCCGTGGCCCTGCTGCTCCTGACGCTCGGCGGTCTGCTGGGCACCCGCTGGAACGGAAGGATCGTCTGATGTCGCTGAGCTGGCCGTGGGCACTGCTCGCGCTGGTGGCCGTACCGCTCCTGCTCGCCGTCCGCTGGTGGCTGAACCGGCGCCGCAAACGGAGCGCGATCACCGTGTCGAGCATCGCGCTGATCCGGGCCGCGCTGCCCGGGCGGACCGCCTGGCGCCGCCGCGTCCCCGTCTACCTGTTCCTGACCGGTCTGGCCGCGCTCGCCGCCGGGGTGGCCCGGCCGCAGGCGTCGGTCGCCGTGCCGTCCAACGACACCACGATCCTGCTGGCCATCGACGTGTCCGGTTCGATGTGCAACACCGACATCGCCCCGAACCGGCTCGCCGTCGCCGTCGACGCCGCCCGCGAGTTCGTCGAGGCGCAGGACGGCGACACCCGGATCGGCCTCGTCGCGTTCTCCGGGATCGCCGGACTGCTGGTCCCGCCGACCGCCGAGAAGAAACCGCTGCTGGACGCCATCGACAATCTCAAGACCGCCCGCGGCACCGCCATCGGCCAGGCCATCCTCACCTCGATCGACGCCATCGCCGAGATCAACCCGGAGGTGGCCGGCACCGGCGCCGAACTCAGCGGCGCCACCCCGGACGGCGCCCCGGTCGACTACGAGCCGGACACCATCGTGGTGCTCACCGACGGCTCCAACACCACAGGCGTCGACCCGGTCACCGCCGCCGAACAGGCCGCCGCCCGGCGCCTGCGCGTCTACACGATCGGTTTCGGCACCACCGAACCGCAGCAGATGGTCTGCACCGCCGAACAGGTCAGCGGCGACTCCCCGTTCACCGGCGGCGGTTTCGGCGGCAACGGTTTCGGCGGTGGCGGCCGCGGCGGCGGCAACCGGGAGATCGACGAGGAGGCGCTGACCAAGGTCGCCGACCTGACCGGTGGCCGCTACTTCAAGGCCCAGGACGCCGAACAGCTCACCGACGTGCTCGGCGACCTGCCCCGCGAGTTCGGCCTGACCAAGCGGAACGTCGAGATCAGCGCCTGGTTCCTGCTGCTCGGCACACTGCTGGTGACCGCCGGCGTCACCCTGTCCCTCTGGTGGAACCGCGGCCCCGCGATGCGCCGCTCACCGTCCACCACCCCATGACGCCTTATACGGACACGGTCGGTGCCTCGGCTTCGTGATCGCCATCGCGGAGATGGGTGACGGCCTGACCGGCCTCCTGGAACATCCTCTCGGTTGGGTCCCGGGGAAAGTGCTAGGCGATGGTGACGGTGATGGTGTGCCAGCCGGTGGCGCCGTCGGGGAACGGTGTCGCGCGTTCCCCTGCCTGTACCGCGCCGGTACGGTCGGCCGCGCGTACGGCGATCGAGTGGGGGCCGGGTTGCGCGTTCCAGGTGTATCGCCATTGCGCCCAGGTGTCGAGGGACGGTACGGGCAGCAGTTCGGCCGCGTTCCAGTCGCCGCCGTCGATGCTGATCTCGACCCCGGCGATGCCGCGGCCTTGGGCCCAGGCGACACCGGCGATGGTCTGAGTGCCGGCGGTGAGCCGGGCGAAGGGTTTCGGCCTGTCGATGCGGGACGCTGTCTTGACGGTGCCGTGGGTCGCCCATCCGCGCTCGACCCAGTAGGCGTCGACATCGGCGAACGTGGTGACCCGCAGTTCGGTGAGCCATTTGCAGGCGCCCGCGTAGCCGTAGAGGCCGGGGGTGAGCATCCGTACCGGGAAGCCGTTGACCAGGGGCAGGGGTTCGCCGTTCATGCCGACGACGAGCATCGCGTCGCGTCCGTCCAACAACACGTCGATCGGGGTACCGATCGTCATCCCCTCCGCGGACCGGGCGATCAGTTGGTCGGCGCCGGCGCGGAGTCCGGCTTGGCGCAGCAGCGGTGCCAGGGGTACGCCGAGCCAGCGGGCGGTGCCGATGTACGGGCCGCCGACCTCGTTGGAGACGCAGTTCAGGGTGATGTCGCGTTCGATCAGCGGCCGGTCGAGCAGGTCGTCGAAGGAAAGCTCGAGCTCGTTGTCGACCATGCCGTGGATGCGCAGCCGCCACGTCTCAAGGTTGATGCGGGGGATGGCGAGGGCGGTGTCGACCCGGTAGAAGTCCTTGTCGGCTGTCACGAATCCCGGTCCGGTACCGGCGGGCAGCGGCACGGCCGGGCTAGCCGCTGCAGGAAGCAGTAGGGCTTCTCGTGTTCTGGCGGCCGCGCCGGCCCGGGCTCGCTTCACCCACTGGGCACTCGCGCCAGCTGTCGCCGTACCGCCGGCGACCAGGGCTGCCGAGCGCAGGAAGGAACGACGGTTGAAGTCGGGTTCCGGTGCTTCCGCGACCGCGCCCGAATCTGCTGACGACTTCCTGGTAGGTGCGTTGTTCTGGGTCGGCTTCGGTGTGCACCGGTGCAACAGCCACCACAGGATGGCGCCGGTGATGGCAGCACCGAACAGCGACGGCACCGTGTCGACGACGTCGGCGTCAGGACGGGACAGGGCTGCGGCTGCCCCGGCCGCGCCGAAGAGGGTGGCGCCGGCCACGACAACGATCCGGCGCCGCAAGCCCAGGATTCCGGTGAGTGCGGTGAACAGCAGCAACACCACGACGATGCCGCCGAGCAGCGCTGGCTTGTCGTAGGTGCCGAGTTCACGTACCGCGACCTCTTTGACGGCGGTGGGGGTGGCGTCGATGACCGCACCGCCCACCGCGACCAGCGGCCCGGCCTGGGGCCGGGTCGCGGCCGCGAGAATCTCCGCGGCCGCGACGCCGAAGCCCGCGGCGAGGATGCCGGAGGCCGCGCCTGCCATGATGCGCCGCATCGACGACCTCCGGCTGTTTCGGGCCGGCTCGGTGATCGAGCCGGCGGTCCGGTGGAGCTGGATCAGTGGGGGTGGGGGAAGGCTCGGTCGGGTCAGCTCTTGGGCATCAGGACGGTGTCGATGATGTAGACGTTCGCGTTGGCGGTCTGCACGTTGCCGCAGACGACCGCGGCGGTCCCGTCAACCTTGAACTGCTCGCCGCTGCCGCTGACCGTGACCTCGCCGCCCTGCAGAGTCTTGTGGGGGCCGGCCAGGTCGCTGGGGGTCAGCTTCCCGGGGACCACGTGGTAGGTCAGGATGCTGGACAGCGTCTTCTTGTCCGCGAGGACCTTCTTCAGGTCGGCGGCGGGGATCTTGGCGAAGGCGTCGTTGGTCGGGGCGAACACGGTGACCCCGTCGGCGGTGTTCAGCGAGTCGACCAGGCCGGCCTGGTCGACCGCCGACACCAGCGTCGACAGCAGCGGGTTGCCGGACGCTGCGGCGGCGACCGGGACCTGGGCCATCGACTCGAAGCTGCCCTTGTTCGCCGGGTCGGTCGGCACCGCGGCGCAGCCGGGACCGAAGTTGACCATGTCCATCGCGGCCGACGGGCTCGCCGCCATGGTCGGTGCTGCGGTGGTCATGGTCGGAGCGGCCGATCCGGCGGTGCTGTCGTCGGCGTCGCTGCCGCACCCGGCGAGCGAGATCGAGAACAGGACGGCAGCGGTCATGGCGGTGAACTTGTTTACGCGCATTTGGTTTGTTCCTCCATCATCGGGGCTTACGCCAACGATTCGGAACAATCCCGGCCGCGGATTGGCCGGCCTCAAGGATTCTTTCGCGGGCTTCGCGTCGGGTCTTCACCGCCGGCGCTGATTTCCGTCTCGTTCGCCGGATCGGTCAGCCCGGCGGCACGGCGAACACCGCCGGACGCGATCGCTGTCCGGCGGTGTGTGGGCTGCGGCTCAGACGGTCACGCTCACCGTCAGGCCAGGACGACCTTGGCGAGGACGTTGGTCGGCTGCGCCGATCCGCCGGCGGGCTCCAGGGAGACCGCGACCACGTCGTGGTCCGGAATCCCGTCGACCACGTAGGCCGCCTGCTGCCGGCCGGCAGCCAGTACTTCCGCGCTCACCGGCTTCTCGGTTCCGCGGATCGTCCACAGCTGCAGCGCCTGATCCGGCCCCACGACGGTGTCGGCTCGCACCGACACGACCGCGGCGCCCTGAGCAGCCGACGACGCCACGGTCACCCGGCCGCCGCCGGTCATCGGCGCCGTGTGCACCCTCAGGTCGGGTGCGGCCAGGACGGCCTGGGTGCGGGCTTCCCGCTGCCGGGCCTCGGCCGCGGTGATGCTTTGTTCGCGTACGCGCTGCTCCTGCACGGCGTAGACGGTGGCGCCGGTACCGGCTGCCAGGACCAGCGCCGCGGCGTACGCCGCCACCCGGGCCCGCCACCGTACGGTGGGCGCCTCTCGGCCGGTGCGAAGGTTTCCGGTGTCGGCCGGCGGTAGCTGGCGGGTGCGCCCGATGGCGGCCATGACGTCGGCGCGCATCCGCGGCGGGGGAGCCGACCAGGTGTTGTCGGCCAGCCGTGTGGCGGCTTCCCGGAGTTCGCTGACATCGGTAAGGCAGCTGGAGCAGTCGCGCAGGTGGCGTTCGAACGCGGCGCGCTCCAGGTCATCGACCGCGTCCAGGGCGTAGGCACCGATCAGGGCGTGGATGTCGGTGGTCGTCATGCTTTTACCTCCACACCCAGGCAGTCACGGAGGCGGATCAGGCCGTCGCGCATTCTGGTCTTCACCGTCGGTAGCGGGGTTTGCAGTAGGTCGGCCACTTCACGGTACGAGTGGCCCTGGTAGTAGGCGAGGGTCACCGCCTGCTGTTGCAAGGGGGTGAGGCCGTCGAGGCAGCGGCGTACCTGCTGTCGTTCGAGCCGGCCGGCGACCTCGTCGGCGACTTCGTCGTACGGTGTGTCGATCGATGCGGCGCCTACTTTCAGCGTCCGGTCGGTGGAGGCCTGTTCGGCGCGCACGCGGTCGACGGCGCGGCGGTGGGCGATGGTGAAGATCCACGCGGTGGCCGATCCGCGGGCGGCGTCGAAACGGGCGGCCGTGCGCCACACCTCGACCAGCACTTCCTGTGCCACTTCCTCGGCTTGGGCGGGATCGCGCAGAACCCGGCGGATGAGCCCGTACACGCGCGCGGCGATGAGGTCATAGAGACGCCCGAACGCTGTCTCGTCGCCGCGGGCGACCGCTTTCAACAGCGTGCCGGGGTCGGTGGCCTGATCGGGTCCGCTCTTGTCAGGAACCGCTGACAGGTGATCCGGGCGGCGGGCATTGCCGCGCTCCGTCATGGAAAGACTCCTTCACCCTGGATTGCCCCGGCTCGACGCCGAGTGCCGGGGATTCGGTGCCAAGGCGTGACTGGATGGGTCGACCGAGCGATGCCCGATAGCTTCCGGCGCGTACGCGACTCTCGGTATGGTCTTCGTGCACGCTACGCCGACCGGGCGCCGGGCTCTCCCCGACGCCGCCACCGGTCAGGCGGGGTGGGCCATGCTGAGACTGGCGTAGACGACGATGTTGTCCTCGTAGTGTCCGGCGGTGCGGTCGAAGTCGCCGCCGCAGGTGATCAGCCGCAGCCCGGCATGGTCGATGGGCCCGTAGACGGCATCGGTGGGGAACTCGTTCTTCGGGTGGCGTTCGACCTTGGTGACGGTGAACATCGCCATGCCACCGTCGGCCCGGTCGATGTTGACGGTGTCGCTCGGCTGGAGGCCGGCGAGTCCGGCGAAGGTGCCGGGCCGGCCCTTGTAGTCGACGTGCCCGGCGAGGATCGCTGGGCCGAGCGCGCCCGGCGTGGGGGCTTTGGTGTACCAGCCGACTGATCTCGCGTCGCCGGGCACCTGCATGGTGCCGTCCGCGCGCTGGCCCAGCCCGGTCACCGGCTCGCTGATCCTGAGCGCGGGGATGGAGATCCGGGTCGGTGGTGAGGTTCTCATCAACGGCCCCGTGGTGAGACCGCCGGCGGACGAGCCCGGCGTCGGCCGGGATCCGGCAGCGGGCGGCCCGGTGTCGGCCGTGGCCCCTGACGGCGGGACTGAGTGTGTCGAGGCGCCGCGGGCGATGGCGGTCACGCCGACGGTGGCGAGTACGAGGATTCCCGCCGGGAGCAGGTAGCGCCCCCAGCGGCGCCCGCCCGACGTGGTGGTGCCGGCGTCGGTCATCGTCGGCTCAGTTGTGGCCGCGCAGCCGGCGGTGGGCAGCAAAGACGCCGGCCGCGGCGAGCAGAGCGATGCCGCCGATCGTGTACAGGCTGCTGGAGTCGGTGAGGCTGCTGCCGTCGCCGGTGTCCACGCCGCCGACCGGTACGGAGCCTGCTGCGGCACCGGAGACCATGCCGCAGGTGGCCGGATCGGTGGCCTCCTGCGGGATGCCCGTCAGTCCGGCCGACTTGGCCAGCGTCGACTCACCGAGCCCTTCCAGGTCGTACTTGCCGTTGTTGTTGGCGTCGATGCCGTGCTGCACGACGTGCAGGTCCTTGAGGTGTTGCAGAGTGCCCTGCGGCAGGTCGGCGCCGGCGATCGTGCGGTCGTACGACAGGTTGCCCTGCGCGTCGGCGACGGGCATCCGGTCGACGGCCAGGCCGCTGGCCTTGGTGGTGTCGCCCTTGCTGGTCAGCGAGATGAAGATGTCGCCGTAGGACGGCAGGCCTTCCTCGGTGCTGACGAACCCGTTTCCGTCCCTGTCGGCGGACATGGGCGGGCAGTGGAAGTCCATGTTGTCGACCGCGCCGTGCAGGTGCTGGGCGTGCGGGGAGTTCGGCACCAGCCCCTTCGACCGGATGCTGATCTTGAGGTCGCCGTTGCCGGTGGCGGTGAGCGTCGCCGTGCCCCAAGCGCCGGAGTCATTCAGCGCATCGAGTCTCACCTGCACGCTCTCGTCGGCGAAGGCGGTTGTCGGTGCGGCGAGCAGAACGGCGGTGGCAGCGGGCAGGACCAGCATGCTTCGGCGCAGTCTCATCAGGTCTCCTTGTCGAGGGATGTGCGCCAGGGATTCGGAGCCGCCGCTCACGCAGCTTGGCCGGCGATCGACATTTGTCGCCGGTGACATGCCGTTCAGGACGTAGGGGCGGGCACGGCCCACGGGGAAGGACGTCCTGCCGGGTCGCGGAGCCCGTCGAGGGCGGTGCGCTGGTGGCCGAGGTCGAGGTCCCAGTCCTCGTCTCGGGTCGTCCAGGTCAGCCGGTAGGAGCGGATGCCGGCATCCGACAGCAGGACCCGGCGGGTGTGCAGGCGCGGCCCGGTAGCCGGCTGCCACGAGTACTCCCAGTCCGCACCGCCACCGGACACCAGCAGCACCCCCATGCTGACCTTGCGATAACCGGGCAGTGTTCCGGCCGCCAACGCCCGCTCCTCGGTGACCTGCCAGTGCCGCAGCGGATCAGCGGTTGTCGGCGGCCCGGCCGCCACGGTGATCGTGCGAACCGCATCAGGCCCGGTGAAGCACACCAGCGCGCCTGCGTCGGCGTCTGCACGAGCCCAGCCCCGCGGAATCGGCAAGGCGAAACCGGCGGGGTCGACGTGCCAGAGCCAACCAGCCGGCAGCGCATACGGTGCGGGCGCCCAACTCGCAACCGGACGCGAGACAGCCGCCGGGCAGGGCGCGGCGCCGGTCGAGGCCATGGCGGGAGAAGGCTCGGAAGCGACCGGTTCACGGTCCGGACCGGAAACCGCCACCCACCCGACCGCCGCGGCCGCCATGGCGACACCAGCGGCGACGAGCCCCCAGCGGGCGGAGGACCGACGGGCGGCGGTGGCGACCACAGGCCGGCGCCGGCCGGTCTCCAACCGTGGCGGCACGGCCGGTGAAGCCTTCACCGGCACGCCCACCGACCGGAAAGGAACCGCGTCGTCTGTGGGACGGCGCGGCGCCGGGATCGTCACCACGCCGATCGCGCGCCGCGTGATCGCCCACAGAGCCGCCTGCGTCTCGGCGGCACCCGCTCGCATGCCGAGATCCCTGGCCAGCAAACCGGCGATGACCGGACTCAGCGGCCCCGCACGCTGAGGCGGATCAGGGTCGTCGGCCAGCACAGCCGACAGTGCCTCCGCCGTACTGGAGCGATCGAACGGTGGACAGCCCTCCACGGCCGTATGCAAGGTCGCGCCCAACGACCACAGATCCGCGCGGGGGTCAGCGGCCTCGCCACGCAGCCGTTCCGGAGCAATGTAGTGCGGCGAGCCGAGCAGCGGCTCGTGTTGTTTCACAGTGGAGCGGTGTTCGCGCGCGACACCGAGCGTGGCCAGCCCGAAATCGGTGAGCACCACCCGTCCCCCGGCGGCGAGCAGCACGTTGTGCGGTTTGACGTCCAAGTGCAGAACACCAGCCGCATGCGCCGCACGCAGCCCACTCAACACGGCAAGCCCCACCCGGGCCGCTTCCCGATGGGTCAGCGGACCGTCCTGGACGAGAACCTCCTGCAGCGACCGTGACCGCACATACTCCATGACGATCCAGGACCGGCTCGCCGTCTGCACCACGTCGAAGATCCGCACGATCGCCGGATGATCCAGCTGCGCAGCCGCACGCGCCTCCCGCACCGCACGTAACCGCATCCCGCGCCAGTCCACTACCGGCACCGCTGTCGACGCCACCAGCTCCTTGACGGCTACCTCGCGGTCGAGCACCTCGTCGTACGCCCGCCAGACGCGGCCCATGCCCCCGGCACCGACCAGCTCGAGCAGCCGATATCGACCCGCTACCGTCCGCTGCCCGCCATCACCATCGACGTCACGTTCCCTCTCGCCAACCACATCTCACCCCGCCCGCACCGCATCCCGGCCCACATACCATTCAGGGATTCGGTGCGCACAGGCGTGTGGTTTGCTGCGATCAGGCAGGCCGTGTACGGCGTCGCCCAGCTCCGCGGGTGGGAACGGTTGACGCGCGATGCGGTGGCCCACCTGGAGCGTTCCGGCGGCTTGCTCGCCACGTGACCGAGCCGGCGGCCATGACCACGGGAATGTCTGCCGTGTCCGGCGTCGTGAGTAGCCCGGCGCGTGCTTGCAGACCGGTCATCCCCGACATCTCGTTGTCGGTCACGACGGCGTCCGGATGTCAGGCCCGGACTTCATGTGCCGGTGTGAGTGCGTTCAACTGCATGGAGCGGGCATTCCGGCTGTTCACTCCCGCGGATCGACGCAAGCCGGCTGAGTGATGAGATGCTCGACGCTCAAAGCTCGACGAGAGGCGGATAATCGTAATTGTGGCATTCTGACACCTACCGCATTCTTGGTGTCCAACCGTCACCAGATCTACGACGCGTACCGGCGCTGGACGCGATAGTGCGCTGGTCCGGGCTTGCCATACCGGCCGCCGTCCGGGAGTGGTACGCGGGCCCAGGGGCCACGCTGCTATCCGATCGCGACAACCTCGTGACGGCCCCTGAACGGCTAGGCACCCCATCGATGGCATTGACTATGTGGCCCAGAGGCTCCTGGTAACGGAAACCGATGGTCAGGGCTGCTGTCGCTGGGTTGTCCGACTGCAGCCACTGCCACCGATTGTTGAGCCGACTCCGTTGTTCGACCTACCGGCTTTGCTGATGCTTTTCTCGCATTGAAGCGTCGCGCTGGCGGAGACCCGGTTCCGGCGGCTGCCGCTGCCGGACCATCCGCTCTGGACCATGGCCGACGGCCGCCGACACGGTGGTTCGCCGGTGACGGGTGATCCTGCGCGACGACGCCGGGACCTGGATCCGGGCCGAACGCGACCGGGCAGACATGGATTCACAACACCGCGCAGTACCAGTCCAGCAATGCCACAGTCCCGGTGGGCGAGGGTAAGGCGTGGGCGGACGGCACCGATTTCAGGCTCGAGCCGAACGGCATGGAATGGTTCGTGCTGACCCCGACAAAGAGAGTCGCCTCCCGCGGCACCGGAACTCTGAACGGGCGGTCCGGTTACACCTGGCTGATCTACGGCGTGCCCGGGGGCCAGTCCGGGAAGGATCAGCTTCGCCTCGTCGTGTTCGAGACTGAGTGCGGAACGGTCGTCTACGACAGCGATCCGCTCAGCATTCACTACGACGTCGACGTGCTCTACCTCATGAGCGAACTGACCTCGGGAGCCGTGCAGGTGCACCTGAACCTAGGCCCGGCCGGCGCTCACCCCTGCGGTAACGGGTGAGCGCCGGCCGGCGTACAAAAGCTCGAATTGCGGCCGGAAGCTGACTGCAAAGCAGGATTGCGTCGGGGCATGTTTCGTCCTGATAGGGCGGCCGGAGACACTTTTGGGTTGATCTATGCGCCGAGTCTGTTGGAGATCCGAGGACTACCGTCGGTGCTACGAGTAGGTGTACTCACCAGGCGTCGACGGTTGCCGGGGGAGTCAGGTCCGGGGGCGGAACGGGGAGTTGCGCCAGGATGCGGCCGGGCGGGTCTCGGCGGTGATCGGGCCGTCCTGGGCGAAGCGGCGCACCGCCACGCCGAGCAGCCGGTCCAGCGGCACGTAGCCGAACGTCCGCGAGTCGATGCTGGCCGCCCGGTTGTCGCCGAGGACGGCGAGCGCCCCGCTCGGCACCGGGCCGGCGCCGGCCGGCATCACCTCCGGCGCGGGGTCGCCGGGCAGCGCCACCAGACGCTTGATCATCCAGTGGCGGTCCGTCACGTCGGGGACGGCCGAGCGCCACGCCCACGACTCGCCGCCGGCGTCTCGGGTGGGGCGCTCGAACACCACGATGTCGCCGACCTGTAGGGCCGACGGGCGGACGCGGTGGACGATGACGCGTTCGTCGGCGCCGAGGGTCGGTTCCATGCTGTTGCCCTCGACGCCGACCACCACGTAGCGGCGGCGCAGCCGGACGACGGTCAGCGCCGCGGCGGCCGCGGCCGGAACGAGCACGCCGGCCGCCACGAACAGGGCGGTCACCGGGCGCTCCCGATCTCGGCGACGTATCCGGACGCCTGGCGGTTGAACGCCCGCGCGTAGACGCCGCCGGTGGCGAGCAGGTCGCGGTGGGTGCCCTGCTCGACCACGACACCGTCCTCGAGCACCACGATGACGTCGGCGGTACGGACCATGCCGAGCCGGTGCGAGATCAGCAGGCTGGTGCCGCCGGACCGGTGGGTGAGCAGTTCCTCGTGCATGCGGTACTCGGCCTCCGGATCCAATCCTGAGCTGGGTTCGTCGAGCAGGATGAAGTCGCGGCCGCGGCGCAGCAGCGCCCGGGCCAGGGCCACCCGCTGCCACTGCCCGCCGGACAATGGCACGCCGAGGGCGCCGCCGGAATCACTGTCACCGGCGAAGCTGCGCGTCAGCATGGTCTCGTAGCCGTCGGGCAGCGCGGCGAGCTGCGCACCGATCCCGGCCCGCTCGGCGGCTCGCTCGATCGCGGCGGGGTCGGCGCCGTTGGCGAGGTCGCCCAGGGCGATGTTCTCGCGCGCCGTCAGGTCGAAGGTCATGAAGTCCTGGAACACCGCGCTGACCCGCTCCCGCAGCGCCGCGACGGGCACGGCGCGCAGGTCGACGCCGTCCCACAGGATCGCCCCCCGGGTGGGGTCGTAGAAGCGGCAGAGCAGTTTCGCGAGGGTGCTCTTCCCGGCGCCGTTCACCCCGACCAGGGCCAGCGACTGTCCGTACGGGATCGTCAGGCTGACGCCGCGCAGCACCCACGGGTGTTCGTCGGAGTAGCGGAACCACACGTTGCGCAGCTCGATGCCCCGCCGCAGCGGCGGCATCGCCGTGTCCGGCTCGCCGTCGGGCAGATCCGGCCCGGCCGCGGTGACCGCCCGGTAGTGCCGGAAGATCAGCAGGTGCTGCCGGCCGAACGCGACGCCGGCGGCCAGCCCGCCCACGCTGCTCTGCACCGCGGTGATCGCGGCCAGGAAGACGACGATGTCGCCGACGCCGAGCCGGCCGTCGAGGGCGGCCTTCACGGCCCAGAGCAGGCCCCCGGCGGCGACACCGGCGGCGAGCAGGGCCAGGCCGCCCTGGGTCAGCACGGTGCGCCGGTCCATCCGCCGGTTGAGCCGGTTGATGTCGAGGCGTTCGCGCAGCATGAGGCGGCGGAAGTGGTCGCCGAGGTTGAACAGCCGCACCTCTTTGGCGGCCTGGACGTCGGCGAGCAGGGAGGCGAAGAACATCTCGCGCCGTTGCGCCTGACTGGTGTCCAGGGTGATGCCGACCCGGGCGCGGGCCAGGCGCATCTCGCCGAGCAGGGTCGGCACCCCGCCGAGCAGCACGATCCACGCCATCACCGGGCTGATCACCAACAGCGAGCCGAAGAACCCGCCGAGGGTGACGAACGTGCTGGTCAGCCCGAGCGCGGTGTTCGTCAGTTCGGCCGGCGCGTTGATGCCGTTGAACTGCGCGATCCGCAGCCGGTCGAGGAACGCCGGGTCCTCGAAGCGGGCGAGGCCGTGGAACCGGTTGACCGCCGCGTAGAGCCGGTCCTGGGCGGCGAGGCTCGCCCGCCGGTCGAGCTCGGCACGCAGGTACTGGGTCAGGTGGGGCTGCACACCGCCGGCCAGGCCCGCCGTCAGCAGCCCGGCCACGGCGCCGGCGAGTTCCGGCCACGACGCCGTGCCGGCCGCGACCCGGTCGAGCAGCACCTTGGTGCACCAGGCCACGGCGACGGGCAGCACGGCGGCGACGACGGTCAGCACCACCAGCGCGGCGAGCGTCAGCGGTGTGGCACGGGCGGCGACGCCGAGGGCATCGACCAGCGCACCGCGCTCCCGCCGGGTGGAACGGATCATGCGTGGACCGTGTGGGCGGCATCGACCACTCGCGTGCCGGCCTCGGTGATCACGCCGTTCTCGTCGACGAGGCACGCGCTCGGGAAGCCCTGGACGTCGAATGCCGCGACGACCGCGGTGGACGCCTCGCCGGCCACCACGGTGCTGCCGCCGGCGAGCGCTGCACGGTACTCGCTGTCGTCGGCCACGGTCCCGTCGATGACGGCGAGGGCGCGGGTCCGCGCGGCGGCCTCGATGAAGCGCGGCCGCAGCTCGGCGCACGGCTTGCAACCGGGCGAGAAGAAGCCGACCAGTGTGGGCCGGTCGAACCAGGCGTTGTCGATCACGGTGCCGTCGATCGCCGTGGTGCTGAACGGCCGGACCGTGCTGCCGGCCGGCAGCATGCTCTCGTCGCTGCCCACCGGGCGCAGCCCGCCGGTCGGCCCGGTCAGCGACGACAGGGCGGCGGCCTGCTCCCGCATGCGGCGGATGAGCCCGAGAGTGAGCAGCAGATTGAGCAGAGCGATGCTGCCGACGAGGACGAGTGCGGCGGCGACATAGGACACGGCGATCTCCTGGCGGGCGTGAGCACATTGACGTATCGGTCATGGCTGCCGTGGGCAACGGGACATATATATCGAGAATTTTTTACGGCGTCAGACATACGCGCTAATGGATGCCTGCGGTGTACCCTACCTCGAAATCGGTCGCATGGGGCGATCGATGTCAGTGAGAAAGGCAGGTGCACCAGATGCGGAAACTGCGCGCTCTGGCCGACCGTGTCGTCAGTCTGGCGGTGCCGGCCGTGACGGCGAAGGCCGCCTACACCTACGAGTACAAGTGCGGTCCTCGCTGCGGACACGGCTACGCCACGCTCCAGCGCACCTGCGGCGGTGGCTCCTGCACGGGTTGGGTCCGGATCGACTGCAACTGCTGATCCGCCAATCCGATGGCCCGCCTGCCGCAGCCGGCAGGCGGGCCATTCCGTGGCCGCGGAAATACATCAGAGATACAGCCGGAATACATTCTCGGCGGCTCCGCCGGTGTGCGTTCCGGCCGGAAACCCAGAATTTACGAATCGAACCTTCGCCGGCGGCTCACGGCGTACCGGAAGAAGGGTTCGACGTGAGGCGGCGGTGGCGCTGGGCGGCCATCCGGACCGGGGCGTTCGGTTCGCCGAAGCGGGTGTAGCCGTGGCGGCGTTCGACGATCTCGAAGAAGACGCGGCCGCCGAAGACCGGGGTGTAGAGGTGCAGCAACTCGCCGCCGGACGGGTCGCGGTCGTAGAGGATGCCGTGGCGGCGCAGGGTGGCCAGGACGTCGTCGGGGAGGGCGAAACGGGCGGCCAGGTCGTCGTAGTAGTTGTCCGGCACCGGCAGGGTCGGGCAGGTCAGGGCCGCGGCGGTGGCGACGATGTCGGTGGTGGTGAAGGCGACGTGCTGCGGGTCGGCGACCGCGGGCGCCCATTCGCCGCGGCGCAGCAGAGCGACGGTGAGGGCGACCTGGACCGAGCGCGCCGGGTCGGCGACGGCACGGGAGCGCATCAGGCCGAACGGGGCGGCGTACTCCTCGGTGGCGAGATGGTCCAGGCCGAGCACCGAGTGGTAGAAGAGCCCGGCCTCGTCGAAGTGGTCGAACGGCTGCGCCAGGCCCAGATGGTCGACGGCGAGCAGACCGGTGGGCGCGGCGCCGGCGCCGGTGGGCAGGAAGTCGGAGCGCCACTCGTCGCCGGGTGGGGTGACGAAGACGCTGGTGCCGTCGGGGGCGGTGATGGCGGCGAGTTCGGCCTCGCCGGGCTCGCGGACGTTGGGGTGGGCCGGGGCCAGCAGCGCCTCCGCGCGGTCCAGGGAGCGGGCCGGGTCCTCGGAGGTGACCGCGAAGGCGCTGATCATGGCGGGTCCGGGCTGGGTGACGGCGCTGTTCAGGACGATCCGGCAGGAGTTCTGCTCCCAGAGTTCGACGGGTTTGGTGCGGTGCTGGCCGGTGTGCGCGAAACCGAGGCCGCGCAGGGCGGACCGCAGCTCCGGCCCGGATCGGCCGTCGACGTCGAACTCGGTGAAGGCGTGCCCGGTCAGTGCCGGCGCGGGAGGCAGATGCGGGGCGATCCGGTCCTCGAGGGCGATCAGGGACCGCATCGCGTCGACGGCGGTGCGGGCCGGGTCGGACTGGCGGAACACGTCGTTGAAGACCTCCAGCGACAGTGGACCGTCGTAGCCCGCGGCGAGCACCAGCTTCACGAAGCCGGGCAGGTCGAACGCGCCCTGGCCGGGGAAGAGCCGGTGGTGGCGGCTCCACTGCAGCACGTCCATGCTCAGGTGCGGGGCATCCGCCAACTGCAGGAAGAAGATCTTGCCGGGGGTGATGCCGGCGATCCCGGCCGGGCTGACCTCGCGGGACAGCACGTGGAACGAGTCGAGGCAGAGCCCGAGCGCCGGGTGGTCGGCGCGCTCGACGATCCGCCAGGAACGGTCCCAGGTGGACACGTGGCGGCCCCAGGCCAGGGCCTCGTAGGCGATCCGCATGCCACGGTCCGCGGCCCGGCCGGCCAGCATCGCCAGCTGTGCCGCCGCCAGATCGTCGTCGTCGACGGCCGCCGGGTGGACCGACGAGCAGACCAGGACGGTGTCCACGCCGAGCGCGGCCATCACGTCGAACTTGCGCTCGGCGCGTTCCAGGTTGGCCCGCAGCAGCTCCGGCGGCACCGCTTCGAAGTCACGGAACGGCTGGTAGAGGTCGATGCTCAACCCCAGGTCGGCACACCGTTTCCGGATCTCGGCCGGTGCCATCGGGGACACCACGAGATCGTTCTCGAACAGCTCGATGCCGTCGAACCCGGCCGCGGCCGCGGCTGCCAGCTTGTCGTCGAGGGTGCCGGACACGCAGACCGTGGCGATCGACCGCCGCATTTGCTACCTCATTTCCTTAAATACCCTGTTATCAGGTCGCCGAGCATGGTGCGGTAGTGCTCCCTGCGGGCCGGGTCCAGCAGATCCCGGTCGAAGAGCGCACCCCAGGTGTGCCGGTTGGCGACGCGGAAGAAACAGAACGAACTGATCATCATGTGTACGTCGAGAGCGTCCACGTCGTCCCGGAAGAGGCCGTCCCCGACGCCCCGGGCGAGGACGCCTGCCAGCAGGTCGACCGCCGAGCTGTTCAGGTCGACCAGCCGGGCCACGTGGTTCATGTGCTTGGCCTGCTGGGCGTTCTCCACCCCGACCAGCTTGATGAACGCGGGATGCGCCTCGTGGTGGTCGAAGGTGACCTCGGCGAGCCGGCGGACCGCGGCGACCGGGTCGAGATGGTCGACGTCGGCGGTCCGCTCGGCGGCGCGGATCTCCGCGTACGCCCTCTCCAGAACGCCCAGGTAGAGCTGCTCCTTGCCGCCGAAGTAGTAGTAGATCATCCGTTTCGTGGTGCGGGTGCGGGCGGCGATCTCGTCGACCCGGGCGCCGCTGTAGCCGCGCTCGGCGAACTCCTCGGTGGCCACGTCGAGGAGCTCGGTGCGAGTCCGCTCGGCGTCGCGCCGCCGCTCACCCGTCTCCGCCGTCATCGCTTTCTCCTGCGTCATGGAAGCAAGTCTGCCGTGGACCCCGGCCGGTTCCGGCCGCTGTCTCGCGTGAGCTGAGACCGCGGCCGGAACCGGCCGGGGTGGGGGCTTGACAGTGGTGGCCGTCACAGCCGATAACTAACGTACCAGTTCGTACATTAGAAATGGAGATGCATCATGGCGGCTTGCCGGTGCGGATTGATCGGAACCGGAATCGGCACGTCGCTGTCCCCGGCGCTGCACGAGGCCGAGGGGCGCCACCACCGCCTCGGGCTCACCTACACGCTGTTCGAGGCGGAGCAGCCGGCCGACCTCGAACGGCTCCTCGACGAGGCCGAACGCGCCGGCTTCGCCGGGCTCAACATCACCCACCCGTTCAAGCAACAGGTCCTCAAGCATCTCGACTACCTGTCCCCGCAAGCCCGCGACATCGGTGCGGTCAACACCGTGGTGTTCCGGGACGGGCGGCGACAGGGCCACAACACCGACGCGTACGGGTTCGCCGAGTCCTTCCACTCCCAGCTGTCCGGCGCGGCCACCGGCCACGTGGTGCAACTGGGCGCCGGGGGAGCCGGCGCCGCCTGCGGGCACGCGCTGCGCGGGCTCGGTGTCGACCGGCTCACCATCGTCGATCCGGACCCGGACCGTGGTGGGGACCTGGCCGAACGTCTCGGCGCCGACCACGTGCGCGTCGCCGGGCCGGACCTGCTCGCCGACGCCGACGGGCTGGTCAACACCAGCCCGGTCGGCATGCACCACCACCCGGGGATGCCGCTGCCCGCCCGGTCGCTCCACCGCGGCCTGTGGGTCTTCGACATCGTCTACATGCCGGTCGAGACGGAGCTGTTACGCACCGCCCGTGCCGCCGGCCTGCAGGCGGTCGGCGGCACGGCGATGTGCGCCTACCAGGCCGCCGCCGCGTTCGAGCTGTTCACCGGGTGCACCCCCGATATCCCCCGAATGTTGCTTCACCTCTCCCACCTCCTGGAGCGGCAATGTTGACCGAGACCACCACCCGAGAACTCCCCGAACCTCTATCGCTGCGCAGAATGATCGGCCCCGGCATCATCGCCGTCGGGATCGGCATGGCGGCCGGCGAGATCATCCTCTGGCCGTACCTGACCGCGATCGGCGGTCTGGGCCTGCTCTGGCTGGCGTTCACCACCCTGGCCGTGCAGTTCGTCATCAACATGGAGATCGAGCGGTACACCCTGGCCACCGGGCAGACCGTGATCGGCGGCTTCTCCCGCTGGTGGAAGGGCTGGGGCATCCTGATCTGCCTGGCCGGCGCCTTCCAGTACGTCTGGCCCGGCTGGGCGACCAGCGGCTCGACCGTCTTCACGTACCTGATCGGCGGTGGCGACCCGGTCTGGATCACCGTGGCCAGCCTGGTGATCGTCGGCCTGTTGCTGTCACTGTCCAAGGTGGTCTACAAGACCGTCGAGCGGGTCGAGACCGTCAAGGTCGCCCTGACGCTGTTCTTCCTCGCCGTCGTGGTCGTCTTCGTCATCTCGCTGAACACCTGGGGCGACGGCGCGAAGGCCACCGTCACCGAGTTCGGGCAGATCCCGGACGGCATCACGTTCACCATGCTGCTCAGCGCCATCGGCGCGGCCGGCGCCGGCGGCGTGCACAACCTGGTGCTGAGCAACTGGATCCGCGACAAGCGGTACGGGATGGGCGCCCACGTGCCGCGCCTGATCTCCCCGATCACCGGCCAGGAGGAGGCGGCCGGCGGCGGCGACCGCTACACGTTCCCGATGGACGAGACCTCGCTGAGCCGCTGGAAGGTGTGGTGGAAGCGGGCGAACGCCGAGCATCTGGTCACCTTCGTGGCGGTCTGTTTCGTGACGATCGGCGTGATGAGCCTGCTCGCCTACGAGACGCTGTTCGGCCGCGGTGACCTGAAGTCCGACCCGTCGTTCCTGCGGATCCAGGGCGACATCTTCCAGGCCGAGGTCGGCTCCTGGCTGAAGCTGCTGTTCCTGGCCGTCGGGGCGGTGTCGCTGTGGGCGGCGGCGATGGGCCTGCTCGACATCATCGGCCGGGTCGCGTCGGACTTCCTGCGCCGCAACTACCTCGAGGGCTCGACCCGCTGGACCGAGCCGCGGCTCTACCTGATCGTGGTGTGGGCCGAGATCGTGCTCGGCTCGATGATCCTGCTGGCCGGCTTCAGCCAGCCGCTCGGCCTGCTGATCGTCTCCACCTGCGCGGCCTCGGTGGTGACGCTGCTCTACTCGATCCTGCTGGTCCGGCTCAACACCAGAGACCTTCCGGCGCCGGTACGGATGAAGGGCTGGCGCCTCGGCGGCATGATCGTGGCGATCGCCTTCTACGGCTTCTTCGCCGTCGCCATGGTCGTCACCCAGATCGACAAGCTGTGACATGTGCGGGGGCCGGGCCCGGCCCCCGCACGTCCTGCTCAGACTCGGCGCTTACGGGTCCAGGAGAACCCGATCAGGCCGGTGATCGCGGCGAGCACGCCACCGCCGACCGTCCAGACCCAGCGCGACGAGAAGTCCGGCAGCCAGTCCATCGACAGGCCGAACGACTCGTCCTTCTCCTCCGCCGCCGGGGCCGGGGTGCTGGTCAGCACCTTGCCCGGCTTGTTGTTCGGGAACAGTGGCGCGGACAGCTCACCCTGGTCGGCCCCGGTGTCGCCGGTCGGCGCGGTCAGGTCGAGCGTGACCCCGACCGGCAGGCCCAGGTCCTTCTCCGGCAGTTCGGTGGACACCTTGATGAAGTAGGTGCCCGGCAGCGGGTCGCCGTCCCACGGCTCGGCCCACGACCGGATCTGGCGCAGCCGGCAGCCCAGCCTCACCTCGGTGGCCGTGGCCGCGACGACCGGGCTCTGCTCACCGGCCACGCACGCCTGGCGGCGCCGCAGCCCGTCGAACACCTCCACGGTCCAGGACTGGGAGCCGGTGCGGTCGGCGGCCGGCGGCAGCGTCACCGCGATGTTCAGTTCCGGCCGCTGACCGGCTTCGGCCGGGAACGACCAGTAGAGGTAGTCACCGGTCACGGCGTCGACCTCGACCGGCTGCTCGGGGGCGATCGGCACCGCGGTCAGGAACGAGGTGCCGACGGTGTTCACGCCCTTGATCGGGGTGGGCCCGTCCGACGGGTCGGCGAGCGCGGGCGCGGCGGCGAGCGCGACGAAAGCGGCCGCCCCGGCGGTGACGAGGAAGGACCTCATGATCAGTTCACTCCCCACTTGGCGACCCACCAGCGGGTCAGCCAGCCGGCCAGCACACCGGCGACGAGACCGGCGAGCGCGAGCACGAACAGCAGCAGCCAGCCGCGGCCCAGGCCGGGCGCGTCCGGCGCCTGCGAGGCCGCGACCACGTCGATGCTCAGCTCGACCGGCATGCCGGGTGCCCGCGCCGCGGTCGCCGAGGCGAACGAGTTGCTGACGACCAGACAGACGGTGTCCGTTGACTTCTTCGCGGTCCCGTCCTCCTCCTCCTCCTCGTCGTCGCGGGTGAGGGACCAGCGCAGGCCGGCCGACAGCACGTCGGAGCGCCCGCTGCCCGCGTCGACCCCGCGGACCAGCTCACGACCGTCCACCGTGGCCGCCTTGAGCAGGATTCCGTAGTCCCGGTTCAGCGGCCGGTCCAGGGCGATGCTGACCGAGGCGCGCAGCTCCTGGTCGCCGGCGACGGCGACCCGGTAGAACCGGTGCTCGCCGATCAGCTCCCGGTCGGTGTAGACGCCGGCGTCCAGCAGCGGCGCGGTGGCGCAGTCCTTCGCGCCGGCGACCACGGCCGGGGTGACCGGCACCGGCTTCGCGGCCCGGTCGACGAGCTGCTTGATCCGGTCGGTCAGCTCCTCCTCGCTCTGCGCGGAGGCGTACGTGCCACCGGTCGCCTGCGCGACGCAGACCAGCTGCTTGCGGGTCTTCTCGTCGGGCGCCAGGCCGAGCGTGTCGACGACCAGGTCGGTGCCCTGCGCGGCCAGCTGCCGGGCCACGTCGCAGGGGTCCGGCGGGGTGCAGGTGTCCTCGCCGTCGGTGATCAGGACGATCCGGCGGGCCGCTCCGGCGCCCTCCAGGTCCTTCGCCGCCGACCGCAGCGCCAGCCCGATCGGGGTGAAGCCGGTCGGTTGCAGGGTCGCGATGGCGTTCTTCGCCGCGACCCGGTTGACCTGCCCGACCTTGACGATCTGCTGGGTGTCCTGGCAGCCGAGCTTCTTGTTCTTGCCGCCGTACGTCGCGCCGAGCACCCGGATGCCCAGCTGCGTCGTCTCCGGCAGCGCGTCGACGACGTCGTTGAAGGCCCGTTTGGCGACCACCATCCGGGTCTCGCCGTCGATGTCGGCCGCCTTCATCGACCCGCTGACGTCGAGCACCAGCTCCACCACGGGCGGTTCGGTCTCGGTCTCGTCGGCGTGCGCGGGAGCGGCCCCGAGAAGGGCGGAGGCCGCGATCAATCCTATCGCTGCCACAAAGGACAGTTTTCTATGGATCACGCGGCAAGATCATAAACATCTTCACGTGTACGCCCTTAGCCGCACCCCGCCGGATGAGGCGGGACGCGGCTAGGGGCGTACCGGGAAGCGGTCTTGATCTAGATTTTCGCCAGATCGACCCGCACCGCGAACGGTGCCGTGGCCTCCACCAGGCCGGCGAAGACCTCGGTGTCGCGATACGTCCTGCTCGCCGGGTCGAGGACGTAGGTGTGGACGACCGGCACGCCGGCCGGTGGCTGTTCGACGCGCCAGTAGTAGGTGATGCCGGCCTTCGCGTACTGCATGGCCTTGACGACCCGATCGGTCGTCTCGGAGCCGGGTGACACGACTTCGACGACGAGCAGGATGTGCTCGGGCCTGGCGGGCATGACGTCGAGGGTGTCAGCGCGGTAGACGACGACGTCGGGCCGCCGGTTCGTCAACGGGACGTCCTGCAGCCGTACATCGAAGTCGAAGTCCGCGTTCCACTCCGGGCCCGCCGCGGCCTCCAGCGCGACAGCAAGCTTCTTGATCAGCCGGTTGTGCCGCTTGGACGCACTCGGGCTCACGACGACCATCCCGTCCACGATCTCGATGCCGGCACACTGCTCCTCGGACCAGGAGTCGTATTGCTCCGCCGTGATCTGATGATGCATCCAGTCGGGCGCGATGATTTCCGCAGTGATGGCGCACCTCCCTGAGCGAATCCGACGGGTCAAGGATAACGACGCCACAGGTCAGCGGTAGGCGGCGTGGCCGGTCAGGGTTTGGCCGATGACCAGGGTGTGGATCTCGGAGGTGCCCTCGTAGGTGAGGACGGACTCCAGGTTGTTGGCGTGGCGCAGCGGCGAGTACTCCAGGGTGATGCCGCTGCCGCCGAGGATGGTGCGGCACTCGCGGGCGATGGCCAGGGCACGGCGCACGTTGTTGAGTTTGCCGACGCTGATCTGGTGCGGCTTGATCGTGCCGGCGTCCTTGAGGCGGCCCAGGTGCAGGGCGAGCAGGGCGGCGGTGTTCAGGTCGACCGCCATGTTCGCCAGCTTCTCCTGGGTGAGCTGGAAGGCGGCGATGGGCTTGCCGAACTGGATCCGCGCGTTCGCGTAGTCGATCGCGGTGCGCAGCGAGTCGAGGGCGGCACCGGTCGCGCCGAAGACGATGCCGAACCGGGCCTCGCTCAGGCAGCTCAGCGGCGCGCCGAGACCGGTGGCCAGCGGCAGCCGGGCGGACTCGGGCAGCCGGACGTCGTCCAGCGACAGCTCACCGGTGATGGAGGCGCGCAGCGACAGCTTGCGTTTGATGGTGCGGGTGGTGAAGCCGGGGGTGTCCTTCGGGACCAGGAACCCGCGGATGCCCTCGTCGGTGCGGGCCCAGACGGTCGCGACGTCGGCGACGCTGCCGTTGGTGATCCACATCTTGGAGCCGTTGAGGATCCAGTCGCCGCCGTCGCGGACCGCGCGGGTGCGCATGTTCGCCGGGTCGCTGCCGAAGTCGGGCTCGGTCAGGCCGAAGCAGCCGATCGCCTCGCCGGCCGCCATCCGCGGCAGCCATTCCTGCTTCTGCTCCTCGGAGCCGTACTTCCAGATCGAGAACATGGCCAGGGAGCCCTGCACCGAGACGAAGCTGCGCAGACCGGAGTCGCCGGCCTCGAGTTCCAGACAGGCCAGGCCGTACGCCACGGCGCTCGTCCCGGCGCAGCCGTAACCGTCCAGATGCATGCCGAGGACACCCAGCTTGCCCAGTTCGGGAGCGAGTTCCCGGGGGAAGGTGCCGGCCTCGAACCAGTCCGCGACGTGCGGCCGGACGTGTTCGGCCACGAACCGGCCGACCGTCTCGCGAATCTGCCGTTCCTCGTCGCTGAGCAGGCTGTCGAAATCGAGAAGGTCGAGCGGGTCGATGAGGGTCATCAGGTGATTCTGCACCGAAACGACGCTGTCGGCGGTCGAGTACCCTCGTGATCATGATGGCCCCCGCACTGAGTGACTTCATCGATCCGGCTGTCCGGGACTCCGTGTCGGAGTTCCTGACGACCGTGGAGACGGAGCTGCTCGTCGCGGTGGCGAGTCCGGACCCGCTGGTCGACGAGGCCGCCGCGCACCTGGTGCGGGCCGGCGGCAAGCGGTTCCGCCCGCTCACCGTCGCGCTCTGCGCCCAGCTCGGTGATCCGGGCCGCCCGGAGCTGGCGACGTCGGCGGTGCTGATGGAGCTGACCCACCTGGCCACCCTCTACCACGACGACGTGATGGACGAGGCGCCGCTGCGGCGCGGCGCGGCCAGCGCGAACTCCCGGTGGAGCAACAAGATCGCGGTGTACGTCGGTGACTTCCTGCTGGCCCGGGCCGCGCAGATGGCCGCCGGCCTGGGCGAGGAGGCGGTGCGGCTGCAGGCGGCCACGCTGTCGCAGCTGGTCCGTGGGCAGCTCGCGGAGACCGTCGGCCCGCGCGGTGGCGACCCGATCCGGCACCACCTGCAGGCCGTCGAGGACAAGACGGCCTCGCTGATCGCCACCTCGGCCCGGTTCGGCGGCCTCTTCGCCGGGCTGCCGGCGGAGCACGTGGCGACGCTTGCCGAGTTCGGCACCGCGATCGGCATCGCCTTCCAGCTCTCCGACGACCTGCTGGACATCGCCAGCGAGTCGGCCCAGTCCGGCAAGACGCCCGGCACCGACCTGCGCGAGGGCGTGCCCACCCTGCCGGTGCTGTACGCGCTGGGCGGCGAGGGCCATCCCCGGCTGCGGGAGCTGCTGGCCCAGGGCCCGATCACCGACGACGCCGAGCACGCCGAGGCGCTGGCGCTGCTGCGCGAGTCGGCCGCGCTGAAACAGGCGCGGGAGACCGTGCACGGTTACGCGGAGACGGCACGCCGCAGCGTCCGGACCCTGCCCGGCGGGGCGGCCCGGCGCACGCTCGAATCGCTCTGCGACTACATCGCGGACCGCACCGGCTGATCGCCCTCGCACATCCTGCCCGGGAAAGTCTCCACTCGGGCGGTTCTCTGCCGATATTGCTGTGGATGAGTCCGCACGCGAACGGCTGATGGAGGCACCGATGCTGCACCGACCCCCCGCGCGGGGCGCCGGCCGGTGCCGGCGTGCCAGCGACGATGCCGGATTCACGATGGTGGAGACGATCGCGTCGATCGCCGTCGTCATGGTGATCATGATGGCGCTGACCCAGTACTTCACCAACGCCATGCGGATCAACCGGCAGCAGGGCGACCGGCAGATCGCCGTCCAGCTCGCCGACAGCGCGATGGAGCGGGTGCGTGCGCTCAAGGTCGCCGCGATCCTCACCGGCCGGGACAAGAACAGCGTCCAGGAGCAGGAGCAGACTCCGGTGCCCGAGGTCGCCGCCATGATGACCAGCGGGTTCAACGACATCGCCTACGACGACGAGGCCCCCGCGGGCGCCGGCGCCACCGCCGTGCTGCCGACCACCCCGCTGCCGGTCACCGTCAACGGGCTCACCTACCAGCAGCACTTCTACATCGACACCTGCGAGCGGAGGACCGGCACGGCCGAGGAGTGCTCCGGCAAGGCCACCGGCCGCAGCGGCTACGTCGCGATGTACCGGGTGATCGTCGCGGTGACCTGGCCGAACAACCGGTGCAAGGCCGGCACCTGCGCGTTCGTCACGTCCACGCTGATCGGCTCCAAGTCCGACGAGCCGCTGTTCAACGTCGGCTCCGCGTCCGGGCCGCTGGACATCGTCGACCCGGCCACCACGGTCTACAACGACACCGGGGTGGCGATCACCTTCACGCCGCAGTACTCGGGCGGCACGGCGCCGCTGACCTGGACCGCCACCGACCTGCCGGCCGGCCTCAGCATCAACCGGAGCACCGGCACGGTCAGCGGCACACCGACCGCCGCCGCCGGAACGTCGTACCCCACGATCATCACCGCGGCCGACGCGTCGGACCAGCAGGACTACATCCGGTTCACGTGGCGGCTCACGACCTCGCCGACGATGGCCGACCCGGCCGCGGTCTACGCCACCGCCGACGCCCCCGTCAACCAGAAGATCCTGGTGACGAACGGCGCCGCACCGTTCACCTGGAGCTTCACCGGCCTCCCGCCCGGCGTGGCCCAGGACACCGCGACCGAGACCGCCGCCACCACCTCCCTCACCGGCACCCCGACCGCCGTCGGCACCTGGAACGTGGGTGTGGTCGTCACCGACAACTCCGGGGTGCGGTTCACCAGGACCTGGGCGTGGAGCACCGCGCTGACCCTGAACTTCACCGCCCCGACGAACAGCAGGGTGAACACCGCGATCACCGCGGTCACCCCGACGGTGACCGGAGGCACGACGCCGTACAAGACGTACACGGCCGTCGGGCTGCCCGCCGGCCTGACGATCAACAGCACGACCGGCACGATCTCCGGAACGCCGACGGCGAAGACCAGCACCACGGGCGCCACCGTGACGATCACGGTCACCGACAGCGCCTCGGTGTCCGCCAGCAAGATCGTCACCTGGAAGGTGGCCTGATGCGCCGGCTCCGCGCCTGGTTGCTGCCCCGCGGCGACCAGGGCTTCTCCCTGATCGAGCTGATGGCGACGACGGTGGTGATGTCCATCGTCGTCACCATCACCACCTCGGCGATCCTGGAGATCTACCAATCGGTGGGCCGGGTGGACGCCGAGAGCGAGGCGCAGACTCAGGTCGCCGCCGCCTTCAAGCAGCTGGACAAGGAGATCCGGTACGCCCGGGGGATCAGTGTGCAGAGCCCGCCCCTCGGCGGCGACTACTACGTCGAGTACCTGGTCAACCTGAACAGCGTGGACACCTGCGTGCAGCTGCGCCTGCGCCCGGGCACCAGCGAGCTGCAACGCCGGCAGTGGGTCAAGAACGTCGAGCCGCTCGCGCCGACACCGTGGACCACCCTGGCCGCGCTGACCACGTCGACCACCCCGTTCACGGTGACCTCGCCGGAGCCGAACACCCTGATCGGCTGGCGGTACCAGCGTCTCCGGGTGACCTTCACGGCCACCGTCGGCTCGGGCAAGGCGCAGTCGAGGCGCGTCTCCGACGTCACCTTCACCGCGCTCAACGCCACATCCGGCCAGGACCTCACCGCGACCACCTGTATCGAAGCCCGGGGAGTGGACTCATGATCAAGCTGCCGAACCTGGGCGGCGATCGCCGGAACGACGACGGGTCGATGCCGATCGCGATGCTGATCGCGATCGTCGGCGTGAGCCTCAGCGCGCTGCTCACCACCATGGTGACGACCCGGATCTCGGACACCGGCCTGGTCGAGCGCCGGGTCCTCGCCCTGCACGCGGCGCAGGCCGGGCTGGACGTCGGGCTCGGCCAGGTGCGCAGCGCCGAGCTGGCCGACTCCCGGACCGGGGAGGTGTCCGGCGCCGTCGGGCTGCTGCCGTGCCGGGGCGCCATGACCGGCACGGTCGGCGCGGGCAACACCTCGGCGTACACCGTGTCGGTCGTCTATTACGCGGTCGACCCGCAGGGCAAGACCGACGCCTGGCTCGCCGACGCCAGGAACCAGGTGCCGTGCGCGGCGGGCGGGAGTGGCACCAGCGAGGTCCCCTCGTTCGCCCGGTTCACCGCGGTCGGCACCGCCGCCGGGCCGCATGGCACGCTCACTCGGACCCTGAGCGGCACGTACGTGCTGCACACCACGAACGCGAACATCTACGGCGGGCTGGTGCGGGCGTACAAGACCACCACCACCGGAAGCGACTACTGCATCGCGGCCCCGGCTCTCACCGCCACCCATCCCGACTGGGCCGTGGGCGAGGCGGTGACGATGCAGACCTGCAGCCCCGGCGCGCTGGAGCAGACCTGGACGTACAACGACACCCTGCAGTACGTGCTGACCGCCTCGCAGACCCCGAGCCGCACCCTCGGACTGTGCCTGGACAGCGTCTGGCCGCGCAGCACCACGCTGAACCCGAACGACTCCGCCCCGGTCACGCTGCAGACCTGCCAGGCCACCGCGCCGGCGAAGTACCGCCAGATGTGGAGCCTCAACAGCAGCTCCCTGCTGCTCGGCACCAACATCGCCGGTGACGATCTCTCCAGCACCGCCTGCCTCTACCGGGCCGGCGGCCAGGCCAACAACGACTTCGACGGCGACGTGCTGATGTCGTACGGCAAGAACGGCTGTGGCGCCACCGCGGACCGCAGGTGGCAACCGGACGCGGCGGTCGGCGCCGGCATGGCCGGCTCGGACGCCGGCCGGAAGGCGGGCATGGTGGTCAACTACAAGCAGTTCGGCCGCTGCCTCGACGTCACCGACCTGGTCCCCACCAAGACGTTCCTCATCTCCTGGCCGTGCAAGCAGAATCCGAAGCCGGAGAAGGTGGACTGGAACCAGAAATGGACCCTGCCGAAGCTGCCGTCGGACACCGACCCGTCGGCGAAGGGCACCTCCAGGAACAAGGTGAAGGGGGTGATCACCGACTACGTCACCAAGGGTGACTTCATCGGCACCTCGTGGTGCCTGCAGAGCCCGATGGTGGCCGGCGGATACGTGCGAATGATCAAGGCGGAGGGCGGGGTGTGCGAGGGCGGGAACAACCAGAAGTGGACGGTCTTCGGACATACCGACAAGTACGCGACCAGCTACCAGATCCAGGACGGCACCGGGGAGCTGTGCATGGGACCGCGGGACAGCGCCTACTTCTCGCCGGCCGACCTCTACAACAACACCAGCAAGATCCAGATGACCCGGTGTGACGGCTCGACCCTGCAGAAGTGGAACGCGGACAAGAACGTCATCGAGGCGCTGGCCCTGAAGGACGTCAAGGAGACCGAGTAGGGGGCCCGCGCCCCACCATGGCGGTGGCCGACTTGCGGTCTGCCGCCGCCTTCCACCCTTTTCCCGGTACGCCGTAGACCGTTCCCGCCGGATTCCCCGCCCCGCCCGTCGCGCGCGAGGTGGGCGGCGGGCCGGGGGTGACCGGAACGGGCATGCATGAGAGGCACCGGGGGACGGCCGCAAGGGAACGCCTGCCGGGGTCGCCGCGAGGCACGGGAGCTTGCGTGGCCCGTACCGGAGAAGGGTCTTCAGAAGAAGTCGCCGTAGACGTCCAGGGAGGCGGACCCGGTGGCGGCGACGGCCCGGTAGGTGTCGCCGGCGGCGTCGCGTCCTCCGGACGGATGGGTGTATTTCGCGGTGAACGTGTAGGTTCCGGGCGCCAGCGTGTCCGCCGACGCCAGGGTGAAGCGGTAGAGCAGCGCCCCCGGCTCCTCGGTGACCGACGTGGTGACACTGGCACCGGGTGTCTGCTTGGTGCCGCCCCGGGAGACCAGCCCGTCGGTGCGCGCCACCCGGATCACCACCTCCAGCGCGGTGAGCTCCTCGGCCGTCTTCAGGGTGATCACGCTCGCGCCCTGGGTGTCGCCGCTGTCCGGGTCGATCGAGCCGTCCGACCAGAGCGGTCCCTGGGACTCCCGGGTGTTCCTCGGCCGTTCCGTGACCGGCGCCGATGACGGGGCCGTGGTGGTGGGCGCCGTGGTAGGCGGCCGGCTGCTGCTCGCCGTGGTCCGGGCGGGGGAGGGCCGGGTGGTGGCGAGGCTCGGCGGGGCGGCGCTCACCGGGGCGGTCGCCGGCGGGCCCGGGACGGTGGTCGCCGGCGCCACGGTCGGCGCCGGTTCGGCCTCGTCCCGGTCGTCGGCGCCGGCCAGCGCCCAGGTCCCCACACCGCCACCGCCGAGGATCGCGACGACGGCGGCGGCCACGGCGGCCATCCGCACCCGCGGCCCGCGACGGCCGGCCGGCCCGTGGCGCCGCGTGGAACCGCTCTCCCGCATCGCGGCCATCGAGATCCGGTCCAGCATGGCCTCGCGGTCGGGGGTGTGCGCCTCCGCCTCAGCGCGCAACGCCGCCCGCAACTGCTCCTCGGAGAGCCTCATCGCGCCGCCTCCCACCCGTCGATGCGGACATCGTCGCCCAACAGTTCGGCGAGTTGCTTCGCGCCCCGGGAGGTCGCGCTCTTCACCGCGCCCACGGAGATGCCCAGAATCGTGGCGACCTCACGTTCCGGCAGGTCGAAGGCGTACCGCAGGACCACGCAGGCGCGCCGCCGATGCGGCAGCCGGCGCAGCGCCCCGCGCACGTCGAGGACGGCCGGCACGTCGGCGTCCCGGCCGCGGCGCAGCGCGTCGAACGACAGCAGGCGTTCCCGGCTGCGGCGGCGGATCCAGTTGCGGGCCAGGTTCATCACGATGCCGTGGCCGTAGGCGACCGGGTCGTCGGCCGCGTTCACCCGGTCCCAGTGCCGCCACACCTCGGTCAGCGCGTCGGCGGCCAGGTCGTCGGCCACCTCGGACTCGCCGGTCATCAGGAACGCCAGGCGCGACAGCGAGGCGTGATGCCGCTCGAAATAGGCGCGGAAAGCCTCGTCGCGCATCGGCAACCCCTCCCGCGGCATGGTTCGGACCGGACGACGTTAGAGATCTTGGCAGGTGTACGGCAAGAGGAGTTCGGCCGGTGAGACACGAATATCATCCGTTCACCCGGGAGGGTAGGTTCGCCTGGTGGACACCGGCTGGCAGACCGGCCTGGCCGGGTTCGCCGCCGGCCTGCTGATCTCGATCGTGACCGCGCCGGTCGGCGTCTCCGGTGCGGTCTTCCTGCTGCCGGTCCAGCTCAGCGTGCTGCACGTGCCCAATCCCGCGGTCACCCCGACGAACCTGCTCTACAACGTGGTCGCCGGGCCCGGCGCCCTGCTGCGGTACCTGCGCTCACGCGGGTTCGACCGGGCGCTGACCCGGCTGCTGATCGCCGGCACCCTGCCCGGTGTGGTGCTCGGCGCGTTCCTGCGGGTGTTCGCGCTGCCCGGCCCGCGGGTGTTCCGGTACGTGGTGGCCGCCGTGCTGTTGCCGCTCGGCCTCTGGCTCTGCCTGCGGGCGGTCCGCCCGTCCCGCCGGGTCCGTCCGCCGCTGCGGTCCGGCACGGTCGCCGGCCTGGGCCTCGCGGTCGGTACGGTCGGCGGCGTCTACGGCATCGGCGGCGGCTCCCTGCTCGGCCCGATCCTGGCCGGTCACGGCATCCCGATGACCACCGTCGCCCCCGCCGCGCTGGCCTCCACGTTCGTCACGTCGATCGCGGGCGCCGGAGCGTACGGCCTGATCGCGCTCACCACCGGCGCCGGTGAGATCGCCCCGCACTGGGTCGTCGGCCTGCTCTGCGGCCTGGGCGGGCTGATCGGCGGTTTCCTGGGCGCCCACCTGCAACGCCGGATCCCGGAGGCCGCCCTGCGGTTCCTGCTCGGCGCGCTCGCCGTCGCCCTGGCCCTCTCCTACCTGCGCTGACGGCCCTCACTGGCGCCGACGGTCAGTCGATCAGGTGTTTCAGGAAGCGGCCCGGGTCGGCGAGGAAGGCGCGGGTCATGGCGACCGGCTCGGCCCGGTCGAAGGGCACCTCGGCGACGGCGCCGCCGGGGCCGATCTCCAGGATGGTGGCGCCGGGGCAGGCGAGCAGGATCGGTGAGTGGGTGGCGATGACGAACTGGCTCCCGGCGGCGACCAGGTCGGCGATCCGCAGCAGCAGGGCGAGGCAGCCCTGGACGGACAGGGCCGCCTCGGGCTCGTCGAGCAGGTAGAGGCCGCCGGGACCGAACCGGTGCGCGGCCAGGTCCAGGAACGATTCGCCGTGCGAGCGCTGGTGCGGGGAGACGCCGCCGTAGGAGGCGGTGACGTCGAGGCGTTCGATCTCGGTGGCGACGTTGTAGAACGACTCGGCGCGCAGGAAGAAGCCGGTGCGGGGTCTACGGCCGGCGTTGCGGACCAGGGTGAGGTGCTCGCCGAGCGACGACTCGGTGGCCCGGGTGGCGAAGTCGAACGACGTGCTGCCGCCCTCCGGATTGAACCCGGCGGCGACCGCGATCGCCTCGATCAGGGTGGACTTGCCGCTGCCGTTGTCTCCGGCGAGCAGGGTGACCGGGGTGGGCAGGCGCAACTCGCCGTGGCCGGCGAGCGCCCGGACGACCGGCAGATCGAACGGATAGCCCTGGTGCGGTGTCTCGTCCAGCCGGATCGCCCTGATGAACACGACCGCCACGTTACCGGGACCGAGATGGCACGAAAACAGAATAAAATTCGTATCAGGGGCATATCTTGAGCGGGTGCTCGGACGGATCATGCTCAGCGTCATCCTGGGGACCCTGTTCGTGGCGCTGCCGTCCGGACACCGGCCCGCCGTGGCCGCGCAGACCGTCTGCCCCACCCCGACCACGCTGACCAACGGTGACTTCGAGACCCCGGTCATTCCCGAGGGCACGTACAAGGTGATGCCGCAGACCCAGGTGCCGGGCTGGCTCACCACCGCCTCCGACAACGCGATCGAGCTGTGGCACGAGATGACCGGCAACAAGTACAACGCGCCGGACGCCGCCGTCGGCACCCAGTACGCCGAGCTCAACGCGAACCTGGTCTCCACCCTCTACCAGGAGCTGCCGACCGTCCCCGGCGAGACGCTGCGCTGGGAGCTGCGGCACCGCGGCCGTCTCGGCACCGACACCATGGGCGTGTGGATCGGCCCGGCGAACTCGGAGGCGCTCGGCGTCAAGCAGGGCCCGGACATCGTCGACACCAACACGGCCTGGGGTTCCTACTCGGGCATGTACACGGTCCCGGCCGCGCAGTTCACCACCCGGTTCGCGTTCCGGTCGATCTCGGCGGCGCAGAACAAGCCGACCCACGGCAACTTCCTGGACGCCATCAGTTTCGGTACCTCGGCCTGCCTCACCACGACCACCTCGGTCAGCCCGGCGTCGGCGAACATCGGCGACACGCTCACCTACACCGTCGCGGCCCGCAACGACGGCGGCAACCCGGCCCGGTCGTCCGTGCTCACCGACACGCTGCCGGCCGGGGTGAGATTCGTGCCCGGGTCGATCCGGTCGATCACCGGGTCGGCCAGCACCACCGTCAGTGACGCCGCCGACGGCGACACCGGCGAGTACGACGCGGCGACCCGGACCGTCCGGGTCCGGTCCGGCGACGGGGCGGGCGCCGCGGCGGGCGGCACCGTCCAGCCCGGCGAGACCCGCAGCCTCAGCTATCAGGTCACCGTCGACACGGCCACCGCCGACAGCACGGTGACCAACGACGCGACAGCCACCTACACCGACACGCTGACCGGCAACCGGCCGACCTCGGTGTCCAACACCATCCCCACCGTCGTCGCGCCCGCCGCCGACCTGTCCGTGACCGCCGTGCTGACCAGTTCCGGCGTGGTCGCCGGGCAGCGTGCCGAGATCACCGCCACCGCCACCAACACCGGGCGGAACACGGCCGGCACCGTGCGACTCGCCGCGACCGTGCCGCCCGGGCTCACCGGCATCGGCGCGTCCTCGCCGAACGGCACGTGCGCGATCAGCGGACAGGTCGCCACCTGTGACATCGCCACGCTGCCGGTCGGCGGGACGGTCACCATGCGGGTCGCTGCGGACGTGCCGTCCGCGGCCACCGTCGGCACCCAGGCGGTGCTGCCGGTGACGATCAGCAGCGCGACGTACGAGATGAGCGCCGCCAACAACAGCGCCTCGGTCAGCGCCGCCGTCACCGCGATCGGCGACCTGGGCGTGACGATGACCGCGTCCCCGTCGGCGCCGGTCGCCGGCGACACCGTCACCTACACGATCCCGGTCACCAACACCGGGCCGTCGATGATGCGGTCGATCGGGCTGTCCGACCCGGTCGCGACCGGGAACACGTACGTCGGCAGCGGTGTCTCCGGCGGCAACGGCGGCGCCTGCGCCTACACGGTCTCGGCCCGGATCGTCGAGTGCGGGCTCGGGCCGATCGACGCGAACGTCACGGTCACCGTCACCATCGTGATCCGGCTGAGCCCGAGCGTGACCGCCGTCAACAACGCGGTGTCGGTGGTGTCGCTGACCCCGGACGCGAACGTCGGCAACAACAACGCCTCGGTGCAGTCGGCCGGCACCGCGGTCGCCGACGTGGCCGTCTCGCTGACCATCGGGGCGAGCACCGCGTACGCCGGTGAGTCGGTGCCCTACACCCTCACGGTCACCAACAACGGGCCGTCCGAGGCGACGAACGTCTCGTTCAACACGGTGGTGCCGCCCGGCGTGACGATCGTCCGGCCGGCGTTCTGCACGGCCACCGCCTGCACCCTGGACAAGCTCGACCCCGGCGAGACCAGGACGCTCGAGGGGCTCGCCCGGCTCGGTTGGGACGCGCAGGCAGGGGTGGGCCGGGCCACCACCACGGTGATCTCCCCGACCACCGACACCGTGGCCGCCAACGACACCGACACGGTCACCTTCACGATCCTGCTGAGCGGCGACGCCTCCGTCACCCAGACGATCAGCAACCCGGGCGGCGGCGTGGTGGTCGCCGGCCAGAGCCTGCGCAGCGCGGTCGTCGTCGCCAACAGCGGACCGACCCGGGCCGAGGGCGTGGTGGTCCGGCAGGCGGTCCCGGCCGGCTGGGAGGTCCCGTCCGCGAGCGCCCCGGGCGGCACCTGCGTCTTCCAGACCACCGGCGCCTGGAGCGTCGGGACGGTCACCACCGTCGGCGGGGTGTGGGACTGCACCCGTACCGTCCTGGCCGCCGGCTCGTTCTGGAACGTCACGTTCGAGGGCCTGTTGCCGGCCTCCTACGCCGGCGCCTGGGTGACCCGCGTCGCCGAGGTGACCACCTCCTCACCCGATCCGGCGGCCGGCAACGACACGGCGACCGGGACCGCCACCGTGCATCGCCGTTCGGACCTCGGGATCGTCCAGAGCCTCACCACGGTTCCGCCGATCGTGCAGTCCGAGCAGGTGCGCTTCCGGGCCACGGTCAGCAACGCCGGCCCGTCCGACGCCCGGCAGGTGATCATCCGGGACGAGCCGCAGACCGGCCTCTCGATCGTCTCCGGTGTGCCGGGATCCGGCAGCTACAGCGGCTCGACCTGGACGATCCCGGTGCTGGCGACCGGCGCGACCGCGATCCTCGACTTCACCGGCACCGCCCAGGGCTCCGGCGCCCTCACCGGCCGGATCACCATCCTGTCGTCGGAGAGCACCGACCCGGCCGCCGCCAACGACACCGCCACGGTTTCCATGACCGTCGCCGCGGCCGCTCCCGCCCTGGGCCTGGTCGTCACCCCGGCCGTGTCACCGCCGGGCAACCAGGACGGGGTCCGGGCCGGCGACTCGATCAGCTACCAGTACGCGATCCGCAACACCGGCAACCTGACGATGACGCAGATCGGCGTCACCGGCTCCAAGGGTGGCGCCGCGACCTGCCCGCAGAGCACTCTGGCGGCCGGCGCCGGGCCGATGATCTGTACGGCCGGGCCGTACCCGGTGGTGCAGTCGGACATCGACAGCCGGCTGCCGGTCACCGACACCGTCCGGGTCGTCGCGGCCGCACCCGGCGCGACCGGCGCCACCCAGTACGGCCTGGTCACCGCGAGCGTGCCGATCGCGGTCGCCGCCGACCTGCTGACCGTGCTGGTCACCCCGACGGTCAGCCCGGCCGCCCGGCAGAGCGCGGTGGCCGAGGGCGACACGATCGACTACGCGTTCACGGTCGCCAACAACGGCGGCCACACGATGTCGTCCATCGCCGTGACCGACAGTCTGCTCGGCCCGATCTCCTGCCCCACGAGTCTCGCCGTCGGGGCGTCGGCGCCCTGCACCCCGGTGACGCACACCGTCACGCAGGCGCAGATCGACGCGGGCGTGCCGATCGCCTCCAGCGCCACGGCGACCGGGGTGCCGGCGGGCGGGACGCTCACCTCGTACGGGCCGTACACCTCGGCCGTCGCCGTCGAGATGCCGGCGCCGGTGCTGACCCTGGACGTTGATCCGCAGGTCAGCGGGCGGGCCGGGGCCGGCGATCCGATCAACTACGCCTACGAGATCACCAACGACGGCAACGTCACGATCAGCGGGCTCGCCGTGGTCGACACGATCGGCGGCGCGGCCGACTGCCACAGCCTGACCACCGTGGCCGTGTCGGCGACGGTCACCTGCCACTCGGCGGCGCCGTACCGGGTCACCCAGGACGATGTGGACACCGGCGCCGACATCCGCAACAACGCCGTGGTCACCGGCCAGGGTGCCGGCACCGGGAACCCGCCCGCGTCGGCGCAGATGTCGGTGCCGGTCCGGGTGGCGGTCGCGGCGCCCGATCTGAGCATCCGGGCCGCCACGACGGTGGACCCGGCCGACCACGCCGGCGGCGTCGAGGCCGGGGACGTGGTGACGGCGCAGTACCTGGTCACGAACACCGGCAACGTGACGATGCGGGACGTCTCGGTGGTCAGCGACCCGGTGCCCGCGTCCTGCCCGCGGAGCACCCTCGCGGTGGCCGCCGCGATGTACTGCGCCACCCCGCGGGGCTATCCGGTGTCCCGCGCGGACGTGGACGCCGGCGGCCCGCTGTCCTTCTCCGGCGCCGCCCACGGGCGCCAGCCGAGCGCCACCCAGCCGATCGCCTACGCCACCACCGCCGTCACGGTCCCGGTCGCCGAGGCGTCCGGTCTGCTCACCGTCACGGTCACCCCGTCGGTGACCCCGGCCGCGCACGCCGACGCGGTCGAGCCGGGCGACCGGATCGGCTACACCTATCTGATCCGCAACGCCGGCAACGTCACGATGAGCCGGATCACCCTGACCAGCGGCCGGTTCGGGCCGATTCCCTGCCCGGGCACGTCGGTACCGGCCGGGGACACGATGACCTGCGCCGCACCGTCCGGCCACACCGTCACCCGCGCCGACGTGGCCGCCGGGAAACCCGTGATCGAGAACGCCGTGCTCACCGCGCAGACCCCCGGCGCCACCGCGCCTGCCGACTTCGGCCCGTTCACCTCGGAGATCCCGGTCCTCGTGCCGGCGCCGTCGCTGACCATCGAGACCGCCGGCACGGTCCAGGGCGCCGGGGCCCGCAGGACGGCCGGGATCCGGTCCACCGTCGAGGCGTCCGCCGGGGACACCGTCGCCTGGACCTATCTGGTCACCAACAACGGCAACACCGCGATGGGTACGGTCACCGTCGTCACCGCCCTCGGCCGGCAGGTCCGCTGCCCGTCCGCCGGCCTCGCCGTCCGCGCCGCGATGACCTGCACGGCCGCCGCCTACCCGGTCGTGCAGGCGCACGTCGACACCGGGGGCGGGATCACCGAGACCGCGTACGTCACCGGCATCCCGGACGGGGAGACCGACCCCGGGCGGTACGGGCCGTCGGCCGCGACCGTGCCGGTGGTGGCCGGCACCCCGGCGCTGACCCTGGCGGTGACCGCGGTGACCAGCCGCGCCGGCGTGCAGGCCGGCGACACGGTCGGCTTCCGCTACCAGGTGACCAACGACGGCGACGTGACGATGACGGACGTCGCCGTGGCGAGCGCCATGTTCGGCGCCGGCGTCTGCCCGCCGGCCACCCTGGCGGTCCGTGCCACCGTCGTCTGCACCACGCCCCGGCCGCACCGGGTCAGCCAGGCCGAGATGGACGCGGGCAGCGCCTTCCGGGAGACGGCCCGGGTCATCGGCACCCGGCCCGGCCGTGAACCGGTGTCGTTCCGCCACGTCAGCGTGACCGTCCCGCTCGCCGAGGCGCGCCCGGTCCTGGCCGCCGCCCAGACCGCCACCTGGACCGATGTGGACGGCGACGGCGTCCTGGGCGTCACCGACGACGTGACCTCGACGGTGGTCGTCACCAACACCGGCAACGTGACCGTCACCGCCCTGCGGATCTCCGGCCTGCCCACCGGCGTCACCTGCACCCCGACCACCCTCGCCCCGGGAGAGCAGGCCGTCTGCGTCTCCGGCGTGTACCACCTGACCCGGCAGGAGATCGTGTCCGGGCGGCGCACCTACGAGGCGCGGGCGACCGGCTCGCTGACCCGCGCGGACGCCGCCGACGAGGTGGAGGCGACCGCCCCGGCGACCGTCGTGACCCCGCGCCGGCCGGATCCGTCCACGTCGCCGCCGCCCGGCGCCCGCCCCGACATCCCGGTCACCGGAGACCCGGCCGTGGTCCTGGCGCTGACCGGGGTCGGGATGCTGGCCGCCGGCGCCCTCCTGCTCGCCACGGCCCACACCCGCCCACCCGGCCGCCACCGCTCGAGCGGGTTGCCGTGGTGACGCGCGGCCCGCTCCCCACCGCACGTCACCACACAGCGGCGCTGCGGTTCGTGTGGTGACGTGTGGCGCGCTGCGGACCGCACGTCACCACGCAAGCGGGGCGGCACGCGCCCGGCGGGAAGCGGCGTTCCCCGTACCCCCGAAAAGAAGTGGGGCGGCGCGTGCGAAACGCGCCGCCCCGGGAGAATCGCCGGTTCTCAGTCGTCGTGCGGGACCGGGACGGGAGCGACGCGCCAGATGCGGGCGGCGTAGTCGGCGATCGTGCGGTCGGAGCTGAAGAAGCCGCAGTGCGCGGTGTTCAGAATGGACATCCGGGTCCAGCGCTCGCGGTCGTGCCAGGCCTGTTCGACCTGCTCCTGGCAGTCGAGGTAGGAGCGGAAGTCGGCGAGGGTGAGGTATTCGTCCCAGCTCATCAGGGAACTGGCGACCCGCTGGCCGGACTCGCCGAAGGCTCCGGAGCCGAGGGCGTCGAGCGCGGCCCGCAACTCCGGGTCGTGTTCGTAGTAGCGGTGCGGGAAGTAGCCGTTGATCCGGGCGTTGGCGGCCTCGTAGGCGTCCAGGCCGAAGAGGAAGAAGTTCTCCTCGCCGACCCGGGCGCGGATCTCGATGTTGGCGCCGTCCATGGTGCCGATGGTGATCGCGCCGTTCAGGGCCAGCTTCATGTTGCCGGTGCCGGACGCCTCCTTGCCGGCGAGCGAGATCTGCTCGGACAGGTCGGCGGCCGGGATGATCTTCTCAGCGAGGGTGACGTTGTAGTTCGACGGGAAGACCACCTTGAGGTACGGCGAGACGACCGGATCCTTCTCGATGGTGGCCGCGACCGTGGCGATCAGCCGGATGATGTCCTTCGCCGCGTGGTAGGCGGGCGCCGCCTTGCCGGCGAACAGGACGGTGCGCGGCACCCGGTCGCGGCCCGGATCCTGCCGGATCCGGTGGTAGAGGGTGATCACGTGGAGCACTTTGAGCTGCTGCCGCTTGTACTCGTGGAACCGCTTGATCATCACGTCGGTGAGCGAGTCCGGATCGCCGGCCGCCAGGTCCACCTTGTTCGCCCGCTTGATCGCCTGCCAGCGTTCCCGGAACGAGGCGTCGTCGGCGAGCCGCTCCAGCCCTTCCAGACGTTCCAGATCGCGGATCCAGGTGTCGGTGCCGAGTCCCTCGGTGATCAGGTCGGACAGGCGCGGGTTGGCGATCCGGACGAACCGGCGGGGCGAGATGCCGTTCGTGACGTTCTGGAACTTGGCCGGCCACAGCTCGGCGAAGTCGTCGAGCACGGTCTCGCGCAGCAGCTTCGAGTGCAGTTCGGCGACACCGTTGACGGCCTCGGTGCCGACCACCGCGAGGTGTGCCATCCGGACCATCCGCGGTTCCTCGCCGATGATCGACATCCGCCGGAGCCGGTCGTCGTCGCCGGGGAACCGGGCCTCGACCTCCCGCAGGAACAACATGTTGATCAGGTAGATGATCTCCAGGTGGCGGGGGAGCAGCCGCTCGAAGAGGTGCACCGGCCACGTTTCGAGGGCCTCCGGCAGGAGGGTGTGGCAGGTGTACGCGAACGTCTTCCGGGTGATCTCCCAGGCCCGGTCCCACTCCAGCTCGTACTCGTCGACGAGCAGCCGCATCAGCTCGGCGATCGCGATCGTCGGGTGCGTGTCGTTGAGCTGGATCACCGTCTTCTCGGCGAAGCCGTCCCAGCCCTCGTTCCGCAGCCGGAACCGCCGGATGATGTCCCGCAGCGAGCAGGACACCAGGAAGTACTGCTGCTTGAGCCGGAGCTCCCGGCCCAGCTCGGTGCTGTCGTCGGGGTAGAGCACCTTGCTGATGTTCTCGGCCCGGACCGCCTCCTGGACGGCCTCCGCGTACTGCCCGGCGGAGAAACGGGACAGGTCGAACGAGGCCTCACTGGCCTTGGCGCTCCACAGCCGGACGATGTTGACGGTCTCCGTGCCGTAGCCGGGGACCAGCATGTGGCTGGGCTCGCCGAGCACGATCTCGCCCGGCACCCACACCTTGCGGGTCTGCGAGCCGGGAACCGGCTCGGTGTGGCCGTAGAAGCCGACCGTCTGGCGGTCGTCGGGCGCCGGGAACTCCCACGGGTTGCCCTGGAACGCCCAGTCGTCGGGCAGTTCGGTCTGCCCGTTCTCGGTGATGATCTGGCGGAAGATGCCGAGGTCGTAGCGGATGCCGTAGCCCACCGCCGGAATGTCCCGGGTGGCCATCGAGTCGACCAGACAGGCCGCGAGCCGGCCCAGGCCGCCGTTGCCGAGGCCGGGCTCGATGTCGAGATCCTCCAGGTCCTCGATGCTGAAACCGAGGGCCTTCACCGCCTCGGCGGCGATCTCACCGGTGCCGGAGTAGAGCAGGTTCTGTTCGAGCTGTGCGCCGAGCAGGTATTCCGCGGAGAGGTAGTAGACCCAGCGGGGGTTGCTGGCATAGTGCGCGGCGGCGGTTCGGGCCCGCCTTTCGGCGAGGCGGTCGCGGACCGTCTGCGACAGCGTCTCGTACGCGTCCCGCGCGCTCGCCGACTCGACGGTGGTGCCGCGCCGGTAATAGAGGTTGCTCAACAGGTCCTGCTGGAACTCTTCGGCGGTCTTGCCCAGTTTGCGTAGACCGATGCCCTGTCGAAGATCCATGCCGCCATTGTGCCCGCGTGAGGTTTCCAGCGAATGCCCTTCGCGTATTCGAGCGTTCAGTCTTCGAGGTCGCCGGCGCCGCCGGGCGGCGGGACGGGGACGGCTGACGGAGTGGGACACTGCCCTGGTGCTCGAAGCTCTGCTGCCCTCCTCGGTGATCACCGCCGAGGCATTCACCGACGACCCGGACGAGCCCTGTTTCCCGGGTGAGGAGGACCTGATCGCGAAGGCCGTGGCGGGCCGCCGCCGGGAGTTCGTCACCGCCCGCCGCTGCGCCCGCGAGGCGCTGGGGAAACTGGGGTTCGCGCCGGTGCCGATCCGTCCCGGGCCGCGCCGGGAGCCGATCTGGCCGGCCGGGGCGGCGGGCAGCATCACGCACTGCACCGGGTTCCGCGGCGCGGCGGTCGTCCGGACCAGTGACGTGGCGAGCGTGGGCATCGACGCGGAGTCGCACGCCCCGCTCCCGCCGCGGGTGATCGGCGCGGTGACCGCGCCGGGCGACGTGGAGCATCTGGCGGCGCTGGCCGAGGCGGATCCGTCGGTGCACTGGGACCGGCTGTTGTTCTCCGCGAAGGAGTCCGTCTACAAGGCGTGGTTCCCGCTGACCCGGCGCTGGCTCGGGTTCGAGGACGCGCGGATCGAGATCGATCCGGCGGCCGGGGCGTTCACCGCGTGGCTGCGGGTGGAGGCGCCGTGGCGCACCCTGCACGGCCGTTTCCTGGTCGGCGACGGCCTGGTGGTGACGGCGGTCTGTCAGGAGAAGTGAGCCAGCCGGGGCCAGACGGCGGACCACGGCTCGCTGATGCGGCAGAGGTAGACGCGGGCGCCCACCTCCTCGTTCTCGACGCCGAGGGAGTTGTGCAGCCGGGCCCGGGTCTGGCAGGCGCCGAGCATCGCGGACGCCCGGTCCGGTTCCGCCTGTAGAACCGCGATCACCACCGTCCGGGATTCCGGCGGCGGGCCGTACCGGTGCAGTTCGTTGTGTCCGCTGTAGACCCCCGGCAGGCCGAGTGACGGGCCGTACCGGTCGAGGGCGCCGGCTTCGCCGTAGTTGCCGGTGAACAGCACCGCCCGGCGCCGGTCCGCCTCGGGCAGGACGGCGTGCACCGAGGCGACCTGCCACACGTACTCCCGCCAGCCGAGCTGATCGGCGATCGTCTGATTGACCGCGATCGGCAGGGAACCGGCGAGCCGGTCGGCCGGGATCACCGGCAGCGACGTCAGCACCCCGGCCGCGGAGGTGACCAGCACCCCGGCCGCGACGAGGGCTTTCCGGCCGGCGCGGCCGGTGGCCCACCGCTCCACCGGAACCGCGCCGATCGCGAGGAGACCGAGGAGCAGACCCACCGGATAGTACGGCTGACCGGCCGTGACCAGCACCAGCAGCAGCATCAACGGGTACGCCACGGCGACGGCGCGGAGCACCCGCAGCCGGGGCTCCCGCAGCACCGCGACGATCCCGGCGATCCACACCGGCGGCAGGGTCAGCAGCGCGAACTGCATCGGCAGCAGCATCCGCCGCGACTCGCCGCCCTTGTCCGCCGCGATCGCCGCCGCCATCTCCGCCTGCGGGAACCCGTTGAGCATCTGGTAGATCAGGTTGGGCAGGCCGATCAGCAGGGCCAGCGCCGCGCCCGCCCACAGGTGCCGGGAGCGCAGCGCCGAGCGCGGCCCGGCCAGCAGCAGCGCCGCGCCGAGGCAGAGCAGCAGGATCACCACCAGATGCTTGTTGTAGAGCCCGAGCCCGGCCACCACACCGGCGCCCAGCCAGGCCCGCGGCCGGTCCCACAGCAGCGCCCGGATCGTGAAGAACAGCACCCCGAGCCAGACCAGCAGATCGGCGGACGTGGTGGATGTCACATGCGCCGCGGAGAGCGGGAAGGCGCCGAAGGCGGCGGAGGCGGCGATCGTCTGGGCGGCGCGTCCGCCGCCGGCCTCGCGGGCGATCAGCGCGGCCACGACGGCGGTGAGCCCGAGGATCAGCGCGGCCGGCGCCCGGATCGCCCACAGGGTGTCGCCGAACGCCTCGATGCCGAGCCTGACCAGCATCGGGGTGAACGGTGGCTGGTCGGCGTAACCCCACTGTGGATGGTCGGCGAGGAGCCGGAAGTAGAGCTCGTCGCGATGGTAGCCGTACCGGTTGGAGGTGATCAGAAGCAGAAGGGTGACGGAGGCCGCGATCAAGCCGACCGGCCACCAGGAGATCGGCCTGCGGGCAGACTTCATACGCTGAGTCGCCATTACGTCACTGAGCGCATCGACCACGAGCCCACCGTACGGGCCGGACGCCACGCGCTGCCAATGTCATCTCTGCCAATCGGCTCCCAAGAGGCAGTTTCCGCAGCCCCGGCAGGCTCCGTCGCCTTCGACCGTCCCGTCCGTGCGCAGCGCGTACGGGCAGGGCTCGCCGGTGGGGGTCGGGTAGCGCTCGTCCTTGCGGGGCTGTTCCGAAACGGTCGCTCTCATGTCCTCATTGGCGCACAGGAGGGGTGGCCCGGTCGCGGGCCCAAAGTCCCCCTCTGCCCGCCGGTTGGCGTCAGTGCTAGGTTAGCCTTACCTAAGTAAGGAGCCGTCCTTGAGCAGCATCGACAGCGCCGGTGGGGCCCGGTGAGGGGCCTGGCCGGTAAGACCGCTCTGGTCACCGGAGCCGGTCAGGGCATCGGCCGGGCGGTCGCCCGGGCGCTCGCCGCCGAGGGGGTCCGGGTCGCCGCCACCGACCGGACCGACGACGGCGTCAAGCAGCTCGCCGACGAGCACCCCGGCATCCTCCCACTGGTCGCCGACGTCACCGACGCCGGCCAGGTGGAGACCGCGGTGGATGCCGCCGAGCGGTTCCTCGGCCCGCTCGACCTGCTGGTCAATGTGGCGGGTGTGCTGCACCTGGGCGAGGTCGTCGACCTCACCGACGAGGCCTGGGCACGCACCTTCGCGGTCAACACCACAGGCGTCTTCCACACCAGCCGCGCGGTGGCCCGGCGGATGGTGCCCCGCCGCTCCGGCGCCATCGTCACGGTCTCCTCGAACGCGGCAGGCGTGCCACGGACCGGCATGTCCGCCTATGCCGCGTCCAAGGCCGCCGCCACCATGTTCACCAAGTGTCTCGGCCTCGAACTGGCGCCGCACGGCATCCGCTGCAACGTGGTCGCCCCCGGCTCCACCGACACGCCGATGCAGCGGCAGCTCTGGACCGACGGCGTGCCGTCGCCGGTCCTCGACGGGGATCCGGCCGCCTTCCGCGTCGGCATCCCGCTCGGGCGCATCGCCACCCCGGAGGACATCGCCGACGCCGTGCTGTTCCTCGCCTCCGACCAGGCGCGGCACATCACCATGCACGACCTGTACGTCGACGGCGGCGCCACCCTCCGAGCCTGATCACCGACCGGCTCGTCCTCAGCCGGTGAAGGGAGAATCTCCGTGTCCGTCGCCGTCTCCACTCTCGACGGAACCGACCTGCTCGACGCCTACACGGCCGGGCAGTCGTCGGTGTTCGTGTCACCGAGCGGCACCCTGCTCGCCGAGGGCGTGCACGAGGAGGTGAACACGTCCGGCCTGGCGGACCTGCCCGCCCAGGTCGCCGACGTGTTCGCCACGTGCGGTCACCCGGTGCGGACCGTCGTCGGCGCCGTCCCGTTCGCCCCGGACGCGCCCGCCCGCCTGATCGTCCCGGAGCGCCTGCGCCGGGCCGCCGTCATCGGATCGGCCCCGGCGGTGCCGGCCGCCTCGGCCGCCCGGGAGAGCCTGCCGCCGATCCCGGATCCAGGGTACGTCGCCGCGGTCGCCCGTGCCGTCGAGGACATCCGGGCCGGCGCCTACACCAAGGTCGTGCTGGCCCGGGCGCTGCGCCTGGCCGCCGACGGGTTCGACCCGACACCGGTGGTGCGCGGGCTGGCGCTCGGCGGCGCCGGCAGCTACACCTTCGGCATCGACCTCGGCGGCGGCCGGACCCTGTTCGGCGCCAGCCCGGAACTGCTGGTCGCCCGGCACGGCCGGATGGTCAGCGCCAACCCCCTCGCCGGCTCGATCCCGCGCAGCACCGACCCGGCCGAGGACGCCCGCCGCGCCGCCGGCCTGCTCGAATCCGCCAAGGACCGGCACGAGCACACGTTCGCCAGCGAGGCGGTCGCCGAGGGCCTGCTGCCGTTCTGCCGCGACCTGCGGGTGCCGTCCGAGCCGACGCTCACCGCCACCCCCACCATGTGGCACCTCGGCTCCCGGATCACCGGCGAGATCCGCGACCCGGACGTGTCGTCGCTGGCCCTGGCCACCGCCCTGCACCCGACGCCCGCGGTCTGCGGCACCCCGGCCGCCGTGGCCCGCCGGGCGATCGCCGAGCTCGAGCCGTTCGACAGAGGCTTCTTCGCCGGCATGGTCGGCTGGAGCGACGCCTCCGGCGACGGCGAGTGGGCGGTCACCATCCGCTGCGCGACCTCCGGCCCGGACGGTCTCGAGGTGTACGCCGGAGCCGGCATCGTCGCCGCCTCCGACCCGGACTCCGAACTCGCCGAGACCACCGCCAAACTCGGCACGATCCTGACCGCGCTGGGAGTGTTCGATGTGGCCTGACGACTTCGCCGACCGCTACCGCAAGGCCGGCCACTGGACCGGGCAGACCTTCGACGACCTGCTCCGTACCGCCGCGGAGAAGTTCGGCGACCGCATCGCGGTCGTCGACGGCGAACGCCGGATCAGCTACCGGTCACTGCGCGAGCGCGCCTTGCGGCTCGCGGCCGGTCTGCACGAGCTGGGGGTACGCCGTGACGACCGGGTCGTGGTGCAGCTGCCCAACGTGGCCGAGTACTTCGATGTGATCTTCGCGTTGTTCCGGCTGGGCGCCCTACCGGTGTTCGCCCTGCCCGCGCACCGCAGCGCCGAGATCGGCTACTTCTGTTCGCACACGTCGGCGACCGCCTTCATCACCACCGGCGTCCACGACGGCTTCGACCATCGCACCCTGGCCTCGGTCGCCGGGTCCGCCCGGGTGATCGTGGCCGGCGACCCCGGCGGGCACACCGCCCTCGCCGACCTCTACTCCGACGGTGACCTGCCGCCCGGCCCCGGCCCGTCCGACCTGGGCTTCCTGCAACTGTCCGGCGGCAGCACCGGCCTGCCGAAACTGATCCCGCGGACCCACGACGACTACCTCTACAGCGTCCGGGAGAGCGCCGAGATCTGCGGACTCACCCCGGACAGCTCCTACCTGGTCGTCCTGCCGGTGGCGCACAACTTCGCGATGTCGTCGCCCGGCGTCCTCGGCGTCTTCCACGCCGGCGGCACGGTCGTGCTCTCCACCACGTCCGACCCGGCGACCGTGTTCCCGCTGATCCAACGGGAGCGGGTCACCATCGCCGCGCTGGTCCCGCCGCTCGCCCTGCTCTGGCTCGACGCGGCCGAACGTCTCTCGCCGGACCTGTCCAGTCTGGAGGTTCTGCAGGTGGGCGGCGCCAAACTGCTCGACTCGGTCGCCGCCCGGGTCGGGCCGGTGCTCGGCTGCAAGCTCCAGCAGGTCTTCGGGATGGCCGAGGGCCTGGTCAACTACACCCGCCTCGACGACGGCGACGACATCGTGCTGCACACCCAGGGCCGGCCCATCTCACCCGACGACGAGGTGCTGATCGTCGACGACTCCGACGTGCCGGTGCCGGACGGGACCGTCGGGCATCTGCTGACCCGCGGCCCGTACACGATCCGCGGTTATTGGAACGCCGAGGCACACAACCGGACCGCGTTCACCGCCGACGGCTTCTACCGCACCGGTGACCTGGTCCGGCGGGTCGACGGCGGCTACCTGATCGTCGAGGGCCGGGCCAAGGACCAGATCAACCGCGGCGGCGAGAAGATCGCCGCCGAGGAGGTCGAGGACCACCTGCTCACCCATCCGGCCGTGCACGACGCCGCCGTGGTCGCCCTGCCCGACGACTACCTGGGCGAACGCACCTGCGCCTTCATCGTGGTCAAGGACGGCGCCACCGCCCCGCGCCTGCCGCAGATCCGCGCCCATCTGCGGGACCGTGGCCTCGCCGCCTTCAAGATCCCGGACAAGCTCCGGGTGGTCGAGCGGTTCCCGGTCACCGGCGTCGGCAAGACCAGCCGCCGCGAGTTGCGCACCTTCCTCCGCGACCTGGCCACCACCCCCGCCGAACCCGGCGCTTCCGCCGAACCCGGCGCTTCGGCCGAACCCGGCACTCCTGCCGAACCCGGCAATCCTGCCGCACCGGGCACTCCCGCCGAACCTGGCACCCCTGCCGCTTCCGGCACCTCGAAAGGAACCGACTGATGCTTCCCCGCATCACCCCCTACCACGTTCCGAGCGGCTTCACCCGCTCCGCCGGCAAGGTGGACTGGCGCGTCGAGCCGTCCCGCGCCGCGCTGCTCGTGCACGACATGCAGAACTACTTCCTCGCCCCGTTCGGAACCGCCGACAACGCCCTGCTCTCCAAGGTCATCGGCAACATCACGCGACTCCGCGAGCACGCCGCCCGTACCGGCATCCCGGTCTTCTTCTCCGCCCAGCCCGGCGGCCAGTCCCGCGAGGAGCGCGGCCTGCTCCAGGACTTCTGGGGCGACGGCCCGCCCGCCGACCCGCAGGCCCTGGCGATCACCGACGCCCTGCGCCCGGCCCCCGGCGACGTGGTCCTGACCAAGCGCCGCTACAGCGCTTTCGTCGGCACCGACCTGGCCGACCGGCTCGGCTCCCGCGACCAGCTGATCGTCACCGGCGTCTACGCCCACATCGGCATCCTGGCCACCGCCCTGGACGCTTTCATGCGCGGCATCCAGCCGTTCGTCGTCACCGACGCGGTCGCCGACTTCAGCCCCGCCCACCACGCCGACGCGCTGCGCCACGTCCAGACCCGCTGCGGCGTCATCAGCTCCACCAGCGACCTCACCGCCGACCTGCTCACCCCCGCCGCCTGACCCTCAGCGGCCCCGAACAGGCCCGGTGTGCCGGCACTCCCTCGGTCCCGGCACACCGGGCTGTCCCACATCGCGTCCCCGATCAGCTGTCCGGCCCTTCCACGGCCGCGAGAAACCGGTGCATTCCCGATGAGGGATTGTCGTGCGGAAAGGACACGCCCGCGCTCGCATGCCGCTTGTCCAGCAGCAGAGCCCGGCGAGCGGCCTCCTTCCGCAACGGCATGTAGAAGCCCGCGTCGATGCCCTTGCCTTTACGGCCTTCCAGCGCCCGGCTGGCTCTCTCGACCACATCAGTGTTGTCGAACCGAGGATGGTCCCGGTGATGCAGGATGAGCCATAGCTCGAAGCAGGGATTGGAGATCGCCAGGTTGATGCCGTGCGCCTTGGCGAGCGTGGTGGCCGCGTGCAGGCTCGGATGGTTCTGCGGCCACTCGACATCGAACAGGCACCAGCATTCGTCGACCTCAGGATCACTCTTCCGCTCGATCGCCATCCTGACCAGAGTGATCGGCGCGCCTTGCTCGGGATGGATCTCCAGATTCAACGCGGTGTTCCGCAGAACGTGGGGCAGGCGCTTGAGTCCGTTGACATAGTCCGGTTCGGATTTCTCGCCCTCGCAGAAGACCACGAGGGTGCGCAGCTCTGGACGCCTTCCGGTCGCGCGTTTGAGAGATTTTCCTCCGCGGCGCCGGCTCATGCCTTCCGATCTCATCCGATGAGGCCGAGCGCGCGAAGAAAACCTGCTTGATCTACCTGAGGCAGTGCGCCGAAACGTCCGTGCAGGTACGCGGTCTCGAGGTTCTGAGATCGGCGCACTCGTTCGCCGGCGAACTCTGCCAGCGCCCCCAGCCGAGTCGATCCGTCCGCCTGTTTGTCGGTTAGCCAGACTTCGTCCCTGTTCAGATGGCCGAGAAGGCTTGTGTCATGAGAAGTGAAGACGAGTTGGGCGCCATGAGGGTTGAGCGTCTTGCTGCCGAAGATCTTCAGCAGCTCCGCGGACACTGTCGGATGCAGGCTGGCGTCAAGTTCGTCGAAGGCGATGATCGACCCTCTTTGGAGCGCGTTCAGCACAGGACCGATCATCTGGAACCAGATCCGAGTTCCTTCCGACTCCGCGGTGAAGTCGAGAGGAACCTTGCGTACGCCAGTCTCGTGGAGCAATCGCACCCGGCTGCGGGTCCGCCGGTCTTCGGGTGCGCTTCCGAAGACGACTTCCTCCTGTTCGATCACGACGTCCGAAATTCCGAGATCGGCCAATTGAAGTAACGCCAACGCCTTGATCCGATCCTCATCCGCGAAGAGGGTCTGTTCCGGCGGATCCTCGAAAAGACGAATGGTTTCTCGAGTGGTCAGTGACCCGGGCGTGCCGGGGAAGAACGGCCTTTTGAGCATCCTTGACTGAGCTGGAATGCCGAAGATCTGCATTTGTGAGAGTTGCCTGGCGAACTCGGTCACCAAAGGGTCTTTGAATCGGCGTGCGACGGAGATGGCCAGAGTGATCGGCGTCAGCAGTTCTCGGGTTCCGGACAAGCTGCCGAGCCCACGCTGCAGCTTTAGATCGAGATCGTCGCGTTCGAAGATTCTCCGCCGCTTCCTCTCCGGGTAGTGGAACAGGCCCTCGTAGTGAACCCGTTCTCGGTCCAGCGAAACCAGATATTCGAACCGGACGCCGTTGACGAGTAGTTCGAGCACGAACTCCGTGGGCCGGTTCTCCTCGCTGAAGGCGAACGGGTCGACGGGGATCTCATCCTCCCAGTAGCGGAGGGAGTGCACGACTGCGTCGCGGAGCCATGCCAGGGCAGCGATGACGTTCGACTTGCCGGAGGCGTTGGGCCCGTAGATCGCCGCTACGGTCAGCAGGCTCTCGCCCAGATGCGGCGCCTCCCGTGCCCCCTCGCGGTCACGGTCGACCGCGACCATCGACAACTCCACGTTCTCATTGAGCGAGCGGAAGTTGGACGCCTCGAATCGGATCAACACGCCGTCACTCTACCTGTCGGTCACCTGCAGATTGACATCCACTTTCGTAGCCTTTCAACGAAAACAGCGTGGTAGCTGCGACGTCGAAGCGGAATAGCCGGCCCGCTGGCGCGAACGCTCCGGCGATGCCTTCGGCTGCCACTTCTTGCCGGCGGCCTGCCCCGGGTGCCGCCCATCGCGCGGTTTGTGGGGACCGCGGACAATCAAACGGTGAGCACGTCAGATCTGGCGGTCGCGGCCGGCGGCCATGCCGGCGATGATCTGGGGGATGGTCAGGGCGACCATGAAGCCGAGGGGCAGCCGCCAGCCGCCCGACCAGTCGTGCAGGACGCCGACCAGGATCGGGCTGGGGATGGCGATGAGGTAGCCGACGCTCTGGGCGAAGGCGGACAGTTGGACGACCGTGCCCGGGTTCTTGCCGCGCAGCGCGATCATCGTCAGGACCAGCGGGAACGCGGCGTTCGCGACGCCGAGGAGTATCGCCCACAGCCAGGGCGCGGCGGCGGGGGAGGCCCACAGGCCGGTCCAGCCGGCGATGCCGAAGAGGCCGAGGGCCAGGGCGATGAGGCTCTGCGAGCGCAGCCGGCCCGCGTACGCCGACAGCAGGAACGACAGGGGCACGCCGAGCAGCGAGGTCACCGCGAACAGCACCCCGGCCAGTGACGGCGAGAGTCCGGCGTCCCGGTAGATCTCCGGCAGCCAGCCGATGATCACGTAGGCGGAGGTGGACTGCATGGCGAAGTACACGGCGAGGGCCCAGGCCACCGGGTGACGGCTCACCCGTACCGGAGCCGGGTCGGGGGAGGCCGCACCGGCGGCGGCGCCGCGCGAACGGGCCAGCAGCAGCCACGGGGGGAGCGCGACCACCGCGGCGAGGGACCAGATCGCCAGGCCCGTCCGCCAGTCGTCGCCGAAGGCGCCGGTGATCGGAACGGTCGCCGCGGCGGCCGTGGTGGCACCGATGTTGAGCGCCACCGAGTAGAGGCCGGTGACGGTGCCGACCCGGTCCGGGAACCGGTCCTTGACGATCGACGGCAGCAACACGTTCACCAGCGCGATGCCGGCCAGGGCCACGGCGCTGAACAGCAGGAACGGCGCGGGATGGCCGGTGTAGGGCCGGATCGCCAGCCCGGCGGTGAGCAGCAGCAGACCGCCGAGGATCACCCGGGCCGGGCTGAACCGCTGGGCGAGCCGGGGCGCGGCCAGGCCGATCGACGCGAAGCAGAGCACCGGCACGGACGTGAGGAGCCCGGCGACGGTGGCGCTCATGCCGAGCCCGGCCCGGATCTCGGTGAGCACCGGACCGATGCTGGTGACCGCCAGCCGGAGGTTGACCGCGGCCAGCAGCAGGGCCGTCAACGCGAACAGGCTGCCGGTACGAGTCTTCTCACTGATCACCACGACACTCAGGGTATCGGGTGCCCGCGGTCACACTCCTTACACCGCCGGCGCCGGCTCCTGCTCACGCTCGACCTGCTGGTTCCACTCGCGTTTGCTGGACTGCCAGCCGTCCTCGTTCAGGCCGCGCCGCCAGTAGCCCGAGATGGACAGCTGGTCCATCGTCAGACCGCGGTCGAGACGCAGATGCCCGCGAAGCTCCTTGACGAACGTCGCCTCGCCGTGCACGAACGCCTGCACCCGCCCCTCCGGGAAGGTCAGCCCTTTCACCGCGTCGACCAGAAGCTCGCCGACCGGCCGGTCGCCCCGGTGCAGCCAGACGATCTCGGCGCTCTCCGGCGCCTCCAGTTTCTGCTCCTCGTGCGGCCCGGCGACCTCGATGAACGCCTTGGCCGGCACGCCGTCCGGGATCCGCTCGAGTGACGCGGCGATGGCCGGGAGCGCGCTCTCGTCACCGGCCAGCAGATGCCAGCCGGCGTCGGTGTCCGGCAGATAGCCGCCGCCCGGTCCCATGAACCGGAACGGGTCGCCCGGTTGGGCGGCCGCGGCCCACGGGCCGGCGATGCCCTCGTCGCCGTGCACCACGAAGTCGACCCACATCTCGCCGATCTCCGGCAGCCATTTGCGCACCGTGTAGGTGCGCACGACGGGCCACTGCTCGCGCGGCAGGGTCTCCCGGATCACGCCCTGGTCGAACGGCTCCGGATAGGTCACGCCGGGAAGGGGGAACAGCACCTTGATGTAGTGGTCGCTGAACTGCCCGGCCTCGATGCGGGCGAGCGCGTCACCGCCGACCACGACACGCACCATGTGCGGGGTCAGCTGCTCCACCCGGGTGACCACACCCTCGTGGGCCGGTCGGGCGGGTCGGTTCGCCATGGTCACACCTCACTGCGATCGGGAAGATCAGGCAGGTAAGGCTACCCTTATTCTGAGCGATCAACCGCTCCCATTCAGGTAATCCTGAAGTCTGCCACCGCCGGGCGCCATCGGACACCCGCTTCCACGAATTCCCGGGCCATCCGGCCCTGCCGGGCCATCCGCGCAGATCAGGCTCGTCCATCCGGCGCGGTCTCGGAAACGGGGTCACCCCGGCTGTCCGGTGCGGGCTCCTCGTGCAAGCGGAGACTGCCTCAGCTGTACGCCGTGAGCCGCTCCGCGCCGGACCACCACGCCCGTGATCTCCCGGGCGGCGTGGCTGCGTGCAACGACCGGAACGCCCCTCACGGGCGAGGCGGCTCGCACCGGCTACCCGCGATCATTTCCGGTCAGTCCCGCCTCCGCGGAGAAGCCCGTGGCTGATCAGCGTCGGAAAGCCGACCGCGGAAAGTGGGCAGCACCGGTG
>NZ_BOMZ01000113.1 GCF_016862455.1 Actinoplanes utahensis
CCGGCCGGGAAGAGCGGAGACCGCGTGCGGCCGGCCGGGAAGAGCGGAGACCGCGTGCGGCCGGCCGGGAAGAGCGGAGACCGCGTGCGGCCGGGCAGACGGAGCCCAGGCGGCGGGACAGGAAGAGACGGGACAGCGGGAGAAGGGAGAGGGAGCGGCAGCGAGGGAGGGAGAGCAGACCGGACGGCGAGATGAAGGGCGATCCGGGGCTGTGCGGGATGCGCCGAGGGCATATAACCGACGCATGCGCACTGACGAGCTCGCCGACCTGATCGCCCAGGTCCCCGGAACCCAGGTGGACGCGGTCCCCGGCATCGTCACGGTGCACGTGCCGGCGATCGGTGACACCGCCCGGCTCCTCTTCCGGGACGTGCTCGACGCGTACCCCGTGATGGTCCCGACCGGCGCCCCCGCGGTGCAGGTCGACCTCAAACGCGGCCGTGCCTCCCTTCCGCTGATCATCACGGTGGACGACGTGGTGTTCACGCCCGCCTACGCCGACGACCTCGTCGCCCCGGAGGACGAGCTCCTGGTTCCCGCGATGCCCGGGATGCTGGGCTATTCGGAGATGCACCGGGACGTCCGCGCTCTCGGCAAGGCGATCGACGACCCGGAGCTGGACCTGGACCCGGAGATTCTCGCGGCCACGCTTCTGGCGCACCGCTGCTTCATCGCCGGCGCGGTCCGCGTCGGCCTGTGGCCGGTTCGGGTGGCCGCCTGGTGGGAGTACACCTCGGCGAGCTCCGCGAAACGGATCCGGATGGCGAGGTTCCGCCCCGACGAGCAGTGGGACACGCTGATGGCCGACGTCGCCGAGGCCCGCCGCCAGACCGCCCTCGCCGAGCTCTGAAGCAGACAGCACGGGCCCGAGGCGGCAGGTACCACCGGACCGACGGGCAGACAGCGGGACCGAGCGGCAGACACGGCGACTGACGGCAGACAGCGGAACCGCCCGGCAGACAGTACGGCGACTGACGGAACAGGAGCGGGTCAGACGGCGGCCGGTGACTCGACGGGAACGGCCGGCCGCGGCACCCGGATCGCGCAGAGCAGCGCCCCCGCCGGCGCCACCGCGTACAGCAGAAGCACCGTCACATACGACGAATCCCCGTCCCGGCGCCCATGACGAGGATGCCGACCAGGCAGAGTCCACCGAGCGCGGCGCCGGGGCTTTTCACGATCAAGACCTTGCCGTTGTACGCCCACACCCGCCCCGACCGCAGCGTGAGCCGTCCCGGCAGCCCGCGGATCCTGGCCCGTCCCGCACCCCGCAACGATCATTCCCGGTCAGCGCCAGATGGCCGGCCCGCCAAACCCCGGCTGGTTCTGAGGGCTGTCTCGACGCCCGCGAGACAGCCCTGAGAACCAGCCGGGGTTTGACCGTGCAGGTGGGCGCTAGGCGGAGGTGACCGTCTGGCGGCCGGCCGTGTTGCGGTTCGCGGGGCGCGGCAGGCCGTAGTGGTCGCGCAGCGTGCGGCCGGTGTACTCGGTGCGGAACCGGCCACGCTCCTGGAGGATCGGCACGACCTGGTCGACGAAGGCCGCGAGGCCCGACGGCAGGACCGGCGCCATGATGTTGAAGCCGTCGGCGGCGCCGTGGGAGTACCAGTGCTCGATCTCGTCCGCGACCTGGACCGCCGTGCCGGTGAAGGTGAGGTGGCCACGGCCCCCGCCGAGTCGCCCGATCAGTTCGCGGACCGTCAGGTTCTCCCGGCGGGCCAGGTTGACGACGAGCGTACGCCGGCTCTTGGCACCCTCGATCTGCTCCTCCTCGGGCAGGTCGGCGGGCAGGCGCCCGTCGAGGGACAGCCGGGAGGCCTCGATGCCGAGCAGGACGGCGAGCTGCTGGAGGGCGTACTCGGGGCGGATCAGCCTCTCCAGTTCGGCCTCGAGCTCGCGCGCCTCGGCGACGGTCGACCCGATGATCGGCACGATGCCCGGCAGGATCTTGATGTGGTCCGGGTCGCGGCCGTGCTCGGCGGTCCGGCGCTTGAGGTCGTCGTAGAACTCCTGCGCGTCGGACAGCGTCTGGTGCGCGGTGAAGACGGCTTCGGCGTACCGGGCGGCGAAGTTGCGGCCGTTCTCCGACGAGCCCGCCTGGACCAGCACCGGGTGTCCCTGCGCGGAGCGCGGGACGTTGAGCGCCCCGGCGACCGAGTAGTAGTCGCCCTTGTGCGCCGGCGGGTAGATCCTGGACTCGTCGCCCCAGACCCCGCTCTCCTTGTCGGCGACGATCGTCTCGTCGTCCCAGGAGTCCCACAGCTTCAGCGAGACGTCGACGAACTCGGCGGCCCGTTCGTACCGCTCCTTGTGCGCGGGCAGGGCGTCCAGGTTGAAGTTGCGGGCGGCGTCCAGGCCCGCGGTGGTGACGATGTTCCAGCCGGCCCGCCCACCGGACACGATGTCCAGCGAGGCGAAGCGGCGGGCCAGGTTGTACGGCTCGTTGTAGGTGGTCGACGCGGTCGCGATCAGGCCGATGTGGCGGGTCGCCCCGGCCAGGGCGGTGAGCAGCACGGTCGGTTCGAGGACGCCGGAGGGGCGGCGGCCGACCTGGTCCCAGAGGACCGGGCCGTCGGCCAGGAACAGCGAGTCGAGGCGGCCGCGTTCGGCGATCCGGGCGAGGTTCTTGAAGTGCTCGACGTCGAGGTCGGCGTACGGGTCGCTCTCCGGGAGCCGCCAGGCCGCCTCGTGGTGGCCGACGCTCATCAGGAAGGCGTTGAGGTGCAGCTGGCCGGGACGGGTCATCACTGCACCTGCGGGGTGTAGTGGGTGGCCTCGTCGCCTTCGAGGATGTAGCTCTTGGTGCCGTCGAGGCTGACCGGCACGTCCCCGGCGACGGTGACCCGGTGCAGCTTGCGGGCCAGGTCGCCGTAGTCGTCGGCGGCGTAGTGCTGGGTGGAGCGGTTGTCCCAGACGACGATGTCGCCGACCTGCCACTTGTGGCGCAGCGTGTTCTCCGGGCGGGTCACGTAGTGCTGCAGCAGTCGCAGGATGTCCCGGCTCTCGGTCTTGGACAGGCCGAGGATGCCGGTGACGAAGTTGCCGATGAACAGGTTCGGTACGCCGGAGTCCGGGTTGACCCGGACGACGGGGTGGGCGGTGCGGTACCGGGTCGAGACGAAGACCTTGTGGTACTCCTCGACCTCGGTGGAGCGGAACTGCGGGTGCTCGGCGTAGTCGTATTCGTTGGAGTGCTCGGCCCAGGCCCGGTCGGCGAGCAGGCGCAGGTGCTCGGGCAGGTCGGCGTACGCGGCGGCGGTGTTGGAGAACAGGGTGTCGCCGCCGTACGGCGGGATGACCAGGCTGCGCAGGGTGGTGGCCTTCGGCGGCGCGACCACGAACGTGACGTCGGTGTGCCAGGCGTTGGCCCGGGCGCCCTCGCCGCCGGCGACTTCGAGGACGTTGGCCTGGCCGTCGACGGACGGGACGGTCGGGTGGGCCAGGGTCAGGTCGCCGAAGATCGAGGCGAACCGCTGGTGCTGCTCGTCGTCGAGGTGCTGGCTGCGGAAGACCAGGACCTTGTGCTCGACCAGGGCGTTGTGGATCTCCTTGGCGGTGACGTCGTCGATCTCGTTCTTGAGGTCGACGCCGGAGATCTCCGCGCCGATCCGGCCACCGATGCGCGTGATGTCGATGCTCATGTTCTTCCTTTCTCGGATCAGTTGGTGCGCCAGGTGGAGAAGCGGCGCTCGGTGACGATCAGAAGCTGGTTCACGATCAGGCCGATCACCGAGATGGTGAGGATTCCGGCGTACATGTCGGGAACCGCGAAGTTGTACTGGGCGTAGTTGATGAGGTAGCCGAGGCCGGCCTTGGCGCCGACCATCTCGGCGGCGATCAGGATCAGGATCGAGGCGGCGCCGGCCAGCCGGATGCCGGTGAAGATCGTCGGGACGGCGGCCGGGAGCACGACCTTCTGGAAGAGCCTGATCGGGCCGAGTCCCAGCGAGCGGGCCGATTTGATCAGGAGCGGGTCGACGGTACGGACACCGCTCACCGTGTTGAGCAGGATGGGCCAGGTGCAGCCGTAGAAGATGATCGAGATCTTGGAGGTCTCGCCGAGGCCCAGGATCAGCACGAAGACCGGCAGGATCGCCAGCGCCGCGGTGTTGCGGAACAGTTCGAGCAGCGGGTTGAGCAGGTTCGCCACCGGCGGGTACCAGCCGATCAGCAGGCCGAGCGGCACCGCGACGGCGACCGCGAGCCCGAACCCGGCCGCCGAGCGGATCAGGCTGGCCTCGGTGTGGCTCCACAGCTCGCCGGAGACCAGCAGGTCCCACCAGGCGGTCAGCACCTCGGACAGCGGCGGCAGGAACACCGCGTCGACCAGCCCGAGCCGGGGGAAGACCTCCCAGACGGCGGCGAACACGGTGATCGCGACGACGCTGGTGAGGATTCTGCCGAGGATCCGGCCGGCGCTCCGGCCTTTGGCGGGGGCGGGCGGCTCGGCCTGGGCCACCGGGGTCAGCAGCAGGGCTTCGGTGACGCTAAGCGACATGGCTGCGCTCCAACTCCTCGGTGCGGGCCCGGTCGACCTCGTCGCGCAACAGGGTCCAGATCTGGTGCCGGTAGTGGGTGAACTGCGGGTCGCTGCGCAGGTCCTCGGTGGCCGACCGGGCGTCGATCGGCACCTCGACGACCTCCTTGATCCGGCCCGGCCGGGAGGTCATCACGGCGACCCGCTGACCCAGGTAGACGGCCTCCTCGATGCCGTGCGTGATGAAGACGATGGTCTTGCCGGTCTTCTCCCAGATCCGTAGCAGCTCGTCCTGCAGGCCGTCGCGGGTCTGCGCGTCGAGGGCGGCGAACGGCTCGTCCATGAGCAGCACGTCCGGGTCGAAGGCGAGGCTGCGGGCGATCGCCACCCGCTGCTTCATGCCGCCGGACAGCTCGTGCGGGTACCGGTCGTGGAAGCCGGCCAGTCCGACCAGGTCGAGGTATTCGCGAGCCTGGCCGGCGCGTTGCTTGCGGCCGACGCCCTTGGCCTCCAGGCCGAACTCGATGTTGCCCTGGGCGGTGCGCCAGGGCAGCAGCGCGTACTGCTGGAAGACGATGCCGCGGTCCAGGCCGGGGCCGGTGACCGGCTCGCCGTCGACCAGGATCCGGCCGCTGGACGCGGTGGCCAGGCCGCCGAGCAGGTCGAGCAGGGTGGACTTGCCGCAGCCGCTGGGGCCGACGATCACCAGGAACTCACCGGCGTGGACGTCCAGATCGATGTTCTGGAGGGCGGTGACGGTACGGCCGCGGGAGGTGAACGTCTTGCCGACGTTCTCGAAGCGGATCTTCGGCTCGGCGGTCATCAGGCGGCCCCACTCGCGACGCCGTTGTACTCGTTGGTGTAGATGTCGGGGGCCGCGAGGTCGCCCTTCTTGAGCTCGCCGGTGCCGCTGAGCCACTCGATCCAGGTGCTGAAGTCGGTGTCCACGATGGTTCCGCCCTTACTGGTCACGCCGTAGCTCTTCCAGTGCTTGAGCTGGCTGTTGTCCTCGTTGCGGGCGCGCTTGGCGATGATCTCCTCGAACTTGGCGATCACCACCTCGCGCGGCTGGATCTTGGACCACTCGATGGCCTTGGCCACGCCGGTGGTGAACTTGCGTACCGTGTCGGGGTTCTTCTCGATGAAGTCGTCGCGCAGCACGTAGCTGCCGCCGGTGAACGCGCCGAGCAGCTCGAAGTCGGTGTAGAGCGGGCGCACACCGCCGCGTTCCAGGGCCAGGTCGCGCAACGTGCCGCTGAGCGAGGCGACGTCGATCTGGCCGGACCGCAGCGACTGCTCGGTGTTGACCGGCGGGACCACGATCAGCTCGACCTGCTTGATCTCCGCCGGGGTGAGGCCGGCCCGGGTCAGGTAGGTCTTGGTGACCGCCTCGGCGTGCGCGCCGAGCGTGTTGACGCCGATCTTCTTGCCGATCAGGTCCTTGGCGGTCTTGATCGGGCTGCCCTTGAGCACGAAGAAGCCGTTGTAGCTGTCCTTGTCGGCGCCGTAGTAGCCGACCACCGCGGTGATCGGGGCCTTGGAGCTCTTGAGCTTGACGATCGCGCCGTTGAAGGCGCCGCCGAAGTCGATGTCGCCGGTGGTGGCGGCCTGGATGTCCTGCGGGCCGCTGATCGTGTTGCCGATCCACTTGAGCTTGACGTCCTCGAAGAAGCCGAGTTCCTCGGCCAGCTCCGGGGGTGTGACCGTGCCGACCCAGCCCTGGTAGCGCAGCTCCTTGACCTGTTCGCCGGGTGCGGCCGCGCCGTCGGCGCCGCAGGCCGCCAGCGTGGTGACGGTGAGGACACCGGCCAGGGCGGCGGCGAGGGCGGATCGACGGGTTGTCATCGGAGCTCCTTCAAGAGTGGCCGGCTGGCCGTGGGGAGGGTGCGTGTCATCGGCCGGGCGGCCCGGCTGGCCGTCGGCGTTCACAGGAGATTCCAGCGCGCCGGTCGAGCACCGGTGCGTTCGGGGTAACCGTGGTTGCGTTGAGAACGTAAGTCGCCGAGGCCGCTCACGTCAGCCGTTTTGTGACCCAGCACACATACATTTCCCATAGAGTGAGTGGGAGATATAGGCCTTGGAGCAGCGGCGACGAAGGGGCCGTCACTCATCCGGTCCTTACCGCCATACGCAACGAAAAGGGCGGGAGCCGCAGCTCCCGCCCTGGTGAACGCCGATCCGGCCTTACTCGCCGAAGTCCTCGAACGCGTCGCCGACCTCGTCGATCGCCTCACCCGCCAGGTAACCCGCGGCCAGACCGCCGGCGACCCCCATCGCCGCGCCGCCCATGCCGCCGTGGTGCCCGCGCCGGTAGTGGCCGTGATGCCCGTGACCCGGCTGGGAGTGACCCTGCCGGTAGTGGCCGTGGTGGCCGTAACCCGGCTGCTGGTGCCCGAACGCCGGCTGGCCGTAACCCTGCGGCGCGTGACCGAAGCCCGGCATCGACTTGCGGCGGTCGACCGCCTGGCGCACCCAGCCGTCGACGACCTGGCGCCAGTCGGTGGTGTCGGCGTCGCCGTGGGACACCGTGTACCGGCTGTAGGTGTCCTGACCGGAGGTGAACAGGCCGCCCCGCTTGTCGAACTCCAGCACCACCTCGACCTGGTGCGGGCTGGTCACGAAGGTCAGCTCGACCTCGTTGATGCCGGCCGCCGCGTACTGCTGGGGCGGGAAGTACTCGATCTCCTGGTAGAACGGGAGGGTCTGGTGGACCCCGTAGATCTGCCCGTACTCCAGGTCGGCGGACTTGAACCGGAACCCGTTCGCCGCGAACGCGTCGAGGATGCGCTGCTGGATCGGCAGCGGGTGCACGTGCACCATGTCCAGGTCGCCCTTGTCGATGGCCCGGGCGATCGCCAGCTCGGTGCGCACGCCCATGACCATGCCGCGCAGGGTCTGCCCGTACACCGTGGTGATCGGGGTCTCCCAGGGCATGTCGATCCGGAACGGGATGGACAGCTGCTGGCCGGGGGCCAGGCGCATCGGGCCGGTGACCGGGACCCGCAGGAAGTCGCTGACCGCCGAGTAGTCGCCGCCGCCGCCCTCCACCTCCATCCGGGTGACCAGGCCGAGGGTGACGTGCTCGATGTCCGCGTCCTGCGTGCCGCCGACGAGGTTGACGTTGCCGGTGAGCGGCGCGCCCGGGTAGGTGCTCGGGTTCGACAGCACGGTGTCGACGCTCGGGCCACCCACTCCGAAGGCACCGAGCAACTTCTTGAAGACCACGATGTTCTCCCGTGTGAAAAAGGTGCCTCGGAAAACTAGCAACGCCCGCTGAACGAACGCTGAGAATTCGCAGGTACCGTGCGTTCTCCCTACTGACATTACGTCGATCGTGCAAGGTCACGAAGCCGGACGGCGACCTAGATCATGAAGTGCCGGGCCACCCCCGTCCGGACCGCCGGAGTCCACTTCGGACGTCCGCCGGTCTTTTGCCGGAGCATGCGCCCGGCATATCCTTCCCGGGCCATGGCCACCATCGCGCCGCCGTACCGGCCCTTCTCGCCGGGGTTCCCGCCGATCGACAACGTCCGCCGTAACGGCGGCTCGTCGATCGCGGTGACCCTGCGATACGCGCCGCTCGCGTTCCTGTTGCGGCTCTACACGCCGGTGCTGGAGATCGACGGGCAGGGCGTCCCGGCGTCCTGGGGGCGAGTGGTGCAGTCGGTGGCGACCGGCGAGCACCACGTGCACGTCCACGTGCCCTACCTGATCCCGTCCCGGATCGGCGCGGCCGACACCACCGTGGTGGCGGTTCCGGGCCAGACCGTCGAGCTGGAGTACCGCGCTCCCCTGCTGTCGTTCCTGCGCGGGGCGATCGGCGCTCCCCCGCAGCGCTATCCGGGCGCGGTGGCCGCCTGGACGCTGCTCGCCCTCACGGTCGCCCTGGCCGTCTGCGGCTGCCTGGGTTTCGTCCTGAACTCGGCGAACTGATCACCGGCGAGCTCGGGATCCCGGGCGCTCATCGGAGGTAGCGGTCGGCCACCACGGCCGGCTGTTCCAGGACCCGCCCGGCGGCGGTGTCCGCGGCCAGCCGCAGGTACTGGGCGTGCGACCAGGTGAGCGGGGTGGCCGAGGTGGTCGGGGTGCCGGGCTCGCGGAACGGCGGCCGCCGGTCCCACACCTGCTCGGGCAGCAGCAGGCCGGGACCGGCGGTCCGGGCCATCGTGGCGAGCTGCCGCCGGGCCGCACCGATGTCGCCGGCCGCTACCGCGTACTCGCCGCGTTCGCCGTTGAGCAGCGGCCACGCCCGTCCCCGGGTGATCCGCGAGCCGGCCGGCAGCGGGTAGTCCCACGCCGATCCGTCGGCCTTCTCGCCGTACCCGTCGAAGGAGGCGCGGTACCAGAACAGACCGCGCCGGGTCGGCACGCCCAGCTGCCGGTCGACGACGGCGAGGCTGTCGCGCACGACCGGGTCGCCGGCCGGCAGCACGCCGAGGCGGACCAGTTCCAGGAAGCCCGGGTCGACGACGGCTCGCTGGTCGACGCCGGCCGGCCCGCTGTCGCCGATGTCGTAGGTGGTGCCCCGGTCCGGCTGCCCGTCCTTGGTCAGGCGCAGGAAGTACGGCCGGGACGAGTACGGCCCGGTGCCGGTCACGGTCCACGCCTTGACCCGCCGCTGCCACTCGTCGGCGGCGGCGAGGTAGCGGTCCGCGGCGGCGGTGTCGCCGTTGGCGCGGGCCAGCGAGGCGGCGCAGACCAGGCCGGCGATCTGCGCGGCGATGGTGGCCGGGGAGTACCCGGACTGGTTCTCCCAGCGGTCCTGCGGGCTCCACGGCGCCCGGTTGCCGTCCTGTTCGAAGGCGAGCAGGAAGTCCGCGGCCCGCCGCACGTGACCCCAGGTCGCCGGGTCGGTGCGGTTCAGCTGGTAGGCGAGGACCAGCGGCAGCGCCACCTCGTCCAGTTGCAGGCCCGCCCAGACCGGGGTGCCGTCGACCCGGGCGTTCTGCGGGAACGAGCCGTCCGGCCGCTGCTGCACGGTGAACAGGTGGTCGAGGGCGCGGTTCGCCCCGGCCCGGTCGCCGGCGGCCAGCAGTCCGGTGGCGATCTGGTAGAGGTCGCGGGACCAGACCAGGTGGTACGGGCCGGACGGGTCGTCGCGGCCGAACGCCCACGGCGCGGCCGGCGCGGCGATGTAGGCGCCCCGGTACGTCTTGTCCTCGCTGGCGGCGAGCACCATCGCGGACACCCGGTACAGGCGCGGGTCGGCGCCCGGCGGCGGCCGGTGCAGGCCGTCGAGGTACCGGGACCAGCCGTGGGCGTACTCGCGGGCGACCGGGCCGAAACCGCGGGCCAGCACGTCCCGGCTGACGGCCAGGGCGGCCGCGGTGTCCGGGGCGAACCCGAGGGCCAGGGTGGCTTCGCGGCGGCCCGGGGCGCCGGTCAGCGTGGTCTCGCCGGTCTGCACCAGGCTGCCCGCCGCGGCCGAGCCGTTGCGGACGTCCATCCGGCCGTCGGCCAGCAGGTCGGTCCAGCCGTCGTCGGTGCCGGCATGGCCGCTGGAGGTGGCGGTGAAGGCGGGGCGTGCGGCGAGCGCGCTGGTCACGGGTCCGTCGGCGGCGAGGAGAGCGTCCCCTTCGGTACGCCCGGAGTCGTTGCCGCGGGTGTTGCCCAGCGCCGGGTCGTAGACCGCGTAGACCCGGTGCGGCCGGTCGCCCCGGGTGGTGAACCGCAGGTCGGCGAGGACGGCGGCGGATCGTGGGTCGGTCGTGTACGCCACGGTCAGCCGCCATCGGCCGGACCGCTCGGTGAACGTCTGCCGGTAGCTGAGGCTGCGCCCGTCGGTCAGTTCGGTGGTGACCGCGGCCTGGTCGGCGCGGACCGCGTAACCGCCCGGGCCGGTCACCACGAACTGCCAGGCGCGCACGCTCGGCGTACCGATGTCGGGGTAGAAGATCTCGCCCAGGCCACCGGATCGTTGCACCGTGGCCCAGACCCTGCTCCGGGTGTCCGCCGAGGTCAGGAAGCCGGTCTTGTCGGCCGGCAGGTACTGCTGGTCGTCGCCGGGCGCGGCCGCCGCGGCGGGCCGCACCCCCGCGGTGGTCACCGTGAGGACGGTTCCCACCAGGAGGACTCCGATTTTCCGGTACGCCATGACCACCGCCTTACCCCGTAGACGGCGATCGATGTCACGGCTTGGCCTGAAGTTCGTCGTGCAGCGCCCGCATCAGCTCCGCGCTGGTGAACGGCTTCTCCAGCAGATGCACGTCGGCGGAGAGGGTGCCGTGTGTGGTGAGCACCGGCTGGGCGTACCCGGACATGAAGAGGACCTTGGTGCCCGGCCACCGTGACCGGATCGCATCGGCCAGGTCCTTGCCCAGCATGTTCGGCATGATCACGTCGGTGAGCAGGACGTCGACGGTGTTCTCGGCGGCCAGCCGCAGCGCCTCGTCGCCGCCCTCGGCGGCCAGCACGGTGTACCCGCCGCGCTTCAGGATCCGGCAGGTCACCTCGCGCAGCGCGCTCTCGTCCTCGACCACCAGGACGGTCGCGCCGTGCCCGGCCAGTTCGGCCACCGACTCCTCGGGGACGTGCTGGTGGGCCTCCGCGTCGGTGACCGGCAGCAGGATGGTGAACGTGGTGCCGATGCCCGGCTCGGAGTAGATCTGCACGGTGCCGCCGGCCTGCGTGACGATGCCGTAGACGGTGGCCAGGCCCAGACCGGTGCCCTGACCGCTGGGTTTGGTGGTGAAGAACGGCTCGAACGCCTTGTCGATCACCTCCTTCGGCATGCCGCTGCCGGTGTCGGAGACCCGCAGCCGCACGTACCGGCCGGTGCTGAGCCCGGCCCGGGCCGCGGCGTGGTCGGGGTCCACGTCGACCAGGGCGGTGTCGATGGTGAGCCGGCCGCCGGTGGGCATCGCGTCGCGGGCGTTGACGGCCAGGTTGACCAGCACCTGCTCCAGCTGGCCCGGGTCGGCCATCACCGACGGCAGGCCGGCCGTGGTCCGTACGGTCAGGGTGATGTGCTCGCCCAGCGACCGGTCCAGCATCTGGTGCACTTCGGTGGCCACCGTGTTCAGGTTCAGCGGGCGGGGACGGATCACCTCCCGGCGGGCGAAGGCGAGCAGCTGGTGGGTGAGGTCGCTGCCGCGGCGGGCGGCCCGGGCGATCTGCTCGGCGTCCGAGGCGGGCGCGGTGCCGGCGGCGTCCTCGATGATGAACGACGCGTAGTTGAGGATCACCGCGAGCAGGTTGTTGAAGTCGTGCGCGATCCCGCCGGCCAGCTGGCCGAGGCTCTCCAGCCGCTGGGTCTGCTGGATGCGTGCCTCCAGGCGCTGCCGGTCGGCCTCCTCGCGCAGCCGGCGGCGCTCCTGTTCGGCGGCCAGGCGCTCGGTGATGTCCCGGACCACCACCACGGTGACCACGCCGCTGTCGGTGCGCAGCGCGCTGCAGGCGATGTCGACCGGGATCTCGGCGCCGCCGCGGCGCACCGCGCGACGGCCGGCCCACCGCTGATCGGCCTGGTCCGGCGCCCGTTCGGAGTCCAGCGGGGTGCTGTCGCCGCCGGTGCGCAGCACCGCCGACGCCGCGGGCAGGCCGTCCGGCAGCAGCGCGCCGACCGGCATGTGCAGCAGGTCGTAGCGGGGATGACCGAACAGCCGCTCGGCCTCGGCGTTGACCAGCACCACCGCGCCGGACTCGGCGACACCGAGGACCGCGTCCGGGGCTGCGTCGAGCATCGCCTGCACCCGCGCCTCGGCCCGCTCCCGGTCGCTGATGTCCCGGCAGATGCTGGTGGTGCCGATGACGGTGCCGTGCTCGTCGACCAGCGGGGACACCAGCACGGTGACCGCGATGCCGTCGCCGGAGGCGGTGAGGCGGGTGCTGCGGTACCGGTCCACCCGGCCGCCGAGACGGACCAGCAGCCGGATCTGCTCCTCGTCGGCGCGACGGTCGGCCGGGATGGTCCGGTCGATGTGTGCGCCGACGATGTCGTCGGCCGGATAGCCGAAGAGCGACTCGGCGCCGGGGTTCCAGGAGAGCACCCGGCCGTCCAGGTCGGTGGTGACGATCGCGTCGTGCGAGGACTGGACGATCGAGGCGAGCAGCGCCCGGCTGCGGGCCTCCTCCCGCTGCACGGTGTCGTCGCGCAGGACGGCGGTCACGTACGTCTCGGCGTCCGGCGCGGTGACCGCGGACAGGGAGACCTCGACGGGGAAGACGCTGCCGTCGCTGCGGAGCCCGCGCAGCGGCAAGCGGCGCAGCGGTGGGTGGGCGCCGGAGAGGTACCTCTCGCGCATACCCGGGTGCCGCTCGCGGCTCTCCAGCGGCACCAGGTCGTCGACGCAGCGGCCGACCAGGTCACCGGCGGGGTACCGGAACATGTCGTGGGCCCGGCGGTTGGCCATGGTGATGGCGCCGTCCGAGCGGCTGACGATGATCGCGTCCGGGGCGGTGTCGAGCAGGAGCCCCGGGATTCCGGTTGACTCCACCGATGCCTCCCATTCCCAAACTACCTATGTACGGATATTTCAGTACTGAGTTGGCAGTTTTGCGGGAATCTTGGAGCATGAGCACCGCGGCTCCGCCCATCGACCCGAACCGGCCGAGTCCCGCCCGGGTCTACGACGCGTTCCTGGGCGGCACCCACAACTTCGCCGTCGACCGGGCCATCGCCACCCGGACCAGCGAACTGCTGCCGGAGACGGCGCTGCTCGCCCGCGCCAACCGGGCCTTCCTGGGACGCGCCGTCCGGTACGCGGCCGGCCGCGGCATCACCCAGTTCCTCGACCTCGGCTCCGGCATCCCGACCGAGGGCAACGTGCACGAGGTGGCCCGCGCGGAGGTCCCGGACGCGACCGTCGTCTACGTCGACGTGGACCCCACCGCCGTGCTCTACGCCCGGCACCTGCTCGGCGACGACCCGCTGACCGCGGTCGTCCACAGCGACCTGCGGGAGCCCGCCACCGTCCTGGGCGACGCACGGGTCCGCGAACTGATCGATTTCAGCCGCCCGGTGGCCGTCATGATGGTCGCGGTGCTGCACTTCGTGCCGGACGGCCCGGCCCTGGACGCGGCGGTCCGGGCCTACCGCGACGCGGTCGTGCCGGGCAGCGTCCTCGCGTTCTCGCACACCACGTTCGCCGGTGACACCGCGGTCCTGGAACGCATCACGCACCTCTACACCCGCACCGGCGGCCCGCTGGTGCCGCGCGACGCCGAGCGGATGGCCCGTTTCCTGGACGGCTGGCGCCTGGTCGAACCCGGCCTGGTCGCCGCTCCCCTGTGGCGCCCGGACCCGGCCGACGAGCCGATCACCGGCGAGGCGCGAAACCTGATGCTGGCCTGCGTCGCCGAAAGATAGCGATCCCGGAGTCGGCCGGCCGGTCGTGGCCGTCGCAACTGTCCTCCGGCTCCACCTCGATCAGGTCCAGCAGGTCCGGCCCGGTGTGCCCGGTGTCCACCGTCCCCCCGATCAGCCCGAGCAGGGCGGCACAGTTGCGCCCGTACCCCTGGATCATCCGATCCACCCTGGTGGGATGCCCGCACCGCCGGCACGGCCGCATCCGCTCCGCAGACGATCTCTCTCCCACTCCCCGATTATCCGGTGGATCCGGGTCACCGGCGACCCGATGACCCGGATCGGCGCGGGTCAGGATTCGCCGACGGCGTCGGCCAGCTCCTGCTTGTTCATCCGGGAGCGGCCGGGGACGTGCTGCTCCTTGGCCTTCTCGTACAGCTCCTTGCGGGTGGCGGCGTGCTCGTCGCCGTCCTCGCCGTCCGCCTGGTCACCGGGGAGGGAGCCGGTGGTGGCCTCCAGGAAGCGGCGGCCCATCTCCTCGCGCTGGACGTCGTCGAGACGTTCGGCCAGGATGGGGAGCAGCTCCTCCTCCTCTTCCTGCACGTGGTGGCGCAGCTCGCCGGCGATGGCGGCGACCGTGCCGCCGTAACCGGGGTCGCCGGCATCGCCGCGCAGCAGGTTCTGGAGCATCTCCTCGACCTGGTGGTGTTCGGCGATGCCGTCCTTGACCTCGTCGCCCTGTTCGGCTGCCAGATCGCGGATGGCGGGGTAGACGAAGCTCTCCTCCGCCTCGGAGTGCGGCAGCAGCAGTCGCGCCACCTCCTGCATCAGCGCGGCCTGGTCGGCGTCCTCCTCCTCGACCCGCGTGAGCAGTTCCTCGACCTGGCGGTGCTGCTCTTTGATGATCTCCACGATGTCCGGCACGGCGATACTCCCCCTCGACGATCTCCAACAGGGGCGCTAATACCCTAAATCGGGCGGATCATCCTTCAGGAAACACTCATCTTCCGGGCCGTACGCTGCAGGGGCGTCGTTCGAGGGGAGTCAGCAGGGTGGAACCGTTCCGGATCTTCAGGATCACCGCGATCGCCGAGGCGTTCACCTGGACCGGCCTCCTCGTGGGCATGTTTCTGAAGTACGTCACGGAGACCACCGAGGCGGGCGTGTGGCTCTTCGGCCGCCTGCACGGGGCCCTCTTCGTGGCCTACATCGCCGCGACCCTCTGGGTGGCGTTCACCGAGCGCTGGTCGTTGTGGCGGACCTTCTTCGGTCTGGCCGCCTCCGTTCCGCCGCTCACCACCGTGATCTTCGAGCGCTGGGTGGCCAAGCGCCGCCCGGCGGCGGAGCCGGCAGCCGCCACTGCCTAGGTTCCGGCTCGAAACGATGGGGGCGAACCGAGAGGAACGCCCCCATCACCTATTTGACGGCTATCGGGTTGACCGGTGACCCGACCGCGCCGGTGATCGGCAGCGGCGCCGCGGTCAGCCAGAACTCGTAGACCCCGTCCGCGGCGCAGTCGGCGGCGAGCGCGTCGAGGTCCCACATCTCGCCGAGGAACAGGCCGATGTGCGGGATGGCGACCTGGTGCAGCGGCTGGAACGCGTCGTCGAACTCGTTCGGCCGCACCTCGAAGCCCCAGGTGTCGGTGGCGATCGCGGCGATCTCGGTGGCGTGCAGCCAGTCGGCGGTGCCGAACGACAGGCCGGGGGCGGGACCACCGGCGTAGTCGCCCCAGCCGTCCCGCCGGGCCCGGGCGAGCTGGCCCGTGCGTACCAGGACGATGTCACCCGTCCCCACCGTCAGACCGTGCGCGTGGATCCGCTCCCGCAGGTGGTCCGCCGTGATGGCAAAGCCGTCCGGCAGGTCGCCGAAGTCCAGCAGCACGCCGCGCCCGGCGATCACGTCGGCGACCGTCTCGATGCCGGTCCGCGCGTCACCGAGGCTGGTCACCACCTCGCCCGCGGGCCGCCCGTTCCAGGCCATCCCGTGGTCGAAGATGTGGCCGAGTCCGTCCCACTGGGTCGAACACTGCAACGGCATGGCGATGACGTCGTCGGCGCCGCCGAGGCCGTGCGGGAAACCCTGGATGCCGGCGGCCGCGTCGGTGCCGGTGTCCAGCATGGTGTGCACCGGGTTGGTGCGGCGCCGCCAGCCCTTCTGCGGGCCGTTCGCGTCGAACGACTGCGCCAGCGAGAACGACACCCCGCGCCGCACCAGCGACGCGGCTTCCCTGCGCTTGTCCGGGGTCAGGAAGTTCATCGTGCCGCGTACGTCGTCGGCACCCCACCGCCCCCAGTTGGAGCACCGTTTCGCCGCCGCCGCGATGGCGCCCTCCGGGTCACTTCTGGAGAACACCGTCGACCCAGTCCGCGATGTAGGTCTGCACGTGCGCGAAGTGGTCCAGCCCGATGTGCTCGGCCCCGCCCTCGGCCGGCGTGAAGATCCGCAGCTCCCGCTGCGGGGAGTTCACGGCCTGCTCGTAGGAGCGGTGCGCGTATGCGAGCGGGATCTGCCTGTCGTTCTCGCCGTGGCAGATCAGGAACGGCACGGTGATCTTCTCGACCACGCCGTCGAGGTTGACCGCCTCGGCCTTCGTGATGAACGTGTCGAGGTCGTCCTCGCCCCACACCCACAGCACATGATCCCAGTAGTGCGGGACCGGGTTCTCACCCTCGCGCTCGAGGCGGCGCTTCTGCACGGCGCCCCAGTCGTGGTTGGCGCCCCAGGCGACGCAGAGGGCGAGCCGCTTCTCGAACGCGGCCGCGCGGGGCGCGTAGTAGCCGCCGAGCGACCACCCGACCAGCCCGATCTTCCCGGGGACCACGTCGTCGCGGGTGAGGAGGTAGTCGACGCACGCCGCCGCCCAGTCCTCGGTCTCGACCCGGGACTTGAGGTCGAGGAACCGCAGCGCCTCGCCGCTGCCGGGGCAGTCGACCATCAGCGTGTGGATGCCCCGCTCGGCCAGCTCGTGGGCGAAGCCGGAGGCGTACATGTGCTCCTTGGTCGAGTCGAGCCCGTTCCACAGGATGATCACCGGGGCGGGGCCGTCGACGGGGGCCTTCTTGAAGTACGCCGGGAGCAGCGCGCCCTCGAACGGGATCGCCACCCGCGTGGTCGCCGGGTCGATCAGGTCGAACGCCTTCTGCTGCAGGTCGAGAAGCCGCTGGTAGAACGCCTTGCGGTCGGGCGACTTGGCGCTCTGCATGCGCTCGGCCTGCGCGAGATAGTTGGTGGCTCGCTGGTACTTCTGTCCCGCGGTCCGCCTGTTGCCGGCCGCCTCGTCGGCCGCCGCCTGTGCCGCCAGGTCCTCGGCGACCGCCGACCACGACGCCATGAACTCACTAGTGCCGACGTCGGCGCCCTGCGCCGCGAGCTCCTTGATCGGCCGGCACGCGCGGTCCACCTCGTCGATCAGCCCGCCGCTGTTGAGGGTGGCGACGACGCCCAGGTTCCAGACGTAGTTGCCGGGGAAGTACTCGAACATTCAGTGCTGCCTTTCTGCGCGGGCCGACGCCGGGTCACGGCGGCGGGCCTGCGGAAGCGTCTCAGTCTTGGAACCGGAGATGATGCGGTTGGTCAGGCTGCCGATACCTTCGACGGTCAGGGTGACCTCGTCACCGTCACGCAGCGGCGGCGGATCCTGGCGGCCGTTACGGCCCCAGAGCTCCGCGAGGCAGCCGCCGTTGCCGACGGTCCCGGACCCGAGCACGTCACCGGGGACGATCCGGCTGTCCCGGCCGGCATAGGCGATCATGGTCTCGAACGTCCAGCCCATGTTGCTGAGCAGGTCACGTCCCACCTCGACGCCGTTGACGGTGACGTCGCACCACAGATCGAGGAAGCCGTCGGAGTCCTTGAAGCGCTCCAGCTCGTCGGCGGTGACGATCCAGGGGCCGAGGCTGCTGGCGAAGTCCTTGCCCTTGGCCGGGCCGAGATTCACCTGCATCTCGCGTTTCTGCAGGTCACGGGCAGACCAGTCGTTCAGGATCGTGTACCCGAAGATGGCGCCGTCCGGCCCGGCGACCGCGGCGACCTCGAGCTCGAAGTCGCGATTCACCGAGTGGGCCGGGAAGGGCACCTCGTCGTCCGGGCCGTAGATCCGGTTGGGGTTGGTGAAGTAGAACGTGGGGGCGTCGTACCAGGCGTCGGGCACGCCGCCGGAACCGTCGATGCTGCGCCGCACCCCCTCGACGTGCTCCTCGAACGCGACGAAGTCGCGGAGCGTCGTGGGCTGCAACGGCGCGAGCAGCCGCACGTCCGCCAGCGGCAGCGCGCCCTCCAGCGCGGCGGGGACGCCGGCGGAGATGATCTCCAGCATGGTGGGGTCCCCCGCGAACGGGCGGACCTGATCGCCGTCGACGACGCCGGTGCGGACCCGGCCGTCGTGACGGAACGTTGCGAGCCTCATGCCGACCTCAGACCGGCGGCGCCACGAAGACGCCCCGGTCGACGTCGTTGAACGACTGCTTGGCGACGAACTCGTTCATCGGGTTCGCCGTGCCCCACTGGTCGCTGACCGTGGGGTCGGAGAAGTCGTACAGGTGCGGGTGCCAGGTGTCCTCGTCGAGTTCCTCCAGCTCGGTGGTGTACTCGATGGTGTTGCCGTGCGGGTCGAGGAAGTAGCTGAACGTGTTGTTCCCGGCCATGTGCCGGCCCGGCCCCCACACCTTCTCGACGCCGCCGCGCAGCAGCCGGCCGGTGCCGCGCATGTACTCGTCGATGCCGCGCATCTCGAACGACGCGTGATGCAGGGCCACGTGCGGGCCGCGCGCGACGGCGAGGCTGTGGTGCCAGCGGTTGGTCCGCATGAACCACATCATCTCGCCCATCCGCGGGTGGAACAGCGTGTCCGAGAGCGCGAAGTTGAGGTGCCGGCTGTAGAAGGCGACGGTCGCCTCCGGGTTCGGCGAGTTGATCACCACGTGCGAGAGCTTGACCGGGACGGCCTCGCCCTCCGCCAGCTTGCGGTGCTGCCGCACCGCGACGTCCGAGGAGACCTCGAGGGTACGGCCGTCGCAGTCGAAGAACCGGAACCCGTACCCGCCGCCGGGGGTGTGCAGCGCGCCCGGCTCGCTGATCAGCTTCACCCCGGCCCGGCCGAGCCGTTCGGCCAGCGCGTCGACGTCGCTCGCACTGGCCGCCCCGAAGGCGACCAGGTCGAGCCGCTTCTCCTCGGCCTTGCGCAGCCGCACCGAGTACTGCTCCGGTGACCCGGCCGCGGCCAGGAAGGCGATCCCGGAGTCGGTGGTCTCGGCGTCCAGCCCCCACATGTTCGTGTAGAACTCGAACTGCCTGTCGTAGTCCGGCACCGCCAGGTCGACGTGCCGCAGGTGGGTGATGAGTCGTTCGTCGTTCATCGGTGTTCCTTTCAGGCGGGCTCGGCGACCAGGTGGGCGACGCGGGCCATCAGGCCGGGGACGTCGCCACGCTCGTGGGCGAGCTGCCAGCGGGCCAGTTGCAGGGAGGCTTCGACCACGGTCTTGGCGCGGTCCAGGCGGCGGGCGGTGAACTCCCGCCAGAGCTCGTCGGTGACCGTGTCCTCGCGCAGCAGCAGCTCGGCGAGCACGGACGCGTCCTCGAGGGCCTGGGCGGCGCCCTGGGCCAGAGTGGGCGGGCAGCTGTGCGCGGCGTCGCCGATCAGCACCACGTTCCCGCGGTTCCACGGGCCGTCGACGACGTGGCTCTCGAAGGCGGTGTAGTTGACCCGAGCCGGGTCGGTGAGCGTCTCGCGGATCTCGTCCCACGGCCCGTGGTACGCCCCGGCCAGCTCCCGCATCGCGGCGAGGGCCTCCTCGGGGCTGAGGCCGGACCGGTCCTGCACGTCCTCGACCAGGTACGCGTAGATCGAGTCCGGTCCGGTCGGGCAGTACCCGGCGATGTAGGCGGGCCCGCCGTAGTACAGGTCCGTCCTGGTCACGCTGGCCGGCCGCCGGGTGAACGTGCGCCAGATGCCCATGCCGACCGGCTGTGGCTCGACGTCGATGCCGATCCGGCGCCGGGTCCACGACCGCAGCCCGTCCGCGCCGATCACCAGGTCGTAGGTCCGCTTCTCCCCGTCGGCGAAGGTGACCTCGCCGTCCAGGGAGAGGCCGGCCGGCTGGGTCCCGAACCGGATCTTCGCGCCGGCCGCGGCGGCCCGGTCGATCAGGATCCGGGCCAGGGTGGGCCGGTACATGCCGAACGTGGCGGGCAGGTCCGGGCCGCCGGTGCGGATGTCGGTGAGCTCGGCGATCAGCGTGCCGGCCGGGTCGGGGGCGCGCAGGCCGAGGGTGTCGAACTCGTACCCCTCGGCTTTGATCTGCTCCCAGACGCCGAGCTGCCGCAGCACCCGCAAGGCGTTGCCCTGGAGGGTGATGCCGGAGCCGAGCGCGGCCACGTCGGGTTTTCCGTCGATCAGCTCGACCGAGACACCGCCCTCCGCGAGGAGAATCGCCGCAGCGGCCCCGGCGGCACCGCCACCGACGACCAGAACATTACGAACTGCTGGCACGGCGGTTTCCCTTCTGTTACCCCTGTGACTGGGACCACTGTCGCAACCGGGCGGGACATCAGGGAAGCTCAAGTTGGTGATCGCAGCCATAGGCCAGGCTTATAGTGTCGGGATGGCCGTCGACCGAGTGCTGGCGAACCTCGACCTCAATCTGCTCGTCACGCTCGACGCCCTGCTCCGCGAGCGGAACGTGACCCGCACCGCGGAGGGCCTCGGAGTCAGCCAGCCGGCGGTCAGCGGCGCCCTCGGCCGGCTGCGGCGGCACTTCGGTGACCAGTTGCTGGTCCGGGTCGGCAACCGGTACGACCTGACCCCGCTGGCCAGCCGGGTCGCCACCCTGACCGGGCCCGCGCTCGCCGGGGTGCGGCGGGTCTTCGACTCCACCGCCGCGTTCGACCCGTCCGGGCTGGACCGCGAGTTCACCATCGTCAGCTCCGACTACGCGGCCACCGTCCTCGGGCCGCTGATCGCCCGCCGGGTCGCCGCGCTCGCGCCCGGCGCCCGGCTGCGGTTCCAGCAGACCACCCCGTACGCCGTCGACCACGCCGCCGACACCCTGCGCAGCGCCGACGGGCTGCTCATCCCGCACGGCTTCGTCTCCGGGCTGCCCTACCTGGACCTCTACACCGACCGGTGGGTCTGCATCGTGTCCGAGGACCACCCCGAGGTCGGTGACGCGCTCACCATGGACCAGCTCGCCGACCTGCCCTGGGTGGTCATCTTCGACCGGCCGACCGCGTTCGCGCCCGCCTCCCGCCAGCTGCGGATGTTAGGCATCGAGGCGCGCGTCGACCTGGTGGTCGACGGGTTCGCGCAGATGCCGTTCCTGGTCGCCGGATCGCGGCGGGTCGCGCTGCTGCAGGAACGCCTCGCCCGGCTGCTCGCGCCGGTCGCGCGGATCCGGGTGCTGGAATGCCCGTTCGAGGTGATCCCCCTGGCCGAGGCGTTCTGGTTCAACCCGATGTACCGCAACGACCCGGCGCACATGTGGCTCCGCGACATCCTCTCCGCCGCTGCCGCCGAACTCCGCGGTTGAACCCCGGCTGGTCGTCGGTGCCGTCTCAGGGCGGCGGAGACAGCACTGACGACCAGTCGGCATCAGCCGGGCTTATGGCCGTCATCAGCGGAACCGTCTTCCGCTGATGACCGGTCACTGCACATAGTCATGGCCATCGCGTGTGACCTGGACCACGCGACATCTCCTGACGACGCCTCATGAAGGGCCTTTCATGCCCGCTGTCCTCGAACGACGAGCCGGAATCCCGCAACTCGTCCTGCTGCTCGCCGGAAGCTGCCTCTCCGTGCTCGGCGCCGTGCTCATCGCCCCCGTGCTGCCGCAGATGACCGGCCACTTCGCGGACGTGCCGGGCGCCGACGTGCTGGTGCCGATCGTCCTCACCGTCCCCGCCCTGATCATCGGCCTGACCGCGCCGTTCGCCGGGTTCATCGCCGACCGGATCGACCGCAAACGGGTCCTGATCCTCGCCATGATCGGGTACACGATCTTCGGCACCGCGCCGCTGTACCTCGAGTCCCTCGGCGCGATCATCGGCAGCCGGGTCCTGGTCGGACTCTGCGAAGCCGCGATCATGACCTGCTGCACCACCCTCATCGCCGACTACTGGTCCGGCCCGCGCCGCAGCCGCTACCTGGGCCTGCAGACCCTGCTCGCCTCCGTCTCGGCGACCGTCTTCCTCGGCGTCGGCGGGGCGCTCGGCTCGTCCGGCTGGCGCACCCCGTTCTGGCTGTACCTCGCCGCGGCCCTGCTGGCCGTACCGATGGCGCTGCTGATCTGGCAGCCGGCCCGCTCCTCGGAACCCGGCGCCGCGCTCCCGCCGATCCCGTGGCGGCAGCTGCGGATGCCGTGCCTGGTCACCCTGGCCGGCGGCATCGCCTTCTACGCCCTCATCGTCGAACTGTCGTTCGTGCTCGACGAAGCCGGCGTCACCGCCACCGCCACCATCGGCGCACTCAGCGCCCTGATGTCGCTGGCCACCGCCATCGCCGCCGGATCGTTCGCCAAGCTCTCCGGGCGCACACCCCGCGACCTGCTGCCCATCGCGTTCGGGCTCGCCGCCGCCGGCTTCCTGATCATCTGGTCCAGCGGCTCGGTCGCCGTGATCACCGCCGGCGCGGTCCTCACCGGCGCCGGAACCGGCCTCCTCCTGCCGGTCCTCGCCACCTGGGCCACCAACGGCCTGTCCTTCAGCGAGCGCGGCCGCGGCACCGGCCTGTGGACCGGCAGCCTCTTCATCGGCCAGTTCCTGTCACCGGTGCTGATCACCGGCATCGCCGGAGCGGTCGGCGGCCTGCGCCCCGCCCTCGGCGTCCTCGGCATCCTCACCGCGATCCTGGCCGTCACGACCCTCGTGATCGTCCCCCGCGACGCCAAACCCCTCAACATCACCAACGACTGATTCTTCTGTACGGGCCCCACGACGTCCCGTGACCCGCGGCGGCTACGGCGGGCGTCCCCTCGCCACCGTCCCCCGGTGCCACTCATGCGTGCCCCGCACGGTGCCGTCTCAGCTGCGCTGAGACGGCACTTCGGTCTCTCCCCCACCCGGCCGCGACTCTCCCTACGCCGCCTCGGCGAGCCTTCTCCCCTGCCTGGCTCAGCAGCGCTTTCGTCAGGCCGGGCTCAGCGTCTCCTGTCAGGCAGGGCTCAGCGTCGGGGCGGCCGGGAGGAGTCGGGCGGAGCCGTAGGAGGTGCCGGCCCGGTCGCGTTCCAGCCAACCGGTCTCGACGAGCATCCGCCGGACCGCCGCCACGTCATCGGCCACCACCGCGAGCCGCCGGTTGACCTCGTCCTCGGTGAGGATCCCCTCGACTGCGAGGAACCGGGCGAACAACTCGGCCATCTGCCGGCTCCGGTCACTCATCGTGGGCGGCAGACCGGTCAGCCGCCCGTGCGCGAAGTACGGCTCGAGCCGCGGATAGCCCTTGAGCAGCGCAGCGATCGGCTGCACCCGCCCGAGCGCCTGCGCCGCCTCACGCAGCACCCCGTCCCGCACCCGGTAGGTGCCGTTCCCGGTACCGGTGGCCACCCCCGCCCCGACCAGCCGCCCCAGCAGCTCCGCCACCTCGGGCCGGGGCAGATCCAGGTGTAGCGACATCTCGAAGATGGTGACGCCGTCCTTGCCGTGCCGCGCCAACTCGGCGAAGGCCCGAACCCGAAGCGGGTGCGACAGCAACATCAGCAGACCAGCAGCGTGCGCGGCTTCAGCAGACATCCCGTCACCGTAGGTACACCACCGGACACCGGCAACGCATTTCCAGTGTTAACAAAAGCCGGGTTTCACATCAGTGCACGAAGGACAGCACCCTACGTCGGTGTCTACGTTGACGTCGTGAAGAACGCGAACCACATCTCGGCAGCAGGCATCGCTGAAGCGGCTGGAGTCACTCGCGCGGCGGTCTCCCAGTGGCGTCAGCGATACCCCGACTTCCCTGCCCCCGGCAAGAACGGGCAGTTCGATCGCGACGACATGCTCGCCTGGCTCGACACACGACGAGTTCGAGCCACATCACGTACTCTGACTGATCCACCGGACCTCACCTATGGTGACCGCGCCCGACAGTCCCTGGGCGTCGCCGCCATGCCGGCAGGCACGGGCAGCCGGTCACTGTTCGATCCGTTCATCGATGCGGTCCGCGATGGCGCGTTCGGCGGGGTCACCGCGGCGGACGGGCTCTACCTGCTGCTCTGCCTGACCTTCCTCCGCCGGCATGCGCCCGCCGACTGGGAGGCGATCCGCCACCGCGCCGCGACCGGCGACGACTACGCCGCGGAGGCCCTGCCGCGATTGGCATTGGCCGCTGTCGACCGGATCGTCGCCCGGCCCGGTACCGCCTCGGAAACATCGGCCTCCCGCTTCCGGCCACGCTCGATGCGGGTGGTCCGGCACACGATCGAGTTCTCCGGGCGACTGCGGTCCGCCGACATGGCGGTCCTCCACGAGATCCATGCCGCGCATGCCGGGACGACCGCGAAGGCACACCACACACCAGCCGGGGTCGCCCGGACGATCGCCCGGATCCTGGATGCGGGCGGCGAAGCCGGTGCGGTCTACTACGACCCGTTCGCCCGCGGTGGCGAATTGCTCGGCGCGCTGCTCCAGGAGGCGGCGGATCCCCGCTCTATGACGGTGCTGGCGGAAAGCCCGTACGCTCCGGATCTCCGGCTGGCGGGCATGCGCCTGCACACCTTCGGCAGTCCGCTCCGGCTCACCGCCGGCCACCCCGGCTACGGACCCGGCCACGCGCTGCGCGGTGCCGCGTCGATCGTCGTGGCGAATCCGCCGTTCAACTCCTCGATCAGGTACGAGCCGCCGCCCGGCAGCGGGCTTCCGTTCCCACCGCCCCGGTCCGGCAATTACGCCTGGGTCTGGCACTGCCTCGACGCTCTTGCTCCCGGCGGCCGGGCGGTGGTGGTGATGCCCTACGCCGCCGGATTCTCCCCCACCAGACAGGACCGGGAGATGCGTCGAGCGATGATCGAGGCCGGTACGGTCACCGCCGTCGTCGCGCTGCCACCGAATCTGTTCACGGGCACCACTGTCGGCGTGTCCCTGTGGGTCTTGCGAAGTCCCGACCCGGACCCGGCGAAGATCACCTTCGTCGACGCCAGTGAGCTGGGCGAGAAGAACAGCGGGACGCGGCGACTCACACCGCAGGACCGGGCGCTGATCACCGGCGCTGTGGCCGGCGCGACATGCCGGTTGAGCGTCGTGGCGGACCTCGACACCATCCGGGCGCACGACTACTCGCTGAGCCCGGGCGAATACATCGGTGCGGAGCCCACCCCGGAAGACTCCCACTGGCCCCGCCGTAGGCTGGGTGACCTCTGCGACATCCAGGTCGGCGCCTGGTTCGAGTCGCTACGCCGCGCACGGACCGGCAAGGGCCCGGTCGGGGTGCTCTATCCTCGGCACCTGACTCGGAACCTCGACACGGCGGATGCCCCCACGATCGCGGAGTCGTGGGCGGACGGCCTGAACCGCTATCGGCTGCGCGCCGGAGACGTCGTGTGCGTGCGAACCGGCGCGATGTGCGGGCCCATCCTCGTGCCGGCCAGGCTCGACGGGTGGATCGCGTCGACCAACCTGTTCCGGGTGCGGATCCGCGACACCGCCGTGATCGACGCTCGATACCTGGTACACCATCTGTCCCGGCCAGAGACCCGACAACGGATCCGGCAGCGGTCGAAACGGTCGGTGACCACGTCGATGAACACCGCGACCTTCAACGATCTCGAGATACCCCTGCCGTCGCTCAGCGAGCAGCAGCGCATCGTCAGCACCGCCACCGAGGAGGCCCGATGACCCGCCCGAAGCCCCGGACCGTCGACACCACGCCGCACTGGGTACTGATCGCCGGGCTGGTCGCCCTGGTCACCGGGTTGATCGTCACGACTCTCCGGCAGAGTATCGGCGCGAGTCCGGTGGAGGCTCTGCTGCTGGGCGGGGCGGCGTTCGTGCCCGTGTTCGGGCTGGGGCTGGCGGTCATCGCGGCACTGCGCAACAGGAATTGACTTTGCTCGATCGGTGGGTGAGGCTGTGGCCACAGCGCTGCCGTATGGGGTCATGCGGGCTGCGGGAGCCGGGGCGGCTTCCGCACAGTCCACCGCAGGCTGCCGTCGCGCCGATGCGTGACGGTCCCGAGCTCAGGAGTGCTGAGTTCAGATGCTTTCACCCGTACGCCTCAAGCTTTTGATCTCGATCATGGTCGCGGCGCTGACCGCGACGTTCGCCGTCCTCGTCGTGCAGACCGGTCCCGCGGCCGCGCACGGGAACGTGGTCGGTCCCGCGTCACGCAACTACGGATGCTGGGAGCGCTGGGGGTCGGACTTCCAGAACCCGGCGATGGCCACCCAGGACCCGATGTGCTGGCAGGCCTGGCAGGCCAACCCGAACGCCATGTGGAACTGGAACGGCCTGTACCGGGAGGGTGTCGCCGGGCAGCACGAGACGGCCATCCCCGACGGTCAGCTGTGCAGCGGTGGGCGCACCGAGAGCGGCCGGTACAACGCCATGGACACGCCGGGCGACTGGAAGGCCACGTCGATCGGCAACTCGTTCACGGTGTCGCTGTTCGACGGGGCGCGGCACGGCGCCGACTACATCCGGGTGTACGCGACCAGAGCCGGGTACAACCCGGTCACCACGCCGCTGAAGTGGTCGGACCTGGAACTGATCAAGACGGTGCCGAACACGCCGGCGGCCCAGTGGACCCGGCAGCTCAGCAACGGCGTGCAGATCGACATCCCGGCGAGCGTGTCCGGACGGTCCGGGCGGGCCATGATCTACACGATCTGGCAGGCCAGCCACTCGGATCAGTCGTACTACTTCTGCAGCGACGTGAACTTCGGCGGCGCCGGCGAGCCGACGACGCCCACCACGCCGCCGACGACTGAGCCGACCACGCCCCCGACCACCACCCCGCCGGTGACCGGCTCGTGCGCGGCCACCCACACGGTGACGTCGCAGTGGTCCGGCGGGTACCAGGGCGAGATCAAGGTGACCGCGGGCAGCGCGGCGGTCAAGAGCTGGACGGTGTCACTGACCTACCCGGGTACGCCGCCGATCGCCCAGGCCTGGAACGCGTCGCTGACCACCACCGGCAACACGGTCCAAGCGTCGAACGTGTCGTACAACGGTGCTCTCGCGGCCGGGGCCAGCGCCACGTTCGGCTTCCTCGGTTCGGGCAGCCCGGCCGCACCGGCATTGACCTGCGCCGCTACGTGACCCCTCCCCCAGCCCGTTCATCTTTGTTACGATCGGGTTAATGGGAGCGCTCCCAGAGATCGCCGTCCCCCGTGAAGAGCAGAAATGGAGGCCAGCCGACCGACCGCGTGACACCCTCACGCAGCGCTGAACCTCGGGAACGAGGCGCCCCACCTCGCTCCCGCCGTGGCCACCCCGACCACGGCAGTTCCCACGAGCGGCACCGGCCCGCCGATCCCGGCCGGCCGGTGCCGCCGCACATCCCACACAGCCGCTCGACGACACCGCCGCACGGATCCGGGAGATCAAGGTGCCGCGGGGCCGCCGACGCCGGTCATGACGTCACGGTCGGCTCCGGGCTCCACGTTCCACATCCTCGGTCAGCGGCGCCGGCGGGCGAGCAGAGCCCCGAGAGCGACACCCGCGGCCAGACCGAGCAGGGCACCCGTCTGCGGGCCGTACCGGGGAGTTGGTGACACCGGCTCCCCTGGCCCCGCGCCGCCTCCCGGACCGGACGATGTCGCCACGGCATCACCGGGCGATGTCGGGGCGACATCGCCGGACGGGGGCGGCGCGGCATCGCCCGACGGCGTCTCGCCGGGAAGTGTCTCGTTGTAGGCGTCGACGACGTCCTGGCCGAAACGGCGCGAGCGGGCCGCCGCCTGCTGGAACAACGTGGTGATCACCCAACCGACGATGATCAGGCTCATCAGCGTCACCATCAGGCCGAGGGAACGGGCCTGGAAACTCCGCGCGCCCAGCCCCTCCGGGTCGCCGCCGGAGAGACGGTTGAGCAGCCAGTACAGCGCGTCGCCGTAGGTCAGCGGACGTTCCTCGCAGGCCGCTGCCCGCTGGGGTTCCGGGATGCGGGCGCAGAGGTGGCGTTCCCATTCGGCCACGCCGTCCGCGCCGACCAGGATGATCGCAGCCATGCCGGCGAGCAGCAGCGGGATGCCGTGCAACGGGCTGCCGGTGATGTTCGCCGGGACCGGCGGCATGGTCAGCGGCGCCGCCGGATCGGCGCGGACGATGAGGACGAACGGGTCGGCGGTGAAGACATCGACCCGCGGCTGCCGCCGTAACGCCTCCCGCGCCCGCACCGTGGTGATCCCGGCCGCGGCGCAGAGCAGATCCTCCGTGCCGGCCCGGGAACGGACGGCGCGGAGCAGCGACGGGATCTCCGCCGCCGAGGGGACATGGCACAGCGTCATCGACCAGCGGGTGGCCAGCACCTGACCGACTCCGGTCTCGGTGACCTCCTTGGCCCGGCCCAGGATCACCATCCGGTAGAGCTCCCGGAAGCCGCGGACGGCGAGCACGGCCATGAGGACGGCGACGTACGCCATCGCGGCCAGCAGGCAGACGAGAGCCGCCGCCCGCCAGATCTCCCGTCCCCCTGCCGGTTGCGCCCACACGAACGCCGCGACGCCGCCGCCGGCGACCAGCACCAGCGGCGGCAGGAAGAACATCACCAGGTCCCACCAGCGGTCCAGCCAGCGCAGCCATCGGGATCCGAGGCGCTGCGGCTGCGCCGCGGGCGGCGCCAGGACGGCGAAGAACTCCGGTGACCACCAGAGCAGGCGGTTCTGCTGGGCGGCGAGACGCAGTTGCAGCGCCAGGGGTGACCGGGTCCGGAACACCCCGGAGACACCCCGGGGGCGAACCTCGTTCAGGACGGCCCGGTGCAGCTCCGACCGGCGAACCGCCCGGGCCGCGGTCCGCAGTTCGCCCCGCGACGGCGGGTGCGGGTTCGGCTCGTGAACGTCTGCGGCTGTGGTCATCGGCCGATTGTCCGACGGCCGGTCCATTGCGGACGCACCGGTCCTCCGGGCGGGTGGGACGGGGCCGCGGCGCGGAGCGGATTACCTCAGAATGCGGCTATGAGCATGCACGGGGAGATCAGGAACGCGGTGGGCCTCATCCGGGAGCGAAGTATCGCGCCGCCGTCGCGGCGGGCGGTCGTGGCCGGGTGGGTGGCGGCGCTGTCGGCGACGGCCGGGTTCATGCCGCTGCATGCGATCTGGGGTGCGGGGATTCCGCTGTTCGCGGAGGCGGACCGGTTCGAGGTCTGGTACGCCGACGGCGGCGGCGGCTACCTGTGGACGCTCAACGCGCTGGCCGTGCTGCCGGCCGTGCTGGCGCTGGCGCTGATCCGGCCGTGGGGGCTGGTGTTCCCCCGATGGGCGCCGTGGTCCGCCGGCCGGCGGGTGCCCCGGCTGCTGCTGGTCGTCCCGGGTTATCTGCTGGTCCTGGCGCTGGGCGGCTACACGATCCTGGCGATGGTCCTGATGGTCGTCCAGTGGGACTCCCCGGAGGCGATCTTCAGCCCGTGGACCGGGATCTACGGCGTCGCCCAGTTCCTCGTGTGGATCACGGCGCTGGCGGTGGCCGCCCGCTCCTACGACCTGCGCACCCGCGGCTGACCCGGCAGCGCCCGGCACCCCGTCGGGGCCGGACGGCAGGCGGGACGCGTCGTCGAGTCCCGCCTGCCGTGGTCTCAGGCCTGGATCAGGGGAACGTCCAGGCGGGTGGTGAGCTGGTCGAAGGTGATGCCGTCGGTGGCGACGACCCGGACGCCGGACGGGCCGAGGTGGAAGGTGGCGACGTCGGTGTAGACGCGGGTCACGCAGGCCTTGCCGGTCAGCGGGTAGGTGCAGGACGGCACGAGTTTCGGCTCGCCCTTCTTCGTGAAGAGGGTCATCATCACCCACACCTCCTTCGCGCCGGCCGCCAGATCCATCGCGCCGCCCACCGCCGGGATCGCGTCGGGTGCGCCGGTGTGCCAGTTGGCCAGGTCACCGCCGGCGGCGACCTGGAAGGCGCCCATCACGCACACGTCGAGGTGACCGCCGCGCATCATCGCGAAGCTGTCGGCGTGGTGGAAGTAGGCGGCGCCCGGCAACTCGGTGACCGGCTGTTTGCCGGCGTTGGTCAGGTCCCAGTCGGCTTCCTCGGCGGGTACCACCTCGCCCATCCCCAGCATGCCGTTCTCGGTGTGCAGAGTGACGCCGCTGTCCGGTTTCAGATAGCGGGCGATGGTGGTGGGCTGGCCGATGCCGAGGTTGACGTAGGCGCCGGCGGGGATGTCGGCGGCGATGATCCGGGCCAGGTCCTCGGTGTTCACGCGGCGACCTCCACGAGCCGGTTCACGTAGATCGACGGGGTCACGACCGCCTCCGGGTCCAGTTCGCCGACCTCGACGATCCGGGACACCTGGGCGATGGTGAGGGTGGCGGCGGTGGCCATCACCGGGCCGAAGTTGCGGGCGGTCTTGCGGTAGACCAGGTTGCCGAGCCGGTCGGCGACGTGCGCGCGGATCAGCGCGACGTCGCCGCGGATCGGGTGTTCCAGGACGTACTCCCGGCCGTCGATGACCCGGGTCTCCCGGCCTTCGGCGATCGGGGTGCCGACGCCGGTCGGGCAGTAGAACGCGCCGATCCCGGCGCCGGCGGCACGCATCCGTTCGGCGAGGTTGCCCTGCGGCACGAGCTCCAGCTCGATCGTGCCGGCCCGGTAGGCGGCGTCGAAGTGCCAGGAGTCGGCTTGCCGGGGGAAGGAGCAGACCATCTTGCGTACGCGGCCCGCGGCGATCAGTGCCGCGAGGCCGGTGTCGCCGTTCCCGGCGTTGTTGCTGACGATGGTGAGGTCCCCGGCGCCGTGCTCGATGAGCGCGTCGATCAGCTCGACCGGCATCCCGGCCATGCCGAACCCGCCGACCAGGACGGTGTCGCCATCCTTGATCTCCTTGACCGCGGTGACCGGGTCCGTTACTTCGGTTTTCATCGCTGAGCGCAGTTCTCCAGGACGACGGCGAGGGCCTGGCCCACGCCGATGCAGATGGCGGCGACACCCCAGCGCTGGTTGCGTTCGCGCAGCACGTGGGCGAGGGTGCCGAGGATCCGGGCGCCGGAGGCGCCGAGCGGGTGGCCGAGGGCGATCGCGCCGCCCCGGGTGTTGACGATCTCCGGGTCGACGTCCCAGGCGTCTACGCAGGCCAGCGACTGGACGGCGAAGGCCTCGTTGAGCTCGACGGCGCCGACGTCGGACCAGTCGATGCCGGCCTGGCGCAGCGCCTTGCCGGCGGCTTCGACCGGGGCGAACCCGAACTCCTGCGGGTCGACGGCGTGGGCGGCCCGCCCGGCGATCCGGGCGATCGGGTCGAAGCCGATCTGGAAGGCCGCGGCAGCGGATCCGAGCAGCACCGCGGCGGCGCCGTCGTTGAGCGGGGACGCGTTGCCGGCGGTGATGGTCCCGTCGGCGCGGAACGACGGCTTGAGCCGGGCCAGTCTCTCGACGCTGGTGTCGGCCCGGATGCCCTCGTCGCGGGTCACCTCACCGACCGGCACCACCAGGTCCTGGTAGAAGCCGTCGAGCCAGGCCTTCTCCGAGGACAGGTGCGATCGTACGGCGAACTCGTCCTGCCGCTCGCGGGAGATCTTGAACCTCTCGCCGAGCTGCTCGTTGCACTCCCCCAGCGACGCCGTCCACTCCTTCGGCATCTTCGGGTTCACCAGGCGCCAGCCCAGCGTGGTGGACACCGCCTCGACGTTGCCGGCCGGGAACGCCCGGGACGGTTTCGGCAGCACCCACGGCGCCCGGGTCATCGACTCGACGCCACCGATCACCACGATCTCGGCGTCCCCGGCGGCGATCGCCCGGGATCCGATGATCGCCGCGTCCAGGCTGGAGCCGCAGAGCCGGTTGACGGTGCCGGCGGGCACGCTGGTCGGCAGGCCGGCGAGCAGCACCGCCATCCGGCCGACGTTGCGGTTGTCCTCACCGGCGCCGTTGGCGTTGCCCCAGTAGACGTCGTCGATCCGGCCCGGATCGAGGTCCGGGGCCTTGGCGAGCAGGCCGGTCAGGGCGGTGGCGGCCAGGTCGTCCGGCCGGACCTCGGCGAGCGCGCCGGAGTAGCGCCCGAACGGGGTGCGGACGGCGGCGTACACGAAAGAATCTGTCATTTCGGCTCCTCGACTGCGGTCGTCCCGGTCGCCGGTGTCGCGGCGGCTTCGGTGGCCGGGTCGGACAGGACACGCTGCGCTATGCGGAAGGCGGTGTTGGCGGCCGGCACACCGCAGTAGATCGCGGTCTGCAGGATCAGCTCCTTGATCTCGTCATCGGACAGCCCGTTGGTACGGGCCGCCCGCACATGCATCGCCAGCTCCTCATCATGTCCGAGAGCGATCAGGGCGGTCAGGGTGATCAGGGATCGGTCGCGGCGTTCCAGGCCGGGACGGGTCCAGATCTCGTTCCAGGCGTACCGGGTGATCAGGTCCTGGAAGTCACGGGTGAACGCGGTGGTTCCGGCGGTCGCCCGGTCCACGTGCGCCGGGCCGAGCACCTCGCGGCGCACCGCGATCCCGGCCGCCCGCACCTCGTCGAAGTGCTGGTCCAGCAGGAACGCGACGACCTCCGGGTTCTCCGCGGGGGCCAGGTGCGCGACACCGTCGAGGACGACCAGGCGGCCGTGCAGGACACCGTCGGCGATCGCCTGGAGGCTGTCCGGCGGGGTCGGCTTGTCGTGGGCGCCGGCGACGGCCAGCACCGGCGCGGCGATCTCGGCGAGCCGGTCGCGGACGTCGAACTCGGCGAGCGCCTCGCACGAACGGGCGTAGCTCTCCGGGTGCGTGCCGCGCAGCGCGTCCAGCAGCACCTCGGCGATCTCCGGCTGCCGCCCGGCGAACCCGGGAGCGAACCAGCGGTCCCGGGAGCCGTCGACCACCGCGCCGATCCCCTCGGCCCGGACCAGGTTCGCCCGGTCGTGCCACATCTGCGCCGTGCCGATCCGCGCGCCGGTGCAGAGCAGCACCGCGCCGGTCACCCGCTCCGGCGCGTCCAGCAGCAGTTGCAGCCCGACCGCGCCGCCGAGCGAGTCGCCGGCGTAGCCGAACGCCTCCCCGGGCCGGATCCGCTCGGCCAGCGCGAGCACCTCGGCCGCCAGGTCGGCGACGGTGAACGGGCCGGTCGCCGGGGCGCTGCGGCCCTGGCCGGGCAGATCCCAGCCGACCACGTGGTAGCGGCCGTAGAGGCGGCCGGCGCACCGGGCCCACAGCGCTTCCACGCTGGTCCCGACCGACGGGCCGAGCAGCAGCAGCGGCCGGTCGGCCGCCTCGACGAAGGTGGTGGCGGTCAGCATTTCGGGGGCTCCTCGGCGCGGGCGATGGCGGCGTCGACGATCTCGTCGGTGGCGCCCGGGTACGGCTCGCCGGGGGCCGCTTCCGGGGCGATCGAACGCTGCTCGGCGTCGATGCCGGGGCGGGCGGCGGCCAGGTTGGCGAGCATCCGGGACGTCTCCACGCGCAGGCCGGCCAGGAGTTCGGCGGTCTGCGCGCCGGCGGTGACGGTCCGGCGGGCCAGGGTGCGCAGGGTGGCCCACTCGACGTGCCAGCCGCCGTCCGGGCGTTCGTCGACGGCGGCGGCCGCGCCGGCGTGCACGGTCGCCGCCAGGAACGGCGCGGCCAGGGCGGCCCGGCGGATCAGGATCGACAGGACCGGGTTCTGCTTGTTCGGCATGGCCGACGAGCCGCCCCGGCCGGCGACCGTGCCCTCGGCCAGTTCGTGGATCTCCGGGCGGGCGCCGACGAGCACGTCGTTGGCGATCCGGCCCCACGCGTCGGTGCAGGTGACCAGGGCGTCGGCGATCCCGGTCAGCGGGGCGCGGGCGGTGTGCCAGGGACCGCGGACCGGCAGGCCGAGGGTGGCGGCGGTGGTCTCGACCAGGTCGCGGACCACGGCCGGGGACCCGGCCAGCGCGACCGGCGCGGCCAGGCTCCCGGCGGCCCCGCCGATCTGCAGCGGGAGGTCGGCGGCCGCCGCGAGACGGTCTCGGGCGTCCAGCACGCCGGTCAGCCAGCCGGCGGCCTTCAGACCGAAGGTGATCGGGATGGCGTGCTGGGTCAGGGTACGGCCGGTCATCGGGGTCGAGCGGTGCTCGCCGGCGAGCCGGGCCAGGCCGGCGACCTGCGCGGCCAGGTCGTCGCGGATCCGGGACACCGTGTCGCGCAGGCACAGGACCAGGCCGGTGTCGATGACGTCCTGGCTGGTCAGGCCCTTGTGAAGCCATTTCGCGGCGGCCGGGTTGCGGGCTTCCAGGCGGGTACGGAGCAGCTTGAGCAACGGGATCAGCGGGTTGCCGCCGGACTCGGCGCCGGCGGCGACGAGCGAGACGTCGTCCGGGCCGATCAGGCCGGTCAGGTCGTCGCGGGCGCCCGGGTCGGCGATGCCGTGCAGGACCAGGGCGTCCAGCCAGGCGGCCTCGGCCCGGACCATGGCCGACAGCACCGACGCGTCGGTGAACAGGTCACCGGCCCGGTCGTCGCCCGGCCACAACAGGTCACTCACCACATGCTCCCCACGGGGCCGTCCACACCACGGTTCCGCTCCCTCGACACAGCCCCATCCGGCCGCCACGCCTCCTCCGCCGGTCCCGCACACGCTCATGCCGTACCCATGCATGATCGGCGGCCATCCGCACCCGCCTGCCCGCCGCGACCCATCGGCAAACGCCGCGAGCTGCTACGCCCATGCGTCGCGGAGGCGGGGGTAGGCGAGGAAGACCGTCTCGGCGTCGCCCTGGAGGTGCACGTCGAAGACCAGGCCGCCGGGTTCGCGGGTGACGATCAGGGTGGAGCGGCGGGCCGGGTCGACCGCGCCGAGCAGCGTGTCAGCGGCCAGCGCGGACTCGTCGTCGGGCAGGTACGCGCGGGTGAACAGCCGGTCGAGCAGGCCGCGCGCGAAGACGGTGACCGCGAAGAACGGCGCCTTGCCGGCCTCGGTGGCGCCCGGTTCGAGGGTGGCGAACTGGTAGTGGCCGTCCGGGTCGGTGGCGGCACGGCCCCAGCCGGTGAAGGTCCAGCCGTCACGGCGCAGCGAGCCGGCCTGCCGTGGGATGTGGCCCTGCGAGTCGGCCTGCCAGATCTCCAGGACCGCGTCCGGCACCGGGTTGCCGTGACCGTCGTAGACGTGGCCGTGCAGCCGCACCGCCTTCGGGTGGCCGGGCGGTACCAGCTCGTTCATCCGGTCGTATTCCAGGCCCAGGTGGAAGAAGGGACCGACGGTCTGGCCGGGGACGGCGCTCATGCTGCTTCTTCCTCAACATCCGATTCGAGCGGGGTGCGGTGGGTGCCGGTGAGCACGATGTCCCAGCGGTAGCCGGTGCTCCACTCGGGCGTGGTGACGTCGTGGTCGTACTGGGCGATCAGCAGCTCCCGGGCCTTCGGATCGGTGATCGACTGGTAGATCGGGTCCAGGGCGAACAGCGGGTCGCCGGGGAAGTACATCTGGGTGATCAGGCGCTGGGTGAAGTCGGTGCCGAAGACGGAGAAGTGGATGTGCGCCGGCCGCCAGGCGTTGATGTGGTTGCGCCACGGGTACGGGCCCGGCTTGATGGTCTGGAACCGGTAGGTCCCGTCCGGGCCGGTGAGCATCCGGCCGACCCCGGTGAAGTTCGGGTCGTGCGGGGCCGGGTGCTGGTCGCGCTGGTGCCGGTAACGGCCGGCCGCGTTGGCCTGCCACACCTCGACGAGCTGGCCGGCGACCGGGCGGCCGTCGCCGTCCAGGACCCGGCCGGTGACCACGATCCGCTCGCCGATCGGGCTGCCGGCGTGCTGGATGGTCAGGTCGGCCTCGTCGTCGGCGACGTCGCGGTGACCGAAGACCGGCGCCCACAGCTCCACCGACTCGGGGTCGATCGGCTGCGCGGGCTGCTTCGGGTGCCGCAGAATGCTACTGCGGTACGGGGCATAGTCGATCTTCGGTTGCGGCCCGCCCGGCGTCTGCGCCGCAGCCTCGATCTCCCGGTTGATGTCAGCTTGTGACGACTCCATGTTCACGCTCCGGACGCTAGGCGGAAACGGTGTCCCCGGCGATAATCCTCTTCCACTGAGTGGAAGGAGTCCTCGATGGGTGAGAGCGTCACGTCCCGTGCGCTGGCCCTGCTCGGCGCCTTCGACGGTGAGCACCGCAGCCTGTCGCTGACCGATCTCGCCCGCCGTGCCGGCATCCCGCTGGCCACCGCCCATCGCCTCGTCGGTGAGCTGCACCGATGGGGCGCCCTGGCCCGGGAGCCGAACGGCGGGTACGTGATCGGCCGCCGGATCTGGCAACTCGGGCTGCTCGCGCCGGTGCAGAGCGGACTCCGCCAGGCCGCCTCACCATTTTTGCACGATTTGTACGGAACGACCCTGGCGACGGTGCATCTGGCGGTGCGGGACGGCGTCGAGGTGCTCTACGTCGAACGGCTCGCCGGGCACGTGTCGGTGCCGGTGGTGAGCCGGGTCGGGTCGCGGCTGCCGATGCATGCCACGGGCGTCGGGAAGGTGCTCCTCGCGTACGCCCCCGAAGAAGTCCGTCTCGAGGTTCTGAAGAACCTCACCCGGATCACCGCGTACACCGTCACGCAGCCGGCCCGCCTGATCGACCAGTTGCGCCGGGTCCGGGCCGAGGGCTACGCCACCACCGGTGAGGAGATGAGCCTGGGCGCCTGCTCGGTGGCCGTGCCGGTGCGCAACGGCGACACCGTGGTGGCGGCGCTCGGGATGGTGGTGCCCGACCTGCGCCGGCAACTGCCCCGCCTGGTGTCGGCATTGCAGGTGGCGGCGCACGGGATCAGCCGCACCCTCGCCGCCTCGCCTTCCGTCCAGTGGAAATGAGGTCTTGCCGCGGCGCCGCGACCTGCCGAACGCTGAGGGTATGCGTACCCAGGTCGCCATCATCGGCGCCGGCCCCGCCGGCCTGCTCCTCTCCCACCTCCTCGCCCAGGGCGGGGTCTCGTCGGTGGTCCTCGAGACCCGCTCCGAGGAGTACGTCGCGGCCCGGATCCGCGCCGGCATCCTGGAGCACTCCAGCGTCGAGCTGCTCGCATCGGTGGGGCTCGGGAGCCGGCTGCGGGCCGAGGGGGACGAGCACCGGGGCATCTATCTGCAGTGGCCGGGCGAACGCCACCACCTCGACTTCGTCGATCTGGCCGGCCGGAGTGTGTGGGTCTACGGGCAGACCGAGGTGCAGAAGGATCTGATCGCGGCTCGGCGCGCCGACGACCAGGAGATCCACTACGAGGTGTCCGACGTTTCGCTACATGATCTTGCCGATAGCCCTTATGTGACATATACCGATAAGGACGGACAAAGTCAGCGGTTGGACGCTGCGTTCGTCGCCGGCTGTGACGGCTCCTTCGGCCCGAGCCGGGCGTCGATCCCCTCCCCGAAGGTCCACGAGAAGGTCTACCCGTACTCCTGGTTCGGGATCCTCGCCGACGTCGCCCCCTCCACCGACGAGCTGATCTACGCCTGGCACCCCGACGGTTTCGCCCTGCACTCCATGCGCTCCGCCACCGTCAGCCGCCTCTACCTGCAGGTCCCCAACGGCACCGACCCGCAATCCTGGTCCGACGACCGGATCTGGGACGAGCTGGCCACACGCCTCGGCCACGGCCAGAACGGGTGGAAACTCAACCCCGGCCCGATCACCGACAAGAGCGTGCTGCCGATGCGCAGTTACGTGCAGACCCCGATGCGGCACGGCAACCTGTTCCTGGCCGGCGACGCCGCGCACATCGTGCCGCCCACCGGCGCCAAGGGGCTCAACCTGGCGATCGCCGACGTGGCGCTGCTCAGCAAGGCCCTGATCGCCCAGGTCAAGGAGAAGAACCCGACACTCGCCGACGCGTACTCCGACGACGCGCAGCGGCGCGTCTGGCGGTGCACCCACTTCTCCTGGTGGATGACCACCATGCTGCACACCTCCGGCGACCCGTTCGACGCCGAGCTGCAGCTGTCGCAGTTACGCTGGGTCGCCGGAAGCCGGGCGGGCGCCACCGGTCTCGCCGAGAATTACGCCGGCCTGCCCCTCGGGTACTGACGCGGGCGGATCGGTGGCGGCGATCGTCGGCGGCGGCGGGGCGTGGTCCACCGCCTCCCGGTAGGTGCCGGTCGGCAGCGTGGACGGGCTGGCGCTGGGCGGGACCTGCCCGTTCGGCGCCGCCGGCTCCCGCGCCAGCAGGCCCTTGCCCAGGGAGGCGACAGTGGCGATGAACGCGACGTTGAGGGCCGTCTCCCAGTCGAACGTGGTGACGTCGAAGGCCCCGGCCATGATCGACCCGGACAGCGACGCCAGGAACGTCTTCCCCAGCCGGGTCAGCAGATCCGGCCAGAAGGCCAGGTGGGTGAGCTTCGACAGGTACTGAACGGCGGTCAGGATCACCGACGCGACGAACGCGCTCACCGCCAGAGTCAGCGAGTACTTCCACGGCAGATCGATGACCGACCCGGCACCACCGGCCAGCAACGTCGCCACGAAGACCTGGCCGGCCGACCAGCCGGCCCGCTCCACGAAGTCGAGAAGGACCGCACGCCACTTCGGAACGACCTGAGTCACCCGATCGACGTTCCTCGCTCCGGAGAGCGTCGAACATCAGCCGAACGGATCAGTTCCCGCAAGGGGTCGCCGATGCCCGCCGGGACCGGATAGCGCTTGCACAGCCACTCGAAGATGAACCGGGCCGCCGCCACATTGCTGTCATAACCGGGCACCATCGCGGCCAGCGGCAGCACGTCCGGCGGATAGGCGTGCTCCACACGGCGCGCCGGGTCGAACACGTCCCGGTACGGAATCTCCCCGCCGTCGATGCGCAACAGGGCGATCACCGCGTCCACCACGTGACCCTGGATCATCCGGGCCGCCGCCAGCCGCTCCCCGCGCAACTCCCGATGCAGACCCAGATAGAGGTTGGCGAGGGCGTCGTTGAGATGGAACTCCTCGGTGTCGAACTGCGGCCGCGGCATCGGCTGCCCGGACTCGGTCAGGTTCCGCGGCGCGCCCGGCCGCCGCCACACCACCCGCGCGCCCGAGAACGCCACCGTCGCCAGCTCGGCCACCGTCAGCACCCGATATTCGACGAACACCCCGTCGGCGTACAGCGCCTTGCGGCCGCCGTGCTCGTGCGCGAACAGATGCGCGACCGGCCCCGGCTCCTCCAGCCAGTCCGTCAGGTCCAGGTAGCGGCTCTTCGCCCCGTCCTCGACGATCACGAAGAAGTCCAGGTCGGAGTGCTCGTCCAAGCGGGCCAGCTGCGCGCCCGCCGAGCCCAGCCCGAGCAGCGCGATCACATCCCCCCGGGCGGCCAGAACAGCGGCGATCTCGTCGAGCCTGCGCAGAACCGGTTTCATCGCGCCTCCCTCCCCATGAGCATCACCGATCCATCGAAACGGACCAACCCCCAGGACCCAGATTTCGTACGCCTTCCCTGCCGCCCCGCCGAAACCGGGACCGTCCCGCCCGCCCGCGGTTCCTGTCCCGCCCCGCCCGTGACCACCCGTCATGACCAGACTTCGCCGCCAGGTACGACTCGTCGAAGTAGCCGATCCACTGTGGCTCGCTGGTCCGGTCAGCCTTGTCGAAAATCGCCTCGGCCCTGGTCAGTGCCGCCGCGCAGGCTTTCTCGTCGCCACCGACAGCATGACCCTGCGCTTCGAGGACGGCCGATTCCGCCTCGATCGCGGCGATGCCCGCCTCGGCCGCCGCACGACTGGCGGTCTTGGCCGATCCACCGCCTCGCCGGACCCCGACACGCGTGTAGCGAAGTCGGTGGCGACCGTCAGAACTGCCCGGCCGCCGGTCGGGCGGCCGGGCAGTTCACGGGGTGGCGGCTCGTCAGGGTCGCTGGCGCACGGTGAGCGGGAAGGTTCCGTCGCCGATGCCGGTGAGCGTGCGGGTGTACTGCCTGAGGTAGGTGTCGAGGAACGGCGACCGGTCTCCCTGCGTCGGCACATCGCGCCGGGGGTCCTGCAGCGCGAGGTTCAGCCGCGCTCGGGTGATCTCGATCGTGTTGCCGCTCGGGGTGTCGCGCCAGTTCCCGCTGCCGATCGTGCCGATCTGCACACCCAGTTGGTGGCCGGCCTCGAGGGTCCAGTCCGTGGATTTCAGGTCGAACGCGACGCGGCCCGCTCGTCGGATCAGCGCGACGTTCTCGTCGAACATCACCGCGGTCCCGTCCGGGGCGACGTCCCACAGTCGCACCATGACATTGCCCAGCGCGCTGGCGTGCAACGTGATTCGCGGGGTGGCGGTGATCCGCAGCCGGGATTCGACCGGTGTGGACCAGCTGAAATAGCTGTGCTTGTCGACGGCCGCCGGGGACGGCGCGAGGCTCGTGCCGGCGGGCGGAGCGGGATCCGTGTAGTGCTCCATGTCCCACTCCTGACCGGCGGGCGCGGCCCGTGTCGAGGCGATGCCGTCGTCGACGTACTGCCCGTCGGCCAGGGCCGCGCTGGTGTAGGAGGTCGGCGTCGGCCAGGTCGGCTGTGCGCGCCACGCGCCGGTGTCGTCCTCGATGGCGTAGGCCGGGTCGTGCACCGCCGGGCGGATGCCCTTGAGGTAGCGGTCGTAGAAACGCATGACCTCGTCGAAGAACCCGGCGCGGCCCATGAGCAGCTGCCCTTGATCGTTCGTCTCGTTGCCGCGGACGTGCTCCCACTGTCCCAGCCAGCCGCGCTCGACGCCGTGGTGGTTGTCGAGGAATCTCTGCATGTCCTCGGGCTTGGTGTTGTTCTCGATGAAGCCCTGCGTGACGAAGAGCGGGGTGTTGGTGCCTTCGGCCTGGGCGGCGAGGTTGCGGGCGCGCCAGTAGGGCGAGTCGGGGTCGGGATTGTTGTTGTTCGTGAGGTTGTCGGCGAGGCACTCCGGGTGGCTCTGCTCGTACGCCGCGTTGGCCCGGTAGCGGGCGGTGTCATCGGGCAGCGGCGCCATCGTGGCGATGCCGTTGTAGGCGTTCGGGGTGCCGGTCACGTTGGGACGGGGAACCCCGTTGCTGAACAGGTAGTCGTACATGTTCCACACCGGTTCCTGAGCCACCACGGCTTTCAGGGCCGGCAGGCGCAGGTTGTTGCCGACGAGCCCGGTGACGGCGTCGTACGACTTGCCGTACATGCCCACCTTGCCCGTCGACCACGGTCGAGTCGCCGCCCACTGGATCGCGGCCTTGACGTCCGCCTGCTCACCCGGGCCCATCCAGTCGAGACAGCCGGTGCTTCCGCCGAAGCCACGCAGGTCGACCATGACGTAGGTGTAGCCGCGGGCGAAGAGATCGGTGCCGGTGGTGAAGTCCGCGAACCGGTTGGACGGGCCGGTACGGGTCCATCCCTCCGGTCCGGACTGGCCCGCGTGGCTGAAGTACGAGCTGACGGCGAGGATCACCGGCGTCCGGGCGCGTGACGGCAGGTGTGCGGGCCGCAGGACGTCGGCGTGGAGCTCGACGCCGCCGGCGTCGGCGGACGGGAAGTAGGCCTCGGTCCACACCGCGCCTTCCGGTACGCGGGGGTTCTCCTCGTGGGTGACTCCTGCCGGGGCACCCGGCGGGGAGGCGACGGCGGGGGTCGCCGCGCCCCCTACCGCGAGAGTGACAACCGTGATCAGCGCGCCGACGACGACTGTCGCCCGTCTACGTGGGCTCACTCGACCTCCTAAATAGATCACCGTCTTTGGCGCCCCTGACGCTAGCGTGCCGCGGTTCGTTTACCCATTGAGCAACGTCTATATGTTTGCCAGGATGACGCCATGAAGACAGGGCGACGGCTGTTCTCGGCACTGTCCGTAGCGACGCTGGTGGTGACCGGCGCCCTCCATGCCGCACCGGCGACCGCCGCACCGCCCGGCGCCGATCCGGACACGCCGTGGCGCATGCGGCACTGGCCGCAGACGCAGCCGTGGCAGGTCGACGAGGTGGTCACCCTGGCAGGGCCGGCCGGCGCACCCCGGCCGATCGACCCCCAGCGCTACGAGCTACCGGACACGATGACCTGGGACGACTACCGGGCTGTGCCGGGCACCGACTGGGCCGATCCGGCGGTGCGCGGCTCGGAACGCGACTTCAACGGCGCCCTGGTGCTGGTCGACTACCCGAGCCAGCCGTTCGTCGTCACCCAGCCGGCGAACTCCACGATCTACGGGAACCCGTCCGGCGTCCAGAATCTCGATCGTTCCGAGGTGCCGGCGTTCTATCGGGACTTCCTCAACCGGCCGGGCGCGCTCAACCGGGGCCACACCATCCACGAGTACTGGATGGAGGACTCGAACGGGCGCTTCGGCATCGACCTGAGCGCGTTCGGCGTCTACCAGATGCCACACGAGAGTCACGAGTACGGCATCGAGGGCTCCATGCAGCGCGGCCTGGGCTGCCCGGACGGCGACGTGTGCGGGCGGGATCTGCGGGCCGACGCCCGCGCCGCCTGGATCGCGGCGGTCGGCGAGCAGGAGGCGGCCTCGTACGATTTCGTCTTCTTCCTCTCGGCCGGCCAGGACGAGTCGGCCACCTGGCAGGAGTTCGGCCCGATGAAGTTCACCACCAAGGAGGACGTGAGTGAGGAGTTCGGCCCGCCGGACGACTCACTGCCGAACTGGAACGCGACCCGCTACGTCGAGTGGACCTCCTGGCAGGCCTCGGCGAACATCTGGCCGAACGCCACCCAGGGCAGCTCGCTGCAGGCGGAGAGCTCAGGCATGTCGACGTACGCGCACGAGTTCAGCCACATCCTCGGCATCGGCGACAACTACAACAACCCGTACTCCGTACCGGCGCGCCGCGATTACAGCGGGCCGTGGGAGATGCTGAGCCGCGGCACGTTCAACGGTCCCGGCGGACCGCACAGCCGGTGGCTGATCCCGGGGACCGCGGGCTCCTCGATGGGCGCCCAGCACATGCTGCGCAACAAGATGAAGCTCGGCATCGTCGACGACGCCGCGGTGCTGAAGCTGTCCCGCGACGCGCTCGCCCGGTCCGGCGTCGTGGTGACGCGAGTGACGGCGCGCGCGGTCGATCCGGGCGGGCGCCGGCTGGCCGGCATCAACGTGGCCCTGGACGGCGGTGACCGCAGCCCCTCCTGCAGCCCGGCGACGGATCCGTACTGCGACGGCGGCGGGTACCAGAACTACACGCTCGAAGTGGTCGACCGGATGGGCTTCGACTCGTTCACCCCGGACTCCGGCGTGCTGCTGGCCAAGACGAAGGACGCGGACGTCGCGCCGTTCATCTGGACCATCGACGCCAACCCGCAGGACATCGACAAGGTCGACTTCGTGCTGCCGGACGGCACGCCGCAGAAGATGACCATCGGCGACTACCGGCAGCTCTCTGATGCGCTGTTCCACGCCGGCACCGGCTCGGGCAGCCTGTTCGAGTACGCGGACACGGCCAACCGGCTGCACTTCTACGTGCTCGACCGGCAGCGGGACCGGCACGGCGTGCTCTCGTACGAGGTGGCGGTGCGCTCGCTCGACGGCGCCGGGCCGTCCACCCGGGGGGTGCGGGCCTCGCCGGCCACCGCTCGCCCCGGGCCGTCCGGCTGGGCTCGGTGCACGATTCCGATCCGCAACACCGGCCGGGACGCCGACGTCTTCCGGATCTCGGCGCCCGGTGCGGTGCTGCCCCGGGCGGTCGTCGGGGTGGCGGGCCGCCGGCCGGCCTCGGTCGAGGTCTACGTGAAGGGTGTGCCGAAGGTGGCCGTCGAGGTCAGGTCGGAGAGCGACCCGAACGCGACCGCCGTGACCTCCTGCACCGTGCGACGGTGACGTCCTGGTCCCCGGCGATTCTGCCGGCCCTCGCCCGGCTGAACCGCAGGCGGCGCCGGGAAAGTGGACGCCACCGCGACGGGCATGCATGAGCGGCACCGGGCCGGCGAGGGTGGGGGAACGCCTGCCGCAGCCGCCGCGAGGCACGGGACCCGGTGTGGCCCGTACCGCGGAAGGGTTTGTGGTTCTTGCCACAAGTGCTGGAGACGGCGGGGTGGCGCGCCGACAGCCTGGTCATGACGAAGGGCAGAGGACGGCTGTTTCTCGGGTGCGCGGCGGTTGCTGTCGGGCTCCTGATGACGACGTATGACACGACGCTGGGTAATGGCCTCTATGTCCTGGTCTATCTCGCGCTGTGCGGGGTGGTGTGGACGGCGGCGCTGCGGGAGCCGCCCGGGCCGAACCGGCGGCCGTGGATCCTCGTCGCGCTGGCGCAGACGTTGTGGTTCGCCGGGGACGCGATCGAGCTCGGGTACTACTACCTGACGCCGGAGATTCCGACGGTCGGGCTGTCGGACGTCTGCTGGCTGACCGGGTACGCGCTGCTGGCCGTCGCGCTGACGATGATGGCGCGGCGGCGGGCGGCCGGGCGGATGCGCGGCGCGGTGCTCGACGCGCTGACGCTGACGGTGGCGGCGGCGCTGGCCAGCTGGCAGTTCCTGATCCTGCCGGCGCTCGACGAGGCGTACACCCTCGCCGAGAAGGTGGTGCCGCCGCTCTATCCGATCGCGGACGTGGTGCTGCTGAGCGCGGTGCTGTTCATCGCGCTGTCGCCGGGTGGCCGGACCGCCCCCACCTATCTGCTGCTCAGCGCGGTGACGCTGTTCCTGGCGATCGACCTGTCGTACAACGTGCTGCCGTTCTTCCTGGATTACTCGATCGTGGCCCGGATCCAGCCGCTGATCCTGTTCGGCAACGCGCTGATCACGGCGGCCCTGCTGCATCCGAAACGTGCGGAGCTGACCCGGGCCGGGCACCAGGTGCACCTGCTGCACCCGTCGCGGGTGCTGTTCCTCGGCCTGGCGTTCATGACCGCGCCGGCGCTCACCCTGCTCAAGACGGGTCTGGAGCGTAATGCGCTGATCGCGCTGGCGGCGACGGCGCTGAGCGCGTCGTTCGTGCTGGCCCGGTTCGCCACGGCGGTTCGGGAGCAGGAGAAGGCGCAGGCGCAGCTGGCGTTCCAGGCCCGGCACGACTCGCTGACCGGCCTGGCCAACCGTGCGGTGCTCGTCGACCGGCTGGCCAGCCCGGGGCCGGTGGCCCTGCTCTACCTCGACCTGGACGGTTTCAAGGAGATCAACGACGCGCGGGGGCACGACGCCGGGGATGCGGTGCTCACCGCGGTCGCGGCGCGCCTGTCGGCTGCGGTTCGGGCGACGGACCTGGTGGTACGCCTGGGCGGTGACGAGTTCGTGCTGCTCTGCCCGGACCTGCCCGCCGAGGAGGCGGTCAACCTGGCTCAGCGGGTGCTGGCCGAGGTGGCGCAACCGATCCCGTTCGAGGGCACGATGCTGGAGGTCGGTGTGAGCGTGGGTATCGCCGCACCGGGCGGCGACCGGAACGTGCTGCGCGCCGCGGACATGGCCATGTACGAGGCCAAGCGCCTGGGCAAGGGCCGCTATGTGATCGCCTGATCGAGCTCCGCCAGGCGGCGGTTCAGGAAGCGGAGTTCGGCCGGGTCGTCGGTGAGCTGTCGCGCACGCCGGTAGGCGTCGCGGGCCTCGGCGGTCCGGCCGAGTCGTCGCAGCAGGTCGACAGCGGGCGCCCGGCTATCTCTCGACGAACTTGCGCAGCGTGGCGACGAGGGTCGGCTCGCCGATCTCCATGTAGACCTTCTTGTCGGCCGGGGCCTGACCGATGTACGGGCACTCGGTGTCGTTCGCCGCGATCCTGGTGTCGAGGAGCTTGCGCCCGGTCGCCGTCTCGTACAAGTGCAGCCGGTAGGACGCGCGGAACATCGTCAGCTTCTCCGACGACGGCTCTCGCGAGGCGGGGCAGTAGCGCACCTTCGAGCCGGCCGCGACCCGGTCCACGCAGGCCACCAGCCGGATCGTCGCCGGGTCGTCCGGCGCCCAGGTCGCCTCGACCTTGCTCGGCTTGCGGAAATAGGTGTTGAACATGGTGTACGGCATCCGGTTGCCGCCGCCCTGGTCGCCGTAGATCAGGACCGGGTGCGGGGCCTTGTTCCCGGTCCGCCGGGGCAGCGTCGGCCAGTAGGTCTCGCCGTGGCAGAGCTCGTCCATGTCGAAGACGCTGCGCGGCGGCACACCCTGCGCGGCGGGGCCGGTCGGCATCGGCCCGCTGTCGTCTCCGACGGCGGCCGGCGGCACGGGCGCCTCCGCGGCGCCGGTGGTGGCGGTGGTGGTGGTGGATGCGGCGCCCGCCGGGAGGGACGGGGCGGCGGTCGGCGTCGCGGACGGCCACACCGCCACGGTGACCCCGCCGGCCGCGGCCAGCAGCACCACCGCGGCGGCGGCGACGGCGATCCGGGCCTTCGTCCGGGCGGGCCGCCGGGGCGGGGCGAACGGGTCGTACTGCAGGGTCAGCAGGTCGTCGGTGGACGCCGAGCCGGGCGGCGGGTTGAGGCCCTGGATCGGCAGGGGCCAGGGGTCGACCGGCGCCTGGGTCTCCGCCGGCTCGGGGTGCGGCCGGCCGCCGGCCCGGCTGGCCCACTGGGCGAGGGGCGCGTGTTCGGTCCGGTCGACGGTCTCGTCGTGGATCCCGGTGTCGGCCGGGACCGGCGCGACCGTCCATTCGGCCGGGCCGTCCGCGGCTGCCGGTTCGTTCCCCGTGTCGCCCATGAAGCTCTCAGCCTTTCGCGCGTTCCGCGCACGGACTGTATCGAAGATCTTCTCCCCACGGCACGCCGCCTCGCGTGTAGCCGCGGCCCCCGAAGGCCACACATCCAGCCTTGCCGATGGGCCGAGGCGCCGCTATGTTAATGAGAAATCACATCGCTGAAAACTATGAGATCCGCAGGTAACCGGCTCAGTCGCCGTCCCGGAAGTAGGTAAGCGAATGCAAAATCTCAGTCGAAGAGGCGTTCTGACCCTGGGCGCCGCGCTGGGTCTGGCAAGCGTCGCCGATCCGTCGAAGGCGTGGGCGTGGTCCTCGGCCGGCTCGATCGCGGGCACGGACACGGTCAGCGACCCGTGGAGGGTGTGGGACGACGCGACCGACCCGCTGCTCGTCGACCTGCTGAAGAGCGGACAGGTCCCGGCGGTCAACAAGGCGTTCGAGAAGTGGGTCGACAACGGCGACGCGCTGCCGGCCGGGATCCCGGCCGCGCTCACCACGTACCTGCGGCAGCACAACACCCTGCCGTCCTGGGCCGACCAGGCCAAGCTGGACCGGGCCGCGCAGTTCAACAAGCGGATGAGCATGTACCTGTTCCTGCTGTACGGGCTGGGCAGCGGCATCATGAGCACGGTCATCCCGCGCGAGGCCCGCAACGTGTACTGGTCCGAGGGCGGCGCCGTGATGAAGTCCCGGGCGGCCAAGACCTTCACCTACGGGTACGACCTGAGCGCCATCGACGCCTTCAAACCCACCGGCCACTTCGTCGTCACGTCGAACAAGACGCGCCTGACCCACGCCGCGGTCCGGCACCTGCTGCCGCAGTCGTCGCACTGGCGGGCGGTCACCGACGACCAGGACTTCATCCCGATCAGCAACGGCGACATCCTGATCACCTTCCACAGCCTCGGTACGTTCGTGCACGGCAAGCTGAAGTCGTGGGGCATCCGGATGTCGGCCGCCGAGGAGGAGGCGTTCCTGCACATGTGGCAGGTGGCGCTGCACCTGCTCGGCGTGCGCGACGACTTCATCCCGGCGACCTGGGCGGCGGCGAAGGAACAGTCGCAGTACGCGCTCACCCCGCTGATGGCGCCCACCCCGGAAGGCATCGACCTCGCCGACGTCCTGCTCAACCTGACCTCGGCGGTCGACCTGGGCGTCACCCGGGGCTTCCAGCGCGAGTTCGCCCGGTACCTGCTCGGTGACAAGGTCGGCGACTGGCTGAAACTGCCGCGCGACTACGCCTCGCGGACGGTCATCGAGGTCGGCTGGCCGGCGTACGTGCGGTTCCGGGAGGGTCTGTCGCCGATCATCCCGACCACGTTCTCCCTCTTCGACCAGTTCATCCGCGGGCTGGCGATGCTCTTCCTGAACAACGGGACCTCGGCGACGTACACCCCGATCACCATCCCGACCGGCAACCGCGCCGGAACCTGAACCGCGAGCCGGCCGCGCGTGGGCCCCGGACGCTAGGCGCGCCCGGGATCGGCACACCGAAGGGCGCCGAGGACCAGGGCGGTGACGGCGTCCCGGTGGGCGGGCGTGTTCTGCCAGCGCAGGGCACGCCCGACCTCCACCACCACACCGAACCCGGCGTGCACCAGCAGCCGGGCCTGCCGGGGATCGAGTTCCGGGTGAGCCAGCCGCAGCTGCTGCTCCCAGAGGGCGATGTGCTCGCGCTGGGCCGAGATCAGGGGCCGTTTCAGGTGGTCCGGCAGACCGGCGATCTCGGCCTCGGCGACGCTGTTGAGCTCGTTGTGCTCGAACTTGTAGGCGACGTACGCGGTGGTCAGCGCGGTCACCGCCTGCCGCGGCCCGGCCGCCTGCGAAAGGCTGCGCTCGACGGCCTGGGCCAGCAGCCCGGCCGCCTGCAGGCACGCGGCCACCAGGATGTCGACCTTGCCCGGGTAGTGCCGGTAGATCGCCGACGGGGCGAGCCCGACCGCCTGGGCGATCTGCCCGTTCGTGACGCTGGCGAACCCGTCCCGGGCGAACAGCGGGACGGCCGCGGCCAGGATCTCCGCCCGCCTGGTCCGCGGCACCGGCTGGGCGGGCGGTTCGGCCGGGTGCGCGCTGCCCGGCCCGGCGGTGGGATCGGTCGCGGCGACCCGCAGCGCCGTCTCCCGCAGCAGGTCCTCGATCCGGCGCTGGGCCATCGAGGTGTGGTGCATGGTGATCGAGCCGATCGCGCCGAGCGCGGCGACCGCCCGCAGCCGCGCGTCGGGCATCGGATGCTCGTCGCCCACCATGGCCGTCACCCGGTCCACCACGTGCTCGAACTTCGCCCGCAGCCGCAGGCGGTCCCCGCGTTCCAGATAGCGGGCCTCCCAGCGGTACAGCCCGCCGGAGGCGCGGTGCGCGACGGTGACCCGGATCAGGGCGGCCAGCACGTCCGGCAGCGCGGCGCCCGGCGGCGACTCGGCGAGCGCCGCGACCAGGCGATCGGCCATCACGTTGGCGCACTCGGCGAACAGGGCGTACTTGTTCGGGAAGTGCCGGTACAGCGCGGCGGCGCTGATGCCCACGGCGGCGGCGATCTCCTCCATGGACGCGGCGTGGTAGCCGCGCTCGCTGAACGCCTGGCCGGCCGCCTCGATGATGAGCTGCCTGCGGTTGTGCGGCCGGGTGGCCGAGGTGGACGGGCGCGCGACCATGAGCGCAAGTCAATCACAGTGCGATCGATGCCCTCGCGGTCACGGTCGCGTGCGGTGGGCGTACCCCCTCACGATCCGATCTTGTGGAAGTGCCGGGCGGTGACCCAGGCGCTCACCGCTTCGCCCAGGCCGCTGCCCTGCACGTGGCGCCTGAACCCGATTTACCTATAGTTTCTATAGAAATTGTAGACCGATGACGGCCGCGCCGTCGGTCGAGAGCTGTCTAGGAGCCCTCTCGTGAGCAGCGAATACCTCTGGTACATCCCGAACCAGGTCCAACCCGGACACCGCGGCGACGACGTGGTGTCCGGCCACAACAGCCTGACGACGCTCACCGGGCAGGCCCTCGCGCTGGAGGAGCACGGCTGGGGCGGCGCGCTCATCGGCACCGGCTGGGGCCGCCCCGACACGTTCACCGTCGCCACCGCGCTCGCCGCCCGGACGACCACGTTCAAGCCACTGATCGCGATCCGGCCGGGATACTGGCGGCCGGCGAACTTCGCGTCCGCGGCCGCCACCCTGGACCATCTCACCGGCGGGCGGGTGCTGGTCAACATCGTGTCCGGCAAGGACGATCTGGCCGCGTACGGCGACAGCGAGGACCACCAGGCCGACCGGTACGGGCGCACCGCCGAGTTCATGCGGATCGCCCGCCGGCTGTGGACCGAGGAGCGCGTGACGTACGCCGGGAAGCACTTCAGCGTCACCGACTCCACGGTGGCGCCCCGGCCGTACGCCGCAGGTCCCCGCCTCTATTTCGGTGGCGCCTCACCCGCCGCCGAACGGGTCGCCGCGACCGAGGCCGACGTGCAGTTGTTCTGGGGTGAGCCGCTCGACGGCATCGCCGAGCGCATCGACCGCCTCCGCACCCTCAGCGACGACCTGGACCGGGACCTGCCGCCGCTGGAGTTCGGCCTGCGCATCACCACCCTGGTCCGGGACACCACCGAGCAGGCCTGGACCGACGCCGAAGCGAAGGTCGCCGAGATGGCCCGGGCCGCCGGCGCCGCCCGTGACCTTCAGCGCCGCGAAGCCGTCGGCCAGCAGCGGCTGCTGGACCTGGCGGCCCGCGGCGAGGTCCTCGACGACAACCTGTACACCACGCCCGGCAGGTTCGGTGGTGGTGGCGCCGGCACCACCTGGCTCGTCGGGTCGGCCGAGGACGTGGCGAAGTCGCTGCGCCGGTACCAGAGCCTCGGTGTCACGCACTTCGTGCTCTCCGACACCCCGTACCTGCCGGAGATCCGCCGCCAGGGCGATCAGCTGCTGCCGCTGCTGCGCGACTGACACCCCCGGGCGCCCGGTCGGTCAGCCCCAGGTGCCGTCGTCGCGGACCCGATAGGTCCGTCTGCCGTTGGTGAGCGTCTCCAGCGCCTCCAGATAGGAGTTCGCGACGAACCACTCGCCGGCCTGGTCCAGGTCGAAGATCCGGCCGTGCTCGTCGATGGCCAGCACCGACTCGTTGTTGACCCGGCCGAGCGGGAAGAGCCGGGCCCCGATCACCTCGCCGAACTCGTGCAGCAGGTCGGCGGTGTGCGCGGCGTTGACCGAGTAGATCTCGAAGAGCCGGGAACGCTGGTCGACGCCCGGCGCCCGGCGGCCCACCCCGATCGGGCCGGTGTGCCGGTAGGCGTCGAACACGGCCGGGAACGCCTCGTGCCGGAACTCCTGGCCCTCGACGGCGACGACCGTACGCACCAGGCTGTCGGTCTCCGCCGCCCGCAGCTCCGGCGGCAGGTCGGTCACCAGGCCGCCGTCGGCCAGTTCCGCGCCGAGGGTGTCGGAGAACCGGGACGGGTCCGGGTTCGGGCGGTCCGGGGCGCGGAAGTGGTGCAGCGCCCCGGTCGACGCCCACGGCATCAGCGACAGCTGGGTGAGCACGAAGGTGCAGCTCTCGCACGGGTCGTTCGGCCGGCCGGCGAGCGGATCGCCGGGCGCGTGGATCTGGAACGTCTCGAACGCCGACTCCAGGAACAGCCGCCGCGCCTCGTCACCGGTCAGCGGCGCCTGACCGGCCAGGCCCCGCCGGTGGTCCACGTCGTGCAGCACGTCGGAGCACACGATCAGTTCGGCGTGCCGCTCACCGCCACGCACCCGCTCCTGCGGCGACTGACCGGCCAGCAGCTCCAGCACCAGGCGGTGGTGGCCGAGCTTCTGGTCGCCCTTGGCGCCGGTGGCGGAGTAGACCCGGCCGTCGGCGGTGACGTGCGCCGCGATGCCCGGGGCGGCCCGGCGGCGGGCCTCCCGGCGCAGCTGAACCTCGGGGTCGGCGGTCCGGGGCGGGCCGGTGATCTCGTCGCGCCTCTCCCGGTAGTTCGCCCGCACCGCGTCCGACGGCCAGTTCGGCCAGGTCGACAGCCGGCCGGTCTCCCGGTCGATCACCGTCACACCGGTGCCCAGCTCCGGGGCCACCGTGACGTCCTCCGCGACGATCACCACGAGGAAACCCAGGTCGAACTCCTCGACCGTCGCCCGGTGCGCCCGGCCGGAGTCCAGGGACTTCGCGCGCGCCCAGGCCGCCGCGCTCGCGTCCACGTCCACACGAGTGATCACCGTCGGGTCCTCCTGCCAGGGGTGTGCGTCACCATGTGCCGTCGTCCCGGACGCGGGCCGCCGGCAGTCCCGTGACCAGCGCGACCAGCGCCTCGTCCAGAGTCTGCCCGAGGAACCACTCGCCGCCCTGGTCCAGGGCGAACACGCGGCCGCGCTCGTCGATCGCCAGGACTCCCTCGGCGCGGCCCTCCCGGCCCAGCGGGAACATCCGCGCCCCGACCAGCTCGCCCAGTTCGTGCAGCGGGTCGGCCAGGTACAACGTGCCGTCCGGGGAGCCGATGTCGAACGGCCGGACCAGCTGGGCCGCGCCGGGCGAGCTCCGGTACGACGTCACTCCGTGGAACTCCTCGGCCGCCGCCAGCGCCGGGAAGCGTTCCTGCCGGAACTGCTGACCCGGTATCCCCTCGGCGGCCTCCTGCATCCTCCGGGCGCCCTCGGTCCGCTCCGCCCGGGTGGCCGGATCCCAGCCCCCGGCAGCGAGCTCCCGCGCCACCTCCGGCGGGAACCGGCCCGGCTCGGGATCCAGCGCGCGGGGCTCCATCAGGAAGAGCGGACGCTCCTCCGGGTCGACCCGGACGCCGAGCGCTGCCAGCACGTTCCAGCAGGTGGCGCACAGGTGCGCGGGCCGGCCGCCGAGCCAGTCGCCGGTCTCCCGGACGTGGAACGTCTCGAAAGCCGCCCGGCTCAGCAGGGCACGGGCGTCGTCGTGGGTCAGGGACGCCCGGTCCTTCTCGGCCTCGTACAGCACGTCGGAGACCATCAGAAGCTCGGCGTGCCGGTTCGCGCCGCGAACCGTCATCCGCGGCCCGAGACGGGCCAGCCGGGCCGCGACCAGCGGATGGTGGCGCAGTACCTGGTCGCCCTTGGCGCCCCGGGCCCGGTACAGCCTGCCACCCAGCGTGAGATGCGCGGAGACGGTGGGGCTGGCCCTGCGGCGCGCGTCGCGGCGCAGCTCGACGATCGGATCGGAGGTCCGGTGCACGCCGACGGCCGTGTCGCGCAGCTCGGTGTACCTCCGGTCCAGCTCCTCCGGCGCCGACGGCGGCCAGTACGACAGGCGGCCGGTCTCCCGGTCGATGACCGTGGTCACGTCCTCGCCGATCTCCGGGCGGGCGGTCGACGGCAACTGCATCCACACCGCGTAACCGAGCGCCAGCTCGTCGACCCGGGGCGCGCACTCGTAGCCCCGCCGCATCGACTGGCGGCGTGCCCAGCCCGCGGCGATCCGCTCCGCCTCGGCCAGCGTGATCATCCTCAGCCGCCCCCTTCGGTCCGTCGCCTTCGCCCCGCGAGCTTAAAGGCATCAGCCCACACCGTTGGGGACAGGCTCGCATTGATCCCGGCTGGTAGGTTGCTCCCGTCAATTCGCGCGTCCTCGGGGAGACCACCGTGAGCAGACAGGCAGACCGCGACGTGAACCATGCGCTGCGCGCCCGTTTCGACGACGTGGTGTCGCAGTACCAGCGCCTGCGCACCGGCCTGGACGACATCCAGGAGCGTCTCGCCCGGCTGTCGGTGACGGCCGAGTCCCCGGACGGCACGGTCCGCGTCACCGTCGGCGCCCGCGGCCAGCTGACCGGCCTCAGGTTCGACCGGGAGATCTACCGCCGCGGCGACCCCGACGAGCTGGCCCGCACCGTCCTGCGCACGGTGGAGAAGGCCGTCGCCCAGACCACCGAGCAGGTGCAGTCGATGGTCGGCGAGTACCTGCCGGCCGACTCCAGCGCGGCCCGGTTCATGCGCGACAACGACTTCGGCGGCCTCCTCGAACGGCAGGACCGGATCATGCGTGAGGGTGGTGCCCGCGATGAGTGAGCTCTACCTCGACTCCACCCGGGCCACCATGGGCGGCCGGGACATGACCGCCGCCGGCCAGGAGCTGACCAGCCTCCACCAGGGCCCGGTGGCCGCGATCAACGCGGCCAGCCTGGCCCAGCCATGGGGACGCGACAACATCGGCGCCAAGTTCCAGGAGGGCTACGGGCCCCAGCTGGAGCAGTTCGTGCAGGCGTTCGGCACGATCGCCACCTACGTCGAAGGACTGGGCGAGGCGGTGGTCGCGTCGGTCCAGGACAACATGGACGCCGACGCGCGCGCCGGGCAGACCGTCGACCAGGCGTACCGGCTCTGATCCATGTCCTTCCTCCCGACCCCGATCCCGCATCCGTTCGAGTTCTCGCCCTGGGACATGCCCGGCTGGGCGTACGAGGCCCTGGAATGGGTGGTCGGCTTCGACTGGCCCGAGGGCAACGAGAAACTCGTCTGGGACCTCGCCGACCTCTGGTACGACCTGGGCGCCGCCGTGAAGGTGCCGCAGCAGGACGCCGCGGCCGCCGCCGACACGATCATCGCGGCGTACGGCGGCAGCGGCACCACCATCGACGCCTTCATCAAGGCCTGGAACGATCTCGGCGCCCGTAACGACGCGGAAGCGCCGCTGAACGCGCTGGTCGCGTTCGCCGACGAGATGGGCAACCTGGTCAAGGAGGTCGGCGCCGACATCGAGGCGGCGAAACTCGAGGCCTGGATCGAACTGGGCATCTTCGTCGGCGAGCTGATCGGCCTGGGCATCACCGTCGTGCTCACCCTCGGCGCCGCGTCACCGGCCGCCGCCGGGCTGATCACGGCGACCCGGTTCGCCATCCAGCAGATCTTCAAGAAGCTGATGAGGGAGCTCGCCGAGAAAGCGGCGAAACAGGCCCTCAAGCAGGCCGGAAGGAACGCCCTCAAGCAGGTCACCACCAAGGCCGGCCTGAAGAACCTCGCCAAGAACGGCCTCAAGGAGGCCAAGGACGAGGCGAAGGAGGAGCTGCTCACCAACGCCGCCGTCCAGGGGTACCAGCACGCGGCCGGGCATGACGACTTCAGCGTCACCGACCTCGGCAAAGCGGGCATCCAAGGCGCGGCCGGAGGGTTCGCCGCGTCCGGCGCGGGCATCGGCGCCAACGGGCGGGGCGGCCTCTTCCGCGGCGCGGGGGCGGAAGTCCTCGGCGAACTCGGCGGCGGGGCCGCCGGTGTCGCCTTCGGCGGCGAGATGCCCAGCTGGGAGGACCTCGGCAAGGCGGCGACGTCCGGCGCCAGCGGCACCGCGATCAGCAACACCAACCAGGACTTCAAAGACCTGGGCAACCTGAACGTCGGCGATCTGCCCGCCACCTCCGCTTCCGCGTCGGCCGGGGCTCCGTCGACTTCCTCTTCCGGTACGCACGGGAGCAGCGCCCTGAACAGCCTGGCCGGCGACTCCTCGAGCTCGTCGTCAGGCTCCTCCGGCTCGTCGTCGGGATCCTCCGGCTCCTCGTCGGACTCTTCCGGCTCCTCGTCGTCCTCTTCTCCCGCCTCCTCCTCTCCTTCCTCCTCCTCCTTCTCCTCCCGTGACGGTTCCGGCTATTCCGGTGGGTCGTCGTCCTCGGGCGGTTCGTCGTCTTCCGGTGGTTCGTCGTATTCCGGTGGGACGTCCTCGTCCGGCGATTCCTCCTCCGGCGGTTCCTCCTTCAGCGCCGCCGCCTACTCCGATGGCGCGTCCTCCGCCGCCTCGACCTCAGCCGGTTCCTCCTCCGCCGGCTCGTCCTCCCCGGTCTCCTCCTCCGGTGCCGTGTCCTCGTCCGCCGGTTCGTCCTCGCCTGCCGTCTCCTCCTCGGCGGGCGGTGGATCGCACGACACCGGGGCCGCGGTCTCGAACGGCTCGTCCTCGTACTCGCCGTCTTCTTCTTCGGCGTTCACGGGCGGTCACACGCCGTCGTCCAGCGATGTCAGCCTCTCCTCGTACGCGCCGCCCACCGATGCGCCCGCGCAGGGTGGTACCGGCAGCGGGCCGGGCGTCAGCCCCACCTCGACGGGATCCCCGTCGGTCAGCACGACGCCGGGCGGCAACACCTCCGGCAACGCGCCGATGGCGTTCGCTCCGAACAACGGCAACGGTGGGCCGCTCAACCTCAACGCCCCGCTCACCGGCGGCGGCCCGGCCACGAGCACCCCCAGCGTCACCGCTCCGCAGAGTCTGGCCACGCCCACGACGGCGAACGTGAGCAGCCCGACCACCAGCACTCCCACCCCCAGCACTCCCCCCAGCACCACCAGTCCCACCACGGGGCCGAGCACCAGTCCCAGCACCACCGCTGCCGGCACGACGTCCACCGGCACGCCGTCCACCACGGCGCCCAGCACCACTCCCACCACTACGTCGAGTACAGCGCCCACTACCGCCGCCTCGAACACGGCGGCGCCGTCGAAGACGTCGCCGGACACCACCAGTGGCACGCCGCAGACTCCGTCCACGACGACCCCGGTTCAGCCGGCGACCGATCAGGGACGGCCGGACGCCGGGCAGAACGGTCAGCCGGCCCCCGGCACGTCCCCGATCCCGCCGAGCCTGCCGTGGCGTACGCACACCGACGACCAGGCCGAACGCGCGTACTTCAACCAGTTCCCGCAGAACAAGCAGGCCGTCGAGGACGACCTCGTCAACCGGACCCTGCGGCAGCACGACGCGGCCATCGTCCGCCTCCAGCAACTGCAACGGCAGGCCCAGTACGACGCCGACCTGGCCACCCGGGCACAGGACTGGAACGCGCGCAGTCACCACCTGGGTCTGGAGGCCCACTACCGCAACCAGGAACGGGACGCGTGGCGGCGCCGGTCCTTCACCGAGTCCGTGGAACGGAACAGGCTGCGCAACAGCCCGGCGCGTCAGCTCACCGCGCCGGCCGAGTTCCAGCGGGCGAACTGGGACGGCGGCGCGGCCGTCTCCGACCAGCCGATCCACAGCACCGAGCAGTCGGCGCTGACCGGCAGCACCCATCCGCCGAGCGCCCGTACCCTGCGCAAATACGGCGTCCGCGGCGGGCTCCGGATGCCGCTCGCCCAGCACCAGCTGGACCTCGAATGGGCCGTACCGTGGAAGAACGGCAAACCGGAACGTACGCCGGACCCGCGCGGCCCGCTGCTGCGGTTCATGAACGACGGCGGCCCGAGCGCCGACCCCACCCGCGGCGTCAACTGTCTCGACGTGGCCCTGTCGTTCTTCGAGACGTTCTTCCACGGCCGCCCGACGGTGGGCGCCCCGCGAACCTTCGACTCGTACCTGTTCGGCCGCAAGGACGGGCACCTCGGCGAGCAGGACGGCGACCTGCGTGCCGAACTCGTCACCGGCAGCCGGTTCACCGAGGCCGCACCCGACGTCCGGGGCATGCCCGGCGCCCAGGCGAAGGCGTACATCGACCACGGTTTCCAGCAGATCGTCGACACCCTGCTGATGGGCGGCCACGGCTCCACCGCGGTCATCGTCAACATCTGGCAGAACAACAGCGCCCACGCGTGGAACGCCGTCAACTACCACGGCACGATCATCTTCCTAGATCCGCAGATGGCCACGTACGCCGAGGCGAACGGCGGCAACAAGAGCCCCAACCCGTTCCTGTACGGCCACGACGGCAACCCGGCCACCGGCTCCAACGTCGTCCAGCTCAACGCCCTGATGGTCGACGGGCAGGGCAACCCGATGTCCATCCCGAACACGCAGGGCTCCCGGTTCTACGGTCACAAAGGCACGCCGCCCCCGCCGCCTCCACTGGCCTACCAGCAGCAACAGCTCCAGGCGCTGCAGCAGGCGAACCAGCCGCATCCGCCCCCGCCCGCGCCGCCGGGCCCGGTCACCCCGCAGCCGCCCGTCAACCCGCAGCCGCCCGTCACCGTACAGCCGCAGCCTCCGGTCAACCCGCAGCCGCAGCCTCCGGTCACGCCCCAGGACACGGTGCAGACGCAGCCGTCAGTGGACACGCAGCCGTCGCCGACTGTTGACATCGAACCCGAGCCGGGCCCGCAACCGGAACCGGAACCCACCCCCCACCCGGAACCGGACCCGGAACCGCAGCCGCAACCAGAACCCGCCCCGGATCCGGACCCGCGGCCGGAACCGGAACCGGAGCCGGTTCAGGAAACGGAATCGACGGAACCGGAGCCGACGGTCGACATCGCGACCGACGGTCCGACGACGGAACCGGAGCCGGTGCGGGACAGCTCACCCCGTACCGAGGAGAAATCGCCCACGCCGCCGGCGCCGCTGCGACGCCGGGATGTCGACCCCTTCGCGGTTCTGAATCCGCTGACCATGGACCTTCCGGTGGACGTCGACCCGAGTCCGCCGCAGGACAGCACGCCCCGGGACGTGGGGCCGCAGGACAGCACGCCGCAGGACACCGCTCCGCAAGATCCGCAGCCGCGGGACGCGGACGACGTCGACCTCGCGGCGACGGACAAGCCCGCCCCGGAGCCGACGGTCGATGCGGAGCAGGACCGCGCGGAACGAACGGCCCGCGAGGAGTACGGAGTGCACCTCCGGCACGTCCGCCAGCGGATCGCCGACCGTGCGCGCGAACGGTACTGCGCCGACCTGCGCAAGAGCGCCGGGTACCGGCGGCAGGAGGCCGAGAACCTCACGGTCCCGCTCCGGAAGGCCGCGGACGAGGGCGACCAGCGTTACGCCGACTACTGGGCCAGAGAGATCGACACCGCGCTGCGCCTGGCCGACGAGCTCGACGACAAGGCCCGGGCCTTCGAGAACGGGTTCGGCGACATCGGCGACGTGCCGCTCCACTTCACCGACTGGGACGAGGCCAACAGCGACCTCGGCGAACTCGCGTTCGGTCCGGTCCAGAGCGACGACCGTTCCGCGCTGACCGGCGACGACGTTCCGCCGCCGATCGAGACCACCCGCCGCTACAACGAGCGCGGCGGCCTGCGCCAGCCGCTGGCGATCCACCAGCTCGACCTGGAACGCGCCGTGCCTCGCGACGAGAACGGGAACTTCGTCCGGCACGCCGACCCGCGCGAGGGCGACTGGTTCGGCCTGCAGAACGACGGCGGCGCGGAAGCCGACCCGACCCGCTCGAACAACTGCGGCGACAACGTGCTGGCCTTCTACGAGACGTGGATGCACGCCCGCCCCCGGGTCGCCGCCGCCCGCACCTTCGACGGCTTCCACCACGGCGACCCGAACCTGCCGATGGGCGCCGAGAAGGGCGTCACCGCCCGGATGGAGAAGATCGCCGGCGGCAAGTTCGAGGGCCTGGTCGACGTCGGCCTGCACGACCCGCAACTGGCCCGGGAAAAGGTGCAGCAGGCCCACAACCGGCTCAAGAACCACCTGCTCGGCCTGGGTCCCGGCGCGTTCGCCTTCGTCAAGACCCAGGACATGGCCGGCCGTACCCACTCGATCGCCATCGTCAACAAGGACGGCGAGATCCTCTACGCCGACCCGCAGACCCGCCAACTCCAGCCGGATCACCCTTTCCAGACCCACACCGGCCAGGCCATGTCCTCCGACCTGGTCCGCATGGACGCCATCACGGTCGACGGCCAGGCCCGCCACCGCCCCCTCAACACCGGCGACGCCCCTTTCATCGCCGCCGAACCCGAGGGCAAGAAATCCAAGGCCAAACCATCCGAGGAACCGGCCGAGGTCTGGCCGGAGGCGATCTCGCCGGCGTTCGAGAGGGACCCCTACCACCCGAAGGTGGTGGACGAACGCAGCGAAGCCGCACATCGGGCGTGGGCGGAGATCCCGAGGGAAGTTCACGAGACAGTGAACAAGATCGAGAGCGGCGTTACCAGACAACGGATCAGCGCAGGCCAGCCCGATTGGTATAGAGCCAAAAACACGAGCAGTCCGTGGCATCGCGCGACCATCTTCACGGGCGCCAAATCCCCGACGACGTTGACCCGCGTGCTCGTCCGCAGCGACGGCGTCGTCGGCTTCGTCCTTGATCACAATTACAACGTCATCACGGAGTATGGGTATGCCAAACTCCCGCAACGCTACGTGGCGCCACCGTCGGATTGGAGCTGACAAAGTGGGCATCGAGGAGGACCTCGCTGTCGCAGGTCTTACCGTCTTGGGGGAGTACAACGGCTCAGGGACGCTTGTTCCGGCGTTGTTGACCGGCCAGGCGCCGAGTTGTCCGGCTGAGGAACGCTGGAGCGAATCGACACTGGATACCACGGATCCGCAATTGGTCGAGAAAGCGAATGCCGACTGGTATCGGATGTCGATCGAGGCAGGCCTCTTCCTCGCGACCGACCGACGTTTTCTACTAGCCCATCAGGCAGGCGAAGACGAGCCCTCACGATGGATCTGCGTCGAACTGCAAAATCCGTGGGACATCGTGGGAAAGGGTGCCGCCGGCACGCTCGGAAGCAGATCCGGCTGCCCGGAATTCCGCATGCTTGCGATGGATGGGTCGGTGCTGGCCTGCGGCACGACCAACCAAACGACGATCGATATTTTCCTCGTGAAAGATCCGAACCGTTCAGAGATTTTTCGCCTGTTCGCCAGTGGGCTCGTGTCGGACGAGTATCTCCATCCGGAGGATGCCGCCAAGATACGCGACTGGCTCGACTACGTTGAGGGATGACGAAGGCGAGCGGAATACTGTCCATGGTCGATGTGGAAGCCGTTCGTGGTGCGCTGATCGGCGCACGGGTTCGAGGGCTGGGCCGGGCCGTCGACATGGGCGTGCTGGAGATCTTCCTTGAAACCGGATACCCGGAATGCGCTCCGAGCCGCGGGACTTGTGCTGCTGGATGACTACGACGGACCCGGTGCGGTCATTCCTGCGCTCGTGACAGCGCAGGCGCCCAGTTATCCGGTGGAGGAACGCTGGGCTTGGGCGGCGACGTACTTCACCGATCCGCTGCTGCACGGCAAGGCGAACTCGGACTGGTACCGGATCTCGCTCGAAACCGGTCTCTTCAGCGAAACGGATCCGCGTTTCCTCATGGCCTACCTGCCGGGCGAAGACGGGCCGTCGGAGTGGCTCTGCGTGGAACTGCAGGAGGACTGGGACATCATGGGGACGGGCGCGGCCGCACTGCTCGGCAGTGCCTGGTGCCGGCCGGAATTCCGATTCCTCTCGCTTGACGGTTCAGTGTTGGTCTCCTCGACCACGGGAGAGGACGCGCTGGACACCTTTGCGGCGAGAGAGCCCGACAGGTCCTCGTATCTTCCCCGGTATGCGGCATGGCTCGCGACGCTGGAAGACCTCCATCCGGGCGATGTCGCCGCGATCCGCCGGTGGCTCCAGAGGATCCGGTGGAGCTGATGGAACGTAGGGCGTTCGTCGAGTGGGTCGGAACGGCTAGTGGGAAGCTGGTCGATCCGGATCGGGTGGTGAGCTGTCCGGAGGGGGACGGTGGCCTGATCGAGGTGGCGTACGTCGAACGGGAGGGTGAGCTGATCGAAGCTCGCCTGTACTGCGAGACCTGTGGCACGGACACCTGGGCGCGGAAGCCGCCGCGGCTCTCCGATGAGCAGCGCGGCAGGGTTCGGCGGGTCTAGCGGGTGGCGGGGACGGCGTGCCGGGTGGTGAAGTCGGGGGCCGGGGTCGGTTTGCCGAAGTGGTAGCCCTGGGCGTAGTGGTAGCCGAGGTCGCGCAGGTAGGCGGCCTGGTCGGCGGTCTCGACGCCTTCGGCGACGGCGCGGAGGCCGAGGCCGTCGGCCACGTGGATGAGGGCGTCGACGATGACGGCACGGCCGGCCGGGGCGGTGATCTCGTCGACGAAGGATTTGTCGACCTTGAGGACGTCGACGGGGACGGTGCGGAGCAGGCCCAGGGATGAGTGGCCGGTGCCGAAGTCGTCGAGGGCGATCCGGATTCCGGCGTCGTGCAGGGACTCGACGGCCTCGATGGCGGTGCCGCCGCCGAAGATGGCGGTTTCGGTGACCTCGACCAGCAGGTCGGCGGGGGTCAGGCCGGTGTCGGCGAGGATGGCGGTGACGACGGCGGGGAAGCCGGGTTCGCTCAGCTGGCGGGGGGACACGTTGACGCTGATGTAGCGCGGGGCGTCCGGGCCCAGGTCGCGGCGCCAGGTGGCCAGCTGTGTGCAGGAGGTACGCATCACCCACTCCCCCAGTTCGACGATGAGGCCGTTGTCCTCGGCGGCGGGGATGAACGCGACGGGGCTGACCGGGCCGCGTACCGGATGATTCCACCGCACCAGGGCTTCGACCGCGACCGTCGTGCCGTCGCGGAGGTCGATGATCGGCTGGTAGACGACGTGGAAGTCGCCGTCGTCGAGGCTGTGCCGCAGGTCGGCGCCGAGCCGTTCCACCGCCTCGGCACGTTCGTCCAGTTCGGGCGTGTATTCGACGATCTGCCCGCCGGTCGCTTTGGCCGCGTACCGGGCCGTGTCCGCCCGCCGCACCAGTTCGGCGGCGGCAGAGCAGGCGGCAGAAGAAACGGCGGAGCCGGAGGAGGCGGCAGGAGGAACGGCGGAACTGGAGAAGACGGCGGGAGAGGACGGAGAGGCGGAGACCCGGGACGGTACGGCGGGAGTGGAGGAGGACGGCGCGGAGGGGGACGCGGCGGTGGGGGACGGTGAGAAGGCGACGCCGAGGCGGGCGGTGAGGAGGAGTTCGTGTTCGCCGGCGTGAACCGGGTGGCGCAGCACCTCCAGCAGACGGGTGGCGAGGGCCGAACCGTCGTCGGGAAGGGTGTCGCAGGCGAGGACGGCGAACTCGTCGGCGCCCATGCGGGCGGCCACGTCGCCGTGGCGGATGTTCTGGCGCAGCAGGGCGGCCACGGCGATCAGGGCCTGGTCGCCGACGGAGCGGCCGAGCCGGTCGTTGACGTGTTTGAAGCCGGCCAGGTCGATCATGATGAGGTGGCAGGGGGCGGTGGCGACCGCGGCGGCGGCGCGGTGTTCGAGGTCGCGGCGGTTGGGCAGGCCGGTGAGGTCGTCGCGCATGGCCAGGTCGCGCAGTTGGCGGGCCTGGCTGTCGACGCGGGAGATGTAGCCGTGCATGCGGGTGGCGACGAGCACGAACAGGGCCATCGAGCCGACGGCGACCGCCTCCCAGCTCATCCGGTCGCCGCCGCGTTCGCCCTGGACCAGCAGGATGGCGGGGACCAGCAGGGTGGAGGCGGTGAGGACGAGCAGGCGGCTGCGGCCGAGGGTGTCGCGGTCGCCGCTGACCGGCTGCGCCGCCGACGGGTGGGCGGCAGCGGCGGCCCAGCAGGCGTACGCCAGCAGGTACCCGGCGTACAGCAGGGTGGGTGGCAGCAGGGTGGGCAGCAGGGTGTATGCGGTGTTGCCGGCGAGGGTGAGCGCGCTGCCCGCGGTGAGCAGCCACAGGCTGGGGCTGCGCGGCCCGCGCCGGAGCAGGATCGGCACGATGACGGCGCAGAGCAGCACGCCGCTGGTGGGATATCCGGCGGTGACGAGCCGGGTGAGCAGGGGGACGCCGGTGTCGGCGAGGATCGGCTCGATCAGGAACGTCCAGTAGACGATGCCGAGGCCGACGGCGATGATCGCCGAGTCGAGGACGCCGCGTTCGAGGAACCGTTCCCGGGTGAGGCGGAAGAGGGCGATCGTCAGCATCGGGTAGGCGCCCAGGTAGAAGGCGTCGGCCCAGGACGGGTAGGACAGGTCGCCGGTCAGCGCCTGGACGGCGTAGAGGACGTCGCCGGCGACCCAGGTGGCGACGCCGGCGGCGAAGAGGTACCAGTATCCGGCGGCGGGCGGGCGGTGCCGCCGGGCGCCGGCGACCATCACGGCGCATGATCCGGCGGAGAAGAGCGTGGAGACGACGACGGACGCCCATCCGTACGGCAGCATGGCGTAGACCATCGCCGCGCCCAGCCCGGATCCCAGCCAGATCATCCATCTCGACCGCACGTCCGACCTTTCGGCCGCGACCGCTGGAATTTGAGCACTCAAGTTTCGCGGGGTTCCGCCGATCTGGCTGTCCGACGGTTTCGGTGGGGAGTGGGAGATCGTGGACTGGAACAGGCGGCTGGCGTCCCGGGCCTGCCTGGCGCTCTTCATGGTGGCGTCGGCGTTGTTCGCGGTCACCGTGGTGCACCCGGCCGGACCGGCATGGCTGTTGTGGGCGACGATCCCGGTCAGCGGGCCGCTGGTGTCGGTGGCGTTCTGGTCGGTGTCGCGCAATGTGGCGCTGCCGGGCCCGACCCGGCGGTTCTGGCGGCACGTGACGCCGGTCCCGGTGCTGGTGGCGGCGGGTCAGACGGCGCAGGCGGCCGATGTCCTGGCGCATCCGGGAGTGCGTACCTCGTACACCGGGCCTTGGATGTTGGTCTTCGATGGTCTCGCCCTGGTCTGCCTGATCCATGCGCTGATCCGCCTGCCCGTCGGGGACGGCCGGCCGGGCGCCGGCGCACGCGTGGCGCTGGACTCCGGCATCGTGGCCCTCGCGGCGGCGGTCTTCATCTGGCACTTCGGCACCCGGCAGGCGCTGGCCGCCGGGGTGACGCCGGAGTTGCTGGCCTCGCTGGGGCTGTCGGTGCTGGCGATCCTGAGCGTGTTCGCGCTGGCGAAGGCGGTGATCGCGGACTACTCCGCGATCGACGCCCGGGGGCTGCGGATGCTCGCGGTGTGTGTGCTGGTCGGCACCCTGACGCCGATGCTGCAGCCGCTGGCGGCGGCGGCCGACGAGCGGCTGTTCATGGCGCAGCTGTATCTGCCGCTGATCTACCTGCTGGCGGCGCGGGCCGCGGAGGCGCAGTGGCGCGCCCCGGCGCCGCGGGCGAAGTCCGCCAGGCGGCCCTACAGCGTGCTGCCGTACGCGGCGGTGGCGGCGGTCGACGCGCTGCTGCTGGTCAGTGCGTGGCGGGACGACGAGGATCTGGTGGCGGTGGCGTTCACCGCGGTGGCGCTGACCGGGATGGTGGCGTTCCGGCAGATGACGGCGCTGCGCGACAACAGCCGGCTGCTGGCCCGGCTCGATCATCAGGCCTCGCACGACGCGCTGACCGGGCTGGCGAACCGGGCGCTGTTCCAGCGCCGCCTCGACGGGCTGTGCGACGACGGTGACGCGCATGTCGCGCTGCTGGACCTGGACGGGTTCAAGGCGGTCAACGACACGTACGGGCACGAGGCGGGCGATCTGCTGCTGACCCGGGTGGGCGCGGCGCTGACCGCGGCGGTCCGGCCCGGCGACACCGCGGCCCGGCTGGGCGGCGACGAGTTCGTGCTGCTGCTGCCGGGCACCAGCTGCGCGGAGGCGGCGGCGGTCGCCGACCGGGTGGTGGCCGGGTTGCACGATCCGGTGCCGGTCGGGGACCGGAAGCTGCACATCCGGGCGAGCATCGGCATCGCGTGCGGTCCGGCGGCGGGTCTGCTGCGCCGGGCGGACACCGCGATGTACGCCGCCAAACGCATCCCGGGTTCGCGGCATCTGCACCACGACCAGGACAGCGTCCGCGCCGCCTGAGACGTCACACGGTCCGGCGTCCCGTCGCGATCCGCAGGTCGGCCTCGATCGCGGCGGTGGCCGCCAGCAGCGGCGGGAGCAGCCGGTCGCGCATGTCGGCGACGGTGGCGCGGGCCGCGTGCACGGAGATGTTGACGGCTGCGGTGACCCGCCCGGTCCGGTCGCGGATCGGCGCGGCGATGGCTCGCAGCCCTTCTTCGAGTTCCTGGTCGACGACCGCGTGGCCCTGCACGCGGACCTGGTCGAGTTCGGCGCGCAGCGCGTCCGCGGTGCGCAGGGTGCGGTCGGTGAGCGGCTCCAGCGCGGCCCGGCCGAGGTAGCCGGCCAGGTCCGCCTCGGGCAGGCCGGCGAGCAGGACTCGGCCCATCGATGTGGGGTATGCCGGGAATCGGGTGCCGACGTTGATCGCGACGCGCATGATCCTGGTCGTCGGGACACGGGCGACGTAGACGATGTCGTCCCCGTCGAGCACCGACATCGACGAGGACTCGCGCACCGCCGCGACGAGGCGCTCCAGGTGCGGTTCGGCGACCTCCGGCAGGGACAGGCTGGAGAGGTACGAGTACCCCAGCTCGAGGACCCGCGGGGCCAGCGAGAACAGCCGGCCGTCGGTGCGCACGTAGCCCAGGTCGGTCAGCGTGAGCAGGAACCGGCGGGCCGCCGCGCGGGTGAGACCGCAGGCCCGGGCCACGTCGCTGAGGGTGAGCTGGGAGTGATGAGCGTCGAACGCCCGGATCACCGCGAGTCCCCGTTCCAGCGACTGGACGTAGTACGGTTCGCGCGGCATCAGATGATCGACCCAGATCGTTGACGTGACACGGGGCACATCATAGCGTTCTTGATGAGAACTCACGTTCGTCATGCGCACACATTTCGAAGGAGTAAATATGCGGCGTCTACTCGCGGGGCTGACGGCGGCCGTGCTCGCCGGCTCCCTGACGGCCTGTGGTTCGTCGGGGGACTCGGGCTCGGAGGGCGGCGTGGACCAGGTCAAGGTCGGCGTCATCCCGATCATCGATGTGGCCCCGATCTACCTGGGCCAGTCGAAGGGCTTCTTCAAGAACCGGAACATCGAGCTGACCCTCGAGGCCGGGCAGGGCGGCGCGGCGATCGTCCCGGGTGTCTCCAACAACCAGTTCCAGTTCGGCTTCAGCAACCTGACCTCGCTGATGATCGCCCAGTCCAAGGACATCCCGATCAAGGCGATCGCCGCCGGGGTGGCCTCGACCGGCGAGGCCGGCAAGGACTTCGGCGCCGTCGTCGTGAAGGGCGACAGCGCGATCAAGACCGCCAAGGACCTGACCGGCAAGAAGATCTCGGTGAACACGCTGAAGAACATCGGCGACACCGTCACCCGCGAGTCGGTGCGCAAGGCCGGCGGCGACCCGGCGTCGCTGAACTTCGTCGAGATGGGGTTCCCGGCCATGCCGGCGGCGCTCGCGGAGGGCCAGGTCGACGCGGCCTGGGTGGTCGAACCGCAGCTGTCCGCGATCAAGGCCGCCGGTGGCCGTGAGGTCGCCTCCACCTACGTCGACGCCGCGCCGAACCTGACCGTCGCCGCCTACTTCACCTCGCAGAAGCTGCTCGCCGACGACCCCGACCTGGTCAAGCGGTTCACCGAGGCGATCCACGAGTCGCTGACGTACGCCGACGCCCACCCGGACGAGGTGCGCGCGATCCTCGGCACCTACACCAAGATCGACGAGAAGCTGCGCGCCGCGGTGGTCCTGCCGAAGTGGCCGACCCAGATCAACGAGGCCTCCGTGCAGACCATCGCCGACCTGGGCGCCAAGGACGGCATCTTCACCAAGGCGCCGGACCTGGAGAAGCTCCTCCCGTGACGACCGCCCGTCGCGGCAACCCGGCCGGTGACACCGTGCTCCTCGGTGTCGCCGGCCTGGCCGGGTTGCTCCTCATCATCGAACTGATGCCGCGGCTGGGCCTGGTCGACGAGCGGTTCCTGCCGCCGGCCAGCCGGATCATGGCCGCCCTGGCCGAGGAGGCCGCCAGCGGAGCGTTCTGGACGGCGCTGTCCGACACGCTTGTCGCGTGGGCGCTCGGCCTGGCCATCGCGGTCGCGGCCGGGGTGCTGGCCGGCCTCGTGATCGGGTCGGTGCCGGCGCTGCGGGCGCTGACCGCCTCGACGGTGGAGTTCCTGCGTCCGATCCCGTCGGTGGCGCTGATCCCCCTCGCCGTGCTGCTCTACGGCACCGATCTGGGCTCCACCCTGCTGCTGGTCTGCTACGCCGCGTTCTGGCAGGTGCTGGTGCAGGTGCTGTACGGGGTCGCGGACGTCGACCCGGTCGCCTTCGAGACGGCCCGCAGTTTCCGGTTCTCCGCGTGGGCCCGGATCCGGCACGTGCTCTGGCCGACCGCCCTGCCGTACGTGTTCACCGGTGTCCGGCTCGCCGCGTCGGTGGCCCTGGTCCTGGCGATCACCGCCGAACTGGTGATCGGGTCGCCCGGCCTGGGCAAGGAGATCGCGGTCGCGCAGGCGTCCGAGGCGGTGCCCACCATGTACGCGCTGATCGTCGTCACCGGCGTGCTCGGCGTGCTGATCAACCTGCTGGCTCGTACCGGCGAGCGCCGCCTGCTCGCCTGGCACCAGTCGGTCCGTGGCGAGGTATCGGCATGAGCGAGTGCACCGCAGCGAAGCAAGGGCCGCGAGGGCATGCCCGGGAAGGCACAGCATGAGCGAGTGCACCGCAGCGAAGCAAGGGCCGCGAGCGCATGCCCGGGAAGGCACAGTCTGATGAACGTACTCAAGAAGGTCGTTCTCGCTCTTGCTCTTCCGGCCGTGCTCTTCGGGGCGTGGTGGGTGCTCAGTGCCGGCAGCGAGTCCTACTACTCTCCCCCGCTGTCGAAGATCCTGGCGGCGTTCCGGACCACCTGGACGCCGACGCAGCTCGAGGCCGAGGTTCTGCCCAGCCTGCTGCGGCTGTTCGCCGGTTTCGCGCTGGCCGCCCTGATCGGCGTCGGCGCGGGCGTGGCGATCGGCCTGAACCGGCGGCTGCGGGCCGTCATGGAACCGGTCCTGGAGTTCTTCCGGGCCATCCCGCCGCCCGTCCTGGTCCCGGTGATCATGCTGTTCGCGGGCATCGGCGACACCATGAAGGTGATCGTCATCGTCTTCGGGTGCATCTGGCCGATCCTGCTCAACACGGTGGAGGGCGTCCGCGCGGTGGACAGCGTGGTCCTGGACACCGCACGCTCGTACGGGGTGAACGGAACCGCCCGGATCACGCGCGTCGTCCTGCCGTCGGCGAGCCCGCAGATCGCGGCCGGACTGCGCCAGGCGCTGTCCATCGCGATCATCCTGATGGTGATCAGCGAGATGTTCGCGGCCAGCAACGGCCTCGGCTTCACCATCGTGCAGTTCCAGCGCAGCTTCGCGATCCCGGAGATGTGGAGCGGGATCATCCTGCTCGGCCTGCTCGGCTTCGTGCTGTCGCTGCTTTTCCGGCTCGCCGAGCGGCGGGCGTTGCGGTGGTACGAGGGCCTGCGCGCGGCGCAGCGTTCGAGCTAGGCCCGTAGATCTTCGACAGTTTTTCAGCTAGGTCGTTGTCGAGTGGTCTTCTCGACAGCGGCCCGGCCGTAGATCTTCAACGGTTTTTCAGCTAGGTCGTTGTCGAGTGGTCTTCTCGACAGCGGCCCGGCCGTAGATCTTCAACGGTTTTTCAGCTGGAGGGAGCACGACGATGCTGGAAGTGAAGGGCCTGCGGAAGGTCTACCAGTCCGGGAGTCGTGAGGTGGAGGCGCTCCGCGATCTCACGTTCACCGTGGAGAACGGCGATCTGGTCTGCCTGGTCGGCCCGTCCGGCTGCGGCAAGACCACTCTGCTGCGCTGCCTGGCCGGCCTGCTCGCGCCGACCGCCGGCGACGTGCGGGTCGACGGGAAGGCGGTCGACGGACCGCCGGAGGGCATGGCGGTGGTCTTCCAGGAGTACGGGCGCAGCCTGTTCCCCTGGATGAACGTGCGCGACAACGTGGAACTGCCGCTCAAGCAGAAGAAGGTGCCGAAGAGGCGCCGGCAGGAGCTCATCGAGCAGTCGCTGGACGCGGTCGGGCTGACCGGGTCCGCGGCGGCGTACCCGTGGCAGCTGTCCGGCGGCATGCAGCAGCGGGTGGCGATCGCCCGCGCGGTCGCGTACGAGCCGCGGACGCTGCTGATGGACGAGCCGTTCGCGGCGGTCGACGCGCAGACCCGCGCCGATCTGGAGGACCTGGTTCGCGAGCTGTGGAAACGGCTGGGGGTGACGATCCTGTTCGTCACCCACGACATCGACGAGTCGGTCTATCTGGGACAGCGGGTGGTGATGCTGTCCTCGTCACCGACGGTGGTGCAGGACGAGCTGCTCATCGACCTGCCGGCCGACCGGGATCAGCTCACCACACGGGCCGACCCCCGGTTCATCGCGTTGCGTACCCGGGTCTACGAACAGATCCAGGCGGCGAAGAAGAACGCCGAACGGTGAGACGCACGGCCCGGGCGGTGTACGCACCGCCCGGGCCGTGTCGTCAGCGCGGTCCGATCTCCGCACGGACCTCGTCGGCGCCACCGGCCTTGAAGGTCGTGACAGCGGTCGGGTCCGGCTGCGGGTTGGGCTCACACTGCTTGTCGGAACGGTTGCCGCGGACCCGGTCCGGCAGGGCGCCGGTGGCCAGGTAGGCGGCGATGGTGTCGTCGGTGCACGCCACGCCGTTGAGCGAACCGGAGTGGGTGGTGCCGCCGACGCCCTCGATCAGCACGGACTTCGGGAACCGCTGACGGACCTCGAGCGCGCCCTCGTACGGCGTGGCCGCGTCCTCGGTCTCACTGATCAGCAGGATCGGCGGAACCTTCTTGCCGTTGATCTCGACCGGCTTGCCGGCCTTGGCGCCCCAGTTGATGCAGGGCGCGTTGTACCAGGCGTTGTTCCAGGTCATGAACGGTGCCCGGAAGTGGACCGCCCAGTTGTCCCGCTGCCAGGTCGACCACCGCGTCGGCCACTGCACGTCGGTGCACTGGACGCCGAGGTAGACGGCGTACCCGTTGTCGGAGCCGGGCGCGCCGGGCGTGCCGTAGAGCTCCAGCAGCGGGGCGGCGTCCTTCTCGTTGACCCAGGCGGAGAACGCCGAGGCGACGTCCTCCCAGCCGTACACGTAGTAGCCGGCCTGGACGAAGACGTCGTTCCACTCGTCCGGGCCGATCTTCCCGGCGGCCGGGTTCTTGATCAGCGAGTAGAGCGTCGCGTAGTACTTGCGCTCCACCTCCTTGGCCGTCTTGCCGAGGTGGTAGACCGAGTCGTACTTCGCGATCCAGCCGAAGTAGACGTCCATGTTCTGGTCGAACTGGATGTCCTGGTCCAGGTTGGCCTTGTACCAGACCCGCTCGGGGTTGACCACGCCGTCGAACACGAACCGGCGGACCCGCTCCGGGTGCTGGGTGGCGTAGACCTGGCCGAGGTAGGTGCCGTACGAGAAGCCGTAGTAGTTGATCTTCTCAGCGCCGAGGGCCTTGCGCAGGCTCTCCATGTCCGCGACGGTGTCGGTGGTCTTGAGGTGGTCGAGCAGCGCCCCACCGGCGGAGTCACAGGCCTCCGCGTACCCCTTCGCCTTCGCCAGCCAGGTCTTCTCGAGCTGGCGGGTGACCGGCACGTAGAAGGGCCGGTTGTAGCCGGCGTAATTCGGGTCGCAGGTCAGCGCGGGCACGCTGGAGCCGACGCCGCGCGGGTCGAAGCCGATCCAGTCGTAGTAGCCGCCGGCGCCGTCCGGCACGAACTCGCCGAGCACCGGCAGGCCCAGCCCGGAACCGCCGGGGCCGCCCGGGTTGGTGAGCATGACGCCCTGGTAATCGGCGTCGCTCGACTTGTGCTTGATCCGGGACACCGCGATCTTGATCTTGGTGCCGCCGGGCTTGGCGTAGTCGAGCGGGACCACCAGGAAACCGCACTGGGCGCCGCGAGCCTGCAGGCTGGCCCGGGTGCAGGTGCCCCAGTCGATCGGTGGTGGGGTGTAACCGGGCGCCTTCGGCGCGGCCGAAGCCGCGACCGGGACCACCCCGGCGCCGATCAGCAGACCGACGGATGCGGCGATGGTGGCCGCCAGGATTTTTCGCATCCCTTGCCTTCCGTTGTCGAGCCGTTCCTCCGGCCGTTCCGGTCGCGGTGGCGACCGGCCCGAGCCGGGAACGATCCTTCGCAGCCTAGCCATCAACCCATGCACATGCCTCACATCCATGGCGGTAGGTACCGATTGATATGGACGGGTGGACGTTCGTCAATGCGATGCTCGGGCGATCCGTTCCCCCGTTTTCTCGCAGAGGAGAACCCGTGCGAGCACTCCCGCTCATCGGCGCGGCGGCGCTGGTAGCCGTCCTCGGCGCCGCGAGCCCGGTGCAGGCGCAGGCCGCGGCCGCGGCGCCGGACATCCCGGTCGCCAACGTCAAGGCGCACCTCGCCCAGCTCCAGAGCATCGCCACCGCCAACGGCGGCAACCGGGCCCACGGCCGGCCCGGCTACCTGGCCTCGGTCACCTACGTGAAGGGCCTGCTCGACGCGGCCGGGTTCACCACCAGGCAGCAGTCGTTCACCTACGGCGGCGCGACCGGCTACAACCTGATCGCCGACTGGCCCGGCGGTGACACCACCGACACCCTGATGATCGGCGGGCACCTGGACAGCGTCGCCGTCGGCCCGGGCATCAACGACAACGGTTCCGGCTCGGCGGGCATCCTCGAGGTCGCGCTCCAGGTCGCCCGCTCCGGCTTCCAGCCGGACCGGCATCTGCGGTTCGCCTGGTGGGGCGCGGAGGAGCTGGGTCTGCGCGGTTCGACGGCGTACGTCAACTCGCTGACCGCGGCCCAGAAGGCGGACATCGGCGGCTACCTCAACTTCGACATGATCGGCTCGCCGAACCCCGGCTACTTCCTCTACGACGGCGACAACTCCGACGGCACCGGCGCGGGCCCCGGCCCGGCCGGCTCGGCGCAGATCGAGGCGACCCTGGCCGGCTACTTCACGTCGATCGGCGTGCCGACCCGCGGCACCGACTTCGACGGGCGCAGCGACTACGGCCCGTTCATCGCCGCCGGGATCCCGGCGGGCGGCATCTTCACCGGCGCCGAAGGCACCAAGACGTCCGCGCAGGTCCAGCTCTGGGGCGGCACGACCGGCCGCTTCGACCCCTGCTACCACGCGTCCTGCGACACCACCGCGAACATCAACGACACCGCGCTGGACCGCAACTCCGACGCCATCGCGCACGCCGTGTGGACGCTCGCCGACGGCGGCACCACCACGCCGCCCGGCACCACCGTCTGGTCCGACGGCCTGGAGACCGCGACCGGCTGGACCGCCGGCACGGCCGACACCGCCACCTCCGGCCGGTTCGAGCGCGGCGACCCGGCCGCCACCACCAGCTCCGGCGTCACCACCCAGCTCGGGACCACGGCCGGCGGCACCTACGCCCTGGTGACCGGGGCCACCGCCGGATCCAGCGCGGGCGCCAACGACCTGGACGGCGGGATCAGCACGATCACCTCGCCGGCGATCACGCTGCCCACCGGCACCCTGACCCTGAACCTGTCGTGGTACCTCGCGCACCTCAACAACGCCACCAACGCCGACTACCTGCGGGTACGGGTGGTGTCCGGGACGACCACGACGACGGTGCTCAGCCAGACGGCGTCGGCGGCCAACAAGGCGGCCGCCTGGACCACCGCCACGGCGAACCTCTCGGCGTACGCCGGGCAGACGATCCGCCTCCAGGTGGAGGCGGCCGACGCCGGAACCGCCTCGCTCGTCGAAGCGGCCGTCGACAACCTGTCGATCACCCGCTCCTGAGGAACGTCCCGCCCGCCGAACAGCCCCCGGCGGGCGGGAACCCTCAACTTCACGCGTGCCCGGCCGATCAGGCACCCAGGTTCTGTCTCGTGGATCCGCCTCGGCCGACGTAAGGAGCACGCCATGACGCAGCCCGCCGGATGGTACGCCGATCCGAGCGGCCTGCCGGCGCAACGCTGGTGGGACGGCCGGCAGTGGACCGACCACATCCAGCCGGGCGGGACACCGACCCCGCCGCCGAACGGATACTTCCCGCCGATCCCGCCCAGCGGCCCGGCGGCGCCCGGCCCGCACACGGTCGTCCCGGACAACAACCCGCCGCTCTACGTGACCCAGCACGCCGGGCCGCCGGTCGCCCGCCCGTTCACGCTGACGTCGCCGTCCCCCGGGGCGCCGACCGGGCCCTCCACCATGCACCCGGTCGACGCGGTCCCCGGCCGGCTCGGCTTCACCACGCCGCCGCGGCCCGCCCCGGACACCCCGGGCGCGCCGGACGCTTCGGACGCTTCGGACGCTTCGCGGAAGAGCGTGATCTGGCGAGCCGCCGGCCCGGTCGCCCTCGCGGTGATCGCCGCCCTGATCCTCGCCCTGACGGCATTCCTGCTGCTCCGCTGACCCCGAGCCCCGCGTGGGGAGTCGCCGCACCCATGGCGGCCGAACTCCACACGGGGAAGGG